>JAPKFB010000015.1 GCA_028821775.1 Roseibacillus sp.
CCGAGGCGTTGGAGAGCCTTGCCCTCCCCAGTGAGGAGCGGGGCCAGGGTGAAGGCGAAGGAGAAGGTCAGGGTGAAGGAGAAGGCGAAGGAGAAGGCGAAGGAGAAGGCGAAGGAGAAGGCGAAGGAGAAGGTCAGGGTGAAGGCGAAGGCCAGGGTGAAGGAGAAGGCCAGGGCGAAGGCGAAGGCCAGGGTGAAGGCGAAGGTCAGGGTGAAGGCGAAGGTCAGGGTGAAGGCGAAGGAGAAGGTCAGGGTGAAGGAGAAGGCCAGGGTGAAGGAGAAGGCCAGGGTGAAGGAGAAGGCCAGGGTGAAGGCGAAGGCCAGGGTGAAGGAGAAGGTCAGGGTGAAGGCGAAGGTCAGGGTGAAGGTGAAGGTCAGGGCGAAGGGACGGGTGCAGGTCAGGGTGATGCCGCCGATCCGGAGCTTGCCGAGCTGGCCGAGCGACAGGCCGGAGTGGCGGAAGCGTTGGCGGCTCTTGAGGAGGGCAATCTGGTGGACGCTCTGCAAGCGGTGCAGGAATTGCAGGCCGCAGAGGCAGCTGCGCTCGCGGAGGCCATTCAGAATCTACCGC
Source organism: Roseibacillus sp. (assembly GCA_028821775.1). Lineage (GTDB taxonomy): Bacteria > Verrucomicrobiota > Verrucomicrobiia > Verrucomicrobiales > Akkermansiaceae > Roseibacillus_B. Next base: position 571 of record JAPKFB010000015.1, read on the forward strand.
AGTTGCAGGGTCAATCAGGAGAGATGGCTCAAGCCTCCCAGCAGGCCCAGCAGGGAAGCCAGCAAGCAAGCCAAGCGGCCCAATCGGGACAGCAGGGACAGGCCCAGGCGGCGGCGCAGCAGCACAGCCAAGCGGCGCAAAATCTGAGTGCGGCTTCGGATGCTCTGCAACAAGCCTCCAACCAGTTTGAGCAACAGGCCCAACAAGCCGCGGGCCAGCAACCGAGTCCGAATCAACTGCCTGGCACGGGCGAGTCACTTTCGGAGGCGCTGCAAGCGGCCTCGCAAGCCTCTAAAGCGCAGAGCGCAGGCCAGCAGGCGGCCGCTTCCCAAAAAGCATCGCAGGCTCTTTCTCAGGCGGCCCAACAGGCGATGCAGGCCATGCAAAGTGGTCAGCAAGCAGGACAGCCTGCCCAACCGGGGCAACAACCGGGACAGCCAGCTGGGGAAGGGGAGCCTGAAGGAGAGGGTGAACTTGCACAATATGCGGCCGGAACCCCCACGACGGGATCCGATGTTCCTCCCGAGTTGGCAAAGCTCGGAGTGAGTGCCAAGGATTGGGAAAAGCTGAAGGATGTCCTGCGCTCTGATGTGGCTGGAGGTGGCGGGTCCGGCATCCCGGAAGAGTATCGGGGATTGGTGAAGCGCTACTTCCAGGAAGTGGCCAAAGGAGAGCGATAGTTACTTGATTGCTGCACATGATGATGACTGTTCAACGAATCGCGATGGGAATGCTGGGATGGGTCCTCTGCGCAACCCTTGCTTCCGCTCAGGAAGTTCCAAAGACCGTGTTTTCAAAATGGCAAGCAAAGGCTGATCCCGCGGTCGAACGCGCCTTGCAGTATCTCGCCAAGGAGCAGCAACCGGATGGAAAATTTACGGGCACTTATGGGGGATCGTCAGGGATCCCCTCGCTCGTTGCGATGGCCTTTCTCTCGAAGGGATATACGCCCACCGAAGGGCGCTATAAAGTGACGATCAATCGATGTATTGATTTCGTTTTGCAGAGTCAGCAGCGCAATGGCGTGATTAATGAAGGGAGCGCCGGAAGTGGGCCCATGTACGCGCACAATATTAGCACCCTCTTTCTCTCTGAAATTTCGGGGATGGTGGATCCCGAACGTCAGAAACGCATTGCGCGGGCCCTCCCTCGGGCCTTGAAAGTGATCCTGGACGCCCAGCGCATCCCCAAGGGGAAAGATCACCAGGGAGGGTGGCGCTATCATCCACATTCAACTGACAGCGATACCTCTTGCAGTGGTTGGGCCCTCATGGCCTTGCGCTCCGCCAAGCTGAACGGGGCGGCTGTGCCCGACCGTGCGATTGAGGATGCCGTTGCCTATCTTTATCGACATTACGATCCACGGCTGGGTTGCTTTGGCTATAGCAATAGCCACAATCATAAAGAGTCGCTCACGGGAATGGGATTGCTCTGTCTCGAGCTCTGCGGCGAGCATGGCAAGCCCGCGACAATCAAGGCCGGGGAATTTGTCCTGAAGAATCATCGCTCCCTGGCTCAAAGTTCTCACGGTTACTATGGGAACTACTATTCCGCGCAGGGCATGTTTCAGCTGGGAGGCAAGTATTGGGAAACCTATGCAGACTGGATGTACGCCCACTACCTTCGGCGGCAGGAAGAGAATGGATCCTGGGTCAGTGAAGCAGGCAGCGTCTACGGATCCGCCATGATGGTGTTGGCATTCACGGTGCCATACCGCCAGTTGCCGATTTATCAGCGTGATGAGACGGTGGACGAAGAGTGAGGCGCGAGTATGCGCGGGGGAGCGAGGGAATCAGGAGTCGGACTCTTCCTTTTCCGGAAGAGGTTGCGCGGCTTCGCTGGCGGGAGCGGCAGGGGATCCTCCGATTCCTGGAATGACCTTCTTGACGAGCTTCTTGAACCCACCCTCGGCTTTTTCGTGCTCGGATTCGGCCGTGCGCAGGACTTGCTCCCAGGCGGGAGCAAAGCCAGGTGCCTGCTCCCGCATGCCACGCAGGGCGGCTTCGGTGATCTGGAATTGACGTTGTTCGGCCCTCCCAGGCTTGGATTGGAGGGTCGCGACATTAATGCGGAGGTTTTCGTTCTGAACACGCAGCTCAGCGAGCTCCTTCTGCAGCTCTTCGGTCCCCCGGGCGTTAAGTTTGAGCTGGGTGTTGAGATGCCCCTGCAATTCGCGGCCTTCGTCCTGCAGTCGGCGGGCTTCTCGCTTGAGGTGACCCCGCGCGGTGAGGCCGGACTTCCATAGGAAGGCTGCGAGCAGGAGCCCGAGCAGCAGTCCCCAGCTGAAGGGATTGTTGAGGAGTTGCCAGAGTGCGTCCATGAGTCAGCTGAGCCGCGCAGGCCGAAGGACTAGGAACTACGGGTTCACCGTGGCAGCCACGTCCTTCTCGACGGGCTTGTTCTTATTGAGCTCCTTGATGACGAGCTCCGTGATATCGGTTGAGTTCCGAATATAGATCAGGGGCGCAAGTTGAGAACTGGTTTTCCCACTTTTCTCAAAAACAAAGTCGAAGCCCTTTCCATCTGCAATCTTTTGAACGATGGCACGGACGTTTCCGAGGAGATCGTAGGTCTTCTTCACCATCGATTCATTAATGAGCTTCAATTGCTCGGCCAAGTGCTCGTCCCGTTCCCGTCTGAGGGAGACGCGTTCGTAGTTCTTCATCATGTAGCGACGGTAGAACTCCTTCCGTTCCTTCTCGGTCAGAGTCGGGTTGCGGGTCTGATCCTTGAGTTCACGGAGATCGACTTGAAGAAGCTTAAGAATCTCGTGACGGGGATCCTGACGCAAGGTCTCGCGGGCGGTCTTGATTTTGGCCTTCTCCACCACGGTCAGGTGATAGGACTCGAAGGCGAGCGAGACATCGACGGTGGCAAATTTAGGGTTCTCGGCGAGCGCAGGGAGAACGAGGCCCAAGGCGGCGGAAAGAAGAAGACAGAGCCTGGGCAACAGAGACATATTTCGCAAAGAGATGTTGACCATCTGCATATCAGAAATTACTTGGTATTGTCGATGTCGGAATTTCTTGAGCGGGGAGGGTTGCACAGGGGAAGGGGATTCCTAGAGTCTGAGCCGTGACGATGAGAGATGAGCGCGAGCGCATTGTGGTGATTGGGAGTGGGGTGGTGGGGCTTTGCTGTGCCTACTATTTGGCGAGAAGCGGCCGCTCGGTGGTGGTGCTGGAGCGCGGAGAGATCGATGGGAGTAACTGTTCGCGGGAGAATGCCGGGATGGTTGTTCCCAGTCACTTTACCCCCTTGGCCGCCACCGGAGTGGTGACCCAGGGGCTGAAGTGGCTGCTTGATCGCGAGAGTCCTTTTTATGTCCGGCCCAGGCTGAGCCTGGATCTAATGCGGTGGGGTTGGGAGTTTGTGAGGCATGCCAATGCGAACCATGTGGCTGGGAGTGCAGAACTGTTGCGCGATCTGCATCTCGGGAGTCGTGAACTTTTTGACGAGCTCTCAGGCGAGTTTGACTTTGGATTGAAACAGCGGGGACTGCTCATGCTGTGTGAGACGGAGGCCCTGCTGGCAGAGGAGACGGATCTGGCGATGCGAGCCCGGGAGTTGGGACTGAAGGTCGAGGTGTGTGATCCGAAGCGGCTGGCAGTCTTGGATCCGGACATTGAGATGCGGGTGAAGGGAGGCATCTGGTACGAGCAGGATTGTCACATGGAACCCGGACGATTTGTGGCGGGATTGAAAGCTGAGCTGGGGAAGCTGGGCGGTGAGATTCGTTACCAATGCGAAGTGGAAGCGGTCGGTGATTCGCATGTTCGCTTGGAGAGCGGAGAGAAGATTGCGGGAAAAAAGATCGTGATTGCAGGTGGGGCATGGACTCCGGGTCTCGCGAAGACGTTGAATTTGCGTGTGCCGATGCAGGCGGGAAAGGGTTACTCCATGACGCTGAAAAATCCTCCCAAATTGCCCCAGCTCTGCTCGCTCTTGGGGGAGGGCAAGGTGGCGGTGACTCCGATGGGGGATTCTCTCCGCATCGCGGGCACGATGGAGATCTGCGGTAACGATCTCTCCATCAATGAACGGAGGGTGAGTGGGATCATCAAGGCGGCGTGCCGAGTGTTCCCAGCGTTGAGTCCGGAGTGTTTCGAGGGGGTGAAGCGATGGTCAGGCTTGCGGCCCTGTTCGCCGGATGGCCTGCCCTATGTGGGGGCCGTTCCGGGGCGGGACGATGTCCTCGTGGCCTCCGGGCATGCCATGTTGGGCCTGAGCCTCGGTCCGATCACCGGAAAATTGGTTGCGGAAGTTGTGAAGGGAGAAGCTCCGAGCTATCCTCTGGCTCAGCTGGCACCCGGGCGCTTTGCTTGAGGAGGGGAGAGTGTTGCACTAGGAAAGGACCATGAGCAGGGAAACAATGTTGCGCGTCATCGACTCCCACACCGAGGGTGAGCCCACCCGAGTGGTGGTGGAAGGCGGGCCTGATCTGGGGAGCGGATCGCTGGCCGAGAAGAAGGAGCGTCTTGCTGCAGAGCATGACTGGCTGCGCACAGCCTGTGTGAGCGAACCGCGGGGTCATGATGCGATGGTAGGAGCGATGCTGTGCGAAACCACCGAGCCCGACTGCGCGACGGGAGTGATCTTCTTCAACAATGTGGGCTGTTTGCACAGCTGTGTGCACGGAACGATCGGAGTGACGGTTACCCTGGCGTACTTGGGACGTCTTTTTCCGGGAGTGCATCGAATTGAGACTCCGGTGGGGGTGGTGGAAGTGCAACTGCACGAACACGGGCGGGTGACGGTGGCGAACGTGCCCAGCTATCGCCATGCGAAGGGCGTCAAAGTGGACGTTCCGGATTGGGGACTGGTGCGTGGAGACGTGGCGTGGGGAGGCAACTGGTTTTACCTGATCAAGGAGCAGGGTCCAGAGGTGGAGGTCGAGAACATCGAAGCTCTCACCGAATTCAGCTGGGCCGTGCGGAAGGAGTTGAAGAAGAGCGGAGTGACCGGCAAGGACGGGGGCGAGATCGATCACATCGAGGTGTTTGGCCCTCCGGCAGATCCGAAGCTGGCGGACAGTCGCAACTTTGTTCTTTGTCCCGGCAAGGAGTATGATCGTTCTCCCTGCGGGACCGGAACCAGTGCGAAGTTGGCCTGTCTCCATGCCGATGGGGAACTGGTGGCCGGCGAGGTTTGGCGGCAAGCCAGTATTCTCAATACGGTGTTCGAAGGCTCGGTGGAACCGTTGGAGGACGGGCTTGTGATTCCGCGGGTGACGGGATCGGGCTGGATCAATGGGGACGCGACCTTGATCTTGAATCCGGAAGATCCCTTTCGCTTTGGAATTTCCTAGGGTTGTTCGGGAACTGCGAGGATTCCCGCGGTGGCGGTGATTTTCCGGCTGGCGAGGGATGGGGAGGAAGGAGGTCCTGATTTACGACCGAAGCGCAACAAGGCCCTGGGGGAATAGAGGCGCCGCCTTCAGGGTTTCCCCTGGCCGGAGTGTTCGCACCTGATCCTCTCGGGGGCCGCGGGGCGGCAGAAATTTCGAGCACATCCCAGGTCGTCAAGGGCGAAGGGAGAATCATTCGGTGCTTGCCCCGGGCGAATGGAAGAGAGGATTTTTATTTTGGCAGGGCGCTTGAAAAGCCCGGAATGGGAGCTAACAAAGACCCCGCACATGCGCTTTGAAGGAATCTACACCCCCGTGATCACGCCCATGGACGCTGATCGTGGGATTGATGAGAGCGGCTACGCCACCATGATCGAGCACCTGATCGGTCAGGGAACTCACGGGCTGGTGATTGGCGGGACCACGGGTGAAAACTACGCGCTGACGCCCGAAGAACGGGTGAAGCAGTTCCACTATGCCCACGAGGTGATTGCAGGGCGCGTGCCATGGATCGCAGGGGTGAACGATATCCGGACGGAAGATGTTTGTCAGTTTGCAGTGGAGGGGCGTGCTGCCGGAGCTTCGGCCATATTGCTGGCGGTGCCGCCCTATTCGGTTCCCAACGACAAGGAGCTTGCGCAGCACGCCCTTGCGGTGGACAAGGCCTGCGGGCTCCCGATCGTGATTTACAACTACCCGGGGCGATCCGGGACGGAGTTTGGGCGGGAGTTTCTTGAGCGGGTGAGCCGCAATGCGAATTTTTCCGCGATCAAGGAAAGCAGCGGCGACGTTGATCGGATCCACATGATTGCGCGCGAGTTTCCGCATCTGCAGATGAGTTGCGGGGCCGACGACCAGGCACTGGAGTTTTTCGTGTGGGGTGCGCGTTCCTGGGTCTGTGCGGCCGGGAACTTTTTTGGAGCGGAGTGTATTACACTGTACGAGACCTGCGTGGTGCAGGGCGACTTTGTGAAAGGCCGGCGCATCATGAAGGCCCTCTTGCCCGTGATGACCGTCTTGGAGCGCGGCGGCAAGTTTGTGCAATGTGTGAAATACGGGTGCGAGCTCGATGGGCTGCCGGCTGGAACGGTACGCCTCCCGCTGCGGCCGATGAAGAAGGAACTGAAGCGCGAACTGCGCGACGCAATTTTAACGGCGCGGACCACAGTCCGTCGCATTGTGAGTGAACCTCAAGGACAAGAAGCATGAGCGATCTTTTGACCAGGGAAGAGTATGATGCCATCGCGAAGGAGATCTCGTGTCCTTCGAATTCATGGATCAACGGGAAGTACACCGGAGCGCGGTCTGGAAAGACCTATGAGAATTTCAATCCGGCCACCGGCGAGAAGCTTTGCGACATCGCGGCTTGCGAGACGGAGGATGTCGATTACGCGGTGAAGAAATCGCGCCAGGCATTTGCTTCGGGCAGTTGGTCACGGCGTCATCCCTCCGAGCGTAAGGAGGTCATGATCAAGTGGGTGAAGCTGCTGAAACGGAATCGTTACGAATTGGCCGTCTTGGAGAGTCTCGACAGTGGCAAGCCGGTTTGTGACTGCGCTTCGATTGATCTCGAAGAGACGATGCACTGCCTCGCATGGTATGCCGAGGCAGCGGACAAGATCTATGACAAGATCGCGCCCACCCAGGACGACGCGATGGGATTGATCGTGCGTGAACCGGTCGGAGTGGCGGCTTGCGTGCTGCCATGGAACTTTCCGATGCTGATGTTGGCCTGGAAAGCGGGACCGGCGCTGGCGGCTGGGAACAGTGTGATCGTGAAGCCGGCGGGGCAGACCAGCATGACGGCCCTGCGTCTGGCGGAGCTGGCCATCGAAGCGGGAATCCCTGCGGGCGTCTTTCATGTCATCACGGGTGGCGGTGCAGTGGTCGGAAAGGCCCTGGGAGAACATCCCGACATCGACACCCTTTCCTTTACCGGTTCCACCGAGGTGGGTCGTCTCTTCCTGAAGTACTCGGCGGACAGCAACCTGAAGAAGGTCACTCTCGAACTGGGCGGAAAGAATCCTGCGGTGGTCCTGTCGGATGCCGAGCATCTCGACGCGGTGGCCGAGCACGTGGTGAACGCCTGCTTCTGGAACATGGGGCAGAACTGCACCTCCAACAGCCGACTGATCGTGCATAAGGACGTGAAGGATGAGCTCTTGGAGAAGGTTCTCATCAAAGTGCGCGAGTGGCGCACGGGCGATCCGCTTGAGCCCTCGAATCGATTGGGCTCGATGGTGTCGAAGGCGCACTTCGATATGGTGATGGGTTACATCAAGAAGGGGAAGGCGGAGGGGGCGACCTTGGTCCATGGCGGGGAGGCCCTCAATGTTGGAAGCGGCTGCTTCATTCCGCCGACCATCTTTGACAACGTGACGCGGGAGATGACCATCGCGGTGGATGAGATCTTTGGGCCCGTCCTTGCGGTGATGACCGCGGGCTCGAATGAGGAAGCCCTTCAGTTGGCAAACGAGACTTGCTACGGATTGCAGGCCTCGATTTTCAGTTCCAATGTGCGCAACGCCCTGCGCGGGGCGAAGGAACTCCAAGCGGGAACAGTGACCGTGAACTGTTACGGCGAGGGTGATATCAGCACTCCCTTTGGCGGGATGAAACACAGTGGATTTGGCGGGCGTGACAATGGGCTGGAAGCGTTCGACCAGTATCTCGAAACGAAGACCATTTGGGTCGATCTCAGCGAATACGAAGTTGACGCCGAATTGGGATAGAAGGAATTGAAGATGATGGATTTGCAGGGAAGATCATTGATCGGGGCTGCCCGTGGAAGCGGCGGAGCGGGGGAATCGAAAGCGGTGAATCCCACCACCGGCGAAGAGCTGGAGCCCGTCTATCTTTCGGAGGGCGAGGAGTCCGTGGAGGAGGCTTGTCGCTTGGCGACGGAAGCCTTTCTGGAGTATCGCGAAAAGAGTGGAAAGGAGAAGGCGACCTTCCTGCGGACGATCGCGGATGAGATCGATGCGGTGGAGGAAGAGATCGTGGCCCGGATGAGTGCGGAGACCGCGTTGCCGGAAGGACGATGTCGCGGTGAGAAGGGGCGGACATGCTTTCAGTTGCGGCTGTTTGCGGATTTGATCGAAGAAGGATCCTGGGTTGATGCCCGGATCGACCATGCCGAGCCAGACCGCGCACCGTTGTCCAAGCCTGATTGCCGCTCGATGTGGCGGCCGCTGGGCCCGGTGGTGGTATTTTGTGCGAGTAATTTCCCGCTGGCCTACTCGGTGGCTGGAGGGGACAGTGCGAGCGCATGGGCGGCAGGTTGTCCTGTTATCGTGAAGGCGCACGCTTCGCATCCGGGCACCGCAGAGATTGTGGGAACTGCAGTGCGTGCCGCGGTGGCGAAGTGCGGGATGCCGGAAGGTGTGTTTTCGCTGCTCTTTGGAAGCGGCCGGACGATTGGTCAGGCCCTGGTGAAGCATCCGCAAGTGAGAGCAGTGGGCTTTACGGGCTCAAGGGCAGGTGGGCGAGCCTTGATGGATACCGCTGCCGCGCGCGCCGAGCCCATTCCGGTTTGGGCTGAAATGAGCTCCGTGAATCCGGTCTTCATTCTGCCGGGGGCGATGAAGGAGCGGGAGGCGATCGCGCAGGGATTTGTAGGTTCGTTGACCTTGGGGGTTGGACAATTTTGCACGAATCCGGGGCTGGTGATTTCTGGCCGGGAGGGACGGAGCGCCTTCGCGGGACAAGTGGCTTCCCTGGCCTCTGAGACGGCGCCGGCCACGATGCTGCACAAGGGGATCGCGTCCGCCTACCATGCGGCAGTTGGTGCGATGACCGCGAAGGATGCCGTGGAGTCGCTGGCTCACGTGGAGGCTGATGCCGGGAGCCGTCTCGCCGGAGCGGTGGTCTTCGGAACGTCCGCGGATGATTTTCTGGCAGACCAATCGATGGCGGACGAGATGTTTGGTCCGGCCTCGCTGATGGTGGAGGCGGAGGGAGAAGAGCGCATGCTGGCGGTGGCGGAGAGCCTTGAAGGTCAGCTCACCGCGACGGTGCATGCCACGGAGGAAGACCGGGAGCAATTCTCAAGACTCATCGCGGTGTTGGAGCGCAAGGCAGGTCGCCTGGTCTACAACGGCTTCCCAACCGGGGTGGAAGTTTGTCACGCGATGGTGCACGGCGGCCCAGCTCCGGCGACTTCGGATGGAAGTTCGACTTCGGTAGGGCCGCGCGCAATTACGCGCTTCACGCGCCTCGTGTGCTGGCAGGGATTTCCTGATGATCTTCTTCCGGAAGAACTGGTGGAGGAAAATCCGCTCGGAATCTCGCGCATTGTGGACGGAGTGCGAGGATAGGCGCTGGCCCTCCCTGGATTTCCCGGGCGGAGGGCGTGAAGAGCGCCGCGGTCACTCGGGTTTTGCTTCAAGGTTGAAGCGCAGGATCACCTCGTCGTTGATCAAGTTGTCGGCGCCACCCTTGTACTCGATCTTCCAATCGAAGCGTTTGATGTCAAACTCGGCGCTGATCTTGGCGGTCTCGCCGGAGTGCTCGACGGTGGCGGGGAAGGTGACGCTCTTGGTGACGCCGTGCATGCTGAGGTTTCCCGTGACGCTGTATGAGGTGTCGCTCTTTTTCTCGATCCTAGTGATATCGTAGACGGAGGTCGGATACTTTGACACTTCGAAAAAGTCCTTGTTCTTGAGGTGCTCGGTCAGCTTGTCGGATTCCGAATGGATCGAGTTCATGTCGATCTCGACGCGGTGGTCGTTGTCCACCGGGATGCCGTCCTTGAGGGTGAAGTGTCCGGTCACTTTCTTGAAGCCGCCGGTCTTGCGGTCGCCGTTCACTTTGGAGCCGACAAACTCGATGTTTGAGGCCTCGGTAAAGACGTACTTTACCGAGCCTCCGAGACGGGCCACAAGTTCCTTCTTCTTGGCCTCACCAACCTCGGCGTCGGTAGTTTTGTCGGCGGGGTTTTCGCAGGAGATAAGGAGACTTGTGGAGAGAGCGAGGGGAGCGAGAATGAAACTGGTTTTCATGGTAGTTGATTTCATTTGAGATGGTTTATGTGGAGAGGGCGAGCGTATTCGGGTCGCGCTGCGAACGCTGGGGAGTGACCTCGCAGGGGAGATCTTCGTGAGGGCCCAAGGCCGATTGAGAAAGCGCGCGGCGAGTCGCTACGAGGGGAGCTGCGCCAGATAGACGGTGCTCTTCGATTCGCAGTCCTGAAGAGGATTATAAAAGGTCACGATTCGGGCTTCGGTCTCTGGAAACACCTCGCGTAAGAGAGACATGAACTCTTCATCGGGAGGATCATCGGACCACATTGCGAAGACTCCTTCAGGGCGGAGGAAGGCCGTAAGCTTTCGGAGCCCCTCGCTCGAGTAGAAGGGGCGGTGTCGTTCGTGAATGAGATTTTTGGGGGAGTGGTCGATGTCCAACAGAATGGCATGGAAGCGTCGGCCAGGATTGTCGGGATCGAATCCCTCCGCAGCTGCGAGAGCAAAGAAATCACCTGGAAGGTAGCGGCAGCGAGGGTCCGTGGTGAGCTCGGAACCGAGCGGGACGAGACCTTGTTCGTGCCAGGAGATGACTTGGGGAAAGATCTCGACCACGTGGAGTGAATTGACGCGCTGGTCCCTGAGGGCTGCCTGAGCGGTGTAGCCCAGTCCCAGTCCGCCCACCACGACATCAAGTTTGGATTCATCGAGGAGAGCCAATCCGAAGTCTGCGAGGGCGATCTCCACGGTGGTGAAGAGACTCGACATGAGATAGCCGGTTCCGAGGATGACCTCGTAAACTTCCAGGTTCTCGAGAGAGCGCATGCGTCGGCGGCGGAGTGTCAAGTCGCCGAGGGGAGTTTCCTGGAAGTCCAGTTCTTCAAAGTCTAGGCTCATGGGGAGGATGGGACAGTGGGGTGCGCGATGGGGGCGAGCGAGAAGAATTGATGGGAGGAGCGTATGAGGATTGCCTCCGCCAGCAGTCGGGAAGAGGATCTGATCCATGATCGAGATTCCCCTCTGGCGACTTGCGCTCTCTCTTTTGCCTTTGCTGGTGGTGGGGTGGATTTTCTTTCGTTGGGGAGGCAGGAGCGGGGAGTTTGCCATCGCGACCGCCCGGATGGTGGTGCAATTGCTCCTCGTTGGTTACTTGTTGGTGCTCCTGTTCGAGATTGAGAGTCCTTGGGTGTCGCTCGGAATCGTGAGTTTCATGATCGCGGTGTCCTCTTGGATTGCAATTCGAACCGTCAAGGAGCGAAGGTTGCAGGTCTACGAGGATGCCTTGCTTGCGATTGGGTTGGGGGGAGGGGCGGTCTTCGCCCTGGTTCTTTTTGGGGTGCTCGCCTTGGATCCCTGGTACGAAGCTCGCTACGTCATTCCGCTGGCAGGAATGATTTTTGCTAATGCGATGACGGCGGTGACCTTGAGTGCGGAACGATTTGAAGCGGAACGAAGGGGAGGGAGCGACGTGGTCAATGCCCGCAACACCGCGTGGAATGCAGCCCTGATTCCGCAAGTGAATTCGTTCCTGGCCGTGGGCTTGGTTTCCTTGCCGGGGATGATGACCGGGCAGATTCTTGCGAACGCGGATCCGCTTGAAGCGGTGCGCTACCAGATCATGGTGATGGCGATGGTGATGGGTTCGGCAGGCTTGGCGGTAGCGGTGTTTCTGGTTCGCAGGGTGAGGAGCGAAGAGAGGGTCCAAAGGGAGTAGGTTCGGCGCGTTTTCTTGTGATCATGTGTGCGGATAGTTCGATCTAGAGAAAATTGTTTTGATGGGAAATGGATCAGACGGACAGGTGCTCGGACGAGATGGCCTCCGAGTGAGGCTTGAGCTGGCAGAAACAGTTGGAGTTTTTGCGCGTGATGATCTGACTACGGGGTTCAGCTTCATCCCGGACCTTGGGTTGAGGGGTGCTTCGATGGTAGAGGGCCTGGGAATTGGTTTTGAAGCGAGAGATCAAGGGAGGGGGCGCGGGCCGAGGAGCTGAACGGGCCATTGTTGCTAGAGGGCGGGGGAGGGATGATGACCATAAAACACAAAACTCTTCTTCTCATGGAGACCCAAAGGCCCTAGAGAATGAGCCCCCCCATGGCTCTCTGCCTCGAAGAAAAATCCATCCTCTCTGCCGAGATTTGCAATCGGCAGAAGGGCCACGTCAAGGTGGTGATTCAGTTCGTTGATGGTTCTGTGATGCGTGCTTCCCTGCGAGGAAATCCTTGTCGCGATCTTGCCGGGAGAACGCTTAAGTTGCGGCATTCCTCACCTGATTTTGAGAGTAGTGCGCCGGACCACCTCGCCCCAGTGCAAGTTGGAGTGACTGGGGACATCACTGCGGCTCGCAAAGTGAAGGTTCCTCTCCTTCCCCGGGAGGTTAGCGAATACTGCGTGGCGGAGCGGGATATTCCATTTACCTGGAAGAACTCGATATACCTTGAGTGGTACTCACGCGCGAATGGTCGGGTGGTTTTGGAGGCAAGCGGATTGGAGCTTAAGGTCAATGCGCCGGCGTGGGAGATGAGCGACCGGGAGGCCGAGGAGGCGCGGGAAGCAGCGGCCGCTGCGCTCTCGGAGTTTCTCGACGAACTGTGCGTGATTGATGGGGATTGCGAGGAGGATGCCGACAATGGTGAGGAGGAGCCCATGAATGAGTTCGAATGGGAGAAGTTTCTTCGTCATTCAGACGATCTGACCAGTCGCTATTCTGAACTGGTGGAGAAATTCGGATTGGATGATGAGGATTCGATTGCGCGCTACATGCACTGGGACTTCAAAGAAAAGGAGGGAGAGAGTGCCTGGCGGGAGGATTATGGGAGCCGAGAGGTGGAGCGCTCGAGCGAGGAATCTTCGGAACTTCGCCGCCATCCCTTGCAGGGGCAGGCGCGGCAGCTTTTGAATTCGGTGGACTATCCGACCGCGGAGCCTGACTCGCCGCTTGCCGAGCTCTGGGGTGCGGTGGCCACGGTGTCCGCCAAACTTGCGGGAGCGCTGTCCTCCTATGAGTGTGACCCGGAGCCCGACGCGGGATTCACCATTGCGCAGCTCAAGAGATGTCTCGTTCATATCGATATGGCAGTGGGAGAAGCGCAAGAGGCTTCGCCCACCCATGTGCAGCCGCTCTTGCTGATGAGGCAGGCGGTGATCGATTTGCAGAACGAGCTTCGGAAGTCGATGTAGCTCCGTCACGGCACGGGGGCACGAAAAAAGGGAAGAGAGCCCTGCTCCCCTTCTTGATGAATCGATCGGCGAAGCGCCTGATACCAACGCGCAAAACTAATTGGTATAAAGGGTGCGGATCAGGCGTTTGCTTGATGGAGGGTCCAGCCGTGACTGACCTCCAGTAGTCACTCCCGGGAGAGTCTTGGAGTTTCAGTATTGAGCCTCCCGAACACTTCGTCCGCTTGGCCGAGTCGATCCAGCTTTGCACGTGGTCATGCCATCCAGGCAGGATGACAACCTGCGCTATTATACCAGAAGGTTTTGCGCGTTGATATTACTTGGGCTTCTTCACGTCCTTTTTGTCGTGTTCCTCGTGGGCGTGTTCACAGATGCAGGCGTACTCAAGATGCTTGCAGGTGGGGCAGTTTTTGAGGTTAAGATTGAGGCGGATGATGGTGGCCTTTTCCTTCGGGCCCATCTTGATCTGCACGACGGTGGGAATGTTCAATCCCGCCGGCAGAGCCTTGTCGGAGAGGAAAGATTTTCCTTTCAAGGCGAATTTCATGCGAGTGGGCTGGGCGCGCTTTCCGCAGATGACGGAGATCGACTGCTTGCCGGGTGCGTCGGCCTTGCCGCCTTCGTTCAGAAAGGTGATCTGGAGCTTGCGATCCTTGGTCACCAGGAGCTCGGCGTGAGGTTCGACTTCATGAAGCACTTTGCCTCCATTGGGTCCGGCCATGGTGGCGTGGTGGTGGTGATGATGCTTGTGATCGTCGTCTTCGGCCGCCTTCATGTTGGAGATTGAAAGGCAGGCCAGAGCTGCGAGGGCAGCTGCGGAGGATACGAGGGTTCGGGATAGTTTCTTCATGGTTCTATTTCTGGTTCCTTGTTGGCGGTTGTGGTTTGACATGGTTGGCAGTGATTTTGTTCAAGTTTTACTGACTGGCGGGAGCTCCTTGGGCAACCGCCTTTTGGGCGGCCTGACGGCAGAGGGTGTAAAAGATGGCCGGGGTGATACCCAAACCGAGGACGGTCGAGCTGATGAGGCCGCCGACGATGACAAGGGCGACGGGATTCAGGATCTCTTTGCCGGGTTCGTCTGCGGCGAGGATCAGGGGGATGAGGGCGATGCCTGTTGCGAGCGCGGTCATGAGCACGGGAATGAGGCGTTCCTGGGTTCCACGGATGATCATTTGGCGGGTAAATCCTTCGCCCTCGTGGCGCATGAGGTGAAGATAGTGCGAGATCATCATGATGTTGTTGCGAGCCGCGATGCCGGTGATGGCGATGAAGCCGACGATGGTGGCGATGCTGACATTGTCCAGAGTGTAGCGGGTGTAGAGGATGGCACCGATCAAGGAGATGGGAATGTTGGTCAAGACCAAGAGGACAAATTCAATTCTCTGGAAGTAGCTGAAGAGGAGAAAGATCACCCCAAGCAGGATGATGGCGCCTGAGATGAAAATGGTCCGCCGGGCTTTCTGCTGGGCCTGATATTCCCCCTCGAAGGCGATGGTGTAGCCTTCGGGAAGTTTCACCTCTTGAGCGACCGCTTCCTGGAGTTGTTCGACCGCGGAATTGAGGTCGCTTGTGGTTGGGTTGATGGACACCACCAAGCGCCGTTGGGTGTTCTCACGCAGAATCGTGTTCGGCCCGGTAGCTTGGCGAATGTCGGTGACGTAGCTCAAGGGAATGCGTGTTCCACCCTTGGTGTTGATGTAGAGATTGGCGAGGCGATCCGGATTTTCACGCCACTCGCGGGGAAGGCGGACCACCAGGTCATAGACCCGCTGATCTTCATAGGCTTCAGCGACCACTTCGCCTCCCATCATGGAAGCCAGTTCGCTGGTGAGCTCTCCCGGACTGACGAGGTAGGCCGCAGAGCGCTTGCGGTTCGGTTCGATCCGCAGTTGCGGGATGGGAGCCTGTTGCTCCATGCGGGCCTCCTCGAGATCGGGGATCGCTCGTGCAATCTCCGTGATTTGAGCACCCAATTTTCGCAGTTCATCGAGATCGGGGCCGTAGATCTTGATGGCGACCTTGGCCGATATGCCACTGAGCATGTGTCCGACCCGGTCGGCCAAGGGGCTGCTGAGCGCGCTGAAGGTGCCCGGAATTTTTTTCATGGTGTCGCGAACCTGCTGCAGGACTTGGGCGCGGTTCTCTTCGCCATGTTTGTTGAAGGCGATGTCGAATTCGACGGTGGAAACCGGGACGACGTGGTCTCCACGTTCGGCTCGTCCGACCCGAAATCCCACCGTTTCCACCCCCGGAATTTCGAGGAGGCGATCCTGGGCGGTCCGGGAGAGTTCGGTGGTGGTCTTGAGCGAAGTGCCGGGAGCGGTTGTCATGGCGACCACCGCAGTGGGTTCTTGGAAGGGCGGGAGGAAGGCCCCTCCCATGTGCGCTAAGGCTGAGCAGGTGAAATAGATTAGGATTCCCACCAAGCCAAAGAGGATGAAGGGCTGGGAAAGAGCGAGGCGGAGCCAGGTCAATCTGAAGAGTTCCTTGAGCGCGCGAACAAAGAGGTTTTCGCGGTGAGTGATTCCGACTTTGGGATTCAGGAGGAAAGAGCTCAGGACCGGAATGACGGTCAGCGAGACCACGAACGAGGCGGCCATGCTCACGATGGTGGCGATCGCGATGGGGGTGAAGAGGCGGCCCTCGACTCCGCTCAGGGCCAAGAGCGGAATGAAGACGAGGATGATCAGGATGGTGGCGTAGAAGATGGAGGAGCGAACTTCCGCGGAGGCTTGCGCGATGACTTCGAGTTTCTTGAGTGGGTTCTCTCGTTGAGCATTCTCGCGCAGTCGCCGATAGACGTTTTCGACATCCACGATGGCGTCATCGACCACCATGCCGATGGCGACCGCGAGTCCGCCGAGGGTCATCGAGTTTACGCTCAGGCCGGCGAAATCAAAGACGAGGACCGTGATCGCAAGGGACAAGGGGATGGCCGTGAGGGTGATGAGGGTGATGCGGAAGTTGAGGAGGAAGAGGAACAGGATGACGGCCACCATGAGGGCGCCGTCGCGGAGGGCTTCCTTCAGATTGCCAATTGCGAGGTCGATGTAGTCTCGCTGCCGATAGACGGTTACCAGTTCGGCGCCTTCGGGCAGGGTGGATCTCAGTTCGGCCATGACCGCTTCGACCTTCTCGGTGAGGTCGATGGTGTCGAAGCCGGGTGCTTTCCGAACGGTCAGGATAATGCCGTCGGTCCCCTTGACGGGGACGCCGTTGTCGGGTTGATCGAGCTTGGTTCCCATCCCGGCATCTCCCCGCATCGGTTCGAGATCCCAAATGACGTTGGCGACGTCCTTGATCCGAATGGAGCGGTCGTTCTTACCGCTGACCACGGTGTCCGCGATCTCGGAAAGGTCCGTCGTCATGGCGAGATTGCGGACCATGATTTCCTGGGACTGTTCGGTGAGGAACCCTCCGGTGGTGTTGCGAATCGAATTGGCAGCGGCATCGCGGACTTCCTTGAAGGTGACTCCCAAGGCCAGCATTCGTTCGGGGTCCGGTTGGACATGGATCTGCTTGACGCCCCCCCCCATGGCCAGAACCTCGGCGATGCCCGGGATGGCCTGGATGCGCCGACCGATGTTCCAGTCGGCAAGGGTACGGAGATCGCGGGCGCTGGTCTTGCCGGTGGGATCGCGGAGACCGATCAACATGATGTCTCCCATCAGGGAAGTGGCGGGAGTCATGTAGGGAGTGACTCCTTCGGGGAGGAATTCGGAGGCGCTCGAGAGACGGCCCTGGACATGATTGCGGGCCTTGTCGATATCGGTATCCCAATCGAACTCGACGAAGACGAGGGACAGCGCGATGTCATTGGTGGTGCGCAGGCGAGTGACGCCTGAGACTCCCATGAGGGATCTCTCGAGGGGAATGGTGACGCGGGTTTCGACTTCTTCCGGCGCGGAGCCAGGAACCTCGGTCAGGACCGTGACGGTGGGTTTGGTGAGGTCGGGAAGGACCTCCACGGGTAGTTCGAAGGCCTTCTTGAGGCCGAGTCCCAAGAGGATCACAGCCAGGGCAAGAACCATGGCACGCTGCGCGAGGCTGAATCTGATCAGTTTGTTCAGCATGGCTCAGGCGGTGGCCTTACGGCTTCTCCGGACGAGTTGGGCGCTACCGATGAAGAGGAGAGTGATGAGTCCGGCGTAGATCTGGAGGTAGAGCAATAGATTGCTGTCGCCCTCGTGGTCATGTCCGTGCGGGTCGGCCGCGGCTTCCTTTTCTGCGATCTGTTCGGGGGTCAATTCCGATCCGTCCTCGGCATGCTCGTGACCATGGGCGGCATCGAGGGCTTCCTTCAAGCTCATGCCGCTTCCTGATCCGGCAAAACCGAGCGAATAAGATCCGCGGGTCACCACTTCGTCGGCCGGAAATATTCCGCTGATGATCTCCACGAATTCCTCATTTTCTTCACCGAGCACCACGGGGGAGCGAATGAAGACGTTGGGAAGTTCAAAGTCTTTGACGAAGACGACGCGCTTGGTGGGCCTGCCTTGCACCGCGGTGCGAGGAACGGCCAGGACATCGGAGCGGGTGCTGGTGATGAGGGAGAACTCCACCCGCATGCCGGGTTGGAGCAGTTGATTTGCGTTCTCGAGTTCGAAGATGGCCTCGATGGTGCCGGACTGGCGATCTGCGTTGACGCCATAGCGCAACATTGTGGCGAGGATCGGATCCCCTCCCAGGGCGGGAATCTTGATGCGGGCCTTGCTGCCGGGTTTGATTTGCGAAGCGTTGTTTTCGGGGATCTTGGCGACCGCCCACATGGTGGAGCGGTCTGAGATGTCGAGGAGTTCGTTGGCGGGTTCGACAGGCTCACCCAAGCGAACATGGGAGGAGATGATGAGCCCGGCCTGGGGTGCGGTGAGCTCGATGGTGGGTGGAGGATTGCCTTGTTGTCGGCTCTCTACGCGGGCGAGCACCTGACCGGCTTTCACCTGGTCACCAACGAAGGCCTCGATGCTGACGATGCGTCCGGGGATTCTCGAGGAGAGGACGGAGCGTTTGGAAGGAATCTCTTCAATGCGGCCAATGGAAAAGACGGTGGTCTCGAATTCCTGCTCCTCGGCAACGACGGTTTCAATGCGCAGATTTTGCACGGCGGTTTCGTCGAGCGGGATACTGTTGGCTACGCGTTCGGGATCGAGAGCGGCCTCCTGAGCGAGAAGAATGGCGGGAAGAAGCGCCAGAGCGAGAGTGAGGAAGAAGAAGTGTTTCACGGGTGGAAGAATCAGGGATTGGCGATGGCGGTTTCGAAGCGCACGCGGGCGAGGTGAAAATTACGCAGGGCCTCGATGCGTGAGTCGGCAAGTTCGAGTTGCTGTTCACGGGCGCGGAGAACGGCGGGGAGATCCGCGAAGCCTTCGCGGTAGCCGATTTCTGCGGTGTCGGCCTGGTGGTCGGCAAGGGGAAGCAGGGTGGTGTTGATTTCATGGAGCATCTTGTTCCACTCAATCATCTCCCGGCGGGAAGAATCGGCTTCGTGTCGAATGTTGTGAGCGAGGGCGGTGGTTTCCTTCTGCTTGCGCTCTGCGCGGGCCTGGGCGGCCTCGATGTTACCTTCATTCTTGTCCCAGAAGGGAAGGGCGAGCTTGATGCGAAGACCGATGATGCCTGCGTTTTCCAATCCTTCCGGAACGTCCTCGCTACGCTCGAGTCCGGCCACGAAGCCGGCTTCGATATCGTCATAGCGCCGGGCTTTCTCCAAGGTCACGTTTTGAAGGGCGGCTTCGGCATCGAGCTGGGCGACTCGAAAATCGGGGCGCTTGCGTGGATCGATGGTGCCGGTGGGGAGAGTTGCGATGGGGAGTAAGCCGGTGACATTGAGGGAGTCGCTGACATTCATGCCCAAGAGGGGTTTGAGTGTTCCGACCGCGGCAACCTCGTTTGCTTGGAGTTGTCGGATACTGCTGGAGTGGCGGACGGCATCGAGTTTTGCCTGGCCTGCGTCGACCAAAGTTGCTTCTCCCTTGTCCGCAGACTGCTTGATGAACTCGGCGAGCTTGGTGGAAATGGCAG
Organism: Roseibacillus sp.; assembly: GCA_028821775.1. Lineage (GTDB taxonomy): Bacteria > Verrucomicrobiota > Verrucomicrobiia > Verrucomicrobiales > Akkermansiaceae > Roseibacillus_B. The sequence continues at coordinate 20,081 of JAPKFB010000015.1, forward strand.
CCTGCTTTTTCCGTAGAGTGCGTTGCTCGCGGTAGGCGAGCACTTCGACCAGGGCACTGCGTGCCTGTGCGATGAGCTGTCGTTCGACTTCCTTGATTTCGGCCTCAGCCGCTTTCAGTTCAATCACGGAGATGAATTTCTCGAGGCGGAGGCGATCAGTGACCGGGAAGCGCTGCGAGATTCCGATTTCGATTGTCCCTTCGCGAAAGCCGGTTTGCTCGAGACTGCCTTCGAATTCCGGATTGCTGCGTCGGCCGGATTGCTTCATGCGACCGAGAGCTTCGCGGACGCGGAGGCGGGCTGCCACGAGGTCGGGATTGTCGCGGCGAATGCGATTGGGGATGTTATCGGAAGTGACAATCAAGCCCGAGGAGGCGGCCTCCACGACGGCGGCGCCGAAGAGCGAGAGGCTCGTGATTGTGAGAATGAGTGTTCGAGTCATGAGTAGGCTGAGAGTGAAATCTGCGGAGATCCGGCCTCCGCAGTTGAATGGACACGGGAGAGAGGAGAGAAAAGGGACCTCAGCTTGTCCTCAGGCTGAAGGCAGCCTGCTGTGCAAAGAGAAGACGAGACACACTCCAAAGTGGAGCAGGCACAAAGGATCTCGCTTGAGCGGACGGAGGTCCGCTAGGGGGCCGGAGGCCGATCGAGAAGATAGACCGGGGGTTCCGGGGTAAAGAATTTCTCCCCAACTGCGAGAGCCGGGGTGAGCACCGGAGGGTGGAAAGAAAGCGAACTGGCATCGGCGATTAGCCACGCACTGGCGGAGGAGCAAACGCACTGATGGTGGTGATGGTGGTGCTCATGAAGCGGGCAATCTTCGTTGTGATCGGATCCTGGTTGATCCTGATCAAGAGGAGCTTCTTTCTGATCCTCTCCGTGGTCGCAGGGGCACTCGTCTGGGGGCGGACAACCATGGCAGGGCTCGGTGTCCTGGTGACTAGTTACGACCATTTGCTCGCACTGGTCGCCGCCTGAACAGGCCACTTCATGACTACGTCCGAGCGCGGTGGGCAGCACCAGACCGACCGCAACAAAGAGGACGAGGAGAGTATTGGCGACGTGCTGCACGGCTTCACCATACTTTTGCAGCGGGGAAGGCACAAGTGATTTCCGGCCCCAAGGGTGGGCGATTGGAGGACCAATATTCAAGAAATGGAGCGGTTTTCCGGTAATTTGTATCGTGATCACGAGCCGCCGAGGGCCTTGATGAGGGCGAGGTGGTCGCGGAGGAGGGCGTGACGGACGGCGAGTTCCTGGCGTTGGCCTTCGAGGGTTCGCCGTTCAGATTCGAGAAGTTCTATCTGGGAGACGATCCCTTGTTCAAAGGTGTCGAGGGTGTTGAGACGAGCCTCCTCGAGAGCGGAGACCTCGCGTTGGGCGGCGGTCAGTTGGCGGCGGCGGTTGGCAGCATTGAGAAAAGCACTTTCGATTTCTTGGAAGGCCTGGAGGGCGGTGCGACGGTAGAGGGCAGCAGCTTCATCGGTCATGGCACGCTGGGCCTTGACCGCCGCCAGTCGCTTTCGATCGTAGATGGGAACCTCAAGGCGCGGACCGACGGAGGCGATCCAATCGCGAAATCCGGAAGTGAGGGCGATGCTCTCTCCGGAGACCCCGGCTCCGAGAGAAAGAGAGGGGAGAAGATGAAGCCGAGTGGATTCCTCGAGTTGAAAGGCGGAGCGGACGCGAGCTTCGGCGGCCAGAAGATCAGGTCGCTTCGCCAACACGGCGGAGGTGGTGCGGTTGGGAAGGGAAGGGGTAAGGGTAGAGGAAAGGCCTCCGGTAGAGGGAGCGGAAGGCGTGGACCGGCCGAGGAGGGTGCTCAGTTGCAGGTTGGCCAGTCCCCGAAGGCGATCGAGATCCAGAAGGGTTCGCGCGAGTCGCTCGTGTTCTGCTTCCTGACGGCGAAGGGTGGTGGCAGAAACGAGGCCCACGACTTTCCGGTCCCGCATGGAGGCAACGATTTTACGGTTGGCGGAAACGGACTGGGAGACGAGGGCACGTTCTTCATTGAGTCGGAGAACGCGGAAGTGCGCCTCGGCGACTTGAGTGGCGACGAGGAGGCGACCGCCGTGAAGATCCCAGAAGGCGGCTTGTTCTGCTTCGCGGGCAGACCGGGTGGTGGCCCGGATGCGCCCGAAGAGGTCGAGTTCCCAAGAGACCGATCCGGAGCTGGCCCAGGGCTCGAGGTCAGTCGGCTGAAAGCGGGTCATGCGCGACTGTTCGTTGCCGTAGAGGAGGCCGGTTCCCACCTTGATGGATGGCCAGTGGGCGGAGCTGGCCTGCTGGCTTTGCGCCCGGGCGCGCTCGAGGCGAGTTCCAAGAATACGGAGGGTCGGGTTGTGAGCGAGCGCGGTGGAGATGCGGGCATTGAGACGGGCATCGCCAAAGGAGGCCCACCAGTTTTGCTGGAGGGAAGCGGTGGCCCAAGCGGGCGCATGAGTCCATCCTTCTCCCTTCTGGAACACCTCGCGCGGCTGGTTGCGAGGGGTGAGCTCGGCACAGCCGATGAGCACGAAGCCAAGCGCCGTGACCGAAAGGAAGGGGGTCGATTTCATGAGGGGAGGAATCTCCGGGGATCGCCGAGCTCTGAGACCATCACTCGCTGGGTTCCGGGGTGGCCAGCGGGGCGGGATTTTCTTTGGTGGGTTCGGCCATGGCGACGTGAATGCCGGTAGCGGTGACGAGAAAGTTGTCTTTGTTTGACCCTTTGGCGACCTCACCGACGATGACGAGGGAGCTCAGTTCCCTCAAGCCTCCCAGACCGCGCAGTCCTGTCTTGAACGGCTTTCCGTTGGCATCGAGGACTTGGATGGTGGCGATGCTGGCCTTGCGAAGATCGAGGTCATCGCAGCAGACATCCCATGGGGTTTCGCAGGGGTCATCCGGATTGAGATCGCAGGAGGTGAGTTTGGTGGGATCTCCCAGGGTGAGCATGGCCCGGGAATCGACGAGGGGACTCTCGTTGCCCATGATCTTGCCCGAAAGGACGAGCTGGGTTCCGGGAGTGGGATTCTTGCGGGCCTCCGTGATGGTGAGCGCTCCCTCCGGAAGGGTGGGGAGGAGAATGGCCAACAACGCTCCTTCGTTGCCATTTGCGGAGGATTCGACGGAGGTGGTTGTCTCTTCGTTGCAGCTCGATAGAGCGAGAGTGAGGAGGGCGGCCAGAATGGTGATTGATTTCATGATATGGAATTCAGGTTGTGTTTGTTAGATTTAGGGGGCCTGATTGAGGAGCCAGGCGATGAAGAGGATTTGAGGTGAAGTGAGAAGGGGGAGCGCGAGGGCGAGTTTCCACGACTTGGTGGTTTGGCGGAGGGCCAGAATTTCGGTGTAGTCGGTTGCGGCGCCAGCCATGAGAAAGGCGAAGCCGTTCCCAGGCGCATTTGCACGGGTGAGGAGGTCGGCGGCGAGAGGACTGGAGCCTTCGGAGCAGACTTCGATGATGGTGGCGGCAAGGAAGGTCAGCGCGAGGCCTGCGATGGTGGGGCCAAACCAGTGAGAAAATGCGGAGGGGTCGAAGAGGGCGCGGAGAAGGGCGACCAGGACGGCGCCAAAGAGGATCCAGCGAATGATCATGCGCGACTCCGCGAAGGCACGTTTGATGTGTTGCCAGAGGAATCGACGATCGAATCGAGCTGCGGAAAACTGGCGCTTGGCCTCGGGCCAGAAGCGAAAGCTGGCGGGAAGATCCTTTTGATGGGGATTGGGCGGGAGGGTTCCCGATCGGACGAGAAAGTCTGCGAGGAGTCCGGTGGCAATGCCGATCACGGCGGAGAGGGCGATGATGATGAGGGTCCACTTGAGTCCGATGAGAGCGATCAGAATGAGAGTGGTGGAGATCGAGTTCCAGGGACTGGCGATGAGGAAGGCGAAGATCTGGCCGAGGGAGGCACCACGCTCATAGAGTTTCATTCCAACCATGAGGATGCCGTGGTTGCAGAGGTCGAGAAGCAATCCTGCGCCACAGGCCCGCAGGATGCCGGAGAAGCGCCCGCCCGGGCCGAGGATGGCGGTGATGAATTCACGCGGGATCATTCCGATCAGACCGATGGCGACGATGCCGAAGAGAATGCCCCACCACATTTTGTTCATCATTTCGAAGGCGCCGTGGGTGAAAGCTCCCAGACGGGAGTCGAGCAGGGGTTCGTGAAAGAAGAGGTGGCCGAGATAGGATCCGACGACGACGGTGAGACAGGACCAGAAGAACCAGTCGATTTTCCGGTGCGGAGAGCAGCAGGAATCGGCTGGGTCTTGGGCCTGGGGATCAGGCGTGGGATGGGAGCAGCAGGAGGGCACTTGGGAAAGGGGAGTCAGGAGGAGCGCAGTGCGACCGGGAGCGCGGGTTTGAGGCAGCGAAGGGCGGGAGGGAGGGTGCCGAAGGTTCCGAGGGCGAGTCCGGTGCCGAGTCCGGTGAGGATGATGCCGGGAGTGAGTTCCATGGTGAAGGTGCCGAGGGAGAGAGGAATGCTGAGACCATCCAGAAAGAACATCGCGAGGACGAACGCGAGGAGAGTGCCCGTGAGGGTGGCGAGGAGGGACTCCTGGACCAGGGATAGGAGGAGGGCAGTGCGGGTGTAGCCGATGGACTGGAGAGTGGCCATCTCGCGGATGCGGGAGGCAAAGGCGGCGTAGAGGGTGTTGAGCCCGCCGAAGATGGCTCCGGCTGCGACGAGAGCAGCAGTCACCCAAGTCATGGCACGGATGGGGGCGTAGAAACTACTGAGCTTCTCGTAGTATTTATCTTCGCGGATGGCGGAGAGTTCGAGGTCGTTGCGCTGCAGGGTGAAAACGTGGACGTCATCGAACTCCGCATCATCGAGGCGCAGATAGACGGCCGAGAGTGTGTCGCGTTGAGTGAGGGTGGCGAGGTCGTTGCGATCGAACCATACTTCGGATTCGAGGACAGTGCCCGGCGCTTCAAAGATTCCCGAGATGGTAAACTCCGTCTTGCCAAAGGCGATGGTCCTGCCCGGCGCGAGATCGAGAGCCTCGACGCCAAAGCGCCGGTACATGAGGCGGCCGACCATGACCTGTCCGGGGCTGGGATAGGCTCCTTCGATGACGCGCACGCGAGTGTGTACCAGAAGGGCTTTTTCGGTGACCCCGCGGAGAAGGGCCGGTTCTTCGTGGCCGCCCGCGATTGTCAGCGGTGCCATGTAAAGGATCTCTCCCGAAGCGGCGGTGATTCCGAGGGGACTGGAGAGACCGGAGACCGCGGTGGCAGCGGCGGACTCGGCATCGAGATGAACTTCGGAGCGTTCGATGCTCTCTTCACTACCGGCCCCGACGAGGATGACATTTTGTGCGGAGCCCGTGGCCTCCAGAACGCCTTCCATGCCACGTGTGAGGGCGGCGGCGGCGATCACCAGGAGGACCACCAAGGCACTTCCGCCGACGGTCTGGAGGAGTCGGCTGGGGTCGCGGAAGAGGTTTCGGATGGCGTAGGTGATGGGAAGCATGGGAGGAAGGGAAGAGAGCGACGGGAGTGCGAGGGGCGTTGTCTACTGGCTCAGGGATTGGACGACGGGCTGGCGGGAGGTGCGCCAGGCGGGATAGAGGGAAGCAAGAAGGCCGAGGAGGAGGGCGACGAGGAGGCCTTTGAGGAGGATGGTGGGACTGGGAGTGATGGCGAGGGTGAGGCCTTCGTTGCCGAGAGTGAACGATTGCCAGTGGAAGAAGAGGTAGGCGGAGATGACACCGATTGCTCCGCCGAGGAGGCCGAGGAGGATTCCTTCGAAGGAAACGAGGGAAGCAATCTGCAGGCGCGAGAAACCCAGAGTCTGCAGGATGGCGGTTTCCTTCACGCGGGCGCGGACGATGAGCAGGACGGCGTTGGCGACGAGGCCGAGGACGGCCGCGACGGCGCCCAGTCCGAGCCAGCGGGTGAAGTCGATGAGCTCGATCATTTGCTTGGCAGTCTCCGCGAAGAAGGCCTTCTCGGGACGAGTGACAGTGGGTTGCGAATCGGAACGGAACGTTTCGTCGATCGCTTTGGCAATGGGATCAAGAAGATCCGAGGAGGCCACCTTGACGTTGAATTGGGTGACGGTTCCCAGTCCGATGTTGGAGGCCTGCTGGAGAAAGGGGAGATGAACGTAGGCGACATTGTTGTCTTGGGATTCCTTGGACTTGATGATGCCGGCGACGTGGACGTTGATTCCGACCGCTTCAAACTTGTCACCGATTTTGAGCCCTCGGCGTTGGGCGAAGGTCTCCCCAACGAGGGCGGCATCACTGCGCTTGATCCAGTTTTCGTAGGATCCTGCTATGACCACGAGGTCGGGGTTGTACTTGCGCAGGTCCTCTGCCGGGACGCCCCGGAAGGTGATCACGTCGAGGCTGGCCCCGCAATTGTTGACTGCGATCTGGATGGGGATCACCTCGCGCACGCCTTCGATCCTACGGATGGTGGGCAGGTAGTGCTCGGGGAGGCGCGAGGTTGCCGGGCAGAAGCGGTTCTCGCGATAGACAATGAGGGTGGTGTCGTCGGCGCTGGCCTGGGTGACCTTGGCGAGGGAATGTTGCGTGGTCTCCACGGCCGTGAAAAGAAACATGCCCGCGGCGACTCCGGCCATGGTCAGGAGAGACCGAAGCCGGTGGCGAGTGATGTTTTTCAGGGCGAGGATGAGGAGCTTCATTGGGAATGGGAGTAGACCGTGATCGGATGGAGGAGAGGGGTGGTCAGGAGACTGCGCTCGCCGGAGTTGCGGGGGGGTTGACGAGTTGGCCCTTTTCGAGGTGGAGGACGCGGTTGGCGACGGCGGCGGCCTTGGGGTCGTGGGTGACCATCACGATGGTTTTGCCGTGGTCTTGGGAGAGGGAAGTGAGGAGGGCGAGAATAGAGCGGGCGGATTCGCCATCGAGGTCGCCGGTGGGTTCATCAGCGACGAGGAGTTCGGGGTCGTGCACGATGGCACGAGCGATGGCGACCCGTTGTTCCTGGCCGCCGGAGAGTTCGGGGGGGCGGTGTTGGGCGCGATCGGAAAGCCCCACGAGGTCGAGGGCAGCATCTGCGCGAGCCCGGCGTTCGGAGCGGGAGAGGGGCATGAGAAGGAGGGGCAGTTCCACGTTCTCGAAGGCAGAGAGAATAGGCACCAGATGGTAGAGCTGAAAGATGTATCCGACGTGACGTGAGCGCCACTTGGTGAGTTGTGCCCGCGAGAGTCGAGCGACGTCATGGTCATCGATCATGAGGTCGCCGCTGGTGGGGGAGTCGATCCCGGCGATGAGATTGAGCAAGGTGGTTTTGCCGGATCCGGATGGTCCCATGAGGGCAAGGAACTCTCCGCGGGGCGCTTCCAGACTCAAGTTTTGCAAGGGCGTAATGAGGTTGGGCCCCTTTTTGAAGGACTTGGTGAGGTTGCGGATGGTGATGAACATGTTGGGAGATCTTCGGGGATCAGTTTTCAGTGCTCAGCGGGCAACCTGGTTCTTGGCGCGCACTCGGGAACCTTCCTTGAGTTTATTGTGGGGAGGGAGAATGAGCTGGTCGCCTGGGCGGAGCCCGTCAAGGACATGGAGGTGATTGTCGCGTTCCTCGGTGCCGACCTTGAGGTCGCGCCGTTGAGCGCGGTGGTCCTCGATGACCCAGGCTTGAGCAGTGGTGCCCGATTGATTGAGAAGGGCCGCTGTGGGGGCGTAGATGGAAAGCCGCTGGTTGCGGTGGGAGGGGGAGGAACTGGAATGAGTCGAGGTTCCGCCGGGATAGAACTCGGCGCGCACGAGCATTTCGGGGCGGAGCCGGAGATCGGGATTGAGAATCCTTACCTTGGCTTGAAGGGTGTTGCGCTGAAGGTCAGCCTCTCCGACGATGCGGGTCACCTCGGCGTCGAACTTGGCGTCGGGAAGGAGGTCAGTGGTGATTTTAACGGGTTGACCGATGCGCAAGCCCGCCGCTTCGGTGAGAGGGATGTCGATGCGGGCCTGGAGCTTGGCGGGATCGTAGAGTTCGACAATCAGGGCGCTGGTGGCCTCATTGCCCTCGAGCATGCGTTTCTTGCCGGGGGCGGCATGCAGGCGAAGAACCATGCCGTCCATGGAGGCTTTGATGGTGGTTCGCTCGAGAGCGAGTTGTTTGCGGGCGAGAGCGGTCTGGGCGGCGCTGATGCGGGCCACCACGGTGAGGCGTTCGAGATCGACCTTGTTGATTTCGGCAATGATGCCGGCGAGTTCCGCGTTGGCTTCCTCGATGACCGCTTGTTGTCCGTCGACCTTTAGTTGAGCCTGTTTGACATCCTGTTCGGGGACCGAGCCCTTGCGCACGGCGGCGAGGCGCTGGGCCTTGTCTTCGAGTTCGGCGTGGAGAGCCCTATGCGCAGCGATGCGTTGCTGAATGGCATGCATCCCCGCATTGAGGACCGGGAGTTGGGCGCAGTGCGCGACTTGGGTGGCGTCGAGGGTGGCGATGGTGCGTTCGGCTTCCTGAACATCGAGTTTGGCATCGTCGTCGATGAGAGTGGCGAGGATATCGCCTTTCTTCACCGCGTGTCCCTCCAAGACGAGCACCTCTCTGACGACGCCATTGACGAGGGAGGGGACGTTCGTGATGTAGGGATCAGGCTCAACCCAGCCGGACGCTTGGAAGAGGAGTTGGGCGCTGGAGGGCTGGGGCTGGCTCTCGGGAGATTCACTCCCAAGGTCGCCCGAGGTGCGCCGGACAATCACGGGGGCCGTTTTCACTTCCTGAGCGGGAAGGAGGCGTGATCCGAACATGAGTCCGAAGACCACGAGGAAGGCGAACACCAACCCGATCGGGAGGAGTGCTGCGGGCAGACGGCGAGGGCCTCCTGCCTTGGGCGAGGAGGGCCCTGATCCGCGGAGAGATTCTAGTTTTTCGAGCGACATGATTGGTCCGGTGAGAAAGGATGCAGGACGAAGATTGTCCGGGAGGATGCAATGGGCATGCACAGTACTGCAGGGCAGCACGGAGGGTGAGCGACAGAAGAGGGGTCGTGACCAGAAGCCTCAAAGCCTCAGGACCTGGATCCGCAAATAGAGCGGGACGTTTCCCAAGGGAGGCGAGCCACGGATAGGTGCGGCACACTGGTGGGAGGTCGACTTGGGAGGCAAGACGTCGCAAAAGTTGATGGGCAGGTCGAGGGGAGTAAGGTCTTCCTTGGAGGGGGAAAACTGACTTGCGGTCCATTGGAAATCACCGGGATCGAGGGAAAGAATCACCACACAATCACGGCAGGGTTTCTTCTCGGTCTGGCGGAGAATTTCGGGGCAGCAACCACAGGAAGACTGCCCTGTGGCGGCCTCTTCGCAGCAGGAGTCCCCGTTGAGGATGACATCATTTTCGCAGAGGCAGAATCCGAGCACGGGAAGCCGCAGCGCGATGAGAGCGATCATCGCGAGGGCAAATCCGGATCCTGAAATTCTGCGAATCACTTGCTGTGAAACCTATCACGGGAGAGCAAAAGGTCAATCCTGACCCGCCCGTTGTTGTGGGGTAAGCGGTGTGGAGGGCGGGATTTATTCCAAATTATTCGTCTCCAGGGTGGGAAGGAGGGCCGCCACGCCCCCGGTTTTCGAACACACCCTGGGTTACCTTAGTCTACCCTAAGGCTACCATAGGGGGGGCAATGGCCATGGCAGCGGCGGGTCTACGATGAGGAGTTGAACCAGCCAGGATGATCGCCTCCATAGTGGCAGGGAATTAGTTTAGGAGCAGGAAGGGCATCCAAGAGGAGGGAGCAGATCGGGCCCCAGAGCGGCGCGAGGATCTTCGATGGGGGGAAGGGTGAAGAGCTGCCGGAGCGAAACAGCTGACCAGGAGGGACGATGAAAAAGTTGGGATCGCCAACGAATTCGGACAATCGTGCGCCGTGTCCAAATCGCTTATCCTCATCCTGTGCACCGCGAATGCCTGTCGCTCACAAATGGGGGAAGCCATTCTCCAAGCGGTGGTGGGGGACGCATTTGAAGTCGTGAGCGCGGGCTGTTTGCCTTCGGGCTATGTGCATGAGGGAGCGATCGAGGCGATGGCAGAGAAGGGCCTCGATCTCAGAGAGGCGAAGTCGCAACACATGGACGAGTATCTCGATCGAGAGATTGAGATTGTGATTACCGTTTGCAACCGGGCGGATGAGGTGTGCCCGGTCTATCCCGGCCAAGTGAAGCGTTATCATTGGCCCTTCAAGGATCCGGCCTTGGTGGTGGGAACGGAGGAAATGGTGCGGACCGCTTTCCGAAGAACGCGCCGGGAACTTGAGGCCGTGTTTTCCGCCTACGGGCGGGGGCTTCTCGATGGACTGCAATTGGGCGGCGAATAGAGGTCAGAATTTATCTTGGGGGAGCAAGGCTCTCATCTTGTGACTTGACCTCTCCTATAATTTCATTATTATGGAATTATGGAATTGACGGAAGCGGCAGATGCCATGAGCGCGCTCGCCCAGCCATCCCGGCTGGCGGTCTTTCGTCTCCTGGTGACCGGCGAGCGCCTATGCGCCGGCGAGCTGGCCACTGAGTTGGGGATGCCCAAGCCGACGCTTTCGTTTCATTTGAAGGAGCTCAGCCGGGCGGGACTGATTGAATCTGAACGAGAGGGCCGCTCCATTTTCTATCGGGTGTGCGTGCCGGGGTTTCGTGAACTGATGCAATTTATGACCGAAGACTGTTGCCAGGGGCGTCCCGAACTTTGTCTCCCTGGACTGGGAGAAGAGTGTTACGCGCCTGCAAGGCGAATCAACACCGCCAACTGAGGACGATGAGTATTCGCATCGGGATCAACGGCTTCGGTCGCATGGGGCGCCTCGGTTTTCGGGCAGCTTGGGATTGCGAGGACCTGGAGATTGTTCACGTCAACGAGATCAAGGGTGGGGCACGACTTGGAGCTCACCTGTTAGAGTTCGACACTGTGCACGGTCGTTGGGACCGCGGGATCGAGGGAGGCGACGATCACTTCACGGTCGAAGGGCAACGGGTCAGTTTCAGCGAGAAGGAAACGCCGGGCGAAGTGGATTGGGCCTCGATGGGGGTTGAGGTGGTGGTTGAGAGTTCGGGAGCCTTTCGGACCGCGGAGCTGTTGCAGCCCTACTTCGATCGCGGAGTGCGCAAGGTGGTGGTAGCGGCGCCCGTGAAGGAGGGTGCTCTCAACATCGTGATGGGATGCAATGATGAGCTCTATGATCCCGGAGAGCATCACCTAGTCACGGCGGCGTCCTGCACGACGAATTGCCTCGCGCCGGTGGTGAAAGTGATCCAGGAGAAGATCGGCATTGTACATGGGATTATGACGACTCTGCACGATGTGACCAATACTCAGGTTGTGGTCGATGCCCCCCACCGGGATTTCCGGCGGTCGAGGTCGGCCCTGAACTCCCTGATCCCAACGACGACGGGATCGGCGACCGCCATCGCGATGATTTACCCCGAATTGAAGGGGAAACTCAATGGGATTGCGGTGCGGGTTCCCCTCTTGAATGCGAGTCTCGCGGATTGCGTCTTCGAGCTCTCACGGGAAGCCTCGGTGGAGGAAGTCAATGGTCTCTTGCGGGAGGCCTCACGGACCTCGTTGAAGGGGATCCTGGGATTTGAAGAAAAGCCCCTCGTTTCAGCAGACTATGTGAATGACCCCCGCTCGGGGATTGTTGATGGACCCGCGACGATGGTGAATGACGGGACCCAGTTGAAGCTGCTGATCTGGTATGACAACGAAATGGGGTATGCTCACCGCTTGATGGAGCTCGTGGCAAAAGTGGCTTCCTCGTTGCGGACCTCCTGAACCCGGCGCGATGGACCTCCGCAACTATGGGATTGTGACGGCCTCCTACTGGGGGTTCACCCTCACCGACGGGGCCCTGCGCATGCTGGTCCTGCTCCATTTCCACACCCTCGGATACTCGCCGGTGCAGCTCGCCTTTCTCTTCCTGCTCTACGAAGGTTGCGGGATGGTCAGCAATCTTCTGGGGGGGTGGATTGGTTCCCGCCTAGGGTTGAAGGTGACCCTCTTCGCGGGACTCGCGATCCAGATTGTCGCCTTGCTGATGCTCTCTTTTCTTCAGCCGGATTGGGCGGTGGCGATGTCGGTTGGCTACGTGATGGGTGCGCAGGCCTTGTCGGGCATCGCGAAGGATCTGACCAAGATGAGTTCCAAGAGCGCGGTGAAGTTGCTTGTTCCGGCGGGCGCGGGCGCTGATGGACTCTTCCAATGGGTTGCCATCCTGACCGGATCCAAGAATGCCCTCAAGGGAGCGGGATTTCTGTTCGGTGGGATTCTCCTGGGCTGGTTGGGATTTGAGCGGTCCTTGTGGGCGATGGCAGGAGCTCTAACGTTGATCCTGATGGTGGGTTTCCTCTGGCTGCAAGGGGACCTGGGGAAATCGACAAAGAAGGTGACGTTCACCCAGTTGTTCTCCAAGAGCCGAGAGATCAACATTCTTTCGGCGGCCCGGTTCTTTCTCTTTGGTTCCCGCGATCTCTGGTTCGTGGTCGGCCTTCCGATTTTTCTGAAGGATGTGCTGGGCTGGAGTTTTGCGGGAGTGGGTGCGTTTCTTGCGTGCTGGGTCATCGGCTACGGGATGGTGCAGGCCCTTGCTCCCCAGATTGTCCGGCGAGGGGGACCCGCGAACGGAGCCCAGGCGGTCTTGAGTTGGGGATTCCTGTTGCTTGTCGTGACGACAGCGATGGCCGCGGCGGTCCACTTTGACTATCACACCGTGGGGGCGGTCCTGGGGGGGCTGACTCTCTTTGGAGTGGTTTTTGCAGTCAACTCGGCGGTGCATTCCTATCTCATTCTCGCATACACCCAGGCCGATGAGGTGGCCCTCAATGTGGGCTTCTACTACATGGCGAATGCCGGTGGTCGTTTGGTGGGGACCTTGCTGTCCGGGGTGCTCTACCTGGCGGCCGGATTGCCTGGTTGCCTGTGGGCCAGTGCCGGGTTTGTCCTGGTGGCAGCCTTCCTCACGATTCTTCTGCCCCGGAAAGCGGAGAACGGCCCTGGGATGGCGCAGGCCGGATAGGCGGCCCTTCCCGGCCCGTGCTCGATCTTGAATCTAACGGGTCATCGAATCAGCGGATTGCGGGGGATGACGGGCAGGCGGGTGGGAAGTTTCGGGAAGGGATGATCTTCCTCCTCGCCTGTTGCCGGGGGAAAGGTGTTGTCCTTCTTGTCCTTCGCAATCTTGACCTGCTCCTTGAAGTGCTTGGCGAGTTGCTTGATGCGCTCGTGATCGAGGAGGGCAATCTCGGCCTGTCGAGTACCGGTGTGTTTTTCACTGAGTTCGAGGTAGTTCCCCGCCAACTGTTGGCAGAGGGGAAGGGAGTGTCCCTTGAGTTCCTTGCGCAACAAGAGGCGGTGCTCCTCGAGGGCGGTTGTCTCGGCGGAGACGCGACCTCCCTTTTCAAGGTCGACGATTTGATTCTGGATCTTCTCTTTCCACTTCTCACCCAGGAGGCGGAGGTAGGGAGTCTCTTCGAGGTCGCGCAGGGCTACCCATTGGTCCACGAGGTTGGGCTTGCCCTTGATTTCGTCGAGACGTTCCTCGATCCACTTGGTGGCGGCCTGGTGATTGGTCCCGGGGTGCGCTTGCAGAGTGAGCCATTGGCGGAGGGGTTGCGATCCGTCGGAGGGGAAACGATGCCCGAGTTCATGCCAGGTCTCGATGGTGGTCTGGGCTCCGAGGGGGCGGTAGTGAACGAGGGCGCGAAGGGCGAAGGGATAGATGGGATCCTTTCTTCCGATCCCGAGGAAGATCGGTTTCTTGGTACGGAACTTGTAGGGCTTCCTGATGAGATTGTTGTGTCCGGCTCCGAGGATGATGGCACCTGCGATGGTCGGATCGCGCTGGAGAAGGAATCCGCTCATCCATCCGCCCTTGCTGAATCCCGCCACATAGGTGCGCCGGGGATCGAGGTTCCACTTGCCTGCGAGGTACTTGCGGGCGGACTTGAAGATCTGAAATTCCTTTTCGATGTATTCGGCGGTGGCCGGGATGTTGCCGCCTTGAAGGTAGGTCATGCCCACCACGAACCAGTCCTTGTTGCCTGTGTGGCCCTGCATGAGCTCGGTGGTCGGTTTGCCGCCGGTGCCGTGATAGTAAAACACGGCGGGCCACTTCTTGGCGGAGTCGTAATTCTCGGGGAAGGCGACTTGGATGCGTTCCTTGAGCTGGGGAAACCCGAGCTCCGTGCGCTTGGCAGCACAGAGTCCGGCGCTGGAAGCGAGGAGAATGAGGAGGGCGCGCATCTGGGCAAGATAGGACGAAGTGAGGCGGGGGCAAGGAGCATTGATCATCCCGAAATGGGAGGCCGAGGGAGGCTCGAGGCTTTCGACCTTGAGCGCTCCTGACCTCCTGTTATGGAGCGCCTGTGATCGAGGTTGTCTGTGCGGTGATCTGTCGGGAGGAGAAGGTGCTCCTTTGCCAACGAGGGACGGGGGCGCACCTCGCTGGAGAATGGGAGTTTCCAGGTGGCAAGGTGGAGGAGAACGAGGAGCCGCGGATGGCGCTGGTCAGGGAGATTCGCGAAGAACTCGGCTGTGAGATCGAAGTGGGCGAGCCCCTCTCGGCGGTGGAACATTGCTATCCGGAGATCGCGATTCGACTGCAACCCTATCGGTGCGTGGTTTCAGCCCGCGAACCTCTCGCCCTCGAGCATGAGGAGATTGGATGGTTCGACTGCGAGGAAGTTTTCGCGCTCAGATTGGCGGAGGCAGATCGCAGAATCTGGAACGCGCTCAAGAACGAAAGATGAGCCCCGTCTAACGGCCGTCCGCGAGGCGTTCGGCAAGGGAGTGGGGAAGTCCTCCCTCGATGATCTTCTTCTGCGTGGTCTCGATATCGTAGTCGATGCGCCGAAAGGTCACGAGCCGGGCAGGGAGGTCATAAATCGCATAGCAGGCTCGCCAGTCTCCATCGCGTGGTTGTCCGACCGAACCGATGTTGATGAAATATTTGAGGTCATCCTCAATTTCGATCGAATCGGCGGGCACTTCCTTGACCCGTGCTCCGCGGGCGAATACGCGGGGGACATGAGTGTGTCCGTGGAAGCAAACGTGAGTAAATTGGTAGGAAAAGTTCGACATGGCATCGAACTTGTTGGTGACATAATTCCACGCTTGAGGCTGGTCGAGGGTGGAGTGGACGATGGTGAAATTTGAAACTTGTCGCACCATGCGCAGGCCCCGCAGCCATTCGCGCTGCTCTTCGGAGAGATGCTCGCGGGTCCACTCGAGGGCGGTGGCGGCGGTGGGATTCATGGTTTCGAGGGAATGATCTCCGCTGGCGTCGTCGTCGTGATTTCCCTTCACCACCGGGCACTCCATGGCCCGCACGAGTTCGAGGCATTCGCTGGGATTGGCATTGTAGCCGACGACATCGCCGAGGCACACCCATTCCGAGCAGCCCTGACCAGCGGCGTCGTCCAGAACGGCGTTCAAGGCCTCCAGATTGGCATGAATATCTCCAAAGAGAGCGATTCGCATTTTATCCCTCGCGGCAGGCGAGAAGGAAGGAATAGGAACGGCCCGAAAGACTGTCGAGTGAAAGGTTACTGAATCCCGGACTTCGTCTGGCGGAGGTGGTGGCGATAGTAATCGCGAGGCTGGTTCATCCAGATGGTGCGCCAGGTCCGTTCGCGGGGTTTCCCGGTCACGGGATTAGTTCCAAATCGCTTTCCGGTGAGGGGATGACGGATGAATTTTTTATCTGGGGGGTAGCGGAGAGGGCCTATCTGGGGCGAAATTTTGTATTCCTCTGCGAGCTCGCCGAGCAGTTCCCTGATTCCGTCCATGGGATAGCCTTCGCCTTGTCGAAACCAATAGTCAGGGAGGTCCAAGGCCGCTTTCCAACGGTTGTCAAAGATCTCTTCTACGCTGAACTTGCGCACTCCGGCTCGAGATTGGAGTGCATAGAAGATCGTGCGCGGGGAAATGTAGCGGCGGTTTTGAGGATTGGCCCACATCTTCTGGGCCGCCTCCCAGCTCTCGGCTTCACGGCCGGGAATGCGGCTCAAGACGTAAACATGCTGTCGTTGGAGTTGGAGGTGGCCGCTGAATTCAAATCCCCGCTGGAAGCCTTCCGCCGCGCGCTCGAGATTGACGGGCCGCCAATTCTGACTGAGGGCATTGCCCAGTTCGGCCCAGAGCTTCCAGTCGTTGGGATTGGCTTCCACTCCGCGCTCGAGGAAGGCGATTCCCTTGTCGAAGAACTCGCGTTGCTTGCGTTTGCGTCTTCCTTCGGAGAGGCCCGGGCGATCACTGTAGTCCGCGTAGGCATTGCTGAATAGGTGCCACCCACCCGTGGTCCAGTAGTAGCGGACGCGGGGTTGGAGGGCGACGATGGTCTTGTAGGTTTGTTCGAGATCATACCAGTCCTGATTCTCCCAGTGGACATGGGCTTCCAGGTTGAGCATGGAGGCAATGAGTGGGCGCAAGCCACCGAGCGCGATGGCCAGGCCGGTCTGGCCAAGCTCTTCGCGGGTATCGAGATTGATCGGTTCCGGAAGCAATCGCCGCTCGTGCAGATCGGCTGCGACCTTGTCGTCCCAGGGCAGGCGGGCCAGTCCTGCGAGCGCCAAGGCGATGAGCACAACGATGATGTTGCGAAGGAACTTCATGAACGTCGGTAGTTAGATTTCCTTGTCCGAGAAGATGAACCAGCTCAGCACGAGATAGATTCCGGTGTAGAGTCCGGCGGAGATGAGGAGAGTGCCGATGAGATCGGGAGGGAACGGTTGCCCTGCCACGACTTCATCGACGGCTTTGAAGGGGCGGAAGTCGGGGAAGACCACGACAATGAGTTTGGAGGCAATGACGGTGACCTGATCATCCGCCATCCTGGACTCCCTCAACCAGTGGTCGCGTCCATCACCGATGAACTGGCCGATGAAGTAGCAGAGCGAGGAGATCACCACTGTGAAGAGGGTGCTGGAGGAGAAGGTGGAAACCAGCAGGGCCAAGGCCGCGATGATGGCCGCTTCCAGAAAAATGGCGAACATGGCGGCCTGCAGGCTCCAGGTCACGCCGTGGCTGAGCAATTCGCGGCGGCCCTCGGTCCGGTCTGCATCGGTCCACTGTTCCTGGAGGACCAGCATGTCAGCCGCCTGGGTCCAACTTTCCAGAATGCTCTGCATGCGAAAGTAGAGGACGGCATCGAGAAGGACGGTCATGACCGTGAGGCCGACGAATATGAGGATGAGAACTCCGAGGAGTTTGCCGATCAGGTAGTCGAGGCGGGGGACCGGTTTCGAGAGGATGGTGTAGAGGGTCCGATCCTCAAGATCTCGAGGAATGAGGAGAGCAGTTGCGACGATGGCGAGAATGATCGCGAAGAGCTTCATGACCCCGATCATGGGGCTCTTGAGCATGCGGAGCTCTTCAGCGCCGACGCTCTCCGGTCCGGCGGTGTGGGGGAGTTTGAGGAAATTGACCGCAATCGCGACCATCACGAAGACGAGGAGAAAGTAAAAGACCTTCATTCGCATGAGATGAGTGAAGGTATTGCCGGCGATGATGAACACGCGGCGTAGGGAAAAGAGAGGAGTCTGTTGGATGTCAGTGCTCATGAATTCTCGTTGTCGGTGGATACAACTACGGGTGCGTGGTCCTCTTGGGAATCCTTCTGCACCGTCTCGCGGAGGAACAGTCGCTCAAGAGTGGTGCGGGGATGACCGGTGTGCACGAACTCGACGCCCTCTTCGTTTTCGGCCAGGTTACGAATTTTCTCCAGCAGGCTGGGAGTGGCATTGCGGAGGACGATCTCGGTTTGATCTTCGATCGAGATGAGATCATCGAGGCGACCCTCCTTCACGAGGACGCCCTGGTGAATAATGCCCACGCGGTCGCAGACTTCCTGCACCTGTTCGAGAAGGTGGGAGCAGAGAAAGACGGTGAAGCCCCGCTTCTTGAGGGTGAGGATCAGGTCGCGGATCTGGCGAGAGCCGATTGGGTCCACTCCGGCAGTGGGTTCGTCGAGGATGAGAAGGCGTGGGTCCTGCACCATCGCCTGGGCAAGTCCGATGCGTTGAAGCATGCCTTTGGAGTAGCCTCCCAAGCGGCGCCGGCGAGCGGCCTGGAGGTCGACAAGATCGAGGACCTCTTCGGTGCGCTTGCGAAGCTCGGCTCCGCGCATGCCGCAAAGCTTGCCGTAAAAGCGAACGGTCTCTTCTCCACTCAGGTGTTTGTAGAAATAGGGATTCTCGGGGAGGAAGCCAACGTCGCGTCGCGAATCGACTTTGGTGGAGTCCTTTCCAAAGATCGCACACTTGCCCGAGGTGGGGGCCACGAGCCCGAGCAGGGCCTTCATGGTGGTGGACTTTCCGGATCCGTTGGGACCGATCAACCCGTAGACTTCACCGGGTGCGATTTCGAAAGTGACGCCGTCGACTGCCCGAATGATTCCTCGTCCGAAGGAGCCACGAAAGTCCTTCACGAGACTACTGATTTGGACCGCGGGCGTTTCGCTCATCTTTTAAAGATCATAGCTGGAGTAGGAAGACTGGCAACGGGTTTTGAGAAATTGGCCATCTTTCTCACCATAGAAATTCTCGGCGGCGTTCTTTCATGGGAACGCATTTTCGTAAGGAGGCATGTCACGGTAGCGATGCAAACGATCCTCGGCGTCTGGGTCACGCAGCTCGTATTGTCCCGAAGTGCAACTTGGTTGTCGGACAGTGAGGGCAGGGATTGAATGGGAGGACCGGAGTGGGGAGCGACAGCGCCTCGGTCGCAGGTGGGAGGGCGACAGGGGCAGGCTGCTTGCCGATGTTTTGGGGCACTCGCTCCAAGCGAAGTATTGTGATGGCGAGATTAGAGTAGCGCAATGGGAGGAAATCGCGACGCTGGGTCCATTGTGAAAGGAAGAATTGCATCCTTGGGGGCTGCTTTGGTGGTTCTCTTCGGCATTTCGAGCTGCCTTGAAGTGGATCAAGTGATCACTTTGAAGAGGGACGGGAGCGGAACCATCACGGAAGAGATGTTGATTGGAAAAGGGTTGCTGACATTCCTGAAGGACATTCCGGGCGACTTGGCAGACCATCCTTTGGTGGGGCTCTACCAGGAGGAAAATTACGAGAAATTGGAGGTCAACTACGGGGCCGGAGTGAAATTTTTGAAGATGGAGAGGATTGCTCGCGCTGGAGGGGAGGGAGTGAGAGTGACCTACCGCTTCGCGGACATCAACCAGGTGGTGCTTGTCCCGGGGTCGACTCTCGACGAGCTTAAAATGAACAAGAAGAAAGGGCTTCGAGAGGAATCCCTGTGCTTCGAGTATGCGGCCGGGGTGCTCACGGTGAAGGTCCCCGCCCTTTCCGCGAGCGGGACTGAGAATGGGAAGGAGAGCGAAGCAACAGAGTCTCCCGTCGACCTCCCGGCCTTGGAGAAGGTGATGATGCAGATGTTCAAGGGGATGAAGATCAGCTCAAGATTGATCGTGGATCCCGGGATTCAGGAGAGTGATGCGACCTATCGGGAAGGGAAAATGATCACCTTCCTGAATTTCGATTGCGACAAGATCATGGGAAACCCGAAGGGAATCCAAGCGCTGGACAAACTGGACGGATCGACTCGCGCTGAATTGAAGACCGCGCTGGAGGGAGTAAAGGGTGTGGTGGTGGAGACCAAGGAGTGGATTCGAGTGAAGGTGGCTTCTGATTGAGGAGCCTAGCTGACCTCGCCCGGGCCGCTTGAGTGCGGGACCCGAGCCCATGTCCAAAATGGAAGGGAAAGAAATTTGGAGAAGGGCTCGCTTTGCTCGGGAGCATCGTCGAAACGCGGATCTTTGTTCCCACGGCGGCCGTTGCACGTCAGTCACGAATCCCGATTCGTTTCTTTCGCGTGCTTTTCGAACACACCCTAGCAGGAATGGCGCAGGGATAATGCTCTTCAGTCCCGATGGGAATCAAGTTCCAATCCTCTCGAAATTCCTGGCATCAGGTTGAGAGCATGTCGGAGATTGCTGCGACCCCTCCGGAGTCGGGAACCCATCTTATCCTTGCTCCATTCCTGCTAGCGATCACCCCGCAGGCGAATGAAGCGCTGCTGGCCGGAGGTCAGGGGGACGAGATCGCGGACCGTGATGGTACTCGTGCCATCGTCGTTTTGAGTTTGAGAAACGATGACGATGTCTGGTGACCAGGTGATCAAGTCCTCGCTGACCTCAGGGGTGATGACGGTGCTGGAGAGGTTGTCGCGGATCTGGAACGTGAGGGTGAGGTATTCCTCGTTGTTGTTGGTGGTGATTCTGACGACGTTGAGCTCAGTGACTTCTCCGTTGCTGAGATCCTGGCCCTGGGCGTAGAGCATGAGGTTGCTCAGATTTCCGGGACCCGAAGGGACCACGAGCGGTCCGGCAATGGTGAGGTCGATGCTATCGAGGGGACCGTAGACGAGGCGGGTCCAGAGGTCGAAGGACATGGCGTCGGCGAGGTTCGGGGCACCGGCGTTGAGGAAGGAGGCTCGCCAGCGGGTCCCTTCATCGAGTTCGGTTTCGGGCGTATTAAGAGGATCGATGAGAACGAGGCTGGGCCCGTCACCGTCCGGAGTGAGGGGCCAGGGCGCGTCGTCATCGAAGGTGAAGCTGAAGATTGAGATTCCCAGCGGGTCGTGCAGGGCGAGGCGCTCTCCCTTGTTGGAGAGGTTGCTGTCATTGGCGAATTCTCCAAAGATAGAGGGCTCGGCGGCACTACCGTAGCGAGCGAGAAAGGCCTCGCGGTTGCTGACCAGAAGAAGGAATTGACCCGCCGCGAGGGAGGTCCCCGGGGGAAAGGTGAAGTCGATGCCCTTGGTGAAGCGGTAGAAGCTGAGGTCGATCTCGCTGGCACTCACATTCTGCAGTTCGAGGAATTCAAAGTCGTTGTCGGACGAGGAAAGGGCCAATTCCTCGGCAGTGGCAGGGTCGGTGGGATGATAGTGGATTTCGGTGATCTTGAGATTGTCCAAGTTGGCGGGGGTGCCGATGCGGTAGAAGAGACTGGTGAGGGCTGACCAAGTGCCCGCGGCATCGCGAGTGCGGGTCTGGATCCAGGTGGATTGGTCGATGGCAATTGCGCCGGTGTAGGCCTGCGCGCTCGCCGCGAGTCCGCCCCCGGGCAGGCCGGCATCCCCCTCCAGGACCGCCTGGATGAGAAAATCGGCATCGTTGGCGGACCGGTTGAAACCGTGGATGACGAGGACGTTGTCACCAACTTGCAGGAGTTCACGGTCACGGGACTGATCGAAACTTTGATATTTGATCGCATCGATATCGTTGTGGGTGGCGGAGGCAGCGGAGTTCCAATTGCTGGCATTGACGTTTTGGGATTCGATCTCGGTGCCGTTCAGATAGGCGACGAATCCGTCATCGTAGCGCATCTTCAAGGTCAGGGTATTGAGCGAGTCGAGAGTGGCCTGGTCGGGGATGTCGAACTTGAAGCGAAGGTAGACCGAGGGATTGATAAAACGCATGTTTGTCAGCGTTGTATTGATGAGGTTTGTGTAGTTGGGATTGCTGACCGGGGAGCCCTCGAAGCCCACGCCGTTTTCTTCGGTGAGCCAGCTGGCAATATTGGACGGGTCGGCAATACCCCTCCAGGTCGTCCCAATGATGAAGCTGGTGATGGCGTTGGGAACGAGGATCTGGACTGGCTGATTGTCGGTGACGAGGGGGATTACGGATGAATTACTGGAAATCGGCAGACGGGGGTCATTGCCATCGGTCGTGAAAAAGATGGTGGATCCGGCGGTCGAGTTGGTGAGGCTCAAGGAGATGGAATTTGCAAAGATGGTGCCCTGAGGAGAGGGAGTGGGGGCGGTGACTCTGGGGTAAAGTCCGATGTTTCTGAATTGGTTGAGGACGGTGCTGCTGCGCCGGGCGAGGAATTGGCTGCGCACCCAGGAGACGGCAGGCCTCCACTGGTTGTTGCGGCTGTAGGGAATGCTGCGGGGAGTGTCGCTACTCCAGCTGCCGACTCCCCACCGGGCGGACTCCCCGACGATGGGCATTTGCATGATGTCCTCGAGGGGATCCCAGAGGGCGTTGAGTTTCGATATAGTGAGCGCTCCATCGTTGAACAGATGCTTGTGGAGGCGATCTGCAAAGAAGAGTTGGAACTCCTCGTACTGGCGCAGCGCCTGGTAGATAATCCCCGGAGAGTTGTTGTTGTTGACGCGAGTGAAATCGTTTTGGAAGGAGCGCGACGCGGAGAACGGGATGCCCATCGACATCTCGGCATCCCACGAGTAGAAGAAGAATTTTCCAGCCCCGTTGCGACTCCTGCGGGCGACATACCAATTCTTGTCGTTGCCAAAGGAAGAGATGTCGTCGCCATTTCGAAACTCCGGGGCGAGCCAGTCCTCATCGCTGGACCAAATCCGGTGAATCATGGCATCCGCAAAATTTTCGAGGTCGATGAATTCCTGGATGGCGGCGTAGTCCGAGGCCGAGGTGATTCCGGCCCGGGCGAGGTCAATCATGTCGTCCCACGCGGTGGAGTCTCCGGCTTCCACTTCGGCGCCGTGTTTGAGGACGTCCCAATCTTCCGTCTGGCCGCCGTGATGGTCGGCATTGTAGTTGGCATGGGGAAGCTCCTGGAGCTCGTACACTCCCCAGTAGTCGCCGTTGAGATAAAGACTGACCATGCGACCGATGGGAGATGGTTGCCCCATCGAGAGCTGGAGACGGTGAAGGAATTCATTGCGAATGAGGGTGGCTTGATCCCAGTCGCCCCGGAAGGTCCAGGCGTCGTGGCCTCCACCGCGCAGCAGGAGATGCTTGAAGCTGTCCACCGATGATCCGGGGAAGAGGTCATGCTTGAGGCGTGGCTTCCCGTAGTCGCTGCGGAAGTAGAGGCGAAAATTTTTCTTGGGATGGAGGCGTGAATTGCCGCCATGGATACGGACCCCAACGGGTTCGTGGGTCGAGTCAAGAGGGTCGGCGGGATTGAAATACTCGAAGTGGACTTCACGCTCACTGGATCGTCCTGAGAACTCCGGGTTGTTGTGGATGCCGTTGCGGCCGAAGAGGTCGCTGGCGTTGAAGGAAAGGGAGACCACCGGCAGGCCCCGGAGGCCGGGTTGAATTTCGGAACGATAGGCGGTCGCATTGACGATGGACGAATTCATCTCCGGCTGGCGAATGATGTCGCCGGTGAAGAGATAGCTCTGGGCGTCCACGTTGGAGGGAACGAGGTCGGATTTGTATGCGAGTGCCCGCAGCACGGTGGTTGAACTGATGGTAATGGGACCGTTGTAGAGGACGCCGGAAAACGCGCTCGGTTTGGTTCCATTGGTGGTGTAGCGAATCGAGGACCCGGGAGTGGCGCAGGTGATGGCAAGGCTGATGGGTGCCGAATAGAATCCGCGCTTCAGGGAGAAGACGGTGTCGGCGACGAAGTCGGTGAGCGACGGGCCGTTGGCGGCATTGGGAGTGGGCGGATCGAGATAGCCGAGGCGGCCGTCACTGCCCGTTCCATACGCGAGGTCGCGTTTTTGTGAGGGATACTGGGGAGAGAATTCCTGGATAATGTTGCCGCTGGGATCGGCGAGGGCGAGGTAGTCGCCCGAGGATTCGAGGAGGAAGTTGGTATGCAGTTCCTGACCCAGAACGGCGCGATCCTTTCCTGAAGCGAAGATGACGAAATAAGCATTTGTTCCCAGGAAGCGGCCGTTCGGGAGGGTCCACTTTTGCGGGACCGCGGGATCGTCAGTCAGGGAGTATCCTCCAAGGTTGATTTGGCCCCCCTGGTTGTGGAGTTCGATCCAGTCTGAGGAGTCCCCATCGACATCATCGAAGCTTGCTCCGTTGTTGGTGACGAATTCACTGATAACCACTTGGCTGCAGGCATTGGCCGCGACAAACAAGGTGAGCGAGAGGAGGAAGAAGCGCATCGGTTGAGAGAGAGGGGGGCAAGGGGTAGATTCTGGTCACAGCAGTCCCGGCCCCCAAGTTTATTTCAGGGCAAGTGAATATCCTAGCCCTGCTCTTCCATTCTGCAAGCCGTCTCCCGCCGGGAAGCTGAAGTTATCCCCATCCGCGGATCTGCCAGGGTGGCGCCAGCTTGGTTCGGCACAAAATGGAAAGGGAAAGAACTTTGGAGAAGAGCTTGCTTCGCTCGGAATTTTTGCGCGGAACGCGGATCTTTTTTCCAACTGCGGCGTTGCTCGTCAGTCACGACTGTCGCTTCGCTCCGCCCTCGCACCCTTTGTCAATGCACCAAGCTGACAGACCTCTTAGTCCCTCACCTTTGAACTGATGGATCGTCGCTGGAGCAATGAAGCGCTGGCTGTGTTGGCAGACCATCGAGCGTCAGCCGATTCACTCCGCCCCGCCGCCGTGGCAACCCTCCAATCTCCGGAGCGTAGCCATCATTTTTGCGTTGACGAACGACTAGGCCCGGGGGTGGAACTTCTGATGCACCTTTTTGAGGAGCTGGTCATCGACGTGGGTGTAGATCTGGGTGGTTGCGATATCAGCGTGGCCGAGGAGCTCCTGAATGACGCGCAGATCGGCTCCATTTTGAAGCAAGTGGGTCGCGAAGGAGTGTCGCAAGAGGTGCGGATACATGTTCTGCTCGATGCCAGCCTGCCTGGCGCGGTGTTTGACAATCTGACGAACGCGGTCCGGGCTGAGGGGGCCGCCGCGCACGGAGAGAAAGATATGGGAAGAGGTATGGGGTTTGACAAGCTTGGGGCGCTCGTTGGCGAGGTAGTGTTCCAGGGCCGCCCTGGCGCGTCCGCCCACGGGAACGATCCGGGTTTTGTTGCCCTTTCCCGTCACCCGGATGAAGCCGTCATCGAGGTCGAGGGTTTCCAGTCGCACGGTGCAAACTTCCGCGAGGCGGAGTCCGGAGGCGTAAAAGAGCTCGAGGATGGCGAGGTCGCGCGAACCGAGAGGCCTGGTGGTGTCGATCGATTCGAGAAGAGTGACGATTTGGACTTCGTGGAGCGTCTCGGGAAGGTAGCTGCCGGTCTTGGGAGAAAGGAGGGGTTCGGCGGGATCGGCCTCGATCAGGTTGCGGGAGACAAGGAAGCGGAAGAAGATCTTGAGGTGCACCAGGCCGATGCGCAGCGAGGAGGCCTCGAGGCCCTTCCCCTTTTGATCGGCGAGATAGTTGGAGAGTTCCTCGACTCCGAGCTCGCGCCAGACTGCGAACTTCCGTTCCTCGGCCCAGCCTGCGAGGGTCTCGAGGGTGCGTCGCACGGAGAGTTGATAGGCATCCGACAATCCGCGCTCAGTCGCGAGAAAGAGGATGAAAGAATCGATTTGCGGCCCAAGCTGCACGGTGGAAGCCCATTCTAGATCCGATGGGCCTGATTCTAAACCTGAATTTCCGCAGAGGGGTTGAATTCTGGATTTGGGGCGTTATAAGTCGCGCCCCGCAAGGCAGAACCGTCCTAGTGTGGTCCAATCCGATGCCAAAGGTCTTCATCAAAACCTACGGGTGACAAATGAACGAACGTGATTCCGAGCAGGTTGCCCGGATGTTTGTAGAGGGGGGCTATACCCTGACTGGTGTGGAACACGAGGCCGATGCGATCCTGGTGAACACATGCTCGGTGCGGGACCAGGCTGAGCAGAAGGCCCTGGGAAAGATGGGGATGATGGGCAAGTACCGCGAGAAGCGGTCGCACGTGGTCTATGGCTTCATGGGTTGCATGGCGCAGAGTCGGGGGGAAGAACTCTTCGATCGCATCCCGCATCTCGACCTGGTGGTGGGGACCCAGAAGTATCACCGAGTGTATGACTATGTGGATGGAATTCTGCGTCAGCGGATGGAAGGACGCATGGATGAAGTGGGCGCAGAGATGACCTCGCTGCGGGTGGAGGAAGAACTCACGAAGGGGAGGTTCGTCGATCGGGGCGCAGAGGAGGGAAGTCAGAATACGATCCGGGATCACGTCGCGAGTGGGACCAGGCAGGCCTCGGCCTTTGTCTCGATCATGCAGGGATGCAATATGCGGTGCAGCTTTTGCATTGTGCCGGACACGCGGGGCAAGGAACGCGGGCGTCCGATCCATGATGTGGTGGAGGAAGTGAAGCGGCTGGCAGGGCAGGGGACGCGGGAAGTGACCCTGCTGGGACAGATCGTGAATCTTTACGGGCGCACCGAGTTTGAGAAAGTGGATGGCAAGTCGCCCTTCGTGCAACTTCTCGAAGCGGTGCACGAAGTGGATGGCCTTGAGCGCATTCGTTTCACCTCGCCGCATCCCATCGGCTATCGCGACGATCTTGTGAAGGCCTTTACCTACCTGCCCAAGCTTTGTTCACATATTCACTTTCCGATGCAGAGTGGCAGCGATCGCATCCTGAAGGCGATGCGGCGCCCGTACAAGAGCGAGAAGTTCATTGCGATTTGCGAGAAGATGAAGGCAGCGCGACCGGATCTGGCGATCACGACTGACATCATCGTGGGCTTCCCGACGGAGACCGAGGCAGACTTTCAGTTGACCGTTGATTGTGTGAAACGCCTGCAGTTCGACAACAGTTTCATCTTCCGTTACTCGAAGCGCAAGGATACGCCGGCTGCTGAGATGGAGGGACAACTGCCCGAGAGCGTGAAAGAAGAGCGCAACCAGGAACTCCTCAAGATCCAGAGCGAGATCGCCATCCGCAAAAATGGAGCCCTGATTGGAACGCGCCAGAAAGTTCTTTGCGAAGGGCCCAGCAAGACCAACAAGGCGCGCCTCAGCGGGCGCACCTCGCAGAACAAAATCGTGATCTTCGATGGTGATGCGGAGCGCATGACGGGCGAGATCTTCGAAGTGGACATCGAAGACTCGACCGGATTCACGGTATACGGAACAGCCTTGCTGAAGGAGCCTGTGCAGGCTTAGGATGTCCTGTAATGGACCCGTTCAGGCAAAGGTGGGCGTGGTGGCTGAAATGGCCCACGATCGGGATCGTGGTGATCATTGTCCTTCTGCCCGACCCGATGTGGTGGACTGCTCCCCCAGTTCTGTACAAAGCGGTTTTCGCGGCGCTGATCCTGCTGATTGCCAACCTTATCTCGCGGCGCTGTGAGTCGTGGAGAAGGCGATCTGAAGGAGAGAAGAAGGACGCCGGCTAGGGGGTGCAAGGAGGGGGTCGAGCGAGATCGTCCGGAGGAAGAATCGGCGGGACAAAACTTTCGCGGCGCGAGAGTCCTGCGCGCTTCGAATACCGGAAATTGTCGTGGAAATGCGGCTCTAGGCGAGCTGACGGTTGAAACGGGCAAGCGCTTCTTGAGGAGAAATTGAGTCGCAACGGGGCGGGGAACCTTGGGCCGAAAGGTCTTTTCCCTTTACCCGGCGCAGTGGCTGGCGTAGCTAGCGCCCAAGAAATGGGCGGCCCGCATCCCTACGAAGACAGTATTTCCCTCGATGTGGCGGGCTACGCGATTGGTGCGTATCTCCTCGTCGCACACAGCCTGATGCTCTGGAAGCCGGCTTTCTGTAAAGAGTGGCTTCTCAAACTTCCCCGGCATCACACCGCGGGCATCTACACCCTGGGGGTGGGAATGATCTGGTTCTGGCTGTTGATTGCGCCCGAGAACATGGGAGTCATTTCCACTCTCACGATGGACATCGGTGAGTTCAACGTGGTGAAGCCTTACCTGCGCTATCTTGTCCCGCTTGCCTTCCTGGGAATGGTTGTCTACGCGAAAGAGTTTCTCTTCGTGCGCTCGCTCGGAGTGTTCGCCCTCATGGTGACGGGTCCGCTCTTGGAAGCATCCATGAACAAGCAGCCAGACACCCGCCTGCTTGTGGCCGTTTTTTCCTATCTCCTCCTCACCAAGGCTCTCTTCTGGGTGGGCATGCCCTTCACCTTCCGCGACCTCGTTACCTGGGCCACGGCCAACGACAAGCGCTGGCGGATGCTGGCCTTGGGCGGGCTTGTCTATGGGGTAGCAACCTTACTTTGCGCCGTGCTCTTCTGGGGCGGGCACTGAATGGCATTTGCCCGTGAGATGAGCGCATGAGCGATTTGACTCATCGGGCACCGGCATCCGGACACCGCCATGACCGTGAGGCTGGCTTTATGTGCGCGCCGTGTGAGCCATGTCCTTACCGACCACCACCGAGGTAGACCGAGAGATCCTCTCCTGGTTGGCGAAGCTGGCGGAAGTGGATTCAAATCTCTTCGCCTCGGAGTTCTTTTCGGCTGGATCGGGACTGGTTCACGGGACCGCCTCCGCCATCGTGGAATCTGATTGCAAAGAGTTTTCGGAAGGTGGTCGCAGAGTGAGCTTATCTCAATATCGAAGAACTCTCGCTCGAGTTTTTTGCTGAACGGCGCGCAGAACTGGAGAGACAAATCGAGATCGTGAGAGAGAAGGAGGGCTTTGATCGCTCTGGAATCGAGGCGGATGAGCCCTCAAACCGGATGGGGCAAGGCGGACAAGAAGCTCCGAGCCTTTTAAAGACCCTATAATTTAAATTAGAACAATTCTAATTTGCTCTTGCGAATGGGAATCGCGCCCGTAGGGTTTCCCCTCATGGTGACCTACGATGGCAAGATTCCGACCACCCCGGAGGAAATTCCCTCTGAGCTGGCTGGTCTCCGGATGACCAAACAGCGCCGGGAGGTTTACAGCATCCTGCTTCACGACCGGGATCACCCCACCGCCAATGACGTGTTCAGGCGCGTTCAAGATGGCATGCCCTCGATTTCTCTGGCGACGGTCTACAACTGCCTCGACGCCTTGGTGGATCACGGTCTCGTGAACCAGGTCAACTTTGACCGTGAGCCCTCTCGCTTCTGCGTCAATCTCACGCCCCACGTGCATTTTCACGACAAGAAGACGGGAGTCATTCACGACATCATGCTCAAGGGCGGCTGCGAGATCACGGATGTCCTCGAATTACCCCGGGGAGCGGAGGTCACCGATCTTGAATTCAATTTGCGCGGAAACCTACCGAAAGGTTCTTGACCCGATCACCCCTACCCTCCACTGCCCCCCACCACCCATGAGCCTCGTAGTCAAGGACCTGCACGCCGCGATTGACGGCACCGAAATACTGAAGGGATTGAGCCTCGAAGTGCCGAAAGGCGAGGTGCATGCCATCATGGGGCCCAATGGTTCTGGGAAGTCCACCCTCTCCAAGGTGCTTGCCGGTCATGATGACTACGAAGTCACGGGCGGATCGGTCACGATGGATGGAGCGGACTTGCTGGAGTTGGAGATCGACGAACGGAGCCGCGCGGGTTTGTTTCTCGCCTTTCAATATCCTGCGGAGGTTCCCGGCGTCACGATGGCCAACTTCATTCGGGCCGCCCGCCAGGCCCGCATGCCGGAGGGCGAGGAGCTCGAGGCCGTTTCCTATTACAAGGATCTTTACGCCAAGATGGATCAGCTCGGGATCGATCGCAAGTTCACGGCCCGCGCGGTGAATGAAGGATTCTCGGGCGGCGAGAAGAAGCGCAATGAGGTTCTTCAGATGATGATGCTGGATCCCGTTTACGGCATCATGGACGAGACCGACTCCGGCCTCGACATCGATGCGCTCAAGGTGGTTGCAGACGGTGTCAACTCGATGCGCTCGCCGGGGCGGGGGTTTCTCGTCATCACGCACTATCAACGCTTGTTGGATTACATCGAGCCCGATCACGTGCATGTGCTGGCCGACGGTCAGATCGTGCGCAGCGGCGGGAAGGATTTGGCGCTTGAATTGGAAGCACGTGGCTACGATTTCCTGAAGGAGGAAGTCGTTGTGGCAGGATGAACAACGATTGAGATATGAGCTCAGAAGCAGTATTGGATACCGGGACCCAGGAAGCGATCGACATCGATCGGAGCAAGGGGGATTTTTCCTATCCTGAGTCCCACAAGTTTGATGCGGGAGTGGGTCTCAGTCCTGCGACGGTCGATTACATCTGTGATGTGAAGAATGATCCTGACTGGGTGCGCGAGTTCCGCCACAAGGCACTCAAGACCTTCGAGTCGAAGCCCATGCCCACGCACTGGGCGACCAAGGATCTCGAGAACATCGATTTCGACGTCATTCGCTACTATCTCTCGGATGGCACGAAGCCGACCCGCAGTTGGGACGAGGTGCCGGACGACATCAAGGAGACCTTTGAGCGACTGGGCATTCCGCAGCAAGAGCGGGCCTTCCTGGCCGGGGTGGAAGCGCAATATGATTCCGAAGCCGCCTACTCCAACGTGAAGGAGGAACTCGAGAAGGACGGCGTAATTTTCGTCAACTCGACGGAAGGGCTCAAGGAGCACGAAGAGATTTTCCGACCGTGGTTTGGCAAAGTCATTCCTACCGGAGACAACAAGTTTTCGGCGCTCAACAGCGCGGTCTTTTCAGGGGGATCGTTCATCTACGTGCCGAAGGGCTTGAAAGTGCGCCACCCGCTCCAGGCCTACTTCCGGATCAATTCGGAGAACTTCGGTCAGTTTGAGCGCACCCTCATCATTTGCGACGAAGGATCGGAATTGACCTATATGGAGGGCTGCACGGCTCCCAAGTTTGAGACCACGACCCTGCACTCCGCGGTGGTGGAGTTGGTGGCCATGAAGGACGCCAAGTTGCAGTACATCACGGTCCAGAACTGGAGTTCGAACGTCTTCAACCTCGTCACCAAGCGAGGCATCGCTCACGAGAACGCCGAAGTGCGTTGGATCGATTGCAATATTGGGAGTCGTCTCACGATGAAGTATCCCGGAGTGGTGATGAAGGGCCGTAAGGCACGGGGAGAGGTCATCTCGATCGCCCTCGCCAACAGTGGGCAGCATCAGGACACCGGAGCAAAAATGATTCACGCTGCGGACGAGACGACCTCAAATGTCGTTTCGAAATCAATTTCAGTAGGTGAAGGACGTTCGACCTACCGCGGCCAGGTTCACATTCCGAAGCACCTCAAGGGATGCCGGAACAATACGGAGTGTGATGCCCTGCTCATCAACTCAAGCAGCCGCACCGACACCTACCCCGCCATCACGGTCCGTGGGAACCAGCATGCCACGCAGCACGAGGCGAGTGTTTCGCAAGTGTCCGCCGAGATGCTCTTCTACATGCAGCAGCGCGGCTTGAGTGAAGGGGCCGCCATGAGCCTGGCAGTGAACGGCTTTGTGAACGACTTGGTCCGGGAGTTTCCGATGGAATACTCGGTGGAATTGAAGCGCCTCATCGAGTTGGAGATGGAAGGCAGTGTCGGTTAATTGCGAGCGGCCTCTTATTCATCGAAATTCAATGGAAGCGACTTTGGAGCGGGGAAACGTGTTGGAGCAGCCCCCGGAGAACCTGGAAGGGGTCCCGGCATGGTTCAATGAATCACGGCAGGCTGGTTGGAAGCGATTCCTGGAATTGGCGATGCCCACGCGGCGCGACGAAGAGTGGCGCTTTGCAAGACTGAAACAGCTCGACTTCGAGGGGGTGCATCTTCCCGATCCGGAACCGCCGGCAGGGCATCGTGGAGCAGCGGGGCTTGAAAAGCGGGCGGCCCGCTTTGGGTTCATCAACGACACCCTGAATGAGTCGGAGGTCAATCTCCCGGAGGGCGTGATCTGTCTTCCGCTCGACCAGGCCCTGGCGGAACACGGCGAGTTGGTGGCGGAGCACTTCATGAAGTCCGAGTCTACCCTCGGCTCCGCCAAGTTTACCGCCTTGCACCAGGCCCATCTCTCCACCGGGATGTTCATTTACGTGCCCGACAACGTGCAGGTCGCGGATCCCATTGAAGTCTTCCACTGGCTTTCAGGCGATCATATCATCACCTTTCCCCATACCCTGGTGGTGACCGGAAGGAATGCGCAGGTGAGCGTGGTGGATTACTTTCAATCCGACTCCACTGCGCGCAATGCCTGGGCCATCGCGGTGAACGACCTGGTGGCCGGTCCGGGATCGCAGCTCAACTATCTTGTCCTGCAGGATCTTTGCGACCAAGCCCGCATGATCCAGGTCAACACCACCACCGTGGCGCGCGATGCGACCGCGAAGTCATTCATCTTGAATGTAGGAACGGCCTGGGCCCGCCAGGAATCCCTCAGTCGCATGGAGGGAGAGAATGCTCACTCTGACATGATCTCGGTGAGTATTGCCCGTGATGCCCAGGAGTATGATCAACGAACTTTTCAACATCATGTCAGTCCGCGAAGCTATTCGGATTTGCTCTACAAGAATACCCTCTATGATGAGAGTCGGACGGTGTTCTCCGGGCTCATCCAGGTCGACGAAGGGGCGCATTTCACGGACGCGTACCAGACTTGTCGCAATCTCATGATGAGTGAAACGGCGGAAGCCAACTCGATGCCTGGGTTGGAGATCAATGCCGACCAGGTCAAGTGCTCGCACGGAAGCACCGCCGCCATGATCGACGACGAGGAGATCTTCTATCTCCGTGCCCGCGGAATCAAATCTCAGATCGCACGTCAGTTGGTGGCGCAGGGATTCAGCGTGGAAGCGATCACGCGATTGCGCAACGAGGCACTGGAGGAAATCGTGCTGAGTTTTTCAGCGCGAGAGTTCAGCAGGATCTCGGAGCGCGTGGTGACCTAGCCCGGAGCGCGGAGCGCGGCTGGCGTCGTCTCTTCTGGTTGCTGAATACTGTTTACTTGCCAGATCGGGCCTCCTATTTATCGGCTCATGAATCGCCACCTATTCGCCGTGGCCGCCTCGGCCCTCACGCTTTCGTCCACCGCTTTTGCCCACAAGGTTCTCCTGCAGGGGAATGGCAAGCTCGCGGTCATTGAGAACGGTAAAGTGGAGTGGGAGATGAAGTGGGGAGGAATCCATGACATTCATGCGCTGCCCAATGGCAACTTCATGACGGCGCGCAATATGCGTGAAATTGTGGAGATCGATCCCAAAACGAAGAAGATCGTGTGGAGCTACAACTGCGCGACCATGAATGGTAATGAGGGTAAGCGCATCGAAGTGCATGCCTTTCAGCCGCTGGAGAATGGCAAGGTCTTCATCGCGGAGAGCGGGGCGGGGAGATTCATCGAGATCAGTCGGGAGGGAAGGATTCTCAAGGAGTTCAAGATGAAGCTCGATCGGCCTCATCCGCACAAGGACACCCGGCTCGCCCGCAAGCTGAAGAATGGCCACATCCTCGCCAGTCACGAAGGGGATGGGGTCGTGCGGGAGTACGATGGCGCAGGAAAGGTGGTCTGGGAGTATCCCGTTCCGCTCTTCGGCAAGAAGCCCAAAGGTGGTCACGGACCGACCAGCTGGGGAAACTCAACCTTCTCCTGCGTCCGGCTGGAGAATGGCAATACGCTCATCGCAACAGGAAACGGGCACTCGGTGATCGAAGTGACTCCCGAAAAGGCCGTGGTCTGGCAAGTCACGCAGAATGAGCTTCCCAAGATCCGTCTGGCTTGGGTGACCACCCTGGAGGTCCTTCCAAATGGCAACTACCTGATGGGCAACTGCCATGCCGGCCCGGGCAACCCGCTCCTGATTGAGATCGAACCCAAGACCAAGAAGGTGGTCTGGCAATTGGACGAGTTTGAGAAGTTCGGCAATTCGGTTCCGAACTCCGTGTTACTCGACCTGGTTGGGAAAACCAGGCGGTAGGGACGAACCACCGCGAGGTGCAAAAAGAGGCAAGAGAGTTTTTGTGCAGGAGCCTGTTCTTGAATTGGAGAACGTCACCGTCTGGCGGGGGAACAATCGTGTTTTTGATGGACTGTCCCTCCGGGTCGAAGCCGGGGAGCGTCTTGCAATCCTGGGGCCGAATGGCTCCGGGAAGAGTACGCTGTTGGCCTTGATCTCGGGAGATCTTCATCCGGTGGCGGAACAAGGAAGGACGCTCCTCTTCGGGGAGGAACACTGGTCGCTCTACGATCTACGGGATCGGATCGGACTCGTCACACCGGAGCAGCGCAGTCTCTTCGAGGACGAGGAACTTGCCAGCGACGTTGTCCTGACCGGACTCCATGGGACCTACGGACGGGCCCGGGGGCAGACCTTCTCCGCGCAGGAGAAGAAACGCGCGTGGAAGGCCATGAAAGCGGCGGGAGTTCATGAGCTCATGTGGCGCGATTACGGTGAGCTCTCTTCGGGGGAACGCCGGCGCTTTCTCCTGGCGCGGGCCTTGGTGCACGAGCCCGAAATGTTGATTCTGGATGAGCCCACCACTTCGCTCGATCTTCCCGGGTCCTGGAACCTGATTGAGGCGGTGCGCGGGCTTCTGCGTTCCGGCACGGGAGTGATGCTGGTGACTCACGATGTGCGTGAGATCCCCCCGGAGATTGATCGGGTGTTGTTGTTGAAGGAGGGAAAGGTCCTCGCAGACGGGAAGAAGCGCAAAGTGCTCACCAGCGAGCAGCTTGGTGATTGCTACGGGGTGGGGGTGCGCGTGCGCTGGAGTGATGGCTTTTGCACTGTGCAGCCGAGCTAGGCTCCAATGGTCACCCTCGTGCGTGGGGAGGAGGCTTATCCCAGTCCGGAGTTCTTCCAATAGGAATACTCGCTTCGATTGAAGTCGATGTACTCGGGCGAGAGATCAGTGGTGTAAATCGTGTAGTCCGCCTTTCCCTGGTGCAGGTTGACCGTGATGGTGAAGCTGTCGCGGGCGGCAATATCGCGAAGCAGTTTGTGGGGCGTCTTGGCCATGAGGCCCCCTTCGCAAGCTGGTTTGTCTTCGTAGGAGATATCGATGAGTTCCTCGCGAATTCGGGCGCGGGAATAGCCGATGGCGTGAATGATGCGGCCCCAATTCGGGTCGTCCCCATTCCAGGACGCTTTGACGAGGGCTGACTTGGCGACGGCTTCGGCAACCTTTTTGGCGTCGAGGTAGGTTGAGGCGCCGCGGACCTCGAGAGTGACGAACTTGCGGACTCGTTCGCCATCCTTGACGCAGGACTGGGCGAGTTTGAGGAGGACGTGTTGCAGGGCCTCGCGGAATTCGCGACAGGCTTTGCTGCCACGGGCGATCCTGGGACCGCCGGCTTGGCCGTTCGCGAGGACGAGGACGGTGTCGTTGGTGCTCATGTCGCCGTCGATGCAGATGCGGTTGAAGGAGCCTTCGACCGCTTCGAGGATTGTTTTATGGAGGCAAGTCTTGCTCAGGTTTGCGTCGGTGGTGACGAAGCAAAGCATGGTCGCCATACTGGGGCAGATCATGCCGGCTCCCTTGGCGCAGGCGCCGATGCGAACCTTCTGCCCCCCGATGGAAGCAGTGATGGCGATCTCCTTGATGGTGGTGTCGCTGGTCATGATGGCCTTGGCGACCTCGGTGCCCCCTTTGGAGTTGAGATGACCGGGAAGCAGAGCCAGTCCGGGGGTGATGCGATCCATGGGGAGGGGGATGCCAATCACTCCGGTGGAGCAGACCCCCACTTCGCGTTGTTTGAGTCCAAGGGGAAGAGCAATGAGCTTGGCCATGGAGCGGGCATCTTCGATCCCGTGCACTCCGGTGCAGGCGTTGGCGTTTCCGCTGTTGGCCACGATGGCCCGAAGTTCCTGGGCTCGAAGGTGAGCTTGGGTCACTTTCACTGGGGCGGCCTTCACCCGATTGGTGGTGAAGGTGCCCGCGGAGACACAGGGGTGTTCGGAATAGATGAGGGCGAGGTCGGTGCGTCGGTCCTTGGGATTTTTAACCCCGCAGCTCACGGCGGCCCCCAAAAATCCCTGGGGAGCGCACACGCCTCCTTTGACCGTCTTGTAGGCCATTTTCATCAATCGCGCTCCCTTCTTCCTAAACCGTCTCTAATCCAATCCCTTCCTCCAACCCGCTCATGAGGTTGAAACTTTGCACCGCCTGACTGGCTGCGCCCTTGCCGAGGTTGTCTTCTGCACTGAGGAGGAGAAGACGTCCCGTTCGCTCATCGTGTTGCCAGCCGATGTCGATGAAATTTGTGCGTGTCACATTCTTAGTATCGGGACAGATGCCCCTGCCAAGCAAGCGCACGAAGGGACTGTTTTGGTAGGCGGAACATAGGGCCTGTTCCACGGCGTTCATGTCCCCGGTGAGCGTCGCGGTGGTGCTGGTGCAAATTCCGCGGTTCACCGGGATGAGGTGTGGGACGAAGGTAATGGTAACCTTTTGACCTGAAGCGAGGGAGAGCTCCTGTTCGATTTCGGAGAGGTGGCGATGCTTGGGCAGTCCGTAGGCACGCACGCTCTCGTTGCACTCGACGAAGAGGAGGGAGAGATCGGCCTTGCGTCCCGCCCCGCTGACACCACTCATGGAGTTCGCCACGATGGTGGTGGGATCGATGAGCCCTTCGCGGAGGAGCGGAATGAGGGGGAGAAGGATGGAGGTCGGGTAGCACCCGGGAGAGGCCACCAGCTGCGCGGATTCGATGGCGGAGCCATGAATCTCCGGCAATCCGTAGACGGAGGTCTCGAGAAGCTCGGGAGCGGGGTGGGTCTCGCCGTAAAATTCCTCGTAGAGGGCGGCCTCATTGAGGCGGAAATCGGCGCTCAGGTCGATGACCCGCAGCCCCTTGGCGAGCAGGGAGGTCGCATATTCAGCCGCTGTGCCATGGGGCAGAGCCAGAAAGGCGATGGTCGCGCCGCTGGCGACCACGGTGTCCATGTCGGGCTCGATGAAGATAAGCTCTGCTCCAGAAAGACCTCCGAAGCGGGGAAAGACCTCCGCGATCCGCTTCCCGGCATTGGTGCGAGAGGTGGCGGCAGTAATCTGAGCCGCGGGATGGGCCAGCAGGAGCCTGACGAGCTCCATGCCGGTGTAGCCGCTGGCACCCAGGATCGCGACGTTGGTAGCTTCCATAGTGGGCCGGGGGGAATGGCAGGAAATTCGCGGCTTGCCAATGACGAATGCCACAGGTTACACAGCGCCCGTCCCACCCCCTCAAGTTTCAACCAAAATCGGGATGTAGCGCAGCTTGGTAGCGCGCTTCACTGGGGGTGAAGAGGTCGCAGGTTCGAATCCTGTCATCCCGACCAACCACCCCTTGGAAGGATCGGTTCCCGCGACGATCGACGATCTCCCACTCGGCTGCTGGGGAGATGACCCGACCCGCTCATGAGCATGAGCTTTCTCCAGACCATCGAAATCTCGCCGTGATTGTTTCTGCGATCTATGGGATCCTTCTCGCTGTCAGGCAGGGTATTGATGTGGTGGGTGTGTTTGTAGTGGCATGCGCGATCGCGGTTGGTGGGGGAACGCGGGGGGATCTTTTTCTGGACCGGCATCCACTCTTTTCGATCTTGAATCCACACTATCCCTTGATCGTGCTCGCCCTGCGCTACCTGCGCGCTGACAGGAGCCCTGGTCTACTTGGGCGCTCTTCAACTT
Organism: Roseibacillus sp.; assembly: GCA_028821775.1. Taxonomy (GTDB): domain Bacteria; phylum Verrucomicrobiota; class Verrucomicrobiia; order Verrucomicrobiales; family Akkermansiaceae; genus Roseibacillus_B. The sequence goes on from JAPKFB010000015.1 coordinate 57,199, forward strand.
GGATGGAGTGCCCCCATCGCGATGGGAATTGGATCGATGGTGGTAGTGGTCTTCCGCTTCGGCGCTCTTCGCTGGAAGCTATCGTTTCCCAGCCGTCGTGCACCATCGGGCCAAGTTTGAGTTTGGGTATCTTCGCACTTGGACAATGGCGCCCCCGTGGAGGGAGGCGTTTGCATAGAAAAGGACCGATCCTCGGCGTCGAAGAACGCAAGGATCGGCCCCGAAATGCTAAGGGAGGAAGGTGGCTTAGATCTTGGTCTTCACCTTGTTGAAGCGAGTACGCTTTTGCTCAAGCTCCTTCTCTAGACTGGAGATATCGTTCCTGAGTCTGACGAGTTCGTCCCAAGCGGATTCGCTCTTGCGGCCACGGGTTGCCTTGCGAGCGCCCTTTGCTTTCTTGGGCGAGCTTGCAGCGGCGCCTTTCTTGATCCAGTTGCTGATGGAGAGCGGAGAGACTCCGTACTTTTTGGCGGAGGCAGTGACTCCGCCTCGACCTTTCGCAGCATTCACTTCATCGACGAATGCAATGATCCGAGCCTTCTGAGCATCGGTATAGCGTTTGCCGGTAACTTTTTTCTTAGGTGTCGGACGCGATTTTGTTTTTTTTCCAGCCATGAGTATTTGTTTTCAGGTTGATTGGTGCGGTGAAGTCGGGGGCGCAATGCCACAGATTGTCCTAAGCTTCAAAGAAATACTTTGAATTATGGGATAATGCCAGATGCACCTCTGGGGTGTTTCTCTTTAGCAGAGGGGCGCGGTGCTTTGCTTTAAAAGTTTATTATCTGCCTCACCGAGCAATCGAGTGGTCTTCCCCTGCGGGCCCATGCGACCGCGCTTGGCTGACACAGTTGGAGTTAAGGGTAGGAACGGGAGAGTATCAGGACGTCGAAATGTCCGGTTTAGCCTTAATAAGCAAAGAAGCTCCTGAGTTAAGGAAAAGTCCGCACGCCTTATGGCGAGAATTAATCCTGATCCAACTTGTTCGGATCGTCTCGCTCGCGGTCTTTCTCCTCTTCGGGAATGTCTTCGGGGAGATTGTTCGGGTCGAGGTGTTCCTCGTCCTCCTCACCGTCTTCCGTCTTCTCGTCGGGCCAGGGGTCACTGATATCTTCCTGCTCGCCCTCTTCGGTGAGAGCGGGATCAATCTCTTCGTGGAAATCGAAGCCTTGTTGTTCCGCTTTGACTCGGTCCTGGTCCTCCAAAGCGGATTTACGGTCTGACTCCGGCGTCTTGGAATGAGCCTCGTCGTCAGGATCGCTCGCGGCCTCATCGTCTTGCGACGCTGCCTTCTTGTTGTCGTCCTCGGCCTCGTCTCCAGTGTGTCCGTCGTCCCCATAGCCTAGTTCCCCGTCCCCGAGATCACGGTCGTGGTCGTGGTCTTCGTGGAAGGAGGCGTGGTCAGTATGGTAATGGTAATCTTCCGATTCGTCCTCGTCCTCGTGCTCGGAGTCGTGATCATGTCCATGCTCATCGTGGTAGGGGTCGTGCTCGTGATCAAACCCGGTGGCTGGTCCCTGGAAATCCGGATCGGTGCCATCGTCGTTGGGATCGGGGTCCTCATCCTCGTCATCTTTGCCTAATTCCTTTCGGCGTTTCTTGAGCGCGAGGATGCGGTCGAGACGTTCTTTGTCTTCCGCTTCTTCGCGGCGGGCGGCCTTCTTCTCTAGGAAGTAGGCGAGCCAGATACAAATCTCGTAGAGGATGACCATGGGCCCGGCGAGCAGGCAGAGGGTGAAGGCATCCGGGGTAGGAGTGATGATGGCCGCGATCACGAAGATTGCGAGAATGGCATAGGCGCGGGTGCGCCGCATCATCTCCGAATTGAGGATGCCCAACTTCACGAGGGTCATCACCAGGACCGGCAGCTCAAAGCTGAGACCGAAGATGAGGGTGAACTGGGTCGCGAAAGAGATATAGTAGCCGATTCGCCATTCATTCTCGATACTCATATTCGAGCTATATTCGTGGAAGAACTCCAGGACTCGCGGGAGGACGATGAAGTATGAGAAAAAGACACCACTCAGAAAGAGACCGAAGCCGATGACCATGGCGGGCCAAAGGGCACCGCGCTCCGCTTGGTGCATGCCCGGAAGAACGAACTGCAGGATAAAGTAGAGGAGGAAAGGAAAAGAGACCACAATGCCGGCAAAGAAGGCGAGCTTGATGGAGAGCATGAAGCCCTCGGTCGGCTTGAGGGATTGCATGCGAACCAACTTGCCGCGGGCGTCGGATCTTGGATTGGGACCTCCCTCAAGGAGAGCGAGGATCTTTTTGCGGAGTGCATCGTCGAGCGCTTCGTTCGCCTTGATGTAGTCCTCCTGTGCCTCGCGCTTCTCAAAGCTGAGGGCGGCCCGGTAGAGCGTGACAGCGCGAATGTTGGTCCGTATTTTCTCAGGATTTTCGAATTGGCTGAGATAGTGAGAACGGTCCGCATCGAGGAGCTGGTTGTAGCCTTCCGCGACGTGCTTTGCTTCTTCCCATTCGTCGAGCGGGACTCCGCTCTCCTTCAGGGCCTCGGTTTCCCCAATTTCCCAAACTTGGGCCACCGGTTGGCGAATGATCTCCATGAGATCATTCCGAAAAATGAAGCAAACCACGGTGGAAATGAGCAGGGTCAAGACCACCCGGGTGATGCAGACGCGCAGGTCGTCAAGGTGTTCGAGGAACGCCTTCTCGGCGTTGGGATTGGCATGATCCCGGAGTTGGAAGATTTTCTTGAGGAAAAACATGCGCGACGGCCGGTTTGTTTAGGTTGGGATTCCCCCGAGGTCGAGGGCCTTGTGGAACTGCTTTACGCGGGTTCTCTCCCTCTCCCAGCATTGCAATGCGCCTAGTCGGATGTGGCTAGGGCCTTACCGCAAGGCATGAACGAGTTCCTTTGGTTTTCCTGAGGATCACAAATACGGAAAAATCGCGGCAAATTTGCCAAGGGTTTCGCTTTAGCAGTGTCTTCCCTCACGAAAGGATGCAATCAGGTGGCAATATCGAATGCACAAACCGGCCGGCCCAGCAGGGGTGCAGCCGCGGTCGCCCTTATGCCCCCGCAACCCTCCACTGAGGCCGGGCGAGGGCCCAAACCCTCTCTCGAAGCTGTGTTCGGAGCGGAGGAGACACCGCTTTTGCGCTATGCCTATGGTTTGGTGGGGCGGCGGGAGATTGCAGAGGAACTCGTTCAGGACGCCTTTCTCAGGCTGCACCAGCACTGGGAGGAGGTCCTGCAACCCCGGGCGTGGCTTTTTCGCTGTGTGCGAAATCGGGCCTATAACCACATCCGGGACCACAAGCGGGAGACCCTGACCGATCCTTCGACTCCAGACACTTATGCAGGGTCGGATCTGGATGCCAAGTTAGACATGGGAAGAGAGGCTCCCGATGATGTGCTCGGCAAGATGGAAGCGGCCGGAATGGTGCACATGTTTATGGCCGAGCTCGAGCAACGCGATCAGCTCCTCATTCAGCTAAAATATTTTGAAGGATTAAAGTACAACCAGATCAGTCAGCGTACGGGGATGAGTGTCGGTAACGTTGGTTATCGGCTTCATCATATCTTGAAGCGTCTCGCCGATTCCTTGCGGCGAGCTGGAGTGGAGGGAGCGAAAGGATAACGATTATGAGTGACGACAATTACAGTGGTGACCTCCATGCTTGGATCGAACCTGAGATTGAAGCTCGGGTGGTGGCGTTGATATTGAATGAGGCTTCTGAGTTTGAAGCGGAGGAGCTGGAGCGCATGATGGAGGAGCGCCCGGAGATTCGGACCTTTAAGCGACGCCTGGAATCCGTGCACGGACTTCTGGGGGCCAACCTGGATTCCCAAGACGAGGACGATTGGCAATTGGCGCCAGCGAAGCGCACGGAATTGTTGGAAGCACTCGGGCTTGCGAAGCCGGTCGAGGGTGTCCCGATGGTGGTTGGGTCTACCACTGGAAAGGGAAAGGAGCCAAGAATTCGGCGAGCCGGTCGGCGTGTGATATGGAGCGCAGCGGCCTGTTTTGCGATGACTCTCTTCACGCTCGCCTTCCTCTTTCGTCCCGGTGAGAAGTCGTTGTCGATGAGTCCAGAGGCCACCGACAAGAGCGAGCGGGATCCGGAAGACAGATTTGCCGAACACTACGCTCGCGGTGATGATTTTGGGAGAAATGGAGCGCGTTCGGTTGCGAGCGATGAATTGCTTGTGCGGCTGGCGGTTCCCGCAGCGAAGGAAGATGCGGAAGGTGACTCGGCTCGCTTGGGCCTGGCGAAGATTCGCCAAGATTTGGCCGAGCCCGCGGGGAGCGAAGAGATGGCAGATAACTTGCTCGCCGAGCAGGTTGGGGAATTTAAGAGTAAGGGAGAGAGTTCGCCCCAAGATCCCCTGGCAAGGCACAGGAGATCGAAATTGTATCGCAGGGATATCAAAGGGAAGAAACTGACAGCGGCAGCGGATGCGGACGGCGATCTGGACATCTACACTTGCAACTACGACAGCCCGAACCAGCTCTTCGTGCTCATCCTCGTGCTCATCCTCGTGTTCGGAATCTGCGTGGCGCTGATTTTCGGTTGGAAGCGCAAGACCGAGAGTTAGGGACGTGCGCTGAATGCTGCGCCATCTGCTGAGAAGGCAGACTGAGCGCCTCGATCGCCCCTCAAGATTCCACGCAACACACGATACACTCCCGGAGCGATGAGCTTCCGGGAGATTTTTTTGGAGGGGAGCGCGCTGAGCGAATGGGAACCCTCGCCTTCACCACTCACTTAGCGCGGGGCAAGTCCAGGGATCTTCAGTTTCTCGGGAGGGTCAATGATTCCGGCGCCTTTGATTCGGTTGAGATTCTTCCCTTCATCACCGTGGAGGAGATCGGCCTTGAGAGCTGCGCGGTTGTCCATGTTCGGGTGCGAACTCCGGCCACTGGGATCAGCTGGCAAATCACCTCGTCCATTGATGCCGCCGTTTGGAGTCCCGCGGACCTGGTTCCACTCTCGTCCATCGATCTCGGCGGCGGGATAGTGCTCCGCCGGTTCAGGATGCCCTTCGTCATTCCCGAGGAGACCATGTGCTCTTCATTCGGGGAGAGGGTCTTCTTGTTTAGGCCCCAAGCTGAACCTTCCAGCGTTCGACTTCGCGGCGGACATTCTCGATCGAGGGAGCGCCGGGATTACTGCGTGCGGCGAGGGCGGACTCGAGATTGAAGATCTCTTTGGTATCCGGTCCGAATTCGTCAGAGATCGCGCTCAGATCCAATTGGTCGAGGGGCGTGTTGGAATCGTCCGCGGCCGCGACGGCCCTGCCCACCAGTTCGTGGGCATCGCGAAAGGGGACTCCCTTGCGGACGAGGTAGTCCGCGAGGTCGGTGGCGAGGAGGAGAGGATCACTGGCGGCTTGGCGACAGGTCTCGCGATTGATCACCATGGCGGAGATCATTTCGGTGTTCACCTCGAGGGCGAGAGTGATCGTTTCGACGGAATCAAAGAGGGGCTCCTTGTCTTCCTGGAGGTCGCGATTGTAGGTGAGGGGCAGGCCCTTGATGGCAGTGAGAATGGCGACAAGGTTGCCAAAGAGACGTCCGGTTTTTCCGCGGGTGAGTTCGCAGACGTCCGGGTTCTTTTTCTGCGGCATAAGGGAGGAGCCGGTGGTGTGAGCATCGCTCAAGGTGGCAAATCCGAACTCCGCACTGCACCAGAGGATGAGATCTTCACTGAGTCGCGAGAGATGTCCGCCCAGCACGGCGAGGTCGAAGAGGAATTCGGCGAGGTAGTCCCGATCGGCAATGGCGTCCATCGAGTTGGTGGTCACGCCGTCGAAGCCGAGCTCCTGGGCGATCGCGTGACGGTCCAGGTTGATGGTGGATCCTGCGAGGGCCCCGGAACCGAGGGGACAGATGTTGAGTCGTTTGCGACAGTCCCGGAAGCGCGCCTTGTCGCGTTCGAGCATTTCGACGTAAGCCAGGAGATGGTGGCCCACGGTGACCGGTTGACCGCGTTGCAAATGAGTGTAACCGGGGACGATGGCGTCGGCATGGGCGTCCGCTTGGGCGAGGAGTGCCTTTTGGAAGCCGGTCACGAGTGTGAAGAGAGTGTCGAGGGAGGCGCGGCAATAGAGACGGGTGTCGGTGGCGACCTGGTCGTTGCGTGAGCGGGCAGTGTGGAGTTTGGCTCCGGGGGCGCCGATCTTCCGGGTGAGAGCGGCCTCGATGTTCATGTGGATGTCCTCGAGCTCGATGGAAAACTCAAAGTCCCCGCTTGCGATCTCCATTTCGATTTCGCGGAGACCGGTTTCGATCTGGGCGAATTCCTTGTCGCTGAGGAGCCCGGCCTTCATCTGAGCCCGCGCGTGGGCGATGGAGCCCGCGATGTCGTGCGGGTACAAGCGCCAGTCATAGGAGATCGACTCTCCGTAGCGTTGAACGAGGTCAGCAGTCTGCTGCTGAAAGCGGCCCTTCCACATGGACGGGAGCTTCAAGGCGGAAGGATCAAGATTCAAGCCTAGTAGTCCTTCAACTTTGCTCTGATGGGTCGTCGCTGGTTGAATGAAGCGCTGTCTGTGCCGGCAGATCACCGAGAATCAGCCGATTCACTCCTCTCCGTCGCCTTGGCAACACTCCCTTCTCTGGTGCGCGTGCCCATCATTTCTGCGATTTGACCCCCTGGGGGGCGGAACTGGAGCAGTGGAAACCTTCGATTTCGACTATGTCATGCTGGACCGCGTCCGCACGATCGGATTGGCAGAGTTTGATGACGATGGTGCGATGGATGGATGGACGAACGTCGGTAATGGCCACCTCACCAATACGGGCACCAATGCTGCCACGAGCACTTTCATCGCAACCCCTGCCGGAGTGGATCCCATCATGCAACTGGCTGGTCTGAACATCGACACCAACATCTTTGACACGGTTGGAATTCGGATGGTGTCCGATCTCGCCTTGAGTTTCCGGTTCGAGTTTTTCTGAGGAACGAACAGCTTTCCTGGACCAGCTGGAGGTCAGAGCATCGTTGAGGTGGACCAATTGATTCGGGACGGAAACATGCACCCCTATCGCTTCGATATGTCCGATGAGGGGGATGGGAATCTGAATATTTTGCGGATCGATTCGCTCGCAGATGGAGATGTGGGTGCAGGGTTGAAATCGACTACATCGATCTCCTGGATGGCTCAGACGTCGATGAAGTCGCTGTTGTCGCGGCGTTCGGGTTCCCGCTCCCGATCCTGTGCGTGATCCTGCGCCTGTGCGTGATCCTGTGCCTGTACGTGAGCTGGCACGGAAGGGGAGACGAAGCGGATACGACCCTTGAGGTAGTGGGCGAGCCAGCCTCGGATGACGGCCCGGGTTAGCGGAAAGAGAAGGAGAAAGCCGACCGTGTCCGTGAGGAAGCCCGGAGTGAGGAGGACGGCACCGGCGAGGAGAATGAGGAGGCCATCAAGAGCTTCATGGTGAGGAAGGCGGCCTTCGGCAGTGGCTTTGCGGAAGTTGGCGAGAGCGTTGGCTCCCTGAGTTTTTGTGAGGGAGGCTCCGAGAATGGCGGTGAGAAGAATGATCGCGAGGGTGGCGGGGAGGCCGATGCTCGCCCCGAGAGTCAAAAAGAGGTAGAGCTCCGCGATGGGAACGAAGATGAAGAGGAGAAGGATCTTGAAGAACATCTGACGGGTGACAGGAGCCTAAGGTCGGGAGATCGAAAGTCAAAGGTCCCTCCTCGGCCGAGGAGGTCGGCTCTGCTAATCAAAGGTAATTTCGATCCCCTGCTTTACACCACGGCTGATGGCGAGGTTACCATCACCGATTGTAATCCTGCAGCCTCTGGGGAACTGGTGATTCCGGACACCATTGGAAGCAATCCTGTCACCAGCATCGGGAAGAACGCTCCAAGAGAGAGCTCCCCAGACGAATACAATCAAAGTGGAAGCAGCGACGGCCAGAACAGTCCTGAGCATAATACTCAGGGGCTGACAGGCCGCTGGGAATTGGCGGCAAGGGAATTCTCTTCTCTCCGCCCAAGGGCGTCTTACTTCTGTTCCACGTGATCAAATTTCCAGGGATCGCTCCCGTTTCCAAGCAGGTAGAGCGTGCCCTCGTGGAGGGACCATTGTCCGCCTTGGAGCTCGGGGAGCTTGACTCTGGATTTGATCTGGATCCCGCTGAAGGTTGTTTTCGAGGTGGTCTTGTCGGAGAGCATCTCGAGCTCCAGATTTCGGGCCTCCGGTTTCTCCCCATCGGTGACCATCGTGATGTTGAATTCTTGGCGACCGGTGACGGTGACGGTCATTTTGAACTCCCTCGCAGGTTGTTGCTCGGCGTCCTCTTTCTTCTTGGGAGTTCTCTTGGCCACGCCCTCCATCTGCCATTTCCTCCACTCGACGGTGAGCTTGCTTTCCTTGAGGTTCACGGTGGCGAGGTAGTCCCCGCTCAGGGTTCCCAGATGGAAGGTCGTATTTTTGCCTGAGGCCTTCTGCATCGATTGACTGATCGAGGATCCCAGGCTGGAACTTTGCAGGATCCAACTGCCGGCGAGCTGGTCCTTTGATTCGCTCTCCTCGGGAAGGGAGGATTTGGGGGGAGCTTGAGGCTTGGGCAGGACCTCTTTTGAGGTGGGAGCGGGCTTGAGCAAATCCCTGAGCTCGGGCATGGCTTGCTCCTGTGCCCAGGAGGGGAGGGGGAACGCTGCAAGGAGGGCGCAGAGGAAGCTGAATTTCATCTTGGATAATGGAGGGCGGCGGACCCGCGATCTACTTGACTTGGGAAATGTGACAACCTCTAAAAAAGTGAGCGGCCGCAGGAAGCAAAAACCCATTAAAGCTCCCTACAGCCGTTCACTCTGAAAATCTGTTGTGTCTCTATAACGCCGCTCAGCGGACTATTTACATTGCGATGTTAGAAAAGATCGTTTTTTTTTGCCCCCGGCTTTGCCTGGAAGGGAAGGGCACGCGCTGTGCCTTCCCTAGTCCTTGAGACACTCGAACTCGCGAATTGTTGGAAATTGATGACCTAGTTAGTTATGCAGATTACCCCAACTGGGGGAGCCGCCATGGCCATTGAACTGAAGAAGGAGCAACGAAAGGATGCGTTTCAATCACGGGAACAGTAGTTTCGAGAGGAGCGGAAGGACGAAATCTGCGAGATGGGGGCGGGGCTGCGGCTCGATTATTTTCTCAAGGAGATTGCACCTCTCATCTATAACGAAGGGGTGGCTCCCGCGCAGCGTTACTCCTTTGAGAAGGCCGAGGACCTGACTGGTTCTCTCTTCGAGGAAGAGTTTGGTTATTGGTATGACCACAAGCGTCGATCCTGAGAGCACAAGAAGAAGATGATGAGATCATGGATTCTCCTTTTATTGGGTGCCTGCGGTCCCTTGTGGGCGCAGGCACCGCGGTGGGATGATGCGGCCCTGCGCAATGCGGGGGTGGACCCGTTCATCTGCGAGCCTGTTCGCGCCTTTGCCGAAGGGTCCTTTGAGAATCCGGTCATGACGGTTCCCTATCGGGAGGGAAAACAAGAGTGGGTTTTGGTGCTGGGTCGGAAGGGGCAGCTGTGGAGTTGCGAGGCGAATGACAAGGGAGAGGCTCCCCACCTGTCCTTCGATCTCGCCAGACACCTGGCGGGCGAAGGTGGTCATCCAGGAAGACTGGGGCTTACTGCGATGGGGGCACTCTTTGACCGGGAGTTTCCCAAGCGCAGGTATCTCTACCTTCGGTTCAGCGTGCGGGGAGGGAGGAAGCTCAACAAATTGGTGCGATTTGAAGTCACCAAAGGGGCTCCGCTTGGGCTCGGGAAGATGGAGGAAATCCTGGTTTGGGAGAGTAATGGTCACGACGGAGGGGATCTCGCGTGGGGACCGAGGGATGGCTATCTCTATCTCTCCTCCGGCGACGGGTCTTCGCCTGGCGACCCTGACAACATCGGGCAGCAGACGGACCGGATTCGTGGATCGATTCTGCGCCTCGATGTTCACGGAGAGGAGGGCGAGCGCTTGTACCGGATTCCCAAGGACAATCCCTTCGTCGGCGTGGAGGGGGTGAGACCGGAGATTTGGTGTTACGGTTTGCGCAATCCCTGGCGCATGGCCTTTCATCCCGAGAATGGAGAGCTCTGGCTCGGGGACAATGGGGATGAGCATTGGGAACTCGTGCACAAGGTGCGGCGAGGGGCGAACTTCGGGTGGAGTGCTTTTGAAGGCTCCCATGTTTTCCGGGCGAGCAATCCGCTGCGCGGTCCGACCCTGCAACACACTCCTCCTGAAGTGGAGCATCCGCACACCGAGATGCGCTCGGTCATCGGAGGGCTTTTTTATCGGGGATCCAAGATGCCGAACTTGCGGGAGCACTATCTCTACGCCTGCTATTTTACCAAGCAGCTCTGGGCTTTTTCGTACCGGGAGGGAGTGGTGGGAACGCCGTTTGTGATTGCAGATTTACCAGAGGCCCCGGTGCATTTCGTGGAGGACCATGATCGGGAAGTTCTGGTCACCTGCCTGGAAGGGGGCGTCTTTCGCTTGCAGGCGGTGGCCAAGAAAGTGCGGGGCCGGCCCTGGCCGGGACTACTCAGTGAAACCGGGCTCTTCAGGAATGTCGCTCACCAGGAACCGGCCCCGGGGGTGGTGCCCTACCGGACCAATGCTCAGGCTTGGTTCGACGGCGCCACCACCGAACGATTCCTGGCCGTCCCGAAGGGCCAGAGCATGAAACAGGGCGGTGGGCAACAGCTGGTCAAGAGTTGGGTGTTCACGGAGGGAACCGCGATTGCCCAGACCCTTTCGATCGAAGAGCAGCGGGTGGAAACACAGGTGCTCTACTTTGATGGTCGTTGGCAGGGTTACACCTATCGCTGGAATGAGGAGGGAACGGATGCCGTGCTCGTTGAGGCTGGCGGAGCGGAAGCTGAGCTTCGTTTCCAAAGTGGGTTGCCGCATCGATGGCGATTTCATTCGCGGGCGGAGTGCATGACATGCCATACCCAGAAGACAAACTTTGCCATCTCAGTGACCACCTCGCAGCTCGATCTTGTGGACGCGGGAGGAGTCAATCAGCTGGACCGTCTCCTGGCCGATGGCTACCTCGCCCAGAACCCCGCTCTGCGGAGTTTGAAGGGCCAGCCCCGACCGAATCCCCACGATGAGGTCCTGACGCTTGGGTTGCGCGCGCGGAGCTACCTCGATCTCAACTGCGCGCACTGTCATCGGGAAACCGGATTGGGGGGACGAGCGGGATTTCAATTGATGTCCCACCTTTCCCTGGCAGAGACCGGGATCGTCGATGCCAAGGCGGTGGTGGGCATGGCCCTGGGACCGGACTCGAAGCTCGTCGTCCCAGGGGTCCCGGAGCGCTCCGAATTGTTCGCGCGGATGGCGCGGCGGGGTGCCGGACAGATGCCCCTGATCGGAAGTCAAGTGGTGGACCCCCGCGGGGTGGAATTGATTCGTAAGTGGATCCGGTCCCTCGGGGAAAAGTAATCATGGCTGGTGATCTAACAGAAGTTGCGGAAGAACTGGGATTGCATGAGGCCAAGCGCCACATCTTTCTCTGTTGTGACCAGACCAAGCCCAAGTGTTGTCGCAAGGACTTGAGCCTGGAGTCGTGGGGCTTTCTCAAGGCGCGTCTTTCGGAGGCGGGGGAATGTGAACCGCGCATCCTGCGGACCAAGGCCAATTGCCTGCGAGTCTGTGCGCGCGGGCCGGTGGCGGTGGTCTATCCCGATGACGTTTGGTATCACTCCTGCACTCCGGAGGTCCTGGCTCGGATCGTGGACGAGCACCTGGTGGCGGGCCGGGTGGTCGAAGAATTTCGAATTGCTCCGCCGGAGGTTCCCGAAAGGGAACTGTCGTCAGGAAAGGATTGACCCGCCGGAGGGTGCTACGCAGGGTCGCGGCCCTTCAGATGGTCACTATCGATCCGATCCGTCACGCCCTGGTCCCAGTTGATGCGGATGCCGCCCAACGAATTTGCAGCCCGAACTACGACGAGTTCCAGAACGACCGCGAAATCTGGGACCTGCTCCAGGGGCAGCCTGAGAGTGTCCTGCGAGTGACCATGCCTCACTGCAACGCTCGTATTCCCGAAGAGATGCTGAGCGACGGATCGCCGGAAGCGCTGACTTTGGCGACAGGAACGATGGAGGAGCTCCGGGAGGGTGCGGCGACCCGCGTGGTGGAGGGAATCATCTTTCTCTACGAGATCGTAGATACGGCGCGCCCGGGCGTGCGCCAGATCGGGCTCGGTGGCATGGTGCCCACTGATGACATCCGCACGGACGCAACACCAGACGGGGTCATCATCCGCAACGAAGGAATCCGCGAAGAGAAAGCCAGGGGGCGTGCGAACCTCATCGAGGCCACCCAGGCGATCATTGGGACCGTCAATCTTTCCGTCGACGATGCCGACAATCACTTGTTGAGTGCGATGCAGGATTACGCGGACGCCCGGCCTTGTGATTTCGAGGCCAGCGATGAAGTTGAGAACGGGCACCGCATCTGGCTGATCTCCGCGCCGGATGAGATTGAATCCTTCCGTGCCGTCTTGGCGGCGGAACCGCACGCCTACGTTGCGGATGGCAACCACCGCAGCGCGGCAGCTGCCATGCGCGGGACGGGTGAGTTTCTCACCGTCTTTTTCCCCGCCCGGACGATGGGTCTCGCTCCTTACAACCGGCTCGTGAACGCGCCGGGAACGACGCGGGCGCAATTGGAGGAAGCGCTCGCAGGGCAGTTTGAAATCGAGAACCTCGAGGTCCCGGAATTCCAGCCCACCGAGATTCACGAGATCGGGATCTACCTCGAGGGAGCCTGGCTCAAGCTGGTGCCCCGCGAGACCGCCTTCGACGCCGACAATGCCGCGGAGTCCATCGACGCGAACATGGTGCAGCGCCATCTCTTCGCCGCGGTGCTCGGGATCGAAGACCCGCGGGCAAAAGAGCTGACCTTCGTGGGTGGTAACCGCGACGCCGCCTATCTCAAGGCCCAAGTGGATGTGGGAGACCACGATCTCGCAGTCACGATGGCTCCAGTGACCATGGACCAGTTCATCGAGGTCTGTCGGCAGAATCGGATCATGCCTCCGAAGTCGACTTGGTTTCAGCCGAAAATCAGGAGCGGATTGGTTATGGCTCTCCTCAAATGATTTTTAACATAGTAGCGAGTCGTGGAGGGGCCCTCCTACCCTCTCAACTGGGGGAACCTCAATCTCGCAGGGTGGGCGAATGACCCTCTGACGGGTCGAAGAGGGCCGAGCTCAGCGGGGTCGAGTGGTCCAGTTTTTTCCCTGCGGCCCACCGCGGGGAGGAGGGAAGGGCCCTCCCCTCATGGAGGTTCCCCCGAATTCCTTGAAAAACTACCAGGATGGGCCAAGAATTCCCTTGTCAGGAGGCCCTCAGAACCGTATCTCCCGCCGCCCCCAAACGAGCAAAAAGCGCAGGTAGCTCAGTTGGTAGAGCAGTTGGCTTTTAACCAATTGGTCCTGGGTTCGAATCCCAGTCTGCGTACTTCGTTCGCTAAGCGTTTCCTTTCAACTCCTTATGTGGGTTGGAGCCTTTCCCGGATCACGATTGTGTATCAAACGGGGCATTCTTTCCGCCGGGAGGCGATGTTGTCGATGGTGTCCGCAGGACCACTCAAACCGTCTGCGGGGCCTGTGACTGACCACCAGCGCAGAACCTCCCTGATGGGCCGCGATCCTGATGAGGTCCCCATTCCGCTGGAACCGGAGCAGGATTCCCCCCTGATGCTCTCGCGCACATAGCCCTCCCTGACTGCTAGGAAATTGCTGTTCCAGCCCTGAATTTATGGAACTTCAGGAGATGGTTCGGTGACCGCCACGGTGCGCCTTCCTTCGCCTGCGGGTCACCCAGAGTTGAGCCGAGACCCGAGCCCAACGCAGAGACACTCTCGGTTCCTTTAATATCTGAGATATTTAGATGACGAACAGGTAATAGGCAAGGTCAGGAAATTCTTTACACTTTGTGGTTTACAGCTCCCGTAAATTTCGTGTAATTGGCCCCGAATCACCGCTAACCACAGATGAACATCAAATCCATATTCATTGTTTCCGTCTCCTCCGGCTTATTCGCCTCCTTGGGCTTTAGTGCCTCAACGATCAGCATCAACATCGCTGGTGGAAACGCAAACTCGGTATCAGCTGGTGGCGCTG
>JAPKFB010000144.1 GCA_028821775.1 Roseibacillus sp.
GAACAAACGAATTGTGAAGCTCGACGTGAAGGACTGGGGCGTGAAGACGGGCTGGGCCAAAATCGGAGCAGGCGACGTGGACTGGGCCGACGTGCGCAAGGCACTCGCCGAAACAGGGTTTACCGGTTGGGTCACCGCGGAGGTGGGGGGCGGAAATCGCGCCCGCTGCGCCGAGATCCTCGCCAACATGCAAACGCACATCCTTGGAGCGTGAAGACGGACTCACCGAATCAGGTCGCCTCCACGAGCGACGACTCTCTTCAACGCTTTGCCGGAATCGCCCGACTCTATGGCGAAGACGCCCTTCGGCGATTTCTCCGTGCCCACGTGGCCATCATCGGAATCGGCGGAGTGGGTTCCTGGGCTGCGGAGTCGCTTGCGCGCAGCGGGATCGGCGAGTTCACCCTCGTCGACCTCGATGATCTCTGCATCACCAACATCAATCGACAAATCCATGCCCTCGACCAGTCGGTCGGGCAGCCCAAGAGTCGTGTGATGGCGGACCGCATTGTCAGCATCAATCCGACCTGCCGAGTGCATTCCAAAGACTGCTTCTTTTCCGAGCGGACGATCGAGGACATCCTCCATCCAGAGGCCACCCCACTTGACGCGGTGATCGATGCCATTGATGTCTTTGGCCCCAAGTCCCTGCTCCTGGCAGGATGCCGCGAACGTTCCCTCCCGGTTTTCAGTTGTGGTGCCGCGGGGGGGCGAACCGACCCCTCGATGATTCAAACCGCGGATCTCTCCCTCACCTACCGCGACGCACTTTTGAACCAGGTCCGCCGCAAGCTGCGGAGTGATTACGGATTTCCCAAGGGTGAAAAGCCCAAGAAAAGTTTTGGGATTACCGCCATCTTCTCCCCCGAACAAGCGGTCTTTCCACACCCCGACGGCTGCGTCTCAATCGAACGTCCCGAAAACCTCCCTCCGGGACTTCGCTGCGATGCGGGCTACGGTTCGGCAACCCACGTCACCGCCACCTTCGGATTATTTGCGGCCGCCGAAGTCCTCAAGTTGCTCGCATCCGGCGCCTGATTGGTTTTGCCCGATCCTCTCGCGAGCACCCGACCTTTTGCTCCTCTGGTCGGGATACAAAAGAGGCGGCCTCGCAGCCGCCTTCTGATCCTGAGATCGGGGAACGTGAGCTCCCTACTTCACACCCTTCTTCGAAAGGCGCGTTCCGCGGGTCGAACCCTGGCGAGCCTTGAACTTGGGGTTGGTCTTGTTGATAACGTAGAGGGTGCCCCGACGCTTCACGACCTGACAGCCGGCGTGGCGACGCTTGAGAGAGTTGAGTGAAGAGAGAACTTTCATGGCTCGTCCGAAATGGGACGCGCACTCTAATCTCCGCGGACCCTCTGTAAAGCCCATATTATCTCGAATTTCCTCCAATTTTTCCCATTTTCCCCCTGTGTTTCGCCAAACTTGCGGTAACCCGGTGGTTGTGAGAGCTTGTGCCAACGCTTCAGCAGTCCTGCCCGGGCGTCGCGCCTTGCCATGCTGGGAGCGGAATGGGACGGAGGCTAAGACCGAAAGGCATGGCGGATAACTTTTACCAGGAAACGACGGAGGCTCCGGAAACCCCCTTTGACCTCTCCCTCCGCCCCCCGGGGTTTGAGGAATTCCACGGCCAGGAAAAGGTCAAGGAGCGCCTCATGCTCATGGTCGAAGCCGCACGCCAGCGGCAGGATGTCCTCGAGCACATCCTTCTCTCGGGCCCGCCCGGGCTTGGCAAGACCACCCTTGCCAACATCATTGCCGCGGCAGCGGGATCCAGCATTCACACCACCTCCGGTCCGCAAATTGAAAAGGCGGGTAACCTTGCGGGCATCCTCACCAACCTGCAAAAAGGCGACGTCCTTTTCATCGACGAAATTCACCGTCTCCATCCCGCCATCGAGGAGTATCTCTATCCTGCGATGGAGGACTACCGACTCGACATCATCATCGACTCCGGTCCGTCCGCGCGCTCCATCCAGCTCAACCTTCCCAAGTTCACCCTGGTCGGCGCCACCACGCGCGCCGGGATGCTTACTTCGCCACTGCGTTCACGCTTCGGCCTCGTCAACCGACTCGATTACTACGACACCGAGGAGCTCTCGGTCATCATCCTGCGCTCGGCCAGTTTGCTCGAGATCAGCATTGACGAGGGTGGCGCCCGAGAAATCGCCTCGCGTTCCCGAGGAACACCCAGGGTAGCCAATAACCTCCTGCGCTGGGTGCGCGACTACGCCCAGGTCCGAGCTGATGGAGCGATCACTTCCGAGACCGCAGTCAAGGCCCTCGCCATGATCGAAATCGACGAGGATGGTCTCGACGAAATGGACAAACGCATTCTTGAGACCATGATCTACAAATTCAATGGAGGTCCGGTTGGAGTGAGCTCTCTCGCGGTGGCGGTCGGCGAAGATCCTTCCTCGATTGAAGAAGTGAACGAGCCCTTTCTCATCATGCAAGGCTTCCTCACCCGTACCCCCCGCGGCCGGGTCGCCATGCCGTCTGCCTACGCGAAAATCGGAGCCCCCCTGCCCAAGGGCGCTCAGGGAGAGCTCTTGTAAGCTTCGGGATTGGAGCTTCCGGCTGCACTCAGCCAACGACACTTCGTCACTCCGCCACCATCGCTGAAGGTCCTTGAAACAAGGCCTGACAATGTTGGTCCTCTTCCTTGCCATCTTGAGGGCAAGGAAGCCCACCCTCCGTCAGAGCAGCAACTCGAACGGCGGCATCCTTCCGGGGACGCCTGGGACGGTTCCTGAAGGAGATCCGAGCGATGCGCTGCGCTGGCCCCGATTGGAAGCCCTATGGCTTCTCCGCTTTCTCCGCCTTCCGTTTCTCGCGGCGGGCTTTCCTGCGTGCCTTGTTCTCCTCCGGAGTCAAGGTCTCGCCCCGAGAGGTCGCTGACGGTTTTGGATCCTCGCTTGGGGCTGCGGGCTTCTTCTCTTTATTTCGGGAGGGCTTCGCCCCTTTGGCGGGAAGGTCCTCTACCTTGAGCAGTTTTTGCACGCTGAGAGTCTTCATGGGCATTTTCCCAGGGGCGCCTGCCTCCACCGGACCGGGCACGACCATCTCGAGATCAAGAATTGTTCGCAATTCCAGGGGCTGACCAAGTTCGATATCGAAGAGCATCTCTCCCGAAACACTCTTGGCTTCGACATTCAGAACGGACTCGCCGCTCTCCTCGAGCGCATCGTTCATTGTTCCGGTGATCGAGACCTTGGCGATCGCGCGGCCCTTTCGCTCTTCGATCGCCTCCAGCTTGAAGGAATACTTGATGCTCAAGTCCCCACCCAGGGCCCCCATGGGCAGTTCCATGTCGGACTGCCAGGTATCCCCGGGCTTGACGTCCTGCTTGGGAAGAAATTTGGAGGACTGCCTGGCCATGGCCTCCAGCTCCGCCTTACCGATTCCCATCTGTCCGGGCGCCTGAACCTGATCCAGCCCTTTCATCTCCAGGAGGGTCCCATCCTTGTTATAAATCGCGTCATACTTCGCATCCGCAAGCGGCTGCAAGAGAGGGCCCAAGATACCACCACTCTTGGCGGGATTTTCGGAATCGTAATCCATCACAAGGCCCTGCATTTCAGACCTCATTCGAATGCCCGCGAAGGCGGTGCCCACCTTCACTCCCTTTTCGTGAGCACTCACATCGTTGTTCATGGTCATCACCATCTTCCCCTTCGTCTCCATGAGCCCCTGCCCGGGAAGGGGCATTTTGGCGGTATAATCCGAAGAGTGCTCAAAGACGTAGCGCTTACCGGGTTGCCACTTCAGTTTCAACTCCACGGCCCAACTGGACACGGTAGAGAAGGCGAGAGCTCCCACCACCAAGAGTGCTTGTATCCTGATTCTCATGTTCCTTCCCTTGTCGGCTCATTGAGGGTCGGAAACAAGGGAAAATCCTGCCGTTCACGCCCTATTGCAGGTAAACTGACCGTGTGATCGCAGATCTTGAAGACCTCCTCCACCGCTGCCGCAAGAGCGGCCTGCGACGCACCAAGGCCCTGGAGGTCCTCCTTGCCACTCTGCTCAAGGCGGATCAACCGATGACTCTGGCCCAGCTGGAGAAGTCCCGACCCCTTGCCACCCAATGCGACAAAGCCACCATTTATCGCCTTCTTCATCGCCTCGCCGATGCCGGCATGGTCCGTCGTCTCGGCCTTCACGAACGGGCCGCCTACTTTACCCTCGTCCTCCCCGACCAACATCGCGACTACCTGATCTGCACCGAGTGCGGCACCATCGATCCGATCGATGCGCCTTGTCCGGTCCACGAGCTCGAAAACGAAATCCGCAACAAGACCGGCTACCAGAATCTCTACCACGAACTCGAATTCTTCGGCATCTGCCCGAAATGCGCCTGAACGAACCATGTCTGCCTCTCAACCCGATCCTCTCCCCGAACAGTTTTACGAATTCCTCTCGGTGGAGAAGAACGTCTCCCCGCGCACCCTCACAAACTACGAGCACGCCCTGATTTCCTTCCGCACCTGGATGGCGGACCGCTTCACCACCTGGCGAGACGTCACCGCTGATCACTTTCGCGCCTATCTCTTCGACTGCATGAAGCGCGAACTCGCGCGCTCCACCATCCGTCTCCATTTCTCCGCCCTGCGTGCCTTCTACAAGTTCCTCGTCTATCGCCACGGCCACCCCAAGAGCCCCGTGGCGGAGGTCCAGCTTCCCAAACTGGAACGACAGCTCCCCGTCGTCCTCACTCTCGCCCAAATCGAGCAACTCATCGAATTGCCCCACAAACTTCCTCGTGAGAAGCAAGCCCCGGCCTGGCTCCCCCAGCGCGACGCCGCGATCCTCGAGCTCTTCTATTCATCCGGCCTTCGACTCGCCGAACTCGCCGACCTCGATGTCGGCAACCTCGATGCCCTGAGCGACACCGTTCGCGTCCTTGGGAAGGGATCCAAGGAACGCCTCGTTCCCATCGGTTCGCACGCCCTCAAGGCCATCGAGTCTTACCGCAATGCAGCCAAGGTCACGGCAGGGCCACTCTTCGTCTCCAAACTCCGCACCCGGCTCTCCACCCGCTCCATCAACAACCTGCTCAAGAAGTACCTCGCCCTGTCCGACATCCCCTTCAACGTGACTCCACACAAGTTGCGACACTCCTTCGCCACACACCTCCTCGACGCCGGAGCAGATCTGCGGAGTGTGCAGGCTCTCCTCGGGCATTCCTCCCTCTCGACGACGCAGATCTATACTCACGTCACCAAGGAACGCCTTCGTGATGCCTATGACCAAGCTCACCCAAGGGCCTCCTAGATGCCGAACCAGGAACGCTCACTTGGTGCTCTCATCTCTTTCCAAACATGAAAAGGGGGAGCCTTGTGGCTCCCCCTTTCCGGATAGATTTTCTTAGGTAAACTGATTGGTTTTAGAACCCGAAGCCAACACTCACTCCGGCAAAGGTGTGGTCGCCGAGGTCGTCAGAGGAGGTCGCAGAAACGTGAGGAGTCACC
>JAPKFB010000145.1 GCA_028821775.1 Roseibacillus sp.
TGGTCAGAGACGGCTCACAATTGCATCGACGTCATAGACGCAACCGCCCCAGGAACCCCCGGACGCATTTTGGAGCGCAGCCCAGAGGCGGGTGTCGGCTGGGAGGCGGGGATCGGGGGCGAGGTCGGGATGGAGGGGGCGGGCGTTGAATTCTTCGAGATCGCCCACGTATTCGGCGCTGCCGGTGAGGGTTTTGGTATCGATGCGAAGGCGAATGGGATCACCGTCGCGCAACTTTCCAAGTGGACCGCCCGCGAGAGCTTCGGGCGAGGCATGTCCGATGCAGGGGCCGGTGGAAACCCCCGAGAAGCGGGCGTCAGTGAGGACTGCGAGGTTCTTGCCCACCGCGGAGTAGCGCAGAGTGGAGGTGACTTGGTAGGTTTCGGGCATGCCCGCGCCGAGGGGGCCGAGGCCCGCCAGAATGAGAACCTCACCCTCGTGCAGCCGGTCGTCGCCGTTCGATTTGAGAGCCGCGATGGCGGCTTCCTCCGATGCGAAGACGCGAGCCGGGCCTTCGTGGAGAAAGACTCCCTCGTGATCGAGGAGATCCGGAGAAATTGCGGTGCTCTTCACGACCGCGCCTTCGGGAACGAGGTTGCCCTGGATGAAGGTCACCGTGTTGGAGAAGGCTTTTTCGGGTGGCCGGATCACGTCGTTGGGATCAATCCCATCGAGGTCGGTGAGTTTCTGACGAAATCGTTGGCGCCGTTCTGAACTCTCCCACCATGCGAGATTCTCGCCGAGAGTCTTTCCGGTCACGGTCCGAGCATCGAGTTTCAGCAAGTCGTGGTCCCGGAGGTGAAGCATGACTTCGGGTACTCCGCCAGCGAGGTAGACTTGCACGGTGGCAAAGCCATGAGGACCGTTGGGCAGGGCATCCACGAGGCGGGGGACCTTCTGATTGATGCGCTGCCAATCTTCCACCGTGGGGCGGGGGAGACCCGCAGCGTGAGCGATGGCGGGAATGTGCAGAATGAGATTGGTGGATCCACCGAAGGCCGCGTGGAGAACGAGGGCGTTGTGGAAGGAGGCTTCGGTGAGGATGGAGGAGAGCGGTGTTTCCTCCTTCGTCATGGTCATCAGGGCGAAGGCGGATCGGCGAGCCATGTCGCGCCAGGCTTCCGAACCGCTGGGTGCGAGCGCGGCGTGCGGGAGGGTCATGCCGAGGGCTTCCGCGACGACCTGGCAAGTGGCGGCCGTTCCGAGAAACTGGCAACCGCCCCCCGGTGATCCGCAGGACCGACAGGCCGTCTCCGAGGCGGTCTTGAGGTCGATCTCGTCGTGAGCAAAGCGGGCGCCCACCGATTGCACTTTGGCAAGATCCTCACCCTCTTCCGAAAGCAAGGTCACGCCCCCGGGAACGAGAATGCCGGGGAGGTGTCCATTGCCCGCGAGCGCCATCATCATGGCAGGCAGTCCCTTGTCACAGGTCGCCACGCCCATCATGCCTTTGGCGGTGGGGAGGGAGCGCGTGAGGCGTCGCAAGACGATGGCGGCGTCATTGCGGTAGGCCAGGGAGTCGAACATGCCGGTGGTTCCCTGGGTCCGGCCGTCGCAGGGGTCACTGCAAAAGGCCGCGAAGGGAATGCCACCATGTTCAGTGAAGACCTTGGCGGCTTCTTCCATGAGGAGTCCGACCTCCCAGTGACCGGTGTGAAAGCCGAGGGCGGTGGGGGTGCCGTCCGGCTGGCGAATGCCGCCCGAGGTGGAGAGCATGAGGAACTCGGGCCGACCGATCTTGGAGGGGTCCCATCCCATGCCGGTGTTCTGGGTCCAGCCGAAAACGTTGCCGCTCGGGGAGTTCTTCAGAAAGGAGCCGGTGAATGGGAGCGCGCCGGTGGGACCGGAAGCGGTGGTGCGGATCTTGAAGATCGCTTCGTCGTCCGAATTAAAGATTGGATTGGGCATGATGGTGAACGCGGATTTTGCGCTAAATGGTTGAGGCCAGGGAGACCAGGTTTTCCAGTGTCCCAATGCCATCGATGGTGATCTTGATGAGATCGTCCGTCTGCAGGGTGAAGGGATGATCGGGGACGACTCCCGTTCCGGTCATGAGGAGAGCGCCGGAGGGAAAGTCGTTGTCACGATAGAGGAACTCTGCGAGCTCGTCATAGCGTCGTTTTAATTGCGAGAGAGAGGTCGAGCCCTGGAAGACTTCGCTGCCCTCGCGCTCGATGCGGAGGGTGATCCTGTCTTCTGGTCCCGGCAGGGTGCCAACCAACAAACAGGGGCCGATCGCGGCGGAACCGGTGTAGACCTTTGCCTGGGGCAGGTAGAGCGGGTTTTCGCCTTCGATGGAGCGCGAACTCATGTCGTTGCCCACCGTGGCTCCGAAGACCTTGCCCGCAGAGTTGATTGCGAGAGTGAGCTCAGGCTCGGGAACATCCCAGGTGGAATCCGAGCGGATGCCCACGGTCTGACCGTGCCCGCGGACTCGGCGAGGAGTGGACTTGAAAAAGAGCTCGGGGCGTTCCGCATCATACACCAAGTTGTAAAAGTGATCACCCCCCGCTTCCTCACTTTCCTCCATGCGGGCGGTGCGACTGCGGTAGTAGGTCACCCCGGCGGCCCAGACTTCCTGGTCCCCCATGGGGGGCAGCCAGGTCTTGGGGAGATCAGCGCTTCCGCTCGGCCGGGCCCCTTTCCATTGCTGTTCCAAGAGTTGCACGGGATCGGCCACTGTGAAGAGGTCGTCGATGGCAAAGCTCGCGAGGCGATACTCGTCGTTATGCTCGAGGACGAGGGTGTTCTCCGTGCGATAGAGGCGGAACATGGAGGGAGGCTAGCGGAAAACCGGACGGACCCAATTTGAAATTCGAATTTCGAGTTTCCAGGTGATGCTCGAAGACCTCTCGAGGTGGCACGCGCGATGGTTTCTTAAACACATCGGAGCTGACCCTAGCCTTGGGGGCTACGCTTGCTCTTAGAGCGCGTGATCAGGAAGACCGCCACGCCGGCGAGTGCCAGGGCGATGGGCCAAGGGAATTTGAAGGGATCCTTCAGCTCGGGCATCTCGACGGCAGCCTCGAGCGGGCCTCGCTGGCAGAGGACAAAACAACCATAGCGCAGGACGGCTTCTTCCAGGGCGGCATCATCGGTGGGGTCGACCTCGGCGAGGATGCGGCGTTGGGTTTCCCAAAGCGACTGCCCGATCTGCTCAGTGGCCAGGGAGAGTCGGTACATGCGTTCCATGAATTTGGGGGTGCTGTTGTCGGATACCGGCCAGAGGCTGATCAGGATGTTGGAGGCGCCGGCCAGAGTAAACCCGCGGCGCAAGCTGAGCACTCCCTCGCCACTGACCGATTCCCCGAGGCCCGACTCGCAGGAGGACAGGGTGACCAGCCGGGTGTTGTGCAGGGGGAGGCTTTCCACCTCGTGAGAAAAGAGGACTCCGTCGTTTTCGAACGAAATCGATTCGCCACGAGCCCGCGCAGCGTGAGCGCGTTTGGCTTCGGTGAAGACCAAGCCACTGCGATAAAATCGATCCGGTTGCTGGTCGAAGTCCGGCACTCCAGTGATGTTGTCATCCTCGACGGTGGGCAGGAAAAAGGCATGGGTGGAGAGGTGCAGGACCACGGGGCTTTCCGTGAGGCCGCGCACTTCCTGTTCGCGGGCGTTGAGGAGTTCTGTGGTTCGTGCTCCGGACGGGATGATCCGAGCGAGGAGGTGGAGTTCTTCCTCTGCGCCGGGAACATCGGGAAAGGTGTTGATGGTTTCGAGAATCACCTGGCTCAGGGCATCGGGAGCGGTCCCTTCCCCGGGCGGGGAACTCTCCTCAAAACTCGGCACCGCCACCATCGCCCAGGGGCCCTCGTGGAGGGAGGGGCGTTCCTGCTTGATGAGGAGGTCGCGGCCACTGGAGAAATAGGCGATCTGGCGGTACTGACTGGCGAGGAACTTGTGGTCCTTGTCCAGGAGAACGGCAAAGGAGAGGAAATTCAGCGAAGCATCGGGAGAGATGCCAACGCTCTCGGTTCCAGACGGAAGGACCGCGGCCACCGGGGCCCAGAAGAGATCGTGAATTCGACGAAGCGCGCTACTCATCCTGAGGGCTGGCGGAGTGGTGCTGCCCTGCGAGTTCAGGACGTAGCTGCGGTAGTCGAGCCGCTCCTTCATGATCCCGAGCCAGATATTGAGGTCTTCCTCGGACCCGAGGGGGATCCAGTGAGGTGCTCCTGCAGGGAGGATGACGAGCGCCCCATAGGAGAGCGGACTCTCAGCACCCTTGTTGAGATCGGGGTAGCGGACGTAGTCCACGAATGCTGAGTGAGGGGGCAGGGAGTCCTGAATCTCGGTCCAATTCGCGATCGACGTGATGTCCTTGCGGATCTCCTGCGCCCGGGTGCGCAGCCCTGACTCAAGGGCCGTGATTTCATCATTCAGTTGCCTCAACTCCTCGCCGTCTTCGAAGCGGAAGAGGAGATCATCGCGCCTGCGTTGCTTGAGACGGAATTCCTCTCGCAGTTCATGGGAGTCCTGCTGATCGAGCAGCAGGCTATCGAGGATGCGGCTCTTGGTGTGGAGAATGGTGTTGGCAATGAAGCCCGGATCCGTGCCGAGGGAGCAGGGGAGGGTCAGAAGATGGTTTTCGTGAAGCCAGTTCAGCCGTTGGCGCTCGGTTCCGAAGGCGATGATGTCATTGAAGAGAGGGAGCGCTTCCTCGACGGTTTGCTTGATCTCGGCGGCGGTGGCGTCGTTGGGCCCGGAGGAGAGAAAAAGGTTCTCAACGAGATTGAGTTTCGCCTCGAGGTAGCGCTGGTGTCGGGTGCCCACTGCCTTCTGGAAGCGCTCGGCAGCTTCCCGGTAAGCGTCCTGGGCCTTCTCGAATTCGCCGAGTTGCTGATTGGCAAACCCGATATTGATGAAGTAAGGGGCGAGAACGGGGGAGGCGTTGTCTACTCGCATGATCACGAGATCGAAGGCCTGGAGGAACAAATCGCGTGCGCGTTTGAAGTGTTTGTCCTCGAGTTCCAGGGAGCCGAGATTGGAAAGGTAGGAGGCGAGGGTGAGGCTGTTGAGATGAGAGGGGGGTCGATTCCTGGTGAGGGTAGCTGCCCGGGTAAGGAATTTTCGAGCGCGCTCATAGGAGCGCAGGCGCAGGTAAGCCATGCCAAGTTGGCCCACGTAACTGATGGTGTTGGGATTCACCTCTCCCCATGCTTGGTTCGCCATTTCGAGAGCGCGTTCAAAATGTTCCGCGGCCCGCGCGTAGCTGCGCATGGTATAGAAGTAGTCGCCGAGGTAGCCATGTCGAAGGGCCAGGACGTTTTGGTCGGAGCCTGCCCTTGCGAGTGTTTCGAGGAAAATTCGTCCGGCCTCTTCGTAACGACCGGTGGTGAGATAAACGGAGGCCAGCTGATTGCGGCTGGCTGAGTACCAGGGCTCCTGTCCTTGTCGGTGCTTGATGGCCTCCGCCAGCGACTGTTCGGCATCTTCGAACCGTCTCGCCT
>JAPKFB010000146.1 GCA_028821775.1 Roseibacillus sp.
GGTTCCGGTGCAGGTTCCGGTGCAGGTTCCGGTGCAGGTTCCGGTGCAGGTTCCGGTGCAGGTTCCGATTTCGCCTGGGGGTTGGGTTCCTCCTTCGGTTGTTGCTTCTCCCCGCACCCGATGGTCAAGAAGGCAGCCAGAAAAATGAGAATGGGAAACGCTTTCATATTATGCGCTACCTAACCAATACCGAAACGGGTGGGCAATCTTAATCCCGCAGCCTGTGGATCCTGAAAACTCCCGCACGCTGATCGCGTTGCTCTTGCGTTGATAGTTGAGATGCTTGGCGGTGATGGGAATCCGGGTGGAATTCGTGGTTTGCTGGTTCCGAGGCAGAAGGGGTCTGGTGTTGGAAAACTTGGGGTTGTGCCAACAATTGATGGTGTTGCAGCGAAACTCGAAAGGGCCCCAGTTCAAGGATACGGATCGTCTCTTTTGGGTGCTCTATTCGAGAGTTGTGGATGATTGGCAGAAGAATCGATTCAAAAAGTATTGGACTCGAAAAAGACGAAGGAAGAGACCGGGAAGTTCGAGAGCTGATCCGAACCATGAGCCAAGCGAATTCGACTTGGGGCACTCTGCGCATCATCGGGGAGTTGGCCAAATTGGGAATCTCGGTCTGCAAGTCGACGGTCGATCAATATCGCATTCGCAGGAGCGGGACGCCGTCGCCGACGTGGAAGTCATTTCTTACCAACGAAGCCAGTGCCATCGCGAGTATCGATTTTTGGACGGTCCAACAGATCGTGGAAGCATTTCCGTGGGACTCGGAGCCCAAGCGCCTCCTTCGTGGCAACGATACCATTTTCGACCCTGAGTTTTCTGCGCGAGTGAAGGGAATGAACATCAAGAAGACCAATACAGCGTATTGATCTCCCTAGCAGAATCCCTGCTGCGAAAGAGTGATTGACTCAATCCGTCGAGACGGCATCGATCACGTGATCATTTTCAACGAAGCGCATCTGCACCGAATCCTTGAGTCATATTTTGAATACGATCACCGGGATAGCACGCATCTGTCCTTGGCCAAGGATTGTCCTGAACCAAGAGCGACTGTGCCGCCAGAGTTGGGCAGGGTCGTGGCCTTTCCGAAAGTCGGCGGGTTGCGTCATTTCTACACGAGAGAAGCGGCATGATTTTGGTTGCCGTCAGTTCTCAGGGCCGACAGGCAACATTTTCGACCTGACCAAGTAAAAGAAAATGTAACCGGCCGGACTGCCCTCCGTCGGTCCCCTTGGAAGGCCAACTGATTCTTTCCAACAACCTGAAACAGATCACAAACATGAAAATCAAATACTTCCCCCTTCTTGGCCTCGCCTTGGCGCTTGGGACTACTTCCGCAAGCGCTGGAGACCGCTCCTTCGGCGACGGGCTCCCCAGTTTTCTCCAGGACTTCGATGTCGACGGGAACGGCTCCATTGACGAAGAGGAGAGGCAGGCCATTAAGGACCACTTCGCTGCCTGGCGCGAAGAGCGTGCTGCGGCACGCGCCGCGCGCCGTGCCGAGATTGACACAGACGGCGACGGCGAAATCTCCGATGAGGAAAGAGCTGCCGCTCGCGAGGCCGCTCGCGAAGCCCTTCTCGCCAAGATCGAAGCAAGGCGCGTCGAGCGCTTCGCCGAGATTGCCGGTGAAGACGACAGCATCAGCCTCGACGAGTTCGCCGCCATCCCGGGTATGGACCGGCTCAGCGATGAGCGCGTGGGGGCCATCTTTGCGCGGATGGATGCCGACGAAAGTGGTGGCGTCGATATCGACGAGTTCAATTCCCGCCTGCAGGGCCATCGGAGTTCATGGGGTGGTGGCGAGCGCCCCCAGAGGCCGAACTGGGGGGAGATGTTAGAGCGGATCCGTGAGCGTATCCGCAGCTTCCACGACGACGACGACGACGGAGAAGGAGAAGGCTAGGAACTTCGCACCCGCCCCCCAAAGTCAATTTATCATTAGGAGGCAGCCTACTTGTAGGCTGCCTCCTTTTCGCTTCCCCTCAATCGCGCACACAAATTCGCCCTCTTCCTTTTGCTCCTCGGCGCGAGAGTCGTGTCTTCTCAGGCAGAAACTCTCTATTTTACCGACTTCGAGAATTTCCCGATCGGCGATTGCTATGAAATTGCTTTTGGAGCTCTGATTTACGGGCTCTTCACGGGAGGAGGAAGGTCGGGGCGCAAACCCCCGCGGTTGTAGAGCGCATCGTCAATGACATCGACGAGATCGTCGGCGACTCCTTTGTTCTGAACGTTTGGGTAAACCTTACTGCCGACGATGTAATGGTTAGCGCGATGTTCTCAGCAGATCTCGCTACTTGGACCGCTGCGGCAGCCACCGACCTGATTTCCCGAACCAACCACGGAGACGGCACAGCGACCTTAAGGTTCCTCTCCCCTCTGCCTCTCAATACCATCGGGCGGCAATTCGGTAGAGTCAATCTCATGCCCCGCTAGAAGGGGCCGCGTATTATCCGGAGGGCAAAAAGAGGCCAAGGCGCCAATCAGTTTCACTGAGATGAAGTTGGAGCTGCTCGATTGTTTCTTAAGGAAGCGAAGCCGGGGTGCGGTGCGGTTAGCGAAGCGACCTTTCGGCTTCTCCTTTTCGTCCTTCGGCTTCGGCGGGGGTTTGTCCTGCTCTGAGTTGAGCTCCAATGGATGCACTTCCCGGCATATTGGAGGCCATTTTACGTGTCGCAGCCATTCAGAAGGACTAAGGACTCCCCGTTGGTCAAAGTCAGGGTAGCCTACCTGTAACCCTATTTCGTCAAAAACTGAGGCGAATCGGGGCGAAATGGCCCACGGGAGAGCACTGCGGAGAAAGCCCTGTTTTGGGGGGGTTCCCCTGAATTGCAGGGGTTTAGAGCTGGTACCCCGGAGAGGAATCGAACCTCCATCTAAGGTTTAGGAAACCCTTGTTCTATCCGTTGAACTACCGGGGCCTCGCGCGTTAGGTGCGGACCGTAGCGGACTGGCGAAGCCGTGGCAAGGCGTGGGAGCGGGGTTGAGGAAGGGCCCTGGAGGTGCAGATCCGAGCTCGGCCGGAAGACTGGGGGGTAGCGCTGAGCAGGGATCACGGGGAACGAGACCGCGCGAGCGGATGCCGGGAGCGAGCCCCATTTGGTATTGAGTTCGGAGAACCCTGAGGGCAGGGTGCGCGCGCCCGCCGGGTGGGCCATACCAGCATGACTACAGCAGCGAAACAGGTGTCGATCTACGACACGACCTTGCGTGACGGTACGCAGGGCGAAGGATTTCAGTTATCTGGCCTGGACAAGCTGCGAATTGCGCACCGTCTCGACGAATTTGGGGCGGATTATATTGAGGGCGGCTGGCCGGGATCGAATCCGAAGGACGTGGAGTTTTTCAAGGCGGCGGCGAAGGAGGAATGGAAGCACGCAAAGATCGTGGCCTTTGGGTCGACGCGTCGGCATGACCTGGCGGTGGAGGACGATCCCCAGGTGAAGTTGCTCATCGATGCAGAGACGCCGGTGATCACGATTTTCGGGAAGAGCTGGAAGTTGCACGTCACCGAAGTGCTGAAGACCACCCCGGAAAAGAACTTCGAGATGATTCGCGATACGGTGCGCTATCTCAAAGAGGCCGGACGGGAGGTGATCTATGACGCGGAGCACCTCTTCGACGGTTACAAGGATGATCCCGAACACGCGATGCTGACCCTGGAAGCGGCCGCGGAGGGTGGAGCAGAGTGTCTCGTTCTTTGCGATTCCAACGGAGGAACAATGCCGGATGAGATCGCGACGATTTGCACGGCGGTGAAGGAGCGAATTCCAGGCGTGCCCTTCGGCATTCATACCCACGATGACGCCGGGGTGGGAGTGGCCAATGCAATCGCGGCGGTCGATGTCGGAGCGGTGCAAGTGCAGGGCACGATCAACGGCTACGGCGAGCGCACGGGCAACTGCAACATGACTTCCCTGATTCCGATTCTGCAGCTCAAGCGCGGGATCAAGGTGGTGGAG
Source organism: Roseibacillus sp. (assembly GCA_028821775.1). GTDB lineage: Bacteria > Verrucomicrobiota > Verrucomicrobiia > Verrucomicrobiales > Akkermansiaceae > Roseibacillus_B. The sequence continues at coordinate 3,969 of JAPKFB010000146.1, forward strand.
GATCTCAGCAAGATGAAGGAGATCTCCTACTTTGTGGACGAGGTCTCCAACAACGCGCACCATCACCGCGCTCCTTTCGTGGGCCGGACGGCGTTCTCCCACAAGGGAGGGATGCACGTCAATGCGGTGCAGAAGGTGGCCCACAGCTACGAGCACATTCGGCCTGAAGAGGTGGGCAATACGCAGTTCATCCTGGTGAGCGAGCTTTCCGGGCAATCGAACATTCTGATGAAGGCGGAGGAGATGGGCTTGCCGCTGGAGAAGGGGAGTGCGGAAGCGATGGCAGTGCTGAACAAAGTCAAGGAGCTCGAGAAGGAAGGCTATTCCTATGAGGCGGCGGGTGGTTCCCTGGAATTGCTGATTCGTCGGGAGACCGGTCAGTATGAGAAGCCGTGGGTTCTTCATGAATATCATTGCAGCTTTCGCCAGTACCGCGACGGGCATAATCCGGTCTGTGAAGCGACCGTGAAGATGGAGGTGGGTGGGATTTCGGAATTCACGGCAGCGGAAGGACACGGGGTGGTAAACGGGTTGGACAAGGCGCTGCGCAAGGTCCTCAGGCCTCACTATCCCGCGATCAAGGAAGTCTCTCTCATCGACTACAAGGTGCGCATTGTGGATGGACATGCTGCGACCGCTTCCAAGACCCGGGTGCAGATTGTGCACAAGGACGGCGAGCGCACTTGGGGCACAGTGGGAGTCTCGGACAGTATCATCGAAGCGAGCTGGATCGCCCTCACCGAAGGCATTGATCTATTTTTGCAGCGGAGGCGTTCGTAGAGGCGAAGCGCGAAATGCGCGAAAGACGCCAATTGTTGAGGGAGTAAGGGAAGGATGAAACTTTCCTTGCTCGCTCTCCTGGCTCTTCCCTCCCTTGCCTTTGGTGACCACCACGAGGGGAAATCGGAGAGCCTCTTCAATGGGAAAGATCTCACGGGCTGGAAAGTCCCCCAGGACAATATCTGGTGGTCGGTGGTCGATGGTGTGATCGTGGCCAAGAGTGGACCCAAGAAGCGCGGCTCGAATCTTTGGACCGAGGAGTCCTATCGCGATTTTGAGGTCGCGTGTGAATTCCGTTTTGATGGGACAGGGGACTCCGGCATTTTCCTCCGCAGTAACCACCAGATACAAATTGGGATTTCAGGATCCCTGAAGCGCGACATGACCGGCTCGCCGTATATTCCGGGCAAGGGTTACCCGGTCGAAGCCGAGGAGGTAAAAGGGACGAAGGGAGTGAAGGACTTGCTCAAGATCAACGAGTGGAATTCGTTGAAGATCACGGCGGTCGGTCCCAAGTATGACGCCTGGCTGAATGGGAAACACGTGATGACTTACCTGGCGGAGAAGGTGAAGAAGGAGGGGCCCATCGGACTTCAGCTTCACGGGGGCAAAGTGATGTCGATTGATTTCCGGAAGCTCCGCGTGCGCAATCTCTCCAAAAAGTAGCGCGTCGAGATTGCGTGCTCGGTGGGGCGGGG
>JAPKFB010000016.1 GCA_028821775.1 Roseibacillus sp.
ACCGATGGCAACGGGGACAGCTACGGCTCGCTCATCATCAGTTTTGATCCCAACATAGATACTGACGGGGACGGCATCCCCGACGGGCAGGAGTTAAACTACCCGGGGATTACCGACCTGACCCAGCTCGGCACCGGAGATTTTGATGGCGACGGGGTGAGTGACCTCCAGGAGATTGCTGACGGCACCGACCCGACCAATCCCGACACCGACGGCGACGGCTTGGGCGATGGGGTGGAGAACACCAACGGGACCGACCCAACCAATCCCGATACCGACGGCGACGGCCTCACCGACGGCGCGGAGGACACCCTGGGCACCGACCCGCTCGTCGTAGATACCGATGGCGACGGATCGGACGATGGTGTCGAGGTGGCGGTGGGAACCGATCCGAACGACGATCAAGATTTTCCGGCGATGGTCGCCATCGTCGATGTTGATGCCACCACCTTGGGATTGGCGGATGGAGTTTCGATCACGACCATCGCTAGTGCCGGGACCTCGGGACCCTTCACCACCGTGACCGGAAATGTGACGGCCTTCAGCCATCCCGCCAACAATGCCCCGGGGAGTTTGATCCAGGGATTGGGCTTCAACAGTGGGGCCGCCAGGATGAACTCAGCGGTGACTGCTGAGTCAGTAGGGCTCTCCGGTAATGCGTCCTACAGCATCACCTCGTGGGTCTGGAACCCAGCGTTTGGCAATGAGGAAGCAATCGTGGCTTGGGGAAATCGCGGCGGACCCGATGGAACGAACGCGGGCTTCCACCAGGGAACTCACGCCGGCTTTGGTGCGATCGGGCATTGGGGCGGTGGTCCGGACGTTGGTTGGGGCAATGGGGGTGCGGACATCAATGCGACCATCGGACAATGGTCTCACCTCTCTACGACCTTCGATGGCAACGAGCACCGACTCTTCATCGACGGTGTCTTCAGTAACAGTGAAATCATCGGCGCCATCAATGTGCACGGCGGGGCCAATGTCATTTCGATTGGATCGGAAAGTAATAATGGGAGTTTGACTGCCACCCCGATCCCCTACAGCGGAACAATCGCCCGGGTCCAGGTGTGGGATATCGTGATGAGCGACCAGGACATCCTGAATGACTTCAATGCCGACAAGCTACTCTTCTTCGACGGAGTTTCCAACGCGATCGACTCTGACGGCGACGGAATCGTCGACGAAATCGAGGACCTGCACCTGTGTCTGGATAAGAACGTGGCCGATGCCGATGCCGATCCCGATAGCGATGGGCTTTCCAACGCCGAGGAACTGCTCCTCGGAACAGATCCCTGCGATCCGGATTCCGACGGGGACAATGTCTCGGATGGCGACGAGGTCAACCGCATGGCGGGCGGTCTGCCCGCTCCGACCAATCCTCTCAATGCCGATTCTGACGGAGACGGACTGACGGACGATATCGAGAGCGATACCGGCGTGAACAATGGGCCAAGCGACACGGGAACCGACCCCTTGTCGGCAGACGGCGACGGAGATGGGGTCTCTGATTTCGAAGAGATCACGACCTCTGGAACCGATCCCTTCAATCCCGATTCAGATGGCGATGGATGGGACGATGGCATCGAGTTGTCGGTGGGAACCGATCCCAACGACGGAGGAGTGTTTCCGCTCGGAGGGGGGCTCGCCATCGCAGAAGAGCTTTTGGTCAATCTCCAGGCTGATGACCTTGCCATTGGGCCCGTGACGGTCTGGCCGCAGGACGGCGAGACAGGGGCACCTGGCGATTTTGAAAATGCCGCAGACCATCCCACCCAAATCCCGGGCTTCATGGTGGGCAGTGCACCCCAGGTGGAAGACATCACTGCACCGCTCGGTTTGCCGTCCGAGCCGGTGCCGGGCACCTCGGGAGGAAATGTGACCGCGCGAGCGGTGACCTTCGACGGTGATGATGGATTCATCGGGCCCATTGCCCCGGCGGGAGTGACCGGACTCGATCCGACCCGCTCGGTTGAAGTGTGGGCCTACAATCCCAGTATTCCCACCGAAGAAGCGATGGTGACCTGGTCGGAACGGGGCGGACCAGATGGGAGCGCAGTCCAGTTCAACTATGGCAGCCACGGAAACTTTGGCGCGGTGACTCACTGGGGCGGTGGCCGCGCGGACATGAGTTGGACCGACAACACGAATTCGGTGGGCGGAGCGCCGGCGGCCGGAACGTGGCATCACCTGACCTACACGTATGACGGCACCACAACCCGCGCCTACATGAATGGCATTCTCCAGAACGAGGAAGAGCTCGGTGCAGGTTCCGTCAATACGCACGCAGTCGATGACGATGGCGTCACGCCGTTTCCGTTCCGGTTGGGCCACTCCCGGGAAGACAACGGGAATCCCGGTTTGGTGGCTTCCCTTTCTCTCGCGGTGGTGCGCGTGCACGATGGAGTGCTGAGTTCGGGTGAAATCTTGAACAACTACCTCGCCGGACCGGATGCGCGGTTGGGGGGAGTGGGAGACTCGCTCGAACTTGCGGTGAACCGCAGCGGTGGGGACCTGGTCTTCACTTGGAAGAGTCAGCCAGGCAAGCTCTACAATTTGCGCAGCAGCCTCGATCTTCAGCCCGATCCTGGCCTGTGGCCGATCTTCGCTCCGCACGAGGGAATGGTCGCCACTCCATCACTCAATACCTTGACCATTCCCATCCCGGCAGACTCCACACGCTTCTTTGTGATCGAGGAATATCCCGCTCCGCCGGTGATCCTGTTTGCCGATGATTTTGAAAGCGGCGAAAATGGATGGACCTTCGGATCGGACGGGGCAGTGGGCACGGCCTGGGAACTGGGAGTCCCCACCAACGGGCCAGGTGTCGCCAACAGCCTCCTCAATTGCTTTGGAACCAACCTCAATTCCGATTACGCGCTCAGCGCCGACGTCTGGTTGCGCTCTCCGGCGATCGATTTGACCGCCGCCGGTGAGGCGACCCTGAACTACTTCCAGTATCGGGATATCGAGGAAGGCTTCGACTTTGGAATCATCTCGGTGCTCGATGCCACGGATGATTCGCTCCTCGCGGAGATTCCGGGCAGCGACTCAGCGGTGTTCGCCTGGGAACTGGTCAGCAAGTCTCTTCCTCCCGAAGCGCTCGGCAAGGTCATCAAGATCGAATTTCGCCTGACCTCGGATGAAATCGAGAACTTCCCTGGATGGTTCATTGATGATGTAGAAGTCACGACCCCCGCACTCTAATCGGGGCGTTGATCAGGGAGCACTTCAGCCCACCAAGACTCGTACGATTCAACAGGCGGTGAAGCGGCCCGGCCGGGTGGTTTCACCGTCTTTAGTTTTTTTTGCGGGACGCCATGTGGGGAGCCCAGGGAATACCCGGAGTCGGGGGAAGTGCAGTCAGCCGCCATGGCTGACTGTGGGCGGGTGGGATGGCCGGGTTCGCTCCTTGTCGCCTGTCCGGAGCCGGGCCATCTTTGGGAATGAAGGTGCGGAGGTTATGGATGAGCTGGTTTCTCTGTGCTGCGATCCTGGGATCGATGATGGGCGCGGGCGCGGTGAATGCTAATTCATCGGAGCAGGCGATCGAGAATCTGATGAGTCTCGGGGCGAAGGTGACATCCAACCCTGTTGATGGGGGCTCCTATGTTAATGTCATCATCGACCGGAAATGGAAAGGGGGCGCCGAGGGATTAGCCCAACTCGCTCAGGTGCAGGATCTGGACTTGCTCAGGGTGAACGACATCAACCTTCCGGACAAGGCCTTCTCCCAAATCGCCGGGCTCGCGAACTTGCAGAGGCTCCACTTTCTCGACACCGCGGTCTCTGATGCAGATTTCATGCGACTGGGCGAGTTGCCGAATTTGCACACCCTGAAGATCAGAAAAGCGAAGATCACGAATGCCGCGCTGGCGAGCATGAAGCGCTATCCAGGCCTCGAAAGTCTTGACCTCACCAATTGCGATGGAGTCGACGATGCCGGCCTGGCTCAGCTTGTGCACATGAAGAACCTGCGCCACCTCTCGCTTTCCTCCCTGCTGATTGACGGCAGCGGACTGGAGCGACTCAAGCTCGGAGATCTTCTCTCCCTGAGTATTCGAAACACGCGAGTGCCTGACGAGAAGCTCGCAGTGCTGGAGCGCTGCGTGAAACTGCGCCTCCTCGATCTCTCTTCCACGAAGATCGAGGACCGCAGCTTGCGGCATCTCGAAAAGCTGGTGGAGCTGCGAGACCTGCAACTGGCGGGAACCGAGATTACCGGCGCCACCTTCCACCACCTGACAGGCTGCACGCAACTGGCGCGGCTCGATCTGTCCGACACCGCCCTGAACGATCTAGGCATGGCACAGCTCGGCAAGCTGACGGGCCTCGCCGAACTCGACCTCCGGGACGCGAAAATCACCGATGCCGGCATGGTTCACCTCGGCAAACTGACGGGGCTGGTCGAACTCGATCTGGAGGACACCAAGATCACTGATGCCGGGTTGGCCAGCCTGCTGGGGCTGACCAAACTTCGCGAGCTCAGCCTCATTGACGTCAAGATCGATGGATCGGGATTTGCGGAGCTCCAGGATCTCCAGGAACTGCGAGAGCTCGATCTTCGGGATACCAATGTGGACGACCGCGCGATGAAATTCATCAAGGGCTATGCCAATCTCGAGGTCCTCAATCTCGATGACGCCAAGGTCGGCGATGCCGGGCTGGTGCACTTGCGGGAAATGAAGCAACTGCAGGAACTCTGGCTCCAGGGATTCACGCGGATCAGCGATGCGGGAATGCCTCATCTCGCTGGACTCGTGAACTTGCGGATCTTGCGGCTACGAAACACCGCGGTCACCGATCGCGGGCTCAAGCATCTCGTTGCGATGCAGAAGCTGGAGAAACTGAGCCTGCGAAAATCGAAGGTCAGCGATGCTGGAATGGTTTCGATCGCACAGCTCCGTGAACTCACCAGCCTGAATCTCGACTTCACCAACGTGACCGACGCAGGGGCGCGCCACTTGGAGCCCTTGAAGAATCTCCGTACCCTCAGCCTCATTCGCGGCAACATCAGCCGACAGGGACGCAAAGGCCTGGAGGAAGCCATCCCGGGTCTGGCCACCAGTATCGAGGACTGAACCCTTCCGCTGCTCTGCGCTCCCGTGGTCCTGCCCTCGACCGAAAATTTCCTGATAGGTTCCCAATGGGAGATCGGAATATAAGGTCGGAATATTCGCGAAAGCGCTTAGCATTGGAGAGGGACGCCAATTCTTCCCTCAACGAGACGAGCAGGCGGAAACCAACCATGAAAACAATTCACTTTCTCACGGCGGCCCTCTGTCTCTCTTCAATGGATCTCCTCGAGGCGGTTGGTGATCGCGAGCGCAAACCGAATATCATTTTTGTGCTGTTCGATGACATCGGCTACGGACAACCGCCCAGCTACCGCGCGGATTCCGAGTTCAGGATGCCCAATCTCGACCGGCTCGCGCGGGAGGGGATGCGATTTACGGATGCCCATTCTGCGGCCGCCAACTGCACGCCGACCCGTTACGGGGTCTTGACCGGCCGCTATCCGTCACGCATCGGCCAGTTCGGAGTCTTGAAAACCTACTCACCGCCCATCATCCCGAAGGAACGTCCAACCGTGGCCTCCTTCCTCAAGGGGCACGGCTATCACACCGCTTGCATTGGTAAGTGGCACCTCGGCATGAACTGGGTGGACGGCAAACCGGGAACCGAGAAGCAGCTTCCGGTGGGTGCCAAGCTCACCGACGGTCCCAACGCGGTCGGCTTCGACTATTTCTACGGGTTCACTCACGCTCGCAACATCGGCTCCATCATCGAGCAAAACGCGGTGGTCGCCAACGTGCAAGGAGTGGAAAACCAGCCCCTCATGATCCGCAAAGCGCTTGCCTACATCGAGGAACGCGCCCGGACGGACAAGCCATTTTTCCTCTATTTTCCCATGTGTCCGCCGCACTCGCCGATCGTGCCGGCGCCCGCGTTTGTCGGCAAGGGAGGGGTGAGTGGCAAGGGAGGGGTGAGTGGCAAGGACGCGAAATATGGCGACTGGGTGTATCAAGGAGATCACATGCTGGGTCAGCTCCTGGCCGTGCTGGAAAAAAATGAACTCTCTGAAAATACCCTCGTGATCGCGACGGGGGACAACGGTGCCGCCAAACGCCCCTACCGTCCCTTGCGAGAAGCCAAGAGCAGCATTTACGAGGGCGGACATCGGGAACCATTTGTTGCGCGCTGGGCCGGCCACATCAAGGCGGGGTCGCACAGTCACGAAACAATCTGCCTGAACGACCTGTTCGCGACTTGCGCTGACATAATCGGCGCTCAGCTCCCCGTGAATGCTGCCGAGGACAGCGTGAGCATTCTTCCCTGCCTGCTCGGCAAGACCGAGGGGCAGGGGCCGGTGCGTGAAGCCACCATTCACCAAGCGCCCGGAGGACTCGCCATCCGTCAGGGGCCCTGGAAACTCATTTTCCATCGAAATGGGCAACGTGAACTCTTCAACCTGAAAGACGACCTCAGCGAAACGAAGAACCTCGCCGAGGTAAAGAGCCCTCTCATGGGGCGGTTGACGAAGTTGATGCAAAGCTACCTTGATCGCGGCCGGAGCACCCCTGGACCAAGCCAGGAAAACGATTTCGAAATGTCCCTCTTCGGCAAGTCCGAGGGAAAGAAAAAACGGGAGAAGGGCAAACGCGGCGCAGAGCGTCCTGGTCGCACGACGGGCGTCTCAGGTTGAGAGACCTGCAAGTGGGCGTCACTTGAGGGAACTCCGCTCCTTCGCAGCAGGAAATGTTCGTAACCACTCCACCAGATCGACCAGTTCTTGCGAAGAAATTGCGCTCTCCAGGCCCGCGGGCATGAGGGACTGCTTCATGGGTTGGCGGGTCTTGATTGTGGTTAGTTCGAGGTCTCGCTGACGTCCGCCCGGGAGGCGCAAGTGGAGAGTGGTTTCGCTCTCGCTGATGACAAAGCCGATGAGGTGGGAGCCCTCTTTGGTCTCCACCTGAATGCCCTCGTATCCCAGGGTGATGGATTGGCTGGGTTCGAGGATGGCGGTGAAAAGCTGTTCGGGGTTGAGCTTGGTGCCGATCTCGGAGAGCTCGGGACCAAAGTCGATCCCCTCGCCGTTCACGAGGTGGCAGGCGCTGCAGCCGGCCTTTTGAAAGGCGGCTTTGCCCATTGCGGGGTTGGGTTTGGCAGCGAGGAGTTTCTGCAGGGAGGGCCGGTCGGCGAGAGGAGGGAGGAGGGCCTGTTGTTGGGCCGCGAAGAGACGGGGCCCCGGGTCGGCGGAAGAGGCGAGGCTCTGGATCGCGGTTCTCAGGAAAGGCTTGGCGATCTCATGTCGCTTCACCATGCGCACGAGTTGTTGCGCGCCGGTCTTGGACCGCGCGATTGCCCTGATGGCCCCCAAGCGTCGGTTGTCCGGTTGCTTCTCGTCGATCGCCACCGTCCGGAGGAGATCAACTGCGTCCTTGCGATCGACAAAGCCGAGGGCCGTGATCATCGACAGCGCCTGCTTCCGATCGCGGAGGGCGGTGGCGACACGCTGCTTCTCGCCAAAGGCCAGCACCTGTTGGAGAGCTCGAATGCCGGCTTCTCGTTCGGGGTCGGCCTGCGCCATCTCTAACAGTTTTCCAATCATCTCGCGCTTGTTGAAACGCGCCACGAGGTCCACGAAGGCGACCGTCCCCACGCTGGCCAGGAGTACCGACTCCGCCTTCTTCAAAACTTCGGGATGTTTTTGGAGAAAGGCCGGCGAGGCGCGCTGAAAAGCTTCGAGATAGGTGGCTGGATTCAGGTCGGAATCACTCGAGAGCAGAGCCGCGATGGCGGTGCCCTGTGCTTCCTGGGAGTGAAAGTCGAGAGCGCGCAGAAAGCGAGGATGCTCTTTTGTTGGAAGCTCGGGATCGAGCAAGAGCTTGGCGATGAGCCCCGCGGCCTTCGGAGCCCGGGATCGCCAGACGAGGTCACGGCCGGTCGGCGAGTTCCAGGTTGGGCCCGCCCTCATGAGCCACTGCTCCAAACAGGCGGCCTCCTTGCCCTGTTCCCCGATCCCCAATGCTTCGAGATACCAACGATCGATCCCATCGTGTTGGGCTGCGAGTTCCGCCCAGAGTTCCACCGCGGCGGGGGAGGTGAGTTGATGGAGAGTGACTGCGCACTCGCGGCGCACCAGGGCGGAGGGATCCCGCACCAAGCGCCCCACCAGCGGTTCGAGGGGCAACTCGTGACGGCGGGCGATGCGCAGGGCGAGGGCACGGATGTCCGGAGCTTCATCCTTGAGAGCTCTTTCGATGGCGTGCATCGGTCCAGCCTTGCTGGTGGCCAGCACCCAGAGGGCGCGAGCGCGGAAGCGCGGATTCGTATCGGCTGCCATCGCCTCCAGGGCGGGCCGGGCGCGAGCCTGCATTCCGAGCAGGGCGGTCCAGGCCTCGTAACGCAGTGACAGGTTCGGATTTCGCAAGGCACGGACCGCGTCTTGGGGCGAATCGAAATCGAATTCAGGAACTGCGTAGAGGTGCCCGGGAGGGGCCACGCGGAAGAGGCGGCCGGCATCGTTCTCGGTCCGGTGACAGCAGTCCACGGGATCGAACCAATCGGCAATGATGAGCGAACCATCCGGTGCCACCGAGACATCCGAGGGACGATAGTTGCGGTCCTTCGTAGTGCGGGCGAGGTCGACAATGGCCGCGGTATATCCGGCTCCCTTCGGCGTTGCGGGGAATGACCACACCACGTTGCGGCCGGGTTCGGCATGGATCATTTGCCCGTGAAACTGCTCCGGCAAGAGGTCGCCCTCATAGACGAGGATGCCGGTGGGGGCGCCCGTGCCGGTGATGAGGAGGTTTGGCACCACGCCGGGATCGTTCTGGTGCCACATGCGGCGTTGCATGGTGGACTCCATGTTGCTGCGCACCCTGTGGTAGTCGGCTCCGGTCCGTTCATCGCGGTAGCCGTAGTTGCCGTGCTCCATGACAAAGTTGACGCGGCAGGAGCTCGAACCGTTGTCGTTGTCCGACTGCCAAAGGGAGCCAAAGGAGTCGACCGTGACCTCCCAGTTGTTACGAAAGTTGTGGCCGAGAACCTCCACCCGGCTGCCATCGAGTTCGCAGCGCAGGACCATCCCTTCCTGATAGGGATGGCGGCGGTTGTCGACCGGGATCCCGAAGACATCCACCACCGGAGTGCCATCCTCGCGCCACAGGCCGGCATTGTAGTTGCCGAAGTTGAAATAGAGCCGCCCGTCGGGCCCGAACATCACGGCGTGGATGGCGTGGTCGTGCTGGCCGTGGGGACCCTGAGTCACCTTGCCCTTGAAGAGGATTTTCTTCTCGTCCGCCAGGTCATCCCCGTCGGTATCAGTGAGGACGAGAATGCGGTCCGAGACCGACACGATCACCGTGTTGCCGAGCACGCACAGTCCGTGCACGCCATCGATGTCGGGGTGCTCATAAAAGACCTTGCTGGTGTCGGCGCGTCCGTCGCGGTCGCGATCCTCCAGAATCAGGATGCGGTCTCCCGTGGGGCGCGCCTTTTTACGGTAATTGAGCGCCTCGGCCACCCACACGCGTCCGCGATGGTCGACGTCAATGCTGGCTGGATTGAACAACTGCTGCTCGGTGGCAAAGGGTCGGACCACCAGGCCGTCGGCCACGCTGAAGACGGGCCCCGGCCCCGGACGGGTCTTTGCCAACTCCTCCGCACGCAGGATGGGACCGACAGCATAGACGCACAGGAAGAGGAAGAGGGGACGTTTCATGCTCGGCTCGCTCATCATGCTTCCAGTCGGTCGGGAGAGCGATGAAAACTGGCGGAATTGCGTCTCGCTGAGAACGTGCAACTGCCGGATTGGCTGCCCGCCGAGATCGAGCCGGCTGAGCCGGAGGCGGCCTGGGCCGTCAGTCGTGAGATGGTGCGGCTGATCGCCCGTTCAGTGCCGAACACGGGGGTGGCAGGTTCCATCGACACGAGAGATGAAATGCTCCTGCACCCCAAAGGGAAGAAACCTACTGGTCTGCCTTTGGACTCTCTCGCCTTGAAGAAGACCTATGGGCAGGATTTCGTGGAATACGGCACCTTCTTCAAATCCCATCATCTGGAAGGCGACAAGATGGTCGTTTCTGCAAGGGGAATTTCGGCGCCGGTCCGCTGCGTCTGGACCATGAATTCCTTCCTGAGAAACTTGCTCTACAACAAAGAAGGCCTTGCTACTGAGGCGTTCCTTGATCTCCGTCACCGCGCCTCCGCAAGAAGCGACATCTCGTGGAGAAACAGGACCCGGACGCACCCAAGTTCGATGTCTTTCCTGTTCTTAGTGGGAGGGGCGCAAGGATAGGGCGCTTCTGTCTCAATCCTGGGAGGGATCAAGTTTCAGTGATCTCGAACACACCCTAGAGAATTTGGAGGGAACGAAGGCGGTTGAGGGTGGCGGCGAACTCCTGAAGGCGAAATTCGGCGAGGTCGCCTGGAGGGTTGGGCCCGAGAGTGGTGAGGCCGTTCGCGGAGATGAGGACGGTGACATTTTCGAGGGCTTCAGGGAGAGAGGTGTGGCCATCGAGAGTGTGTTCCTTGGCATAGGCGAGGGCCTGGCCGATGGCGCGGACCTGGGAGTCATCGACGAGTTGGGAGAGGAGAGAGAGATCGATTTCCTCACTGCCAAAGCTGAGCGCGCGAGTGCCGTGAGCCTTTATATTTTGGCGCGGAGGACGGGAAGCACGGTCGCCACCACGTCGATTGCCGCGGTAGGGGGGGGCGGATTTGAAGGGGTTGATCGAAGACGGATCAGGGACGCGAGGGGAGTCAGAATGTGGAAAGCGGAAGGTGGAAGGGACTGATTCTCCGGCAATTCGCTTGGCTTCGGGCGTGAGGTCGTGGGGGAGGTAGTTGTCCATGGCGAGGACGCGGTCGGCGGGGCCGAAGTAGTCGCCGGAGCCGCCGAGGACGAGGATGGTAGAGATCCCGTGATCGTCATAGAGCGAGCGGACGCGTTGCACAAAAGGAGTGATCGGTTCCTTCTCTGGAGCGATGAGCTGCTGCATGCGTTCGTCGCGGATGAGGAAGTTGGTGGCGGAGATGTCTTCGTCGAGCAAGAGGCAGCGGGCACCGGCTTCGATGGCTTCCATGATGGCGGCGGCCTGCGAAGTGGAGCCGGAGGCATTCTCGCTGGTGAAGGCGGTGGTGTCCTTCCCGCCGGGGAGGTTGTTGATGAAAGGGGAGAGGTCGACCTTGACGACCGAGCGGCCATCTTCGGCTCGGACTTTGGTGGCGTCGGCACGGGACACGACGAGTTCTCGACCGTCGTGAGGGCGGTGATTGTAAATGCCGTGCTCGAGGGCATTGAGGAGGGTGGACTTTCCGTGGTAGCCGCCTCCGACAATGAGGCTTACCCCGGCGGGGATGCCCATGCCAGTGGTTTCTCCGCCGTGGGGGAGGGTGAGGGATGTCTGGAGTGAGTCGGGAGATCGGAAGGGCACCGCACCGTTCATGGGACGGTTGTCCACTCCGCTGGCCCGCGGCAGGATGGCTCCGTTGGCGACGAAAGCGATCAGGCCCCGCTCGTCGAGCTGGGCGCGGAGGGCGTCGGCATTTTCGTTGGTGTTGGCGGCGAGGGTGAGGGCTTCGGCGTCGAGGTTTCGATGTCGGAGAGCGGCCTCGACGAGGTCGGGAATCGTTTCGGTGAGCAGTCGGGCAGCGGCGCGGCCGAGGATGCGGCGACCGCTGGCCGGGAGGCCTGCCACAAAGCGGAGGATGGTGACATCTTCGGTGATCTGGCAGCAGGTGCGGTGGAGGACCTGTTGTCCTGGAGCATCGATGGTGAGTAGTCCGGATTTACCGGAGCCGAGGGAATCGCTGGAGTCGCGGCAGGCCGTGGCGAAGGCCGTGGCGAGGAATGTCTCGGTGCCAGTTCGTCTGGACTTGTTGGAAAAGAGGTCGGCGGGAAGTCTGGAGTGCTCGTGCTGGATCTGGATCGAGAGGCGTGAAGGCGCGGCGAAGGGATCGCCCTGGACGTGCTCGATGGAGAGTGTGAAGTGGTCAAAATCGTAGCGGCCGCGAAGGTCCTTGTAGGACGGGTAGGATTTGCCGTCGATGCGGCGCAGGAAGTCAGTCAGGTCGTTGCGGGTGGGCACGGAAGGAGGATCTAGGGGAGCAGGAGGAATGGAATCATTGATTTCTCTGATTTCACGGACCGATGATTGCCTGAGAAGAATTTCCTCATCGTTGAGGAGGGATCAACAACACAGGGCGCGACGAATAGCAGGGGGCTGAAAACATTCACCTCCCCTGTTCCCTTCGGCGCTTCTTGCGCTACTCGCGAGGGGTGACGCCCAGTTTGCGACGAAAGGCCTCGCACATGCGCATCGGGCGGTCGAAGCCGGCTATGCCGGTGATCTCGGAGATGAGGCGCTTGCTCTGGGCGAGTTCCCGCTTCGCACGCTCGATGCGCACGCGTTGGATCTCTTCGATGATCGGTCGATCGACTCAACCGGAAGGGGCCCTACAGGTGCAACGCCTCGATCTCGTTGCGGGCGACCTTGATGAAGACCTCGTCGAGGTCCTTGCCCTCGAAGCGATTCTTGATCTCAGCCGCAGTCCCACTGGCGAGGATCTTGCCGGCGTGAAGGAAGAGGATGCGGTCGCAGACTTCCTCGATATCACGCATATTGTGCGAAGTGTAGAGGATGGCGGGGGATTGTTCGCGCTGGAGGCGGCGGACGAGTTTGCGGACCTTGTCGGCAATGTCGGGGTCGAGGGAGGCGGTGGGTTCGTCCAAGAGCAAAAGCTCGGGATCGTTGAGGAGAGCCTTGGCGAGGTTGACGCGAGTGGACTCGCCGGCGGAGAGGCGGCCTGTGATGCTGTCGTGGAGGTGGGAGATCTCGAGTATTTCTAACAGTTCGGCGATCTTCTCCTTGGGATTCTTAACTCCATAAAGGCCGGCGAATACTTTCAGGTTCTGCCAGACTTTGAGATTGGACGGAAGCTGGGCGTAGGTGGTGCAGAAGTTGGTTCGCTTGAGGATCTCGATGCGGTGCTTGGCGAGGTCCTTGCCAAAGACGTGAATGGATCCATCGTTCGGGATGGTAAGCCCGAGGATCATGTTCATGACAGTGGTCTTTCCTGCTCCATTGACGCCGAGGAGTCCGATCACCTCGCCAGCGCTGACGTCAAGATTCAAACCGTCTACCGCGACTAGGTTGTCGAAGCGTTTGGTGAGGTTCTTGACCTGGAGGAGAGGCGGCATGGTAGGGGTCAGCGGCCAGGCTGATCAGAGTCGGAAGGACGCTTTCAACTTTCGGATTTTTCGTTGAGAGCCCAATCGCCAATGGGGATGGCGTCGAGATGGATTCGTTTCAAAGGGGAGGCAATGGATCTGAAGAATTCGGGGGTCACGACACACATGCAGAAGAGGATCGCTGTTAGGAAAGCAATTTCGCGCGGAGCGAGTCGGTGACTTGCTTGGGGTTGGCTTTGCCTTGGGATACCTTCATGACTTGGCCGATGAGGAAGTTGATGAGTTTTTCGTTGCCGCCCTTGATCTCGACGATCTTTTCGGGGTTGGCGGCGAGGATCTCGTCGATGATGGCCTCGATCGCTCCGGAGTCGGCAGGTTCGAAGCCGAGTTCTTTGGCGATCTCGGCCGGGTCGCGCGCGGGAGATTTCCAGAGGACTTCGAAGATCTCCTTGGCCTGGTTGTTGGAGACCGTGCCGGCCTCGACGAGATCCACCGTGCCGGCGAGTTTCTCGGGTGCGACGGGTGATTCGCTGGCACTGAGATTCGCTTCGTTCAAGTGCTGGTTCAGAGTGTTGATCACCCAGTTGGCGGTCTTCTTGGGTTTCGCGGACGAAGACTTGGCGGCGGCTTCGAAGTAGTTGGCGAGGCTCTGATCGGAAGCGAGGACGTTGGCGTCGTAGAGAGTGACCTGGTAGTCGGTCTCAAAGCGGGCAGCCTTGTCGTGAGGAAGTTCCGGAACATGGGGGCGCATGCGGTCCACGATCTTTCCCGAGCGGACAGGAAGCAAATCGGGGTCGGGGAAGTAGCGGTAATCGTGGGCATCTTCCTTGCCGCGCATGAATTCAGTGACGCCCAGGCCATCATTCCATCGCCAGGTGGCCTGGGTGAGTTCGTTGTTGGCGTCGAGTTCGTCGCACTGGCGCTGGATTTCGTGGTGCAAGGCACGACGCACGGCGGAGATCGAATTCATGTTTTTAAGCTCAATCTTGACCCCGAGTTCCTTTTGCGATGGTGGGCGCACGGAAACATTCACGTCGCAACGCAGTTGTCCCTTTTCCATGTCGGCGTCGGAGATGCCGCCGCAGATGAGAATCTGCTGCAGGGTCTTGAGATAGCAGAAGGCCTCTTCCGGGGTTTCGAGTTCCGGTTCGGAGACCAGTTCCATGAGTGGAGTGCCGGCCCGGTTGAAGTCGATCACGCTGGCATTGGGCAAGTGGGTGGACTTGGCGACATCCTCTTCGAGGTGGATGCGGGTGAGGCCGATTTTCTTACCCGGGTTGGCGATGCTTTTCTGGTAATCCTTGGGGTAGTTGTGGTGGTAGAGCGGGACGCTCCCGCCAATGCAAAGCGGGAGGTCGAACTGCGAGATCTGGTAGTTTTTGGGCATGTCCGGATAAAAGTAATTTTTCCGGTCCCACTTGGATATTTCGGGCGTTTTGCAATCGAGCAAAAGGCCGGAGAGGACGGTCTGCTCGATCGCCTTTTTGTTCAGAACTGGCAGGGCGCCCGGGAGGCCGAGACAGGTCGGACAGATGTTGGAGTTGGGATCTTCACCGAAGCTCGTGCGGCAGCCGCAGAACATTTTGCTCTCGGTGTTGATCTGGCAATGAACTTCGAGACCGATGGTGACGATGTAATCTTCGCGAGGCATGGAGAGGGAAAGAGATTAGACGGTGAACAGACGAGAGTAAACCGTGGGGAATACCAAGGGGTTCCCCGGCGGCAGGCGCAGGGAAACCGGGCGAGTGGTAGCGGAGAGGAGGGGTGGGGGCAAGGATGGAAGGGAGTGGTCCGATGCCGTCGGGACCTACTTTTTCTCTTCCTCTTCCGGTTTCTCTTTTTCCTCGTCCTTGAGGAGGCCCAGGGCCTGTTCGATGTCTAGACTGACGAGGGCCTCGTCGACCGCGTCCTCTTTGCAAAGATCCTTGATGTTATTGCTGTGGAGGAGTTGGGAAAACTGGCCTTCCTCGTAGTAGGACTTCAAGGTCGAGCTTTGCTCGAGGAGCATGAGATTGATCTGAGTCTGCTTAATGGCATCCCGTACATCCGGGTCGACGGCAGCCTTATTCAGGGCGAAGGTGTTGCCCACCAGGACGGTGAGCTTGGCGAGATTGGCGCGAGCGCGATCGTTGAGGAAATCGATTTGTTCGTGAAGCTGTCCCGGCGTGCTGGCATCGAGGCCTCGCTTGAGTTTGGAGAACATTGGCTGGGCGACATCCTTGATTTTGTTCTCCTCGGAGATGGAGGTCCGGAGCCAATCGAGTTCGGAGAGGGTGCCGATGTAGCGGACCCCGGAAAGGCAAAACCAGGCGAAGGAAGCACCCATGAGGAGCCCCAGCAAGCCGCCCGGAAGACCGAGGTTTTTGGCTTTGCCATCCTTTGCTCCCACTGGACTGAGGATGACACTGAAGAGGGCGCGGGCGACGAAGAAGGTGGCCAAACCGAGAATGATGCCGACCGCGGCGGACATCCAGGGGTCGGGGTCGGAGATCACGTAGCCTGCGGTGGAGGCTCCGTTCTTGAATCCCCAGAGACCAGCCAGGATTCCGCCTGCGAGCGCGACGAGTGCGCACAACATTCGGACCAATCCCTTGATGAATCCGCAGATGACGAAAACGAGGATGATGACGCCCACGGCGCCGGAGGTAGTGATGTCGGAGAAGGTGATGGCTAGCATCTCAGGCCGGTTGATGATGGGTTGAGGGTTTCAGTCCGCATTGAGCTCTCTGGCGAAGTAGGTGATCGCAAATGACAAGGGTGGACATAGCCTCAACCATCGGCACGGCGCGGGGAAGGACACAGGCATCGTGTCGCCCCCTTCCTTTGAGTTCGGTATCCGAACCCGTGTTGCTGACAGTCGGTTGCGACTTCATAATGGTGGCGGTGGGCTTGAAGGCAACCCGAAAGACGATGGACTCGCCGTTGGAAATGCCTCCCTGGATGCCGCCGGAGCGATTGGTGCGGGTGCGCACCCGCCCGTCATCCATGTAAAAATGGTCGTTATGTTCCTCACCGGTAAGGAGGGTGCCGGCGAAGCCGGATCCGATCTCGAAGCCCTTGGTGGCCGGCAAGCTCATCATGGCCTTGGCGAGTTCCGCTTCCAGTTTGTCAAAGACGGGAGCGCCCAATCCGGGAGGGCAGCCTCGAATGACGCCTTCAATGACGCCGCCGAGGGAGTTTCCATCGCTCCGGGTCTCCTTGATGAGATCGATCATGGCGTCGACTTTGGCCGGGTCGCCAGTGCGCACGATGTTGCTCTCGATGGTCTCGGCATTGACGGTCTCGGGGTCGACCTCCGCCTTCAAATCCTTGATTGAACTCACCCAGGCGAGCACTTCGATGCCGGGGACGAGCGCATCGAGAACCTGGCGTGCGATCGCAGCGGCGGCCACCCGTCCGATGGTCTCGCGGGCAGAAGCTCGTCCGCCACCCTGCCAATTGCGTATTCCGAATTTGGCGTCGTGGGTGTAGTCGGCATGGGAAGGTCGGTATTTGGTGGCCATTTCCTCGTAAGCTGAGGAACGGGCATCCTTGTTGCGGACCAGCACAGCGATGGGACTGCCAATCGTCTGGCCCTCAAAGACTCCGGAGAGAATCTCGCACTGGTCGGGTTCGTCACGGGGGGTGACGATTTCGCTCTGGCCCGGCCGACGGCGGTCGAGCTCATGTTGTATCTGTGCTTCGGTGAGCGGAATTCGAGGAGGGCAACCCTCGACGACCACGCCGACACCGCCCCCGTGGGACTCGCCCCAAGTTGCGATCCGAAAGCAATTTCCGAAGAAACTGGACATCAGCGGCATCTTAAGCGGCTTTGATTATCAACGCAATCCCTGCGTCTGCAGTTCTGGGACGGACCCCGGCTGGGCTATCCAAGCCCCCGAGGTGACACTCGCGGTCCCTCTTGAAAGGCTGGAGGGCGGGAGGATGTTCGAAAAAGCTTTCCCTTGTGAGGGACAATTTGGCTGATAGGTTAGCGTGCAGTCTAGCCTGGCAATGGAAGCTTCCCTCGACTGTCCCGTTCTTGTCCTGAATCGGCTATGGCAGCCGATTCACACATGCTCCGTACGGCGGGCCCTCAGGTTAGTCTGTCTCGGTCACGCTCAAATTGTGCAAACAGATGGTGAGGCGTGTTACCAGACGCATGATTTGATGTCCTGGGCCGAACACTCGATTGAGCACTTGGCGGAGGAGGTGATTCGAACGGTTCGGCATGCTTTTCGAGTGCCCAAGATTATTGTCCTCGCGCTCTACGACCGCTTGCCCCGCAAGGAGGTGAAGTTTACCCGTCACAACGTGTTTCTGCGCGACAAGTTCACCTGTCAGTATTGCGGGAATTGCTTTGTGGAACGGGAACTCAACCTCGATCATGTGGTGCCTCGGGACAAGGCCGGGAAGACCAACTGGGAGAACATCGTGACCTCCTGTATTCGCTGCAATACCCGCAAGGCCAACAAGCTGGCCCATGAAGTGGGAATGCGTCTTTTACGCAAGCCGACCAGTCCGCGGTGGCGACCCCTCTTTGGGATGCGCTCCGAGATTCCGACCGATGAGAGTTGGGGGCAGTTTCTGCATCCCGATCGGGAGAAGGTGCGCGTCACGGCGTAGGCGATGAGCGCTCCGGGTGAGCGGGCGCGGGTTACGCGCCAATTAACCACAGGATCGGCTCCGGCCAGAAACCGAGGATCACGGTGGCGAGCGTGAGGGAGATGATCGCGTAGCGGCTGATGCGGGGGATCGCAATCAGATCGTCCTTGGGAGCGGCGCGCCAGTAGATGGCGCGCACGACTTTGAGATAGTAGTAGAAGCCTGCGGCCACTCCGACGAAACCGAGCGCAATGCCCCACCAGAGGATCTGGTTGGTGTGGGCAGATTCGATGGCGAGTTGGAAGGCGAAGAACTTACCGTAGAATCCGGCGGTGAGGGGAAGACCTGCCATGGCGGCCAGGAGGATGGTGGCGCAGAGGGCGAGGAGTGAATTGCGCTGACCCAGGCCATCGAAGGCGCTGATGTTGTCGCTCCCTTCGGAGTTGTGCACGACCACGAGGACGAAGAAGGCTCCGATGGTGATGAGGAGGTAAGTTCCGAGATAAAAGGCGACCGCCTGATAGCTACTCAGGGTGTCATCGTCGCCCGTATGCCAGGCTGCAATGGCCAGTAGGATGAAGCCCGCATGAGCGATGGAGGAGTAGGCGAGCAGACGTTTGAAATTGGTTTGCGGAATGGCGGTGAGGTTGCCAACCAGGATGGTGAGTCCTGCGAGGGCGAGCACAACGATGGTGGTCTGGCTGCGGGTGATGTCCGAGCTGAAGAAGGGGTCGAGGATGCGGAGCGTGACAATGAATCCCGCGGCCTTGGAGCCGACCGAAAGGAATGCGGTGGTGGGGGTGGGAGCTCCCTGGTAGACGTCCGGGATCCAGAGATGCATGGGCACTGCGCCGATCTTGAAGGCGAGCGAGAGGAGAATGAGGGAGAGGCCGAAGAGGAGGGGGATGGGATTGGCTGAGATGCCATCGTGCAGATCGGGATTTGATGAATTCGCGGCCAGGAGCTGGGAGATCGTTTCAAGGTTGGTGGTGTGCGTGATGCCGTAGATCCACGCGATGCCGTAGACGAGGAAGCCGGTGGAAAGGGCGCCCAGGATGAGGAATTTCACGCCGGCTTCGAGGGAGCCCACTTGGCGGTTCATGAAGGCGACGAGGATGTAGAAGGTGATGGTGACCAGTTCGAGCGCGACGAAGATGGAAACGAGGTCCCGCGCGGAGGCCATCCACATCATCCCGGCGCAAGCGAAGACGGGGAGGGCGTAGTATTCCCCGGTTCCGTGTTCGGTATCGGGACCTTCGGTGAAGCGGTTGAGGGTCTTCCGGAAATCGTAGGCCATGAAGAGCACCAGGATGGTGGTCAAGAGGGCGAGGAGCTTGAAGAAGATTGCGGGTCGGTCGTAGACGTAAAAGCGGGCAAGCTCCGCGTTGTCCGCCGGCGGGGCGACCGCAAAGTAGAACGGAACGAGCAGGAAAATGAGCCCGCCAATCCCGACGACTCGGATGAGTTCCTTGCTCTTGGAGTTGCTGAAGGCCTCCATCAAGAGAAGGAGGAGGCCGAGGGCGACAACGATCGCTTCTAACCAATAGGCGGGCATGATTATTGGCTTGGAGAGGGGTGAGGTTGGACGGGGGCCGACCCAGCGGGCTGGGGAGGTCGGGGGTGCTGAGTGATGTGGGCCTGTTCTCGTGCGACCACGGCCTCCGGTTGCTCGAGGAACTGGAGAAGGATGTTGGGGAAGAGGCCGACGATAAGGAGGACGGCGGCCAGAAGGACGGCCGGCGATCGGTCCCTGGCGCTCAGGTCGGAGGCGTTCCTGGTGAACTCAACGGTGGGTCCCTGGAAAATGTGGCGGAAGGCGCGCAGCATATACACGGCGCTGATGACCAGACCCCATAGGGAGAGGATGGTGGCAATCTGAACCCAACCGGGAGGGGTGTCGGGCTCCCATCCCTTGAAGCCGGCGATGAAGACCATCACTTCACCGGCAAAGTTGGCCAGGCCGGGCAGACCGATCGAAGCCATGGCGGCAAGGCCGAAGAGAAAGGCGAGTTTGGGAGCTTGCTTGGCGAGTCCCCCGAGGTCGCGAAGTTCGAGGGTGCCGGTCAGTCGTTCAATCCTATCGGCGAGCCCGAAGAGCATGGCGATGGTCACTCCGTGGCCGAACATGAGAAGAATGGCGGCGGGTTTGGCGATTGGATTGGCGCTTTCTGATTGGGCGGCGATCAAGGCCGCGATGGCGAGGAAGATGTAGCCCATGTGCATCACGCTCGAGTTGCCAAGCATGCTGTCGAGGCGCTTCTGGTTGATGGTGACGAAGCCCACCCAGAGGATGTTGCCGAGCAGAAGAACGATGATGAGCTCCAACCAGGAGGCCATTCCGATGGGCACGAGAGGATGGAGTCGAAGGAGTCCGTAGAGGCCGAACTTCTTCAGCACACCGGCATGCAGCATCGAGATGGGAGCGGGGGCGCTGGCGTAGGCGGGAGCGGCCCAGGAATGAAAGGGAAAGAGGGAAACGAGAGTTCCGAAGCCGATGAGCAGGAAGAGGGCAATTCCGCGTTGGGCTGCGACGGGCACAGTACACTTGAGGAGGGACTCAAAGCTCAGATCCGGCGTGCCCGAAGCGGCGATCAGCCAGAGCAGGCCGGCGAGAAGAATGATCGATCCGAAGGCGAGATAGATGGTGACCTTCCAGGCGATTTCCTTGCGATCGCCGCGCCCGAGAATACCGATGGTCAGGAAGGTCGGGATGAGAGCGAGTTCGTGGAAGGCATAGAAGAAGAAGAGGTCGGTAGAGAGGAAGGCGCCGACCGCTCCGGCAGCAATGAGAAGAAGGGAGATGTTCCAGAGCTTGGCGTGGCGGTCCTCGCAATCGCCCGTGCGCGCTGCGGCATAGGCGACGATGACTGAAAGGAGCATCATGATGACGCTCATGCCGTCGAAGAAATTGAGGGCGAGGTGAATCTCGGGCTTGCTCAGGACGAGGAAATCCACCCCCAGGAAGGTCCTGGTGCCCAGGGCCCACAGAGCGGCCAGTCCGAGGCCGGCAAAGAGCATCATGCCGGTGGCATTGCGGGCCGCAGCCCGCGGGTTGGCGCCCATGAGGATCGCGATGACCGCGAAAAGGGGGAGGAGGATGAGTGCGAGAGTCATCGGTTAGCGGGCAAAAACGGTGAGATAGATGACGAGGAGAATACCGGCTCCGAAGAGAATGGCGTAACCCTGCAGGTTGCCGCTTTGCAGTCGGCGGAAGATATTGCCCAGTCCAGCGGTGCTGCGGGCGAGTCCGCCTACGATCATGCCGTTGATGAGGAATTCATCGAGGAAGTGGACTGCCATCGCAACCGTGTCCTGGAAGAGGCCGACGAGCTTCAGGTAGAGTTCGTCGAGGTAGAACTTGTTGCGGAAGAGCTTGAAGAGGGGGTTGTTCGCGAGGGGGTCGCTGGAGCGGCCGTGGTAGAGGAGAAAACCGCCACCGGCGCCGAGGAGGAGAGCGCCCAGGGAGATCCAGAAGACCATGTTGGGGTGGAACCCGTGGGCATGGAAGTCGTTGTCGGGGACAATTGAGGAAGCGATCAGAGAGAAGGCCGAGACAACGGCGAGGACCCCGAGGATGATGAGGGGAACGAGCATCACAGGTGGGACTTCCTTCGCTTTCTCCGCACCGTGGTCCCGTGGCTTGCCGAGGAAGGCCACTACGAAGAGGCGCATCATGTAGAAGGGCGTGAGAACCGCGACGCCGGCACCGATCCAAAAGAGGGGAGGGTTGTGTTCCAAGGCCTGGGCGAGGATGAGTTCCTTCGACCAAAAACCAGAGAGCGGGGGAGCAGCCATCAAGGCCAAGGTGCCCACCGCAAAGGTCATGGTTGTCTTGGGCATGCGCCGAAAGAGTCCACCCATTTTCCACATGTTCTGCTCATGATGGCAGGCGTAGATGACCGCACCGGAGCCGAGGAAGAGCAGGGCCTTGAACCAGGCGTGGGTGTAGAGGTGGAACATGCCGGCTTGGCCGGCCTCGATTCCCGCTTCGCCGGCGAGCCCGACCGCCATCACCATGTAGCCGAGCTGGGAGAGCGTGGAGTAGGCGAGGACGCGTTTGATGTCGTCCTGCTGGGTGGCCATGAGGGCGGCGAGAAGAGTGGTGATGCCGCCGATCCACGCGATTGTGGTGCCGGCGAAGCCCTCAAAGATGGAGGTGCCGGCGGCGACTTGGAGGCGGAAGAGCATGTAGACGCCGGCGGCGACCATGGTGGCGGCGTGAATGAGGGCGGAGACGGGAGTGGGGCCTTCCATGGCGTCCGGAAGCCAGACATGAAGGGGAAATTGGGCGGACTTGCCGACCGCGCCACAGAAGATGAGAAGGACCGCGATGCCTACGATGGTGGCCTGGCTTTCCGGAAGAGCTTTGGCGGGTGCTTCCATCTCGGCAAAGAGGAAGGTTTGGCCAAGGATTCCCCAGAGCATGAGGATGCCGATCATGAATCCAAAATCGCCGATGCGATTGACGAGGAAGGCTTTCTTGGCAGCTTCGGCGGCGGACTTCTTCTCGAACCAGTGGCCGATGAGAAGGTAGGAGCTGAAGCCCACCAACTCCCAGAAGATGAACATCATGATGAAGTTGTCCGCGAGGACGATCCCCGTCATGGAGAACATGAAGATGGAGAGCCCGCCGAAGTAACGGGCCTTGGCCTCGTCGTCCTTCATGTAGCCGAGCGAGAAGATGTGCACGAGCATCCCGACGCCGGTGACCACGACCATCATGCCCTTGGCGAGTTGGTCGCCCAGAATGCCGATCTGAATGGTGAACGTTCCGGCGGTGGCCCAGGTGAAGGAGCTCGAAAAATCGGAATTGAAGACCAGGAGAACGGCGATCAGGAAGGTGCCGACCACCGAAGCGACCGAGAGATTAGCGGCCGCGGCGGGCGAGTCCTTCACTCCAAACTGGATGGCCGCAGCGCAGAGGAGGGGAAGCAATAGTAGGAGCCAGGCGAGGTATTCCATGGGTGCTTAGCCTCTCATGGAGGTGAGATCTTCGACGTCCACCGTCTGGCGAGCGCGGTAGAGGGCGACGATGATGGCGAGGCCGACCGCGACTTCAGCGGCCGCGACGGTGATGATGAAAAAGACGAGGACCTGACCGTTGTAGTCGGGAAGGCCATCCGGTCCGGTATTGAAGCGCGAGAAGGCGACCAGAGTGAGGTTGGCGGCACTCAGCATGAGCTCGAGGCACATGAAGATGACGATGATATTTCGACGCACGAGGACGCCCGCGAGTCCAATCGCGAAGAGCAGTCCGGAGACGAAGAGATATTCCTGCAGGGAGGCCATGGGCTCAGCATTCAGGGTTCGGGCCGGGAGTCGGGATCGCCGGGCTCGGGCTCCCCGGTCGTCTTCTTCCGCAAGGACAGGGCGACCACGCCCACGGTAGCGACGAGGAGAAGGACTCCGACAATCTGAAGGGGGAAATTGTAGCCGGGAGTCTTGATTGTTTCATTGTCGCCCTTGTGGCCAAACATGGTGAGGCCGATGAGATTGACGTCGGGGAGGTCGCCCTTGCTCAGGCTTTTGTGAATCTCGGACTGTTCTTCTTTCGAAGCCTCCTTCTCCTGGTCGTAGAAATACCGGGCTGATTCTTTGAGGTGCAGGGGTTCGGGTTCCGCGTTGGGGACATGCGGGAGAATGCCGCAAAGTTGGATCAGAAAGACGAGAGGGATGAAGACGCCACCCACGAGGAAGAGGGGGTTGTATTTGGTCTTGCGCTCCTCGGCCTTCAGATCCAGGAGCATGATGATGAAGACGAAGAGCACCATGATGGCGCCTGCGTAGACGAGAATCTGAATGATGCCCACGAAGTAGGCATTGAGACTGATGAAGAGAGCGGCGAGACCAAGGAAGGAGGCCACCATCGACATGGCGCTGGAGACCGGATTCTTGAAGGCGACCAGCGCGAGGGCGCCGATGACCGCAAATCCTGAAAAGGCGTAGAAGAAGAGTCCCTCCATCACTTCACTTCATTCCACTTGTTGATGAGGCCTTCGCGCACCCCGCCGAGTTGGTAGAGGCGATCCTTGTCGTTGACCATCTCGGCGCGGGTGGTGCCGGTCATGGCGTAATCCTGGCGAAGGAAGATGGCCTGCTCCGGGCAAACCTCTTCACACATGCCGCAGTAGATGCAGCGGATCATGTCGATATCGAATGCCTTGGGAGCCTTCTCGACCTTGGCCCACTCGTCGTCGGACTTGAGTTCGCCCGGCGCGATCGTGATCGCCTTGGGCGGGCAGATGAATTCGCAGAGTTGGCAGGAGACGCAACGCTCGCGGCCTTGTTCATCGGTGACGAGGGCGGGGATTCCGCGGTAGTATTCGGGCAAGTGTTCGTCCCACTTCTGTTCCGGATATTGCATGGTGACACCGAGTCCGGAGGAGGCGAGTTCCTTGCTGCCCGTGGCCTTGCCGAAGACGGAGATGACCGCGTGCTTGAAGGTGATCAGCAGCCCCTTGATGATGGCAGGCAGGTAGAGGTGCTCATACCAGCTCAGCTTTGGGCGTTTGAGTTTGATGACGGCCATAATCTCGAGAGGTGGAGCTAGGTGATGTTGACCTTGTGTTTGCTTTCCACCGATTTGGTGATGAAATACATGATCGCGGCGAGGGCGAGAAGGATGGGGACCCCGACGAACAGGGTCAGAAGGGGGCCGATGTGAGGAGCCGCAATGATAAGGGCCGCGATGAAGATGTTGAAAAGGGCGAGTTCGAAGAATACGACCCAACCGAGTTTCATGAGCTGGTCGTAGCGGAGGCGGGGGACGGTCCAGCGTACCCAGATGAAGAAGATGATGAAGCCAATTGTTTTGGCGAGGAAGACGCCGAGGTGAATAAAGCCCGCGAACCACTTCCAAGCGCCCTCGCCAGTCTGAAGAAGCGCGGAATCGAGGCCGAAGCCAAGGGACCAGCCGCCGAAGAAAATGGTCACGATGACCGCGGAGCCCACGATCATGGCGGCGTATTCTCCCATGAAGAAGAGCGCAAATTTCATGGAGGAGTACTCGGTGTGATAGCCGCCCACCAATTCGGTTTCACACTCGGGAAGATCGAAGGGCATGCGGTTGGTTTCCGCGAAGATCGAGGTGGTGAAGACGATGAAGGAGATTCCCAGCGGGAGCAAGAGGAGCCACTGTGGTCCGCAGTGGGCCCAGTAATCACCGCTGAAAATTGATCCGTGTTCATTCCAGAGAGGGAGGAGAAGCCAGCCTTTCTCGGACTGGTGGGTGACGATGTCGGTGAGATTGAGTTTCCCGAAGACCATGAGGACCGGGATGATGGAGAGGCCGAGGGAGATCTCGTAGGAGATCATCTGGGCGCAGGAGCGAACTCCGCCGAAGAAGGGATATTTCGAGTTGGACGACCACCCCGCGAGGGTGATGCCGTAGACGCTGAGGGAGGCAATTGCGAAGACGAAGAGGGGGCCCGCTCCGATGTCTGCGATGACCAGTTTTACGTCGTGTCCGAAGAGGTTCACGTTGCTGCCGAAGGGGATGACGCAGACCGTGATGAAGGCGGGAATGGCCGTGAGGGCGGGTGCCATCCAATAGAACGATTTACGGACATGCCCAGGGGTCAGGTCCTGCTTGAAAAGGCCCTTGAGTCCGTCGGCGAGAGGCTGCAGGAGACCGAAGAAGCTGAGGTCCTTTTTAAACCCCAAGAGAGTCAGGGGAATGCCAACCCGGTTGGGACCCACCCGGTCCTGCATGATGGCGCACACGCGGCGCTCGGCATAAGTCGAGTAGGCAATCAGCGGCAGGATCACCACGAAGGTGAAAAAGAACACTTTGATGCCGGTGATGATGAGCGGAACCCAGTCCATGACTTAGCCAACGATTTCACCCCGTTCAGTCTCGATTAAGGGGATCGTTTCCCCGGTTTCGGTGACTTGGATTCCCAAGTCGCCAATTTTCGACAAGGTCAATTCTTCGAGTTCCTCGACATCGTCCACGATTTCCGTGAAGACATCTTCGATGAGGTGCCGGGCGGGCTCGTTGTGATCGAGGGCCGCCACTAGGTCCCGGATGATTTCCCAGTCATCCATCACCCCTTCGGGAGGGAGGATGGCCTGGTTAAGTCGCTGCAGACGTCCCGTGATGTTCACCATCGAGCCGCGTTTCTCCGCGAAACCGGCGCCCGGCATCACGACGTGGCTGGCCTTGGCCGTTCCGTTGGGCAAGAGGTGATTGGAGACCAGGAGTTCGAGCTTTTCGAGATCCGTGGCCTTGAAAGCGGCGGCTCCGAGGAGGTCTTCGTAGAAGACCACGATCGCCTTGATCTTGCGGCCGCTCACTCCTTCGCGGATGGCGTCGAGCTTTGCGTATGGGTCGTCGGTCGCCCAGAGGAGTTTCGCTCCATTGGTATTGGGATTGCGGTCGGCGGAGACGAGTCGGCCGTCGGATTCCTCAAAGCGCGGAACGAGAGTGAGGAGATCGGTCTCCAAGGTTTCGGCGAGGCGTTTGAGAAGATAGAGTTCCTCGTTGGTCTGGCGGCCGGATCCAATGATGGCGACCTCACCGCGCTGGTGCCCTTTCAGTCCTTCGGCGGCTTTGGCAATCGCGTCAAACCAATCGGCGTTTTCGTGATTCTGCCCCTTCCTGATCATGGGGGCGTCGAGCCGGGTTTCCGCATGCAGGTAGTGGAAATTGAGGCGGTGGCTATCGGGGATCCAGCACGAGTTGACGTCGTTGTTTTCGCGCGGGGTGATGCGGAACACTTCGTTGCCGCGAGTCCAGATCACGGTATTGCATCCTGTCCCGCAGTTGACGTCGATGCTCTTGGTCTCCTTGAGAAACCAGACGCGCATCTGGAAGCGGAAATCGTTCGAGGTGAGCGCGCCCACCGGACAGATGTCTACGGTATTAAGGGAGTAATTGCTGTCCAGTTGTCGCCCGGGATGAACCGTGAGCTTGGTGTGGGTGCCGCGATCAATGAAGCCAAGGACGGGATCATCAACGACCTCATCCATGAAGCGGATGCAGCGGCTGCACATGATGCAGCGTTCGTCATCGAGGCGAATGCGGGGGCCGATCTCCACGTTCTTCGGCTTCTTGACCTTCACCTCTTCGAAGCGCGAGGATCCGCGGCCGTGATCGACTGAGAACTCCTGCAGGCTGCATTCCCCAGCTTGGTCGCAGATGGGGCAGTCGAGAGGGTGGTTGATGAGGAGAAACTCCATCACACCATTGCGGCATTCCTCAACCAAGGCGCCGCTGGTGCGGATGCCCATGTTCTCTGCCACCGTGTTGGCACAGGAGATGACCGGACGAGGCATCCATCCAATTTTTTGAAATCCGTCATCTCCGAAGGAGATATGATGGCCCGGAGCGGGGCGGGAGGGCATGCCCATCTGCACCAGGCACATGCGGCAATTCCCGGGTGAAGAGAGCTTGGTGTGGTAGCAATAGTGCGGAACTTCCTGCTCGGCCTGTTTGCAGGCTTCGATCATCCGAGTGCCGCGGGGAACTTGAATCCACGTGCCATCGATCTGGACGTTCACCATGCCCTTTTCGGCAGCGAGGACCTTGGGAAGTTTGTCAGCGGTCGCAGGTGCGGAATCTGCCATAAATGAGCGCCTAACGCGGCCTCCCGTGGAGTTCGGGGCGGACTATGAAGAGCAAGCGCCGAGGGGACAAGCGCACTTTGTGAAATTTTTCACAAGCCTCCAGAACGACTTGTTTTATAGGGTTAGAGCGCGCTGCAGCTGTGAAAAATCAATGGATTGGGCCCCAAATTATCGGCGGAACCAGAATTTCAGAGATTCCTGAGTGGAGCAGAGGGCAATTCCGTCCGGGCTTTGGGCTCAAGAATGCTCTGAAGCTCAGCCACGATCGGTCCTTGAAAGGGTTTCGGAATCCGAAAATTTGATCCTGGCGACCTGTCCGCGGGTCCCAGATTCGGCTTCCGGGGAGCATGCTGCGGACATCGAGGCTCTCATCGGTGAACGGGTTGACGACGAATTCTAGCTCGTCTGCATGGGCCTCGGGGTGCTGATGGTGGGCGGCTCCTTCCGTGGTGGCCAAGGCACCTACTGTTGGGCTCGAATCTGGGCCCTCTCACGTCGGTATATCCCCACCCGCCGAAGCTCGGCTTTGATTCCTTCCGCAGGAATGACCTGGAGCGTGATCTCAGCACCCTGCTAGACCGAACTGAGATAGCGGCGTTGCGCTTCCTCTTCGGAATTGTGCGGGAGGGCTTCGTTCTCCTCGGAAGTTTCGGCCATCAGTTCGTCGCGGAACTTGTCCACGATCGCTTCCACGGGCCAGGCACAAGCCTCACCGAAGGCGCAGATGGTGCGCCCATCGATTTGATAAGCCACGGACTCAAGAGTCTCGATGTCCGAGGGGGTGGCCTTGCCGGCGACCAAGCGATCGGTGATTTTCTTCATCCAGGTCGAGCCTTCACGACAAGGGGTGCACTGACCGCAGCTCTCGTGGGCGTAGAATTCGTTGATGTTGTTGAGGACCCACGACATCTTGCGCGAATCATCGATCACAATCACTCCCCCGGAGCCAGCCATTGACCCGCATGCTGCCATGGTGTCAAAGTCGAGGGGGATTTCTTCAAAGTTGATCTCGCGTTTCTCGGTATCCGGAGGGCAGGAGACGTTGAACTTGTCTGAGCAACGCAGAATTTTGGCGGAGGATCCACCGGGAATGACAGCCTTGAAACTGCGATCCTCCTTTGGACCTCCGCAGAGATCGTTGAGCAGTTCGCCCATCGTCATTTTGCCTACTTCGATTTCGTAGTAGCCCGGTTTCTGGACATCACCGGAGACGCAGAGAATGCGGGTGCCGGTATTTCTCGGAGTGCCGATTTTTGCGTAGTCCTCGCCGCTCATTCCGATGATGTGCTTTACGTGGCAAAGGGTCTCCACGTTGTTGACGATGGTGGGCGCCATGTAGAGGCCCATCGCGGCCGGGAAGTAGGGGGGCTTGATGCGGGGATAGGGGCGCTTGCCTTCGAGTGACTCGATGAGGCCGGTCTCTTCACCGCAGATGTAGGCGCCGGCTCCGCGGTGCACATAGAACTCACAGTCGAACTTGGATCCCTGAATGTTCTTCCCGAGGAAACCTCCCTTCCTTGCTTCCTCGATGGCCTGTTCGACGATCTCGGCAGCTTGCGGAAATTCTTCGCGAATGTAGATGTAGGCGACCTTCGCTCCGACTGCGTAGCAGGAGATCACCATGCCCTCGATGAGTTGGTGAGGATCCTGGTGAACGATGTAGCGGTCCTTGAAGGTGCCGGGTTCCGACTCGTCGCAATTACAGATGAGGTAGACCGGCTTCTGGTTGTTGGGCGGAATGAATCCCCACTTCACTCCGGTGGGAAAGCCTGCCCCACCGCGCCCACGCAGGCCTGACTTTTTCACCTCATCGGTGACCTCGCCGGGCGTCATTTTAAGCGCTTTCTTGAGCTCCTTGTAGCCGCCGTCGGCAAGGAAGGTCTTGAGCGATGGGTCCCAGCCTTCGCGGTCGATGTTTCTGAAGATCAGTCGCATCTCGCGGGGATGCGGTTGCTTGCTCTTCTGGTAAGTGATCTTTCCCATGAAAGTTACTTGTAGTTGGCGAGAAGATCGGAGGCTTTCCCGGCGGGGAGATCTTCGTGGAAATCGTTGTTCACCAAGCAGACCGGGGCCGTTCCGCAAGAGGCCAGGCACTCGGAAAATTCGACCGACCAAGTGCCGCAGGGCGAAACCGCAATTGGATTGTGATGGGTCGCCTCGCTCCGATCGATGCCGGCCAACTCGCAGAGTTTGTCCATGAGTTCGTAGCTGCCGCCCATGGCGCAGCTCAGGGTGCGGCACACCCGGATGTGGTGCTTGCCCGGCGCGTGTTGACGCAGGCCGGGATAGAAGGTCACGACTTCCTCGATCTTGATCGGTTCGACCTCGAGTTTGCCGGCCACCCATTCGATCGCTTCCGGAGAAATGAATCCAAACTCGGACTGGACAATGTGGAGCAGGGGAAGGACTGCGGAGCGCTTGCGATCCTGCGGGTAATGCTTGATGCGCTGGTCAGCCTGCTTCTCGATTTCCTTGGTGATCTCAAACGGCGTATGGTGCTTCGTTCCCGCGGTCTGGTGGGAGGCTACCTGTTCGTTGAGGATGGTGTCGGACATGGGAATGATGAGGGCTGCAAAAAAGCGCAGGGGGAAGGGCTCGCTATCGGTCACACTCGCCCATGACAAAGTCGAGGGAGCCTAGAATGGTGGGGATATCGGAGATCAGGTGGTCGGTCAGGAGTTCCGAGAGAATGGAGAGATTCACAAAGGAAGGGGCGCGAATCTTGAGGCGGTGGGGGACCCCTCCGCCCTTGGAGTTGATGTAGAAACCAAGTTCGCCCTTCGGGTTCTCGGCGCCGAAATAGATTTCGCCCGCGGGGGCCTCGATGCCCTGAGTTGCGACGATGAAGTGGTGGATGAGTTCCTCCATCTTCATGAGGACCTTCTCTTTTTCGGGAAGAGAACTCTTGGTGTCCGCGACGTTGATGGGTCCCTCAGGAAGGGTGTCGAGAACCTGGCGCACGATTTGAATGGACTGCCGCAGCTCCTCCATGCGAACGAGATAGCGATCGTAGCAGTCGCCCACTTCACCGACCGGGATGTCAAAGTCGTACTGCTCGTAGCCGAGGTAAGGGCGATCCTTGCGAAGATCGCGGCAAGGTCCGGAGGCCCGCAGGTTGGGGCCGGTCAGTCCGTAGGAGATGGCGCTCTCTGCGGAGATGATGCCGATGTCCTTGGTCCGCATGAGGAAAATCTTGTTGCGGGAAAGAAGACTGTCGACCTCCTCGATGGTCTTCTCGCATTCGTCGAGAAACTGGCGCACGCTGGCTTCAAAGCCTTCGGGGAGATCGCGGATCTGGCCTCCGACCCGGGTATAGGATGTCGTGAAGCGCGCGCCGGTGAGCTGTTCACAGAGGTTATAGACCTTTTCGCGTTCGGTGAAGGTGTAGAGGAACACCGTCAAAGCACCCACGTCCATGGCGTAGACTCCGATGCCGAGAAAGTGGGAAGAAATGCGGGCGAGCTCGCAGCAGAGAACACGAATCGCCTGGCCGCGGGGAGGGAGCTCCCAGCCCATGAGTTTCTCGACTGCGCAGGCGTAGGCCACATTGTTGGCCAGAGGGGCGAGATAATCCAAGCGGTCCGTGTAGGGCACGAACTGGTTGTAGTGCATGTTCTCGGCGATCTTCTCGTCGCCGCGGTGCAGGAAGCCGATGTCAGGATCGGCCTTGGTGACGACTTCACCGTCCAACTCCAAAATCAGGCGCAGCACGCCGTGGGTTGCAGGGTGAGAGGGCCCCATATTGAGGACCATTTTCTCACCGAGAAGGTCCTCGGTGCCGGCTTGGTAATCCGCGACTGCCTGTGCCGCGGTGGCCGCGGCATCGGGAGCCTCGTAGGTCGCTTTGGCGGAAGGCTCGCTCATCGGTTGATGCCGCCCGAATAAGCACCGAAAGGAGAGAGGCTCGCAAGGAGTTTGTGAAATTTTTCACAAAGTCGGCATTCGAGGCTGGAAAGCAGGGCTATTTCCCGACCTCGCTCAGGTCGAGCGTGGCCCTCGCGTCCGGAAGGGACCAAAATTGTGGAGGTCACGTCGTTTTTTCTGCCAAGCTCGACCCCGGTGGATTCCGCACCTGCGATCACGATAGTCATGAGCCGGCGGTGCAATGTTCCGTCGTGAGATCGCTCCCCATGTTCAAGAGCGTTGAGGACGGGTCGGCGAATCGCCTGCGCATCGTCGAGGGTTTTCAGTCCGACCGTGTATTGGCTGCCAGTGCCCATTGCCAAAGAAGGACGTGCAGCGCCCCGGTGAGCGAGCACGAGGTAGTGATAAGGATAGCCTGTCCCGGCGGAGCGAACCTCCTGCTGGTCGGCATCGATCTTGGTGATCTTCTCGAGGAGAGCGCTCACGGGTCGTGCCTGATGAAGGACCCCGCGGAGGGAGGATGCGATGGAGGGAGCCGCCAAGGCAACAGTGTCGACCTGATAGGGCAGGGATTGAAAGAGAGGGTGGTTTTTCGATCAAGCAGGATGTTTTCGAAGCGCTGGGCGTTCGCCAGTTTGCGGATAGAGGCCAAGCCGCCGCCCACTATCACCACTTTTTATGGGGGTTTCATCGGGAGGGGCAGGAGAGCGGGAGGCCCCCAAGGGCGTTGCCCCAAGGGGAAATAGGGAAGTAGTTGTCTAAGACAAGCCGATTATTAACAAATCCTAATGATTGCCAGCGGGGCCTCCTTCTGGCATGAATTGGCACGTCCTTGCATTATGGGTTACTCGCTGCGCTGCTTCTATTCGCCGGATTTCTATATGGAACTCCCGGCTGATCATCCCTATCCGATGAACAAGTTCCGCTTGTCGAAGGACATGCTCCTCGCCAACGGGATTGTCCGGCCGGAACAGATCGTGGAAGTAAGCCCCTCCGGGACTCACGTGTTGGAGCGCGCACACACTCCCGGCTACCTGCAGAAGATCTATCGGGGTCAGCTTGATCTCAAGGAGCAGATCCAACTGGGACTACCACTCACACCGAAGCTCTACACCCGAAGTGCCACCGAGGTGGAAGCAACCCGTCTGGCCTGCGAAGCTGCGATGATCGATGGTCTTTCGGTGGTCCTGGCTGGTGGAACCCATCACGCTTTTCGGGAGCATGGTGAGAGCTACTGTGTCTTCAATGATGTCGCGATTGCGATTCGCAGCATCCAAGTCAAGAAGCCCGGGATCAAGGTCATGGTGGTGGACACCGCAGCGCACCAAGGCAATGGGACCAACAGTCTTCTCGACAACGATCCCAACGTCTTCACCTACTCCATTCATGTGGGCCGGAACTATCCTTCGCGGAAAGTAAACGGATCGATGGATGTGGAAACCGTGCGCTACGTGGAAGGTGAGATGTATCTCAAGCAGCTCTTCTCCACCCTGGCGGCCGCGCTCGATGTCTTCACTCCAGACCTCGTGATCTGGGTCGCAGGGGCAGACAATCACCGCAACGACCGCCTGGGCCAAATGATGCTCACGGTGAAGGACATTCAGCGCCGCGACAACGTCATCCTTCGCGCCTTGGTGAGCAACCGGATCCCGGTAGCGATGCTCTACGGTGGCGGTTACAATCGGGAGCCTGAGTACACGGCCAAGCTGCATCGCAACACGGTCGCGACGGCGAAGAAGGTCCTGGCAGAGTTTCACGGGCGGTAAGCCGATGTCTTCCATCGCGATTGTAGGATCCGGTGCGGTGGGGACCTACTACGGCGGACGATTGGCCGCGGCGGGCGAGAATGTGCGATTCCTGGCGCGCTCGGGATTGCGCGAACTGCAGGTCGAGGGACTCCGGGTGGAAAGCGTGGCGGGAGACTTTGTGGTGGACCGTCCGCAAGTGTTTGCTTCCTCGGCCGAGATCGGAGCGGTCGATCTGGTGGTCATCGCGTGGAAAGCGACCACCAATGATCACTATGAAGAGGTTGTCGCCCCGCTCCTGCACGAGAAAACCGCCATTTTGACCCTGCAGAATGGATTGGGAAACATCGAGCGGCTGGCTGACTTGTTTGGAGCGTACCGCGTGTTGGGTGGGCTCTGCTTTGTGTGCATCAATCGCGTTCGCCCAGGGCTTATTCACCATCTTGCCAAGGGCCTGGTGACCATTGGTGAGATGGAGGGCGGGGTGAGTGATCGATCGAAGCTCATTGTGGAGCGGTTTTGCGCGGCGGGCATCGAATGCCGAGCGGTCGATGACCTCGTGGCGGCGCAGTGGACTAAGTTGGTTTGGAATGTTCCCTTCAATGGACTCTGCATCGCGGGAGGTGGAATCACGACTCAGGAACTCCTCTCGCAGAATGGCGGAGAGGACGAAGTCCGGGCTCTCATGAGAGAGGTGATCGCCGGTGCGGCGGCGTTGGGGCGGTCCCTTCCGGATGAGATGATCGAGCAGCAAATCAGGGCCACTCATGAGATGGGAGACTATCGGCCGTCCAGTATGATCGACTATGTCGAAGGGCGCGAGGTCGAGGTGGAAGCAATCTGGAATGAGCCGCTTCGTCGGGCTCGGAAGGCGGGCGTGGTACTCGCGCACTGGGAGAGGCTCCTGAACCAGATCAAGAAGCGTCTTGGGGAGCGTGACTGAAGGGGGTCTCTTCGTCGGCCGGGGGATCGGAGTCACCATCCTGATTCTCTTCCGCCTTTACCGGGCCGCACTCCGGAAGAAAGGGATTCAGAAAAGCTTCGTCGAAATCGTAGTGATCGCAGAAGTCTTCCCGCGTATCGGAGTCCTGCTTGCCGAACATTCCTTCCTCGATGAGTTCGAAGACCATGTCGCCGACGTCAGCACACGTGTGCACTCCCCACTCCCGAAGGAGGGTTTTCGACATGGGGCCGAATTCCTGGAGGGCGAAATCGCGAAAGCCGAAGATGAGTTCTTCGCCACTGACATGGCGTTCTTCACCACTTTCCTCCCGGGAACGTTTGAGCGTAAAGTCCAGCGCGTCTTTCAAGAGAAAGTACGCGCCCCTTTCAAATCGCTTTTCGCGTTCGAGAATGT
Source organism: Roseibacillus sp. (assembly GCA_028821775.1). GTDB lineage: Bacteria > Verrucomicrobiota > Verrucomicrobiia > Verrucomicrobiales > Akkermansiaceae > Roseibacillus_B. The sequence goes on from JAPKFB010000016.1 coordinate 34,316, forward strand.
GATCGACAGCAGCATCGAAGCGCAGCGCCTGCATGGAAGTGAGGGTAGAAAGATTGGTGGGGTTGCAAAGTCGAAAACCTCAAGGAGTCAGGCTCAGGGCCATCCGATGAATGGTATTGTGAATTTCTTTGAGCATTGTATCCGAGTCGTCAAGGCGGCGTGGGATGTCGTGCCCGATCCACACGCAAATGGCGTGCTTGGAACCGAATGAAACGCCCCAAAGGTCTGTTTTTGCAGGGCTTGTCCCGGTGAGGAGACGCGGCTCGCCACCGGGAAACTGCATGGCGAGAGCCGCTTTGGTCGAGCGCGGAGCGAACATGGGCTTCATCGTGGGTTTAATCTCAAAAAGCAAGTTGAGATTTGCGTCCCGAAGGTCCTTGAGAAAGTGAGTGCGGGGGCGATTCCCGCCGCCGGTCAGGGTGGCGACCGCGGTGACCACCTCCAGAGGAGTGGCACTCACCCCGCCGCGGAACAAGTCGTCGCCCTCAGCAAATGGTCCTTCAAGGCCCAGGCGCTTGGAGAGTTTGACCAGGTCATGGTGCCCAATCTCACGGCCCGTGCGGAGGGGATGGTCGAGTTTTGGCGGCACGCCCCGCTCAGCGGCGGCGGCGTAGATGAAGGGTGTGAAGACGGTTCCCAGGTCCCGTCGGGCGTCGAGGGCACGGTTGAATGATGTGCTCTCGGTGGACCGGCCACCGACGATGCCGCGGATGCCTCCGGTGCGCGCGTTGATGCAGATGGCCGCAATCTGAGGTTCTCCCGGGATTAGCTTGAGCAGATCGACAATTTCATCTTCGAGGAGGGATTGGATGTCGGCGTGGATGGTGCTGCGCAGGCGGAGGCCGCCGTCCCGAATTTCTCGAGAGGCGATCAGTTCCTCAAAGTGGCGTCTCACGGCCTGTAGGGCGGCTTTACCCTTGGGAGCCTTCTCCCCGGTTCGCAAGGCCAGGTTGCTCTCCTTGATCGCTTCGGCCTCCCCTTGGGGAAGAAATCCTTCCACCACCATTCGGGCGAGAACCTCATTGCGCTGTTTGAGCGCTCCGTCAAGGTTGCGTAGCGGGGAACAGGCGTGGGGGGCGCGGATGATTCCCACCAAGAGCGCGCATTGGTGGACGTTGAGTTCAGCCGCGCTCACTCCAAAGTAACGCCGGGCCGCTTCCTCCAATCCATGACATCCCGATCCGAAATAGATCCGGTTGACGTAAGCAGTGAGAATATCGTCCTTGACGAAGTCTTTCTCAATACGCAGGGCGAGTGCGATCTCGATGAGTTTTCGATGGAGGCTTTTCTCGCGCAAGTCAAAGCTGTTGCGAGCAAGCTGCATGGTCAGGGTGGACGCCCCCTGAGTAAAGGAGAGGTCGCTGGCATTGCGGGCCGTGGCCCGAAACAAGCCCAACAAATCCACTCCATGATGATCGAAGAAGCGTTTGTCCTCGCGGGCTTGCAGGGCTTTCACGAAGAAGTCGGGAATCTCTGAGCGAGTGATCAGGCGTCGGCTTTCTCCGTGCAAGGTGGCAAGTTCCTGGCCGCGCATATCAAAGATGATGGAGCGCTCAGGCATGGTTGTGATCTCTTTCACGTCGTAGCGGAACGAGAGCACGAGGTAGTACAGGGAGACCGTGAGGAGAAGGAAGAAGCCTATCACTGCCCCACGGAATGCGATCCGAATCACTCGTCGGAGGGGAGCGGGCATCCAATCGGGAAGCCGCGATTCGCGCCGGGCGGGTTTCCAGTTGGGATCGAGTTCGGGGTCCTCGAGAAATTTTTGTTCGAGGTCCTCTTCAAATTCGCAGTCCGAAGCAGGGGGGGACTGATCACTCCAATCCCGCACGCGACGGTTTCTCCGAGTTGGTGAATGACGGGCCACTGTTATACTTGGGGGCTGGCTACTCCACTGGAAACGCACGCTGCGGCTCCGGAATGATTTGAGCTCGTCCTGGGATTGGGGTGGGAGCGTCGGCGGGGAGAGCTCTCAAGGGATGGGTGGGACAGAAATCATTGGAGGCGGGGGCGAGATCCGTAGGAACCTGATCATTGTAAGCGGCCTTGGCGTGTTCGCAACCGGAGGTGGCGCGTTTGCCGGAATAGTGGCAGAGGCGACGGGCTACGAGTTCGACCGGCGAAGACATCTCCGCAAAGCGATAGCGCCCGAGTCGATCGGCGGTCTTCATCACTTTCACCCAGATGGGCAGGGCGAGTTCCGAGCCGTAGCCGCGCTTGATGATGGGTTTCGGTTGGTCCAGGCCGACCCAGACGGCGCAGGTGAGAGTGGAGGCGTAGCCCACAAACCACGCATCCTGATAGTCGTCCGTGGTCCCGGTTTTCCCTCCTGCGGGCGGCTGGAAACCATGGGTTCTTCGCATCGAGGAAGCGGTGCCAGACTTGGTGGCCTCCTGCAAGAGAGTCGAAACTGTCCACGCTGCACCCTTCCTCGCTGCCCGGTATCCGATCGGCTTGTGCTCGTAGAGGATCTTGCCATCACGATTAAGGATTTTACTGACGAAGTGTGGGCCATAGCGAGTGCCTCCATTCGGGAAGATGGTATAGGCACTCGCAACCTGTTCCGGGGTCGCTTCCCATGCGCCCAGGTAAGCGGAGGCTTTTCTGGGCATCTTCAGCGCAAAGGCCTGATGCGCGACATCATGCACGTTGTCCATACCCGCGAAGTTGCCGATGCGCACCGAGGAGGTGTTGCGGGATTTCACGAGCGCATCCTTCGTGCTCACGAGTTTGTAGTATTTCCCGTCGGAGTTTGCCGGGTCCCAATTCTTGGGTGCGAACTTGATCTGTCCCGGCTTGATGTGATCGTCCTCGATCCAAGTGTATGGACGCAGGCCGCGATCAAAGGCCGCCATGAAGACAAATGGTTTGAACACGGAGCCCATTTGGCGCCTCGCGTGGAGGGCTCGATTGAATTTCGATTCATCGGCGTCACGCCCTCCCACGATGGTCCGGATGGCGCCGGTGCGATTTTCCACCACCACGATGGCACCCTGCAGGTAGTCCGGGACCCCTCGTTGCATCGCGGGTTTCGACTGCCAATGAGTTCGCGTATTGTGGAGGTAGCCCGGGCGACGTTCGATTTCATTGAGCTTGGAATTGAGATGGCGTCCGGCGGCTTCCTGCAGGTCCTTGTCGATCGTGGTGATGATCTGGAGGCCTCCCTGCTTGATGTCTTTCTTCTCGATGAATCGTTCAAGGTCTCGGCGAATGGCATCCATTGCATAGCTTCCATGGATGATGCGCCGACCCTTGGGTCGGATGTGCAAGGGCTCCGCCTTTGCTTTCGCCGCCTGCGCTTTGGTGATGAATTCGTAGCGCACCATCGAGTCGAGGGTGTCATCCCGTTCCTTTTTGGTGCTCTCCAAATCGTCAAAGGGGGAGAAGGCGTTCGGGGCACGAATGATGCCTGCCAACATGGCGCCTTCCGAGAGGGTAAGATCCTTGGCGGATTTTTCGAGGTAGGCACGGGAAGCCGCTTCCACTCCGTGAATTGATCCGCCCCAGAAGATGAGGTTCATGTAGTGCTGAAGAATCTCATCCTTGTCGTAGTGGGCCTCGATGCGGAGAGCCAAGGCAATCTCAAGGAACTTGCGGTCGAGTTCGATCCACTTGGATCCGCGGGTCGGGAGATGGTAGGCGTTTCGCGCCAGTTGCATGGTCAGGGTGGAGGCTCCCTGAGCCATGTGTTTGCGCTTGATGTTCTGCACCACCGCGCGGGCCACACCGCGGAGGTCGATTCCGAAGTGCTTCATGAAGTTTTTGTCCTCCCGTGCGAGGAGGGCCAGTTGAAAGTTTGGGGACACCTCGTTGAGATTGACGATGTATCGGTGCGCGCCGTGGAGTCGTCCGAGTTCCTTCTTGTTGCGATCGAAGATGATCGACCGTTCAGGCATCTCTCCTACCCGGGCAAGATCGAACTTCAGGGAGCGCGTGAAGTAGAAGCTTCCCCCGAGAATGAGAACGATCAATCCAAGGCAGCCCAAGTGGCCAAAGACGCGGGTGGGAACACGGGCGAATGTGGGCCAGCTCCGGCTGATTCGATTGACGAGCAGGAAGGGCCAGAAAACGAGAATGAAGAGGGGACTGTGTTTGGTCCCGGCGGCCTTGTTGTCTTTTGATTTGCGGGTTGTCTTAGGCTGTGCAGATCTTTGGCGGGCGCGTTTCCGGGGCGCAGCCTTGCGAGAGGATGGCGATCGTCGGCGGGGAGTAGATTTTCTAGGGCGGCGGGTGGCCATACAAGGAAATCAGAAGACCCGGCAAAGGGTCTTGCTGGTCAGGGAATACGCGGTCTCTTACAAGAAAAATGCCGAAGCTTTCCGAAAGACGAAAAGGACGACGGTTGACGCTTGGTGATGAGTAAGCATATTTCACCTCGATGAGAGTAGCAAGTATTCGACCCGCAATTGCTGGATTTCTCGCATTTTCCGGTTCTTTTCTGGCCGAGCTCGATGCGCAAATTCCGGTAGAAAGCCTGAAACAGCTCCGGGTCTTGGAGGGCCAGGTGATGGATGTGGTTGAGGCCGCCTTGCCTGCAACGATTTCGTTGTTTTCAGAGAAGTCCGAGTCCTCTGGGAGTGGCGTAATTATTTCCCGTGACGGATTGATCCTTACGGCAGGACATGTTGTGGAAGGGCTCGAGGATATCACGGTGGTCTTTCCCGATGGCAAGCAAGCCCGCGCGGATGTGCTGGGGGCCAACTTGTCCAAGGATTCGGCGATGGCCAAGCTGCAGAAACCTGGTCCCTGGCCCTTTGTCGAAATGGGTGATTCCAAGTCGGTGGCCGTGGGAGATTTTGTGGTCGCCCTTGGACATGCCGGCGGCTACGACCCCCTTCGGACTCCCCCGGTGCGCTTTGGCCGAGTGGTCGGGATCAATCCGCTCGGATTCATTGGAACCGATTGCACGCTCATTGGCGGGGATTCCGGGGGGCCGCTCTTTGACATGGAGGGCAAACTGATCGGCATTCATTCTTCGATCGGGGCGAGCCTGATGTCCAATAATCACACCGGGGTCAACAACTTCAAGGCGGATTGGGTTCGGCTCGAGAAGGGGGATACCTGGGGGAAGCTCACCATGAACCCGCTCAAGAATCCCGATCGTCCCGTCATTGGGTTCGACGTCTCGGGAGCGGTCCTTGGGGGAGTGAGGCTGGGGAAGGTGTTCGCCGATTCGCCGGCGGCAGTGGCAGGCATGCGCACCGGGGATGTCCTCAAGGCCATCGATGGGAAGTCCGTGAGCAGCCTACGCGAGTTGCAGGGTATTCTGGCGGAACGAGAACCCGGGGATGAAGTGGAACTGACCTTCAGCCATCGGGGAGAGCCTCGGACCCGCAAATTGAAGCTGGCCCGCTTGGCCGATGTGGTGCCCAACCAACAGTAAGCACCATGACCAAGTCCACGATGAAGTTTTCAATCACAATTCTGGGAGTTTCCCTGGTCGCTTTTCCCCTGGCGTCGGCTCAAATTGCGGATCTCCCTTCCAAGGATCGCGCCAAGCTCAACGATCAGGCGGGTCAACTATTTGAAGCGCTCGTTCCGGCCATCGCCAAGGTGTCGCATGGGATGGTGGAAGTGCGGGTGTGGCGCAAGCGGGTTGGTTTTGGGACGGTGGTCGAGGTCGAGAAAGTGCTCGCCAAGTGGAGCGAAGTGCGGCGCGATGTGCGCAGCCTGACGTGTCGGTCCGGAGACGGGACGATGCTTCCCGCGACGGTGGTGGGAATTTACCGCGATGCCGATCTCGCGGTCCTCAAGGTGAAAGGTCTCCAGGCCAAGCCGCTTGCACTTAATCATGAGAACACCTTAAAACTGGGAAGTTTCCTTGCGCTCGCCCGACCCGATTCCGAAGCGGCGGCCATGGGAGTGGTGAGCGTGCTTCCTCGAAATTTGCGGGAGACTGATCGTGCCTTTCTTGGAATTCTGATGGACCTCGAGTTCGCCGGCCCCGGGGTGAAGATTCGTCAGGTTCGACCCGATACCGGTGCGGAAGTCTCCGGGCTGATGGGCGGAGATGTCATCCTGAAAGTGAAAGACCGTCCAGTGAACGGAAGCTTCGAGTTGAGTGCCTTCCTCCAGAGGCTCAAGCCCGGTGAGAAGATCACGATCTCCTATCGCCGTGGGAAGGTGAAGAAGGAGACCGAAGTGGAACTGGGTGGGCGCCCGGTTTCGAGTCGCATCCCCTACAGCCGCATGGAGCGTATGAACAACATGGGCGGACATCGGTACAGCGATGTGAAGGAGGGTTTTCGCGATGTCATCCAGTCCGACATGCAAATTGATCCTGAAGATTGCGGTGCGCCCGTTGTAGACCTTCAGGGCCGCCTGGTCGGGATCGCGGTGGCCCGCGCCGGGCGCATCAAGACTTTCATCATTCCGACCGTCTCGATCCGGAATCTTCTCACGTCTGAGCCCGCCAAGCTGCGCGTCGGCGAACTTGCAGGCCGGGCCCAACCTGTCGAACGCGAGGCCAACAATGATCCCGAAGGCCCCTTCGATGTGATGCGCCGGAAGATGGAAGAGATGCAGCGGCTCATGCAGGAGATTGAGGAAATGGAGAAGTAAGAGGGAGGCCACGAGAGGCCTCGCGGGACCTGACGCCCGCTGCATTGATCCTTGTAATACGGTCCAGAAGTTGGAGGCTGCGTGAAGCTTGGCTCTTCGGATTGGCGGGAAACCGAAGGATCCGACCCGCTCCAGATCTTCCCTTGGTGTCGTCAAGAGAACCCAAGCGGAGCCTGACTCTCCAATGGAATACCTACCGCGTCCCGCCCTCCCATTGCCCATGAAGTGGGAACTTCTGGTCTATACCCTCGCGGCGTTGGCCCTGATTGCGCATGCCTCGGCCGAGGAGTTCAACCCTCGCCAAGTGGTCAAGGCCTTCGACGCGATCACAAGCCCGGAAATTGTTTCCGCCGAGCAGGGGGCAAAATTTGTGCGCGACGATGAGCTGATTCTGGGGGTTGTCCTTGGCAAGGAGGCACGGGCCTATCCCATCAACATGCTCACCAATCCCACCCGTGAGATCATCAACGACAAGTTGGGCGGGCGTGCCATCGCGGCGACGTGGTGACACCTCTGTTTCAATGGCATCGTGTATGCCAGGACGGTTAAGAATCAGGAGCTGAACTTTCATGTTTCCGGGATGCTCTGGAAGCGCAGCCTGGTCATGCGGGATGTGGAAACCGGGTCGCTTTGGAGTCATCTTCTCGGGAAATCCATGCGCGGAAAACTGAAGGGCGCTGAGTTGGAGATTCTTGATGGAGTGATGACGACGTGGGGCGAGTGGAAGGGACGGCATCGCGAGACCACGGTCTTGGGAATGTCGCGAACGGCCAGACGATTCGATGAGCAGGTTTGGAGCAAGCCCGGGCGCTTTGTCTACGGTGTGCACCTGGGAGCGGGGACGCCCTCGCCGGCGGTCGCCCTCAAGAAGTTGCAAGCGGAGCGAGTTGTGAATGTGGAAGCCGCTGGGAAGAGGATCGTGGTGACCTGTTCGAAGTCGGGATCACCCGCGCAGGCTTTTGAATCTGCCATCGAAGGAACAGTCCTGAAATTCAGGGAGGGCCCGGAGAACATGATGGTGGAGGAGGCAACCGGTTCGAGTTGGAGCCTGACGGAAGGTCTCTGCTCCGAAGGTAAGATGAAAGGAAAGAGGCTGACCCGGCATTCCGGAACGATCTCCTATCGTGCGGCTTGGGTGAGGTTTTTCCCTGAGGGGAAGATCGTTGAGTAGCGAAGGTGGCCGCATGGTGACCGACTCAAAGTCGATGCGCTCCGAGGTGGAAGAAGTAGCGGGGGCGACCTCCCGGGATCGTCACGGATGTGGTCGTGGTGGAGCTCGGAGAGGGGGGCATGCAAAAAAGTGGGAGGAGAATTCCCTTCCGCTTTGGATTCCCTGTGAGCTCCGGGACTCTACTTCCTCACTTCCCAAATCTCGCAGATCTGGTTGTCGGTGATTTTCTCACCGAAGCGGGAGGTCTCTGAGAGGAAGATCGCTTGCACGCCTTGGTCCTTCTTCTTTTGATGATTGATGACGGAAGCGATGCGGGTTGCACGATCGGCGGAAAGCGGGCGGTTGCCCTCGAGAGCTCCGGACTTGGAGGCATAGCCGACCACGAGATAAAAGGACTCATCTCCACCGGCGGCAAGCTTCAGACGAATCTGTTCCACCTTGTCGCGAGAGATGTTGGAGGAACTGGTTTGAAAGGTGACGGTTTCAACAACACGGGCACCAAGATCCTGGGTGATGCGCTCGTACTCCGTTTGCAATATAGCTGGAGTGGCGGAATTCAGGGTGGCGAGCTCGTCATAGAGGAGCTTGGCTTTGGCTTTGAGGGCTTCTGCTTCCACAAAGAGGTGCGAGCGATCAAGGTTGGCCCGGAGTTCCTGGGCCAGATAATGCAGCTTGTTGTTCTCGGTCTCGAGAGTGGCTGCCTTTTCGGTCATGGTGGCGAGTTGTTCGCGCAGAGTAATGGCGATCTCGGAGGTCTCCATGTTCTTGATTTGCTCATTGAGTTGGGCGAGTTGATGGCGATAGGACTCGCGAGTCTTGACGGCCTCGTCACGTTCGCGCAGCACGGATTCCATTTGCGCCGAACTTGGTGATTTGGCGAGTTGCTGTTGCAGGGACGCGAGCTGGCTTTCCGCATTGGTGGCACGGGATTGGGCCGTGGCGAGCTGGGTTTTCAACTGGGTGTTTTCGGTGGCACTGCTCGACGAGGTGGCGAGTTGGACGCTGAGAGTTTGGACGGTGCCGTTGGAGATCTTCAGATCATTCTGGGCCTTGGAGAGCAAGGCCTGCAATTGTGAGACCAAGCCGGCGAGAGTAGTGGAGTCGGCAGAGAGTCGATTGGCGAGTGCTTGAGGGCTCTGTCCGCTGGAGCTCATCAGGGTGGGGTTGGAAATGGAGTTGAGGGCCTTTTGCTTGGCGTCGCGTTCGGCCTTCAGTTTTTCGAGTTCGGATTGTCCGTCTCCGAATCCGCCGCCTGTCATTTGGAGGACAAGGAGGAAGAGAAGCAGGACGACCGCTCCGAGGACGAGGCCGATGATGAGGTTCTGGTTTCCGTTCGTGGTGGGATTGGAAACGGGAGCCGGTGCGGAGGGTGGAGGATCTTCGTTCATTGTGGATTGGGATTGGAGCGGTGTGGGAGGGGTTCCTAGCCTCGATTGTGAACAAGTTCAAGGATGGGCTTGATCGCCAGGGGACGCGCGGCCATGCAATAGGATCGAAGTGATTCGTCGGATAATAAGCTTACGAAGAGGGAGTTAGGAGTGTGAGAAGCGAGGGTAGAACCTGCCCCGGACGCGGTCTTTTGGGGCAGGGGTGGGGGCTGGAAAGGGCACGCAATCCTTGGGGAACCCTAGCAGGCTGTTGAATTTCTCGACAACGCCGCGCCGACGAAGAGTTTTGTTGTTAGAAAAGTCGCTTGGTCAACGAGTCGACAGGTCAGCCCGCGGGGTGGAACGCCTTTGAAGGCGTTGGCCTTGTTGCTCGTTGGTCATGATTTCCGAATCAATTCAGCCTCGCGCCGCGCCAGCTCATCCAACGGGTTTCGTGCGGCTCTCTTGAGAATTTCAACACCCTGCGAAGAAGAATGGCGCAAGGATAAGGAGGGTCATCGATCAGTCGAACCACTCGCAGCCGGAACGGCCGCCCTACCCTACCTGCCCCATTGTAGGCCAGGCGCTCCGCATGGCGACCCGGAGGCAACGCCTTACCTTGCGCCAATCCCGCTAAGAATGCTTGGCCACCACCTCTAACAGCTCGGCCGGGGTGTGAACGAGGTAGCGGGGTTCTTCCTTGGCGAGGGATTGCTCGTTGTTGAATCCCCAGGTCACCGCGATGGCGTTGATACGGGCCTTGTGGGCGGCACGCAGGTCGCGGATCTCGTCGCCGATGTAGAAGACCTCTTTTTTCCGAAGCGAAAAGGTCCGGGCGATGGCGCGAAGATGTTTGGCTTTGCCCGTGAGCTTGCTGGTGGTGCTGATGAAGGTGAAGAGATCGCGCAAGCCGTGCGCTTCGAGGAACGATTCCACGTTCTCGACCGCGTTGGAGGTGAGGATGCCGAAGCAGTTGGCATGTTCGCGGAGCTGGGGAAGCACTTCCTCCATTCCTTCGATGAGGGGGAGTTCCCTGATGCGGGCCTTGATGCGACTGAGTGCCTTCGCGATGAGAAAGGGGACCTTGTGCTTGGGAATCCCAAGGTGTTTGAAGAGCTTGGTGGTGTCGAGTGCGCGAAGTTCGGCGAGATCTTGGGGGCCGATCTTTCGATACCCTTTCTCGAGCGCAATGTCATCGTAGATTGCGAGTCCTTCCGCGAGCGTGTCTGCGATGGTGCCATCGAAGTCAAAGATGAGGGAGGAATTCAAAGCTCGATCTTAAGGGGTTGTCGTCAGAGGATCCATGAGGAGGAAGAGAGGCGCATTGACGGGCGCGCGGCAGGGATTGTATTCCCGGTCACGGGTGGGGTTCACACAGGACGAGGTTGGGATCGATGTCCTCCGTGAAGTCGCTGCGGAAGCCTTGTCGAAACCTGAGCAGTCCTGCGAAGGCAATCATGGCGGCATTGTCGGTGGAGAAGCGGATGGGACAGGCCAAGAATTGGAGTCCATGGGATTCGCAGGCCTGCTGCAGGGCGGTGCGCAGGGCGCTGTTGCAGCTAACCCCGCCAGACAGGGTGATGAGCTTGGCGCCGGTCTTGCTTGAGGCCCGCAGGGACTTGTCAACAAGGACGTCGATGACGGCCTGTTGAAACGAGGCGCAGAGATTGGAGAGTTCGGCGTCGAGGTCGACCACCTTGGGCAGGGCGTAACGCACCGCGGTCTTGAGGCCCGAGAATGAGAAGTTGAGTTCGCGGGGCATGGAGCGCGGGAATTTGTAGGCGGTGGGATCCCCTTTGCGGGCGTGCTTCTCGATTTCCGGTCCACCTGGGTAGGGCAACCCGAGAAGGCGGCCCACCTTGTCGAACGCCTCGCCCGCGGCGTCGTCGATGGTGCGACCGATCAAGGCGTAGTCTCCGAGGCTGCGAGCATCTACCAGCATGGTATGCCCTCCCGAGACGATGAGAGCGAGGTGAGGAGGAATCTGGGATGCAGAATGGAGAACGTCAGAATCGAGAAAGGAGGAAAGCAGGTGGCCCTCCATGTGGTTGATGGAAAGGAATGGCTTGCGGGCGGCGACTGCGAGGGCCTTGGCCATGTTGTGACCCACGAGTAGAGAAGAGGCGAGTCCTGGCCCGCGGGTGGCGGCGAAGGCATCGATCTCGCTCGCACGAAGACCGGCCTCGGTGAGGGCTCGCTCGACGAGGGGGCGTAACTTGAGGGCGTGATTGCGCGAAGCAACTTCCGGAACGACGCCTCCGTAAGCGCGATGGAGATCGATTTGGGAAGAGATCAGGGAGGAGAGAAGTTCAGGAGCAGCACCCTTGCCGGGATCGCGCAAAATTGCGACCGCGGATTCATCGCAGCTCGTCTCGAGGGCCAGTAATAGTTGTGCGCTCACCTACCCACTGAATACTCCACAGAATTGGCCGTAAAAAGCCGCAAGATTCGCAAAGTGGCGCCCGAGAGAAGTTTCAAGATGAGCTGGTCTGCCTGATCCATGAAGGGGGACGTGGATTAGGGAAGACGGGTTACTTTCCAATGTTACCCAACGCCTTGATCGCGGCTTCCACGACCGGATCATTCCACGCTTGGAGAGTCTTGCTCTCGGTCGGAGTGAGATTGGTGCGACGGCGGAAGAGTGCGAGGTTCTCGCGGTCGGAGTCGGAAATCTTGACCACAAGATCGGGAGTGATTCCGATCTCATGGGGAGTCCGGCCGGAGGGAGTGTGATACTTGGCGATGGTGAGGCGCAGGGCGGTCCCGCCAGGTTGGGCCATGATGTGCTGCACGGAGCCTTTGCCGTAACTAGTCTCGCCCACGATGGTCGCGCGCTTGAGGTCTTGCAGGGCACCGGAAACGAGTTCGGAAGCACTGGCGGAGCCGCGATCGATGAGGATCGCGAGAGGATATTCGCGCTTCTTCCGTTTGCGGTCGAGGGTCTTCATGGGCGGCGAGTTGTGGGCAGGATTGCGGCCCTTGGTGAAGACCACCTCGGTGGAGGGTGGAACAAACTCCCCGAGGATGGCGACCGAAACGTGCAGGAGCCCCCCGGGGTTGCCCCGGAGGTCGAGGATGAGTGAACGCATCCCTTTGTCTTCGAGTTCATCGAGAGCCGCTTCGAGTTCGCGATGAGAGGGAGCCGTGAATTCGGTGAGCCGGAGGTAGCCCACATTCTTGGAGCGGCCTTGTTGCAAGAGCATCGCATCGGGTACCGCTACCTTCTTAATCACGGTGCGCAAGAGGGAGGCTTCGTAGTGTTCGTGATCCGTTCGGCGCCACATGCTGAGCTTCACCGTTTCGCCCGGGCGGCCAGCAAGAGTGGTGAGCGCAAGAGCGAGGGAAAGCTTACCGGCATCTCTCGCTCCAATTTTATGGATGCGGTCTCCGGCCACGATGCCCGCCTTGAAGGCAGGGGAGTCCAAGCGCACGGCCGTGACGGTGAGAAAATCTTTACTCTTCGCGAGCGTGATTCCGAGTCCGGGAACTTCGGGCTGGCGGTCTTCGTCGCGGATGTAGGCGTAGGTTTCCGGATGATAGAATCCGGAGAATTTGTCGAGGGAATCGAGCATCCCTTCTAGGGCGTGATTGATGAGGCGCTCGTAGTCGAGTTTGTCGCCGTCGGGGTGATTTTGGCGCACGGTCTCGAGGACCTTGATGAAACGTTCGATGTGTTGGTAGCCCATCCCGTCGTCGGGAAGAATTGCGGTGGGAGGTGGGGCTTCTTCCTGAGCCGGGAGAAGGGTGGGGATGAGCACCAAGGCGAGGGCATGGGCACGGAACGAGCGCATGGTTGGAAACTAAAGGGAAATGAAGAATGGGCCAAGGATCCAAATCCGTCTCTGGGATGGCTCCAGGACGTCAGTTTCAATTAAGGTTCAGGTTCAGCCGACGGGAGGGATTGAGCATTGGTAGCCCGTGCGGGTAGCCAGAGGGATGACTGGAAAGGGGGGTAGGGACGCCATGGAACGGGCACCGCAGGGTCGAACCGAATGGGTGGGCCGGCCCCGCACGGAGACCAGATATCGCACGCGAGGGGCGAAGCGATGGCAGGAGGCCCCATGGGGATCTCTAATCCTGGTCGGGGGGGTGCGGATCCTAGCTGCTGCTATGCGCCATTCCAGCTAGGATCTGCTAGGCCGCGTCGGCTCGCTTTTTCCGGATGGCCGGAGGCTTGGTTCCTTCGACCACACTCCGGTTGATGGAGACAGACTCGACGTCATCGCGCGAGGGGATGTCGTACATGATCTCGAGCATGATGTGCTCAAAGATGGAGCGCAGAGCACGGGCGCCAGTTCCGCGCCGGACTGCTTCTTCGGCGAGTGCGCGCAGGGCGTCGCGGGAAATCTTGAGCTTCACTCCATTGAGAGCGAGTTGCTTTTGGTATTGTTTGACCAGAGCGTTGCGCGGCTCGGTGAGGATGCGAATGAGTTCGTCCTCGTTCAGGCGGAGGAGGGAGGAGTGGACCGGCAAGCGGCCGATGAACTCGGGAATGAGACCGAAGTGGAGCAGGTCTTCGGGCTGGACCTTGTCCATGAGATCTTCCTCGTCTGTTTCTTCGAGGGCGGCTGCTTCGGCGGCCGCAAAGCCGAGTGCGTTGCGGCCGAGACGGCGGCGCACGATGTCTTCCATGCCGACGAAGGCTCCACCGCAGACGAAGAGAATGCGCTCAGTGTTTACCTGAATGTATTCCTGCTGCGGGTGCTTGCGACCACCCTGGGGCGGGACATTGCAGACCGTTCCCTCGAGAATCTTGAGGAGGGCTTGCTGCACCCCTTCGCCGGAGACGTCGCGGGTGATGCTGACGTTCTCGGTCTTGCGGCCGATCTTGTCGATCTCGTCGACGTAGATGATGCCTTGCTCGGCTTTCTCGACGTCGAAGTCGGAGGCCTGGAGGAGACGCAGAATGATGTTCTCCACGTCTTCTCCGACATAGCCGGCTTCGGTGAGAGTGGTGGCATCAACGATGCAAAACGGGACGTCGAGGACGCGAGCAAGGGTGCGGGCGAGGAGGGTCTTGCCCGAGCCCGTGGGGCCGAGGAGAAGGATGTTGGATTTCTCGATTTCGACGTTGGCGAGTTCTTCCGGAGTGACAGTTTGGTCCTGCCGCAGGCGCTGGTAATGATTGTAAACGGCGACCGAGAGCACCTTCTTGGCGTGATCCTGCCCGATGACGTAGTCGTCGAGCTTGCCCCGGATCTCCATCGGGGTGGGAGTGCCCACGCCATCCGAAACAGATGGGCCAATTTCGGGTTGCCCATCCTCCGCAAGCTCCTTCTCCAGGATAGTGGAGCATACCTCGATGCACTCGTTGCAAATATAGACGCCGGGACCGGCAATCAGTTTTTTGACCTCCGAGTGGCTTTTGCCACAGAAGGAACACATCGTTAGGTTGGACGCACGGGCCATGGATTTGTTGTAAGGGGAGTGGAGGGTCTCTTGGTGAATAGACACCCCTTACGTGAAACCTTAGCAGAATATGGGCAGTTCCGCGCGGATTTTTATTCGGAATCTTTAGATTCTTCCTCTTCTCCGAGATCCTTCCGGTTCTCCAGAACGCGATCGACGAGTCCGTAATCGGTCGCTTCCTTGGCGGACATGTAGTTGTCACGGTCGGCATCGATATCGATCTGATCGACTGGTTTTCCAGTATGGGTGGCGAGAATGTCGTTCAAGCGCTTCTTGAGGGTGAACATGAATTCGACCGTGCGTTCGACGTCTGAAGCGCTTCCAGAGGCGCCGCCGGATACCTGATGAATCATGACGTGAGCATTGGGGAGGCAGAAGCGTTTGCCATGGGTCCCCGCGGTCAGCAGGAGCGCACCCATGGAAGCGGCGATCCCAATGCAGTAGGTATTCACGTCACAGGTGACGAACTGCATGGTGTCGTAAATTGCGAGCCCCGCGGTTACGCTTCCGCCGGGAGAGTTGATGTAAATATGGATATCCTTCTTCGGATCGGACATCTGCAGGAAGAGCATTTGGGCGATCACGGAGTTGGCCACGAAGTCATCAATGGGCGTTCCGATGAAAATGATGCGATCCTTGAGGAGTCGCGAATAAATGTCGAACGCACGCTCGCCACGACCGTCCTGTTCAATGACGGTTGGGACGAGGTAGTTGTTGCGGGGTACCTCGGATGCGGCGGAGAACGGACCTGAATTACTCATCATCATTGGTAGCTTCTTCTGTGTCTGCGGAGGCGGGTTCCTCGGGTTCCTCGGGTTCCTCGGGTGCCTCGGGTGCCTCGGGGGCCGGCTCTTCAGCTGGGATTTCGTCTGAGACTTCGACCTTCGCGTGCTCCAGCAGGAAGTCAATGGTCTTACTGAGGAGCATGGAATGCTGCAGGCCCCGCAGGCGGCCGCTCTGCTGCAAATCCTTGGCAAATCCCTTGATGGGTTTCTTGGCTTGGTTCGCCATGCTGGCGACCCGGTTGGCAAGTTCCTCCTGAGTGACCTGGACCTCTTCCGCCTCGGCGATGCGTTGCAGGATGAAGTCGGTGCGCAGATTCATCTGCGCGCGCTGGTTGGCGGCGGTGAAGATCTCTTCCTGCCGGGCCGCGATCTCATCCTCGGACATGCCGGAGCCCAGACCGCGCTCGACCATTTCGTCCGCTTGACCTTGAGTCTCGGCGGTCACCAGGTCATCGGGGAGATCGAATTGGACGCTCCGATTCAGCTTTTCAAGGAGCTGGCTGACTTTGAGCTCTCCGATTTGCTGGTTGAGCTGGTGCTCGAGATTGCCCCGAATGGTTTCCTTCAGGCCCGCGAGATCCGAGTCAGGGATGACCTGGGCCGCCAAGGCATCGTTCAGCTCGGGGAGGTCCTGCTTCTTGATCCCCTTGATCGTGGCGTGGAAATCGAGCTTGATCCCGCGCAGATCCTCGACCGGAAACTCTTCAGGAATCGTGAGTTGAAAGTCGCGCTTCTCTGCGAGATTGGCCCCTTCGAGGGCTTCCGAGAACCCGGGGAGCATGGAGTCCTCCTCCATCTTGAGCCAGTAGTCCTCCGAGCCGGCAAGGTAGCCCACCGACTGGCCGATGGCTTCTTCAAGCGGCTTTCCGTCCACTTGAGAGGAGTAGTCGATCACGGCAAAGTCTCCACTCTGGAGAGGGCGGTCCGTGATATCGGAGTAGTCCGCGAAGCGATTGCGCACGTTTTGGAGCTCCGCTTCAAGGTCCTCCTCACCGACTTGGCGGTCGGGAAGTTGGAGGGCGATGCCCTTGTATTCCGGGAGCTCGAACTCCGGCGCGATCGTGAGATTGGACGAAAAAGTGAGGGCCCCATCCGGATGGAGGGTGGTATCTTCGGGGGGTTTGGCATCAATGATGCGCAAATTCTCTTTTTCGGCGGCTTCGCGGAGGGCCTCCTGAATGAGGCGGGATTCGAGTTCAGCGGTAATTTGCTCACCAAAGCGCTTTTCGATCACTGTGCGGGGCACTTTGCCGGGGCGAAAGCCCGGAATGCGGGCCTGGCTGCTGAAGGTCTGCACGATCTTCTTGCGTTGCGCACTGACTTTATCGGCCGGAATCTCCACCTTGAGTTTGGCCGCGCAGTTCGACTGCAGTTCGAGGGTAATGTTCATCTTTATTTCCGAACCTTCCGGTCGCGGGAGGCGGAAACCTAGAGAGATGAGGGAAGGTGGTCAAGGGGATGGGTTGGCCGGAAAATTTAAAAAACGAAAATAATGTTTTATGTTCATTGACCTTGACGGGATGATGGCTAAACGAACTCAATAGGGTCAGCAGTCAGCACTCTGTCACTTCTTCAGTCATGACACTTTTTTCGGGTTGGGGTCTCCGTGTAGGACACGGGTTTTTAATATTTTTGATAAGCGCGGTTGTTCTCCAGACCGTGCAAGCGCAGGACACCCTCGGTCCACTTGATTTGGAGGGGCGGACGATTACTTCCATTACGTTTAATTATCGTGGTGCGCGGACGGTCAACGAGCAGCGTCTCCGTGATCGCATGTCCGTGCGGGAAGGGATGAAGTACGCCACCGAGGCCATCGACAACGACATCGCCAGTCTCTACGAAAGCGGTCTGGTTGATGACGTGAGTTTCCTGGGTGATCCTCACGGGGCCAACTCCCTGAAGCTCATCGTGGAAGTGGTCACTCGTGGTCAGTTCATTGAAATGGGCTTCGTGGGAAATACCATCTTCAGCGATCGCAAGCTGGCGAGTGAAGCGAAGTTGAAAGCGGGCGTGATCAGCGACAAGGCGATCTTGGCGGCGCGGCGAAACATCGAGACTCTCTACAAGGGCTTCGGCTATCCCGACGTGCTGGTCTCGCACCGACTACGGGAGACCGATGAGGCCGGTCAGTACCAGCTCATCCTCGTGATTGAGGAAGGTGTGAAGAGCGAGGTGCGGAAAATCCGCTTTGAAGGAAACCAGGCATTCTCCCGTGTTGAGCTTCGACGCGAGATGAAGACGAAGCAGAAGGGGCTCCTTTCCTTCATCACCAAGTCGGGACGGATCGATGCCGAGAAACTGCAACAGGATCTCCGATCGCTGGAGGACTTTTACCGCAATCATGGATTTCGGGCGGTGCGCATCGAAGGGGCGCGACGAGAGCCCGTGAAGGATGGACGAGTGGATCTCATCATTCCGATTGATGAAGGGCTGAAGTACACCGTGCAGAGCGTTTCCTATGGGAACATGACGGTCTTCACGCCTGAGGAACTCATGCCAGGCTTGAGCCTGGTGGGGGGCGATTTGTACTCCGGGAAGAAGATTCGCGACGACGTCCGCATGATTCGCAGCTACTACGGATCTCGTGGCTACGCCGATGCGCTGGTGCAGGTGGACATGCGCGACGTTTCTCCGGGAATGGTTGTGATCGTTTTTCAAATCACGGAAGGCCGGCGCTATCGGGTCGGGAAGGTGAACATCCAGGGCAACACCGTCACCCAGGACAAAGTGATCCGGCGGGAAGTGCCCATGCAGCCGGGTGAGCCCTACAACTCTGTTGATGAGGATACCACCAGCCGGCGGTTGAAGAACATCAACTACTTCGACGGAGTGCAGGTTTCCGGGTCGCCCAGCACTCAGGCCGGCTACCGCGACGTCAACATTCTCGTCAACGAGAAGAAGACGGGATCGATCAGTTTCGGTGCGGGTTTCAGTTCCATCGACAGTATTGTTGGCTACCTCAACCTTGAGCAGACCAACTTTGACATCAGCAATCCCAAGGGCTTCTTCCGTGGAGCCGGTCAGCGCTTCGGGATGCAGCTGCGCATTGGTAACGAGCGCCGCGACTTCAAGGTCTCCCTGGTCGAGCCTTGGTTCCTCGGGAAGCGTCTCTCCCTTGGAACGGAGCTCTACTATCGCGATCTTCTCTATCTGAGCGACGAGTATGATCAGGGCAACGTCGGCGGTTCGGTCTTCATTCGCCGTCCCTTGGGCCGGAAAGGATACGTGAAAGCGGAATATCGTTTCGAGCAGGTTTCGATCGATGTGGACAGCGTGCCCCCCGCTTCACTCTTTCTCATGGAGGGCGGGGACTTCATCAAGAGCGCGATCGCTTTGAGCTATGTCTTCGACAGCCGTGACAGCAACATTCTCCCGCGACGGGGACACCGCGCCAGTCTCGGAGCAACGATGGCCGGTGGTATTCTCGGTGGCGATGTCGACACCTACACCTTGAGCGCATCCGGTACCAAGCACTGGAGTTTGCCGTGGGACATCATCCTCAACGTGAATGGTTCCGCCACCGTGGTCGACGCCCTCAGCGGGACCGTGCCCATCTTCGAGCGACAATTCATCGGTGGTGCCCGGAGTTTGCGTGGATTCGAATTACGCGATGTCGGTCCCCGCGACTTGGCGACCGGCTCCGCGCTTGGTGGCAACACCGCGGCCTTCGGTTCGGTAGAAGCAACCTTCCCGATCGTGGAGAACATTCGAGGGGCGGTGTTCGGCGACCTTGGTTTCGTGAATGCAGGGTCTTACGAATTCACTCTGGACGATCTGCACAGCGATGCTGGTCTCGGCCTCCGCCTGAATCTGCCCTTCGGTCCGCTGGCGCTCGACTACGCCGTGCCGCTGCAGTCCGCGAAGGGGGCGGACAACGGCGGGCAATTCAATTTCTATCTGAACTACCAGTTCTAGAAATTGGTGGGTTTCAAGCCCGTGAACAAAAGGGCGATTTCCTTCCTTTGTTCTTTCCCAGGGGTGAGGAATTGGAGCTGGACCAAGTCGGAATCCCAGTTTGGCCTCGGATTTGGAATCGCGTCGGTCCCATGAGGTGGGGAGGGGATTTCCCGGTGAAGAGGTTTGTCCATCGGAGGGCCTGACGGAGGAGCTAGTCCCGATGCCCCTGGGGCTTGAGCCCGCCCTCGATCCTTGAGGGTTCTGCCGAACGGATTCGGAACCAAGTCCGAACGGATCGTTTCCTGCCCCGGCAGGGTAGGTCAGGTTTTCCACCTACAGGATCTCATCACCCAGCAATCCGCCGGTGCTGAGTACTTGCCGCAAAGAGAGGCGTGCAATTGGGGGGGGAGGGCTTCCTGTGGAGCATTAACTAGGTCCATGTTCCAAGTCTCCCGAGTTTAGAGCACGGTCGCCACTCCATCCTGGGGCTCTCCGTCTTTGCTGATCATGGCAAACTTGTTCACCTCGGCGAACCTGCGTTTGCGGAATCCCAGTGCGAGCGGGCGAGGACTCCCATCCTTCGCGAGGCTGGTAAGGTGCCCGGCTTCTTTCTCGTTGTGGAAGAGTAAGCAGGGTAGCCGGGTTCCCTCCGGAACGGAGAACTTGGTGAGATGTTGGTTCACCTTGCCGGCATGCTTGATGCGGGAAATCACTTCTTGACCAAGGTAGCAGCCCTTTTGGTAGGAGATGGCGGTCAGATCCAGTCCGGCCTCTGGAGGCAGGAGGTCGGAAACGAGCTCCGTCCCCCAACTGGGAATGCCATTTCGGGTGCACGCCTGCTGGAAGTCTTCGAGGGTGGCGGCCAGGGATCCTGGGACCGAGATCGCTTCGCGGGAGAAGAGGTCGAAGCCTTGAGTGGAGAGGCGGGTGGTGCGCCAAGTAAGATGATCTTCGGGAAGATTACCTCCGACGGTGTGGGAAATGTGCCAGTGATCTGATTCGTCTGTCAGTTCAACATCGTCCGCAATGATGTAGCGATCCAAGCGTGTGAAGAGGTCTTCCCGAAGCTCAAGCGGTGCGTCGATCAGGTAGCTCTCTTCATGTTCGCGGAGGTGGCAGACCCCTTCAAGTTTCCCCTTCGCATTGAGGACGCAGGCATAGACGGCGTCATCCTTGGTGGCGCGACCCACATCCTGGGTGACCTGTCCGTTGAGATAGCGCTGTCGATCGGGTCCGCTCAACCGAAGGACGGTCCGGGGGGAAAGCTGATAGGAAATTGGAGGTGGAGATTCCATCAGGCCTTGAGTTCAAATTGCCGGAAGAGGATTGAAAAGTCCTCTTCCCCCTCGCCGAGATCGTTGCGTCGTTGCATTTGCTCAGCAGTATTCGCGATTCCGGGCGTCTCCAGGTCGGCACGCTCGGCGAGGTCGAGCATGTAGCGCGCGTCCTTCAGCATGTTGGAGAGAGAAAAGTGTGCTTCGAAGTCCCCGGCGGCCATGCTGGGAACCTTCATCGAGGCGAGCGCCGAGGCGCAGGCATTCGGGTTGATGGCTGCCAGGTAAGTTTCTGGCGAAATGCCGTTGGCCTGAGTCAGCTTCAGTCCTTCGGCAAGGGCCTGCACGGTGGAGGCGGTAATGAGATTGGTGGTGAGTTTCAAGACGGTGGCGGCGGCGGGGGAGGGGACTTCCATGATCTGGCTGGAGGTCGTCTCTAGAAAGGGGCGCAAGCGTTCGAGGGTCTCCGCCTTGCCTCCGACATAGTAGACCAGCGCAGCATTCCCGGCAGCTACTTTGCTCCCCGTGAAGGGGGCGTTCAGAAAGTCGCAACCGAGCTTCGCGCACTCCTCCACGAGGAACTCCGTGGTGGCATGATCGACGGTGGCGTGGTTGATGAGGGTCTTGCCTGATCCCAGCGCACTGCGGATCCTTTCAAAAACGTCGCGCACGGCGGGGACGTCCTTGAGGTAGAGCGCAATGAGATCCGCAGATGAGGCCGCGGCGAGCGGATCTGCTTCAAAATCATCTCGCTCGCGGGCGGAACGGCTCCAAGTCCGCAGAGGGTAGCCCTCGGTGGCGAGGTGATCGGCCGCGCGAGATCCGATGATCCCCAGACCGAAGACTGCTACGGGTGGGAGCAAAGAAGGGTCGCTCATGGGGAAGGTTTAGTCGGAGCAACCCCGTCCCGCAAGGTCGCTCGGGAGCTGGCGTGGTAGAGGGGAGAGGATGCTCTTGGGAGCGCCTGATGATATTAACCTCTTCAAAGTAAGAATGCGGGCAGTGTGAATAACTTGGAAAAACTTGACTTCGGGGCCCCTATCAGTCAGTTCCGTCGCTCTGAGGATCGGTTTCCGTCCCCGCCATTTTCTGGTTCTCGGTCGCAACACGCACACTGGCACAATGGAATCCTTGAAATGGATCTGGTACGGCGCGTATGTCCTCGTTTTGCTCGGTCTTTCCGGCTACGGGTGTCATCGCCTTTGCATTATTTACCTCTACTTGAAGCACTCTTGGCGTCAGCCCAAACCGAAGGGTGAGTTTGCAGAGCTTCCGCTGGTGACCATTCAGCTTCCGGTGTTCAACGAGATGCATGTGGTGGAGCGGCTCCTGACCTGCGTGGCGAAACTGGACTATCCGAAGGACAAGATGCAGATCCAGCTGCTCGACGACTCCACGGATGAGACCACGGAAATTTCCCGAGTTGAAATCAACAAGCTCAAGGCGCAGGGATTTGATGCGGACTTGATTCATCGCACCGATCGCAGCGGCTACAAGGCAGGGGCTTTGGAGAACGGACTCAAATCTGCCAAGGGAGAATATGTCTTCATTCTCGACGCGGACTTCGTGCCCAATCCCGATGTGCTCATGAAGACGGTCCACTATTTTACGGACGATCAAATTGGACTGATTCAGACCCGGTGGGGACATCTCAATCGGAACTACAATCTCCTCACTCGGGTGCAGGCGATGTTCCTCGACGGTCACCTCGAGCTCGAGCAGACCGCCCGCAATCGCAGCGGTCGATTCTTCACCTTCAACGGAACGGGCGGCATCTGGCGCAAAGAGTGCATTACTGATGCCGGGGGCTGGGAGCACGACACCCTGACCGAAGACATGGATCTCAGCTACCGCGCGCAATTGCGAAACTGGCGTTTTATCTTCCTCAACAAGGTCGAGACTCCGGCCGAGCTTCCCGTCGACATGGACGGATTCAAGAGTCAACAGCATCGCTGGACCAAGGGCTCCATTCAGTGTTGCAAGAAAGTGTTGCCTGCCATTTGGCGCAGCAAGTTCCCGCTCTACGTCAAGATGGAGGCGACGGCGCACCTCACCGCCAATTTTGCCTGGCTCCTGCTCCTGGTGCTTTGCTTCCTGATCTTCCCGAACACGAAGTACCAGCCAGAGCTGAGCAATTTTGTGAAAGCCCTCATCCACGTGCCGATCTTCATCTTCGCCTCGGGATCAGTCATCTTCTTCTACTTCATGTCGCAAAAGGCCCTCCATCCAAAGACCTGGTGGAAGGAGATCATCTATTTGCCCTGTCTGCTGGCCTTGGGGATTGGCATGTCGATCAACAATGCGCGGGCGGTCCTGGAGGCGCTCTTCAATCAGGAGTCTGGGTTCGTCCGAACACCAAAATACGGAATCGGGAAGAAAAAGACTCAAACTGAGCCCTCTCTGGGGAAGGGCAGTTACAAGGCGATCAAGTCGGTCACTCCGGTCTTGGAGTTCCTCTTTGGGGTCTTCTTCCTCTTTGTGGTGCTCGATGCCTTCTTGAGTGGTAATTTGGTATCGTTTATTTTCCTGCTTCCTTTTCCAATAGGGTTCTTCTATACGTCTATTTCATCCTTTGCGATTTCTTGGACTGCCGCTACTGGGAACAGGCGGCTCGAGTAATGCCCTTTCCTAATTGCCCCGGTCTGTTCTGCCATGATCTTGCAAAATCTGCTGAATTGTTCTTCCCTTACCCTTCTCTCCGGTGCCGCTGCCTTGCTCCTTAGCAGTTGCGGAGCTCATCTAGACAACCGCAACAAAGTCCTTGTGAGTGTGCGCGATCAGAAAATGATGGTCGTGAAAGATGGGCGAGCCGTGAAGAGCTACCCCATATCGACCTCCAAATTCGGCTTGGGGGACAAGCCTGGAAGCAAGCACACCCCGCTGGGAACCATGAGAGTGGCCCGTAAGATCGGATCTGGAGCACCTTCCGGAGCGGTCTTTAAGAGCCGCCGGCGCACGGGTGAGGTCCTTCGGCCCAATGCCCCGGGTCGCGACCCGATTGTCTCCCGCATTCTTTGGCTCAAAGGCACGGAATACAAGAATCGCCACGCCTACCGCCGCTACATCTACATCCACGGCACTCCGGAAGAGTGGCGTCTGGGAAGCCCCGCCAGCTACGGCTGCATTCGGATGAAATCCCGGGATGTGATTGATCTCTACCGTAGGGTAGGGATTGGGGCTGAGGTGAATGTGATCCGGGGCTCGCTTTTTTCGACTCCCGCGCCTCAGAGCTAGGATTGCGCCAAAAATCGCCCCTCCCCAACCGGTGGGAGAGGGAGGAAAATCGCTGCGAATACTTGACAGACAGGCCGCGACGCCTAGGTTCGTCGCCCCTCTCCGGAGGGATTTTCTATGGCTAACTCAAAATCTTCGCTCAAGCGTGTGCGTCAAAACAAGCGGCGGACCGATCAGAATAAAACTCTCAGGACGAAAGTGAAGTCCCTGAGGAAGAATACTGTCGAGGCCGCAGAGGCTGGGAAGGCAGATGAGGCACAGGCGACTCTGAAGGAGTTGGCCTCCGCGGTGGACCGGGCTCAGAAATTGGGCCTCTTCCACAAGAACAAGGCTGCCAATCTGAAGAGCAAGGCAGTCAAAGCGCTCAAGGCCGCCAGCGCCTGAATTATTTCGGGATGGTAGTAAACTTCGGGTTGCCTCTTCCGCAGCCCACTTCAGCTCTAGAGAGATCGTGGACGGTAGCCATTGTAACGAACGTTTAGTGAAGGCGCAGGAAATTGCGTCCAATCCTGACGGCTACCAAGTCTGCGAAGGCTGTGAGTCCATCGTGGGAGATGGTACGATCATCTGCCCTAATTGCCACGGCTACCGCTTCGACGGCAATCCCGTCCGCGTGGTCGACCAAGCAATCTTGTTAGGCTCGCGCGAAAAGCGGTCGGTGACTGCTGAGGACTTGGTGTAGGCGATCGTCACCACCATTGGCGATTGAATCCTCGTCGTCTCGTTGGGCAGGTGTGGATCTGGAGGTCGGCGCACTGGAGATCTCGCCGAGTGAGGAGCACCCTCGACTGCTGATCGCTCACCGGGTGACCGTGGTCCAAGAGGAACTGCAGGAGATCTCACCTAACGAAATCCGATTGGCAGCGTCTTCTCCAGATGCTTGAGCAACTTCTGATGCGCGGCATCGACTTCCTCGCTCTTGAGGGTGCGGTCCGCGGCACGATAGAGAAAGGAGTAGGCGATCGACTTGCGATCCGCGGCCAGCTTCTCGCCGGACGGATCGCTGAAGACATCAAAGCAATCGAAGGAAACGAGCAGGGGCTCGCTCTGCTTGCGAATGGCTTTCTCAATCTCCGCGTTCGCGAGGTCGGCGGGGGCTTCCATGGCGGCGTCGCGGGACGAGCCTGGAAACTGGGGGAGCTCATCGACAGGGGCATCCCCGCTGCGGAGTTCAACGACCTTGGCGAGGTCGAGCTCCGCGAGGTAGACCGGAAACTCGAGGTCGAGTTCGCGTCCGCGGGAAGGAGCAAGCTGTGCGAAGGAACCAATCGTCTTTCCATTCACAACCACTTGGGCGGCCTGAAGGAATTGCCCCGCCTTGGCGGGAGAGAACTGCACCAGCGCTCCGGGGAGGAGAGCTCCGAGGAGTCCCTTCAAGGCGAAGGCGTCGGAGTGACAGCTGTGCTTGCTCGCCCAGAATGCTGGCTGAGTGGCACCGCCGAGCACGAGGCCCAGGGTCTCGCTCTCGAGGTCGGTTGCCTTGCCTCCTCCTGCGTTGCGGAAGCAACGGCCCACTTCAAAGAAGCGCACCGCCTTGGCGCCCTGTCTCACATTACGTGCGGCGGTGGCGAGCAGTCCCGGGGCGAGACTCGGACGCATCACGCTGTGATCTTCGCTGAGCGGGAGGCTGATGCGAATGATGTCTCCGTCCTGCAGCGGGCGCAGGGGAAGGGCATCGCGCAGCTGAGCGTCGGAAATGAGCTTGATGGTATGGGCTTCGTAGAAGCCGAAGGCGGCGAGCCGCTTCTTGAGATCGAGTTCGAGGTCGTAACGGCGATCGACCTTGCCGGGCGCTGCTGCGCTGCTGCGATTGCGCGAAGGGATGGCATCGAGGCCCGCAACCCGGACTACCTCCTCAGCGAGATCGATGTGACGTTGCAAATCGAGACGATAACTTGGAACCTTCCAGTTTCCGTTCCCGGTTGCGGTGAGCCCGAGTCGCCCCAGAGCGGCATTGGCCTGTTTCATCGAAATTGATCCGCCCACAAGTTGCTGCAGCTTGTCTTGGTTCAGGGCAACCGAACCGGTAAGGGTGGGTGCCGATCCCGCGGTGAGGGTGGGCCCCTCAATGGTCCCCCCCGCGAGTTCCACGATGAGCCTGGCCGCCAAGGCGGAGGCGTTCGTGACGCCACCGGGATCGACTCCTCGTTCGAAGCGGTAGGACGAATCCGAGTGCAGAATGAGGCGGCGTGCGGTGCGACGGATGCTCGGTGGATTGAACCACGCGGATTCCAGGATCACGTCAGTGGATGTTTTGGTGACCCCTGAATGGAGTCCTCCCATCACCCCACCGAGGGCAAGTGCGGTGCCGGACTGGTCGGAAATGACGCAGTCGCTGGCGAGTAATTCGTAAGTCTCTTCATCGAGGGCGGCGAACTTCTCGCCCTCCTGTGCATTGCGCACTCGAATCCCGCCCGTGACCTTCGCGGCATCGAAGGCATGGAGTGGTTGTCCGAGTTCGTGGAGGACGAAGTTTGTGATGTCGACCACGTTGTTGATGGGGCGCAGGCCGATGGCCTCGAGCTTGCCCTGGAGCCACTCGGGACTTTCGCCAACCGAGACCCCCTTGATGTTGACCGCGGTGTAAAAGGGGCAGATTTCCTGGTCGTCCACGCTGACTGCACCATTGGCCGGAGCGAGTTCGCTGGTGGGGAATTCGAATTCCTTGAGATCCCGGCCGGTGAGGGCGGCCACTTCGCGCGCCATGCCATAATGGCTCAACAGGTCGGGGCGGTTTGGAGTGATTTCAATTTCAAAGATGGTGTCGTTGGCCACGAACTGGCGGACCGGCTTTCCGGTCTCCCAGTCGCTGGGAAGGATCATGAGGCCACTGTGATCGGCACCCAGTCCGAGTTCGACCGCCGAACAGAGCATGCCCTTGGACTCCACCCCGCGCATCTTGGTTTCACCAATCGTGAAGCCTCCGCGGAGTTCTGCGCCGGGGAGGGCGCAGGGAACCTTGTCTCCGACATTGTAATTTTTGGCACCGCAAACGATCTGTCGCAGTTCGCCTTCGCCGGCATCCACCTGGGTGACGCTCAGGCGATCGGCATTCGGGTGCGGATCGGATTGTTTCACTTGGGCGACCACCACGGCGTCGGAAGAGACGCCCATTTCTTCGATGCCTTCCACTTCCACTCCTGCGAAGGTGAGGATGTCATCAAATTCGGCGTTGCTCAGGCCGGAGAGGTCGAGATGGTCGGAAAGCCAGTTTTTGGAGACTAACATGGGAATGAGGGACGAGTTGCGGGGATGGGGCTTCGATGATTTGATGGTGGCCGCGATCTAGGCGAACTGTCTCAGGAAGCGGGCGTCGTTCTCGATCAGCAACCTGATGTCCTTGATGCCCCACTTGATCATGGCAAGGCGATCGATACCCATGCCGAAGGCGAAGCCGGTGACTTTGTCTGGATGGTAGAGGTCATCACCGCGGGACTTGCTGATCTCTTCGAAGACCGCGGGATCCACCATGCCGCAGCCGGCGATCTCGATCCACCGGGGATCCTGCCCCTTGACGCGGAGTTTCACGTCGATTTCGAAGCTGGGTTCGGTGAAGGGAAAGAAGTGGGGACGGAAGCGGACTTCGGTGTCTTCCCCAAACATCGCGCGGTAGAAGAATTCGAGCGTTCCCTTGAGGTCGCCGACTTGGACGTCGGTGTCGACGTAGAGGCCTTCCAGTTGATTGAAAACGCTGAGATGGGTGGCGTCGATCTCGTCCCGGCGATAGGCGGAGCCGGGAGCGATGATACGCACGGGCGGGGCCTGGGATTCCATGGTGCGGACCTGCACGGTGGAGGTGTGGGTGCGGAGAAGCTTGCCGCTGTCGAAGTAGAAGGTGTCCTTCTCGTTGCGGGCAGGATGCTCCGGCGGGGTGTTGAGAGCATCGAAACAATGAAACTCCGTTTCGATTTCAGGGCCTTCGGCAAGGGCGAAGCCGAGGCGTCGGCAGATCTGGACGGCTCGGTCCTTGAGCTGGGTGAGGGGATGGAGATTGCCGGAGTGGAGTGCGCGACCGGGAAGAGTGAGGTCGAGTCCCTCGAGCGCGGCACGGTCGGCTTCGTCCTGAAGTGCGGTGCGTTTGGTGTCCAGCGCAGCGGTGATTGCTCCCCGGGCGGCATTGAGGAGCTGGCCCGCGACCGGTTTCTCTTCCTTGGAGAGCGTCTTCATTCCGGATGAAGCGGCGGTAAGGCGACCCTTCTTGCCGAGGAAGGCAATGCGTGCGGTGTCGAGTTCCTGTTCGCCGACAGCGTGGGCGATGGTCGCAAGGGCGTCGGCTTGTATCTGTTCGATCTCTTCCTTCATGGGGGAGTGGAGTGCTGGAGTTGGGGAGGGGTTGGAGGAGTTCGGTGATTCTGAGAGGGGCGATGTTTCTTGGGTTGTGATTGCGGTGCGCCGTTCTGAATGTGCGGAGTAAACAAAAAAGGGCCGCCGATGGCGACCCTTTGAGCATTGTTTGGGTTGAAGGGGCTTAAGCCACCGCTTTGCTCTCGAGGGCCGTCTTGGCCTGTTCAAAGATGGCATCAAACGCAGCGGTATCGTGGATCGCGAGATCGGAGAGGATCTTGCGGTCGACCTCGACACCAGCGGCGGTGAGGCCCTCGATAAATCGGCTGTAGGTCAGGCCGCGGTCGCGGACGGCGGCACTGATGCGCTGAATCCAGAGGCGGCGAAACTGCCCCTTCTTCTTCTTGCGATCGTAGTACTCGTGTTGCTGGGCCTTGAAGACCGCATCCTTGGCGTAGCGGTAGAGCTTGGAGCGGAATCCCCGGAAGCCTTTCGCCCGTAGGAGGACGCGCTTACGGCGTTTGCGGCTTGAGGGGCCGTTAGTTACACGTGGCATGCTGGTATCTTTCTTTGAGACGGATTGTTGCGATCGCCTCCCACAGTCTCATCCGTTCGTATCCCGCGCGGGGCGGGCAGGCTGTGTAGAGGGTGTGCCGGGATGGCACGGTCCTGAATCGGGAACCAGGAGAGTCAATCAACCAAATGGGAGGCTTGCCCGCACATTTTTGAGATCGGCTTTGGAGACCAAGGCGGCCTTTCCGAGGAAACGCTTCCTCTTCCGACTCTTCTTCTGAAGAAGGTGTCGTTTGCCTTGTTTCCTACGCAAAATTTTTCCGGTGCCAGTCACCTTGAATCGTTTTGCGACCGCCTTGCGGGTTTTGGCTTTTCCTGCAGCTCGAGCCATGGGGCGCGGAGGCTATCCGCCGATAGAGGGAATTCAAGGGATTTTTGGCAGAAATGGCCAGAATTTGCGCAGGGCCGACCAGAAGTTGCGAAAGAGCCGGAAATCGGGGCTTCTTCCGAGGAGAATCAGGGTTGGAGGGCCCCTCGCACCGCCTCGGTGAGGGGGGCATCCTGATCGGTGAAGATGGAGCGCAAATTCAAGAGCAACCTGGCTTCGTGGACATAGCCGACCACCGCCGGCTCCTGAGCGCGCAGGCGATGGGCCAGCTTCTCGAGACCCATCTTCTGCGGAGTGATTTCGAGGGCGACGGAGGGAAATTGCGCTTTGGGCATGGTGCCGCCCCCGGTCTGGGAGGTGGTTTCCACGATGGAGATGTCGGCCGGCAGATCGCCGAGTTGCGCGAGGATCGCTTTCGCCCGGGTGTGCAGGCTCTCCATCGGAGTGGAGAGGAAATTGAGGACCGGCACGTCGGGAATCTCGTCCCCTTTGCTTCGCAGGTAGTCGTCGATACACTCCTGCAGGACGGTGAGGATGAGCTTGTCGCAGCGCACCGCTCGAAAGAAGGGCTCGGCCTTGATCCTGGCGACCAGCTCGGCCCGGCCGGCGATGATTCCGGCCTGCGGACCGCCCAGGAGTTTGTCGCCGGAGAAGGTGATGAGATCGATCCCGTTGCGGAGCGCCTCCTGCGGGGTGGGTTCGTGATCGATGGGTGCGAGTTCATCGGTATTCATCACTGCACCGGAGCCGAGATCTTCGACGAGTGGGAGGCCATGCTGATGGGCGAGGGCGGAAAGTTCCGGGACGGCGGGCTCGGCGGTGAAGCCTCCGAGATAGAAGTTGGAACGATGCACCTTCAGGATGAGGGCCGTGCGTTCGGTGAGGGCTTTGGCATAGTCCTTGAGATGGGTCTTATTGGTGGCCCCCACCTCCACGAGCTTGGCGCCGGAGGTTTCCAGCACTTCGGGGATCCGAAAGCCTCCGCCGATCTCGACCAATTCCCCTCGCGAGACGATGATCTCGTTTTTCTCGGGGGAAATCAGGGTGCGGAGGGTGAGAACGAGAGCGGCCGCGCAATTGTTGACCGTGGTGGCGGCTTCGGTATCGAGGAGGACTGCAAGGGCCATTTCCAGATAGCCGGCCCGGCGACCTCGCTTGCCATCGAGAAGATTGAACTCGAGGTTTGAATAACCGGTCGCAATCCTGCGCAGGGCGCCGGCGGCGCGATCTCCGAGGGGAGAGCGGCCGAGATTGGTATGAATGAGGACGCCAGTGCCATTGATGACGGGTTGCAGGCGGGAGGCTGCGAAGGATTGCAGGCCCGCGCGGATCTCACTCTCGATTGTATTGCGGGGGCCCTTTTCCCCCTTGATCATGCGCTCACGCCACTGCTCGAGGGCGCGTTTGACGTAACCGGTGACCAGCGGGCGGGGAAGACTGACTTCGTCGGCGAGGGCGAGGGTCAGTTTCTCGACCGAGGGGAGTTGGCTGAAATCGGGCATCGCTTACGGGGTCTCTCGGGCTGGTTCATCGTCCTCGGCGTCCTTGTCGAGACAGCGGTCGCAGATTTCGTGATCGTCTTCGGTGACACGGAAGTGACGGTCGGGGTGGCTGGCGTCCGTGGCGCCACAGGTCTCGCACTTATGGAAGGCAGGCCCCTCCGCGAGAGAGCGGTCGCGGAAGGAGGATTTGTGCGCTGCAGTGCGACGACGATCACGAATCGTGCGCCAGAAAAGGGGCACGGCCCAGATGAGGTAGGGAAGAAAGGCGAGGGTGGTGTAGCGGGCGAAATCAAAATCCTTGATGCACCCAATGATGGTCATCACTCCGAAGATGGCCCCGAGGACCCACACCTGAACTGGCAGGATGAACATCAAGAGGAACTCGACGCGTGGAAAACGGGTGGCAAAAGACACAAATATGGCCGACTCGTAGAGCATTCCTCCCTGGGAAGACTCCAGGGGTCCAAAGAGCAAGGTGGAGAGGATGATGCAGGCGAGAGTCGCATAAACATAGATCGAGGTGCGGAAAGTCCCCCAGTGTTGCTCGAAGGCATCGTTAACCATGAATGAGATCTTCGTCAGGAAAAACATGAAGATGGTGCTGATCAGGCCGGTGGGAAGAATCGGGGGAATGGCGAGAAAGGAGAAGATGCGCCAATATTCCCCGCCGCGAAATTTTTCCTCGTCGTAGACGAAGCCACTGATGGCCTCCCAGTTGAGGACCAGAAGGATATAGACAAAGAAGTGGATGACCGCGATTCCCCGGATGAGACCGGGAAAGCTCAGCCACTTGAACTTCTGCTCCACGGAAAATGCTTGCTGCCCCACAAGGGCGAAGAAAGGGTGGGACGCGCTCATTGACAAGCCTCATCCCGCCTCACAGCATCTCGGGCGTGAGCGGAGAGCTGAAGGAAACGCCCTTGAGGGAGGTTCATGTCGAGTTGGGCGCGAAAATGGTAGGGTTCTCGGGTTGGGACATGCCTATTCGCTATGGCTCGATTCTTCAGGAGCACAAAGCGGTGAGGGAGGGAGCAGGCGCATTTGACATCTCTCACATGGGGCAATTTTTTGTGGAGGGCCCGGATGCGGCTTCCTGGCTCAACAAGTTGCTCACAAATAATTTGGATAAATTGGGGGAAGGGGAGGGACACTACACCTTTCTGCTGAACGAACATGGCGGGGTCATTGATGACCTCCTCCTCTATCGAATTCGCGAAAATTCCTTCTTACTCGTGGTCAATGCCTCCAAGATTGCGGAGGACTACGCTTGGATGAAGGCCCACCGCAAAGGGGAGGTCGAATTCAAGGACTGCAGTGAGGAGGTTGCCGGGATGGCGGTGCAGGGACCTCGCTCGACGGATGTCTACTCCCGCATGATGGGGGGGAGAACCTTGCCCCCGCGGAATGGGGTGGACGACTTCGAAGTGGAAGGACAACGGATCCTGGTTTGCCGAACGGGTTATACTGGGGAAGACGGATTTGAATTTTTCTCGGCCTCGGGAGGCGGAGCGCACTGGTTTCGCTCTGCCCTGAGCGACGGCGCAGCGCCTTGCGGGTTGGGTGCGCGGGACACCTTGCGTCTGGAGATGTGCTACCCCCTCAATGGTTCCGATCTTAGCCCCGAGCGTTCTCCGCTGGAGGCCGGGTTGGCCTTTTTCGTCGACTTGGAGAAGGGTGAGTTTATGGGGCGGGGGGCGCTGGTGGCTCAGAAATCACAGGGTTTGAAGGAACGACTGGTGGCCATTCGCTGTCTTGAGGCAGGTCCGCCGATTCGTCCTGGGGCGGTGGTGCAGGACCGCGAGGGAAACGAAATCAGCCGGCTTACGAGTGGAACCCTCTCACCCTCCCTCGGGGTCGGAATCGGGTTGAGCTACCTGCCGAAAGCCCTTGCCAAGGTGGGAACCGAACTGAGGATTGAAGTGCGCGGGCGAAATATTCCTGCGGAAGTAGTGAAAAAGCCTTTTTACAAGAAGGGTTAACGCGCTAGGAACACACGCAGCAGCCAATGAACGTTCCCGAGAAGCTTCGTTACACATCAGATCACGAGTGGGTGAGAATTGAAGGCAATATTGCCACCGTCGGAATTACAGATCATGCGCAGGAAGAACTGAGCGATGTGGTCTTTGTCGAGTTACCCTCAGTCGGCCTCGCGGTCGGTTCGGGCGATTCGATTGCCGTCGTTGAATCGGTTAAAGCAGCCAGTGAAATCTACGCCCCGATCAATGGTGAGGTGGTGGAGATCAACACCGAAGTGGAGAACGACCCATCCATCATCAATGGAAGTCCCTATGAGGAAGGCTGGATCTTTAAACTGCGCTTTGACGAGAAATCGGATCTCGAAGATCTTCTTGATGCCGGTAACTATGAAGATCTGATTCATTGACGTCATGGGCCTTTCCGCCGCCCGCCCCAGTGCGCCTTCCTCCGCGTCGCAGACCTCCATGTCCATTCCCAAAGGATTTCCAGAGCGCCACATCGGGCCGTCGGAGGAGAGTTGCACGGAGCTCCTGCAAGTTCTGGGATACGACTCGCTCGATTCCCTGATCGCCGACGCGGTTCCTGAGTCCATCCGGCTCGAAAAATCGCTCTCTTTGCCGGAGGCGTTGTCCGAGACCGACGCGCTGGAGGAACTGCGCGAGATCATGTCTAAGAACCGGGTGATCAAGTCATTCATCGGTCAGGGCTACCACGGGACGAGGACCCCGGCGGTGATCCTGCGCAACATCCTCGAGAATCCGGGATGGTACACCGCCTACACCCCGTATCAGGCTGAGATTGCGCAAGGCCGCTTGGAGGCTCTCCTGAACTTTCAATCCATGGTGGTCGACCTGACCGGGATGGATGTTGCCAATTCCTCGTTGTTGGATGAAGGGACTGCGGCGGCGGAGGCCATGACGATGGCGGTGGCATCCAAGCCAAAAGGGAAGACCTTTTTCGCAGACCATAATTGCCATCCCCAGACCTTGGATGTGCTCCGCACGCGGGCCGAAGCGATGGGCATTGAGTTGTCCGTGGGCGACTGGCAGAGTCTCACGGTAGCGACCGGAGAGCTGGTGGGTGCGCTGGTGCAGTATCCCGACACCCTGGGCTCCGTTCACGACTACGAAAAGTTTGCCAGCATGGTACACGATGCGGGCGGGCTCTTTATCGTGGCGGCCGATCCCCTAGCTCTCACGTTGCTCAAGGAACCAGGAGCCTTTGGAGCGGATCTCTGTGTGGGATCGACGCAGCGATTCGGAGTGCCCCTTGGATTTGGTGGGCCCCACGCGGCCTACATTGCCTGCCGCGACGCCCTCAAGCGGAAGCTCCCGGGCCGCCTCGTTGGGGTCTCGGTGGATAGCGCCGGCAAGCCCGCTTATCGGCTCGCCCTGCAGACCCGCGAGCAACACATTCGACGCGACAAGGCCACTTCGAACATTTGCACCGCGCAGGTTCTTCTGGCGGTGATCGCATCCATGTATGTGGTCTATCACGGGCCGAAGGGATTGCGCGACATCGCGGGTCGGATTCATGCCCTCGCGGGAAGGTTTGGGCACGCCCTGCGGAAGGGTGGCGTGGAAATCGCAGGAGAGCCCTTCTTTGATACCGTGACCCTGCAACTCGGAGAGAAAGCCGAGGCCTTTGTGAAGGCCGCGGAGGGGCGGGGCTATAATTTGCGCTCCCTGGATGGAGGCCGGGTTGGAGTTGCGTTTGACGAAACAGCCAATGAGGAGGATGTCCGCGTCCTCCTCGAGTGTCTCGGGCAATCTTCGGATGACGAAGCGGTGATCGAGATTCCCGATGCACTCGAACGAAGGAGCGGTTTTCTCACCAACAAAGTGTTCAGTCTCTATCACAGTGAGACGGAAATGATGCGCTACCTCCGTCGCTTGGAGGGAAAAGATCTCGCCTTGAACGAATCCATGATCTCCTTGGGATCCTGCACCATGAAGCTCAACGCGGTCTCCGAAATGATGCCGGTGACCTGGCCGGAAGTGGGCGCCATTCATCCCTTTGCACCGGAATCTCAGACCAGTGGTTACCGCACCATGCTGCGCTTGCTGGAAGACTGGCTCGCAGTCATCACCGAGTTTGCGGCGGTCTCTCTGCAACCCAACGCCGGATCACAGGGAGAGTACGCCGGACTGCTTGCCATTCGTCGCTATCACCAGGCGCGGGAGGAAGTGCACCGCGACATTTGTCTCATTCCTCTCTCGGCGCACGGAACAAATCCAGCGTCGGCCGTGATGGCGGGCTTTCGGGTAGTGCCCATCAAGTGCGACGACGAGGGCAATATCGACCTTGGTGACCTGCAGGCCAAGGGTGAGAAGTACAGCGGTGAACTGGGGGCCCTCATGGTGACCTATCCCTCGACGCACGGTGTATTCGAGGAAAGCATTCTGGAAGTGTGTGACACCGTGCATCGCCACGGGGGACAGGTCTACATGGATGGGGCCAACATGAATGCGCAGGTTGGGCTGACCAGTCCGGGGCAGATTGGGGCCGATGTCTGCCACCTCAACCTGCATAAGACCTTTTGTATTCCCCATGGTGGTGGAGGTCCCGGAGTGGGGCCGATCGGGGTGGCCAAGCACCTGGTGCCCTATTTGCCGGGTCATGCCGCGCTCGAGCACTCTGCTGGTGCGGTCAGTGCTGCGCCCTGGGGGAGTGCCTCCATCAATGTGATCTCCTGGATGTATATCCGGATGATGGGGGTGCCGGGGTTGACCACCGCCACCAAGGTGGCCCTCCTCAATGCCAACTACGTCGCTCATCGCCTCCAGAATGTTTTCCCGGTGCTCTACACCGGAGCCAAGGGGCGGGTCGCACACGAGTGCATCATTGATCTGCGCCCCCTTCAGAAAGAGAGTGGTGTGACAGTCGAGGATGTGGCCAAGCGCCTGATTGATTACGGCTTCCACGCCCCGACGATGAGTTGGCCGGTGGCGGGAACCTTGATGATTGAGCCCACCGAATCGGAGTCGAAGGAGGAACTGGATCGCTTCTGCGAGGCCATGATTTCGATCCGCGCCGAGATTCAGGATGTCGTTTCCGGGCAGGCAGATCTGGAAAACAACGTCCTGCGCCGCGCGCCCCATACCGCGGAAGTTCTCGCTGCTGATCACTGGGACCGGCCCTATTCGCGCGAACAGGCGGCGTTTCCCGTGGCGCGGCTCCGGGAGCACAAGTTCTGGCCCATGGTGGGCCGGATTGATAATGTCCATGGGGATCGAAATTTGATCTGCACCTGTCAAGGGATGGAGGCGTACACTTCAGACTGATGAGTGAAGAGGCCGACGAAGACCAGAATCCGCCCCCGATTGATTGGGAGTGCTGGCATCCGGAGATTCGGGCGACCCTCATGTTTATTCGGGACGGAGAGGATGTGCTTCTGATCAAGAAGTTGCGGGGCATCGGAGCGGGCAAGGTGAATGCGCCGGGTGGAAAGATCGATCCGGGCGAGACCCCCCTGGAGGCTGCCATCCGCGAAACGCAGGAAGAAGTGATGGTCACTCCACTGAACCCTCGCAAGATGGGTGAGCTCTCCTTCGCGATGACTGACATACCCGACATCTTTGTCCACGTCTACGTGGCGAGTGGATGTGAAGGGACCCCGACCGAAACGGAAGAAGCGATTCCAATGTGGACGCCCCGCTATAAGATTCCCTACGATCTGATGTGGGAAGATGATCAGTACTGGCTCCCGCGCATGATGGAAGGGGAGCGTTTTTGCGGGAGATTCTATTTTGAAGGCGAGCGTATCCAGTGGATGAAAATCGACTGGGGCGTGGACTACTTCGGCTAGTTCCGCGGATCCTGCAGGTTGGGAGTTTCTCGGCGGTGATGGGCAACCGAAGAGGGGAACAACATGCGAAGTGATTCACCCCGTGACACGGGGATCTTGGTGGCTCGCAGTATATTGGGGGCGACCAAGGATGAGCGGCTGAGCACTCTGGTGGCCGAGAGTGAAGAGGATGTTCTCGAAGCAATCCCCGGAAGTAGAGGCCAACCCCTTTGGCTGATAATCGCCATCGAGAGAAGGTGGGTTCGGGCGCTCCTCCTTCGGGTTGAGCCCTGGATGCTGCCAGGGATCATTGTCCACTATCTTGCCAGAAAGCGCCCCCTCCTCAGGAGCTTTCTGCGCGCTCATTGAGCTCGCCCTTTTGCGGGGAGGATCCTTTTTTCTGACCGGTCACAAATGGGCCAGCCGAACTCAAGTCGAGCAAGCCCATCCGCGCTTTGCCGACTTTCTCGCAAAAAAAGGAACCTGATCCCGCGCGGCGATTCCAAAGCAACTGGTGGCGGCATTACCAAGAGCTCTTTGAGGAGTAACCGTGGTGCTTTGGGGGCAAGGAAAAACCCGCTCGGGTGAACGAGCGGGTTTTCGGATTATCCGCCATGCCGTCCTCGGCTCGCAAGCCACGTTCCCGTAGCCCAATAGGT
>JAPKFB010000073.1 GCA_028821775.1 Roseibacillus sp.
GAACCGACCCAACCAATCCAGACTCCGACGGCGATGGCCTCACCGACGGGGTGGAGACCACCCAGGGCACCGACCCGAATATCGCAGATACCGACGGCGACGGATTTTCCGATGGCGCCGAAGTCCAAGTCGGAACCGATCCTCTGAACGCTGACTCCCATCCCGATTTCGCTCTTCCCATCGGCTACTGGTCCTTCGATGACGAAGGCGCCGGGGGAACAACCGCCGACCTCTCGCCCGGCGGCAACGACGGCACCCTCAATGGTGACCCGGAAATCGTGCCCGGGGCCTGTGGAGAGGATGGCGATTTTGCGATCAAGTTTGACGGCATTGATGACTTCATTGGCACTGATGCCTCGCTGCTCAGTGGACTGCAGGAATACACCATGTCTGGCTGGGTGAAGTTCGATACTCCACAACTCGGCAACCGCATCGGGTTGTTCGGTCAGAACGACGCGGTGGAGTTTGGGCTCATCAACCCGACCCAGTTGCATCACTGGACCAATGTCGGAGGAGCCTTGGATGTCATCATCCCGAACACGGCTCCCTGGACCCATATTCTCATCACCGGTGATGCCGCTGGACGCACGGTCTATCTCGATGGCGTGCAGGCGGGCACAGGAACCACCTCCCTCGGATCGGGATCGGCATTCCCCTTCAATATCGGCGGGGGCGGAATTTATGACGCTACCGGAAACTTCTTCACCGGGTGCATCGACGAGGTCGCGATCTGGGACGTGCTCCTCACTGAAGATCAGATTGCCCAGCTCGCGAGCTGCGAAATCACCCCCCTTGGACCACGCAACAACTCTAATCGCCTGGGACTCGATGTCCGGAGGGCCGATGCGGGAATGCTCGAACTCTCCTGGAACAGCATCGGGGGAGAACTCTACACCGTGCACAGCGAGACCGACCTGTCCGCCGTGGGCGAGCCAGGCCCCGGCGCGTGGCCCATCTACAACGGTCATGAGAATATCGTGGCTACGCCGCCCCGCAACGTCCTCACGTTCCCCTACCCCGCGGATCCCGAGCGCTTCTTTGCGATCGAGGCCTTCCCCGCCCCACCAGTCTCGATCTTGTCCGATGACTTCGAAAACGGTCAGGGCGGCTGGACCGTGGGATCGGACGGAGCAGCCGGCACCGCTTGGGAACTGGGAATCCCCACCAACGGACCGGGCACCGCCAACAGCCTTGTCAATTGTTTCGGAACAAACCTCCATTCCGATTATACGATCAACGCCAACATCTGGTTGCGCTCTCCCGCCATCGACTTGACCACCGCCGGTGGGGCGACCCTGAACTACTACCAGTACCGGGATATCGAGGAGGGCTTCGACTTTGGAATCATCTCCGTGCTCGATGCCGCAGACGACTCCCTCATCGGCGAGATTCCAAGCATCGACTCCATGGCTTTCGCCTGGGAACTGGTCAGCAAGCCCCTTCCCGCCGAAGCCCTCGGCAAGATCATCAAGATCGAGTTTCGTTTGACCTCTGATGAAATCGAGACCTTCCCGGGATTGTTCATCGATGACTTCAATCTCACCGTGCCATAACCCAGTTCACGCTCCGGCTTTCCGCCCCGCAAGGGGCTGGTGAGCTGACTGGCGCAGAGATCGACGCGGTTGCCAGCTCCCCCTGCACGCTCCATCCTTCCGACCGTCAGGGTGTCGACCGAGGAGGCCTCTTCGGCCGGTTCTCCCAACTTAGAACTATGGCCTCTGAAACTATGGAGACCTTTACAATTCACAACCCATGGTCAATCCAGAATCCGCTTGCCTTGGCTGATTCGAATGACCAAGAACCATAACAGATGAGCTGATCATTTGGTCTCTTTAAAATCAGTCTCAAACAAAACCAAAAAACCTATGAAGCCCCATACCGCTTTCGCTTCAATCCTCTGTACCGTCATCTTGGTCCCACTCACCGTGACCGCCCAATCTCACTCTCCTGGGGACATTCTTTTCAAGCGCACGGACGGACTCAACGTCGGAGGGGACGATTTCACCGGTGCCCTCCCGGAAAACACCGATACTGCGCTGCCAATCGGAGTCCTCGACGACTCTGGCACCTCGATCATCACTCAAATTAATGTCGATACCGAAGGAGTCGCTCCGAGCCACGGAATCGACCTCTCCGGGGACAACTTCGACCTCGCCTTCACCTTCCAATTGTACGACAACGATGGCCAGTTTTCCTTCACCGAAAACTTCGACGACCGGGTCCAGATCACCATCACTCCCATCGTCAGCGCCACCGACCTCACCGCCACGGGCGGATCGATGGTCCACTCCGACGTTGCCTGGAACGTCCGCACCTTCGGTGACTACAGCTTCGCCAGCGGCGGTTGGTTCGACGCTCAAGTCCTCATGACCGAGGATGGCGGAGGCGCGCAGTCAGCCGCCGGCATCGGCTTTGGTTTTTCCAACGCCGCTTCGAGCGCCAATGAGTTTGATTACGCCCTGATTGGCGGCGGAGCTGTGTTCGACATCGATGGCAACAGGCAGAGCTATGGATCGATGATCATCAGTTTTGATCCCAACCTCGACAATGACGGCGATGGCATCCCCGACGGACTCGAATTATCGTATCTGGAGATCACCGACCTGACCCAGTTGAGCACCGGCGATTTTGATGGGGACGGGGTGAATGACCCCCAGGAGATTTCCGAGGGCACGGATCCGACCAATACTGATACCGACGGAGACGGATCGAGCGACGGGGACGAGAAGCCCAACGGGACCGACCCCCTCGACGATGACAGCGACGACGACGGACTGCTCGATGGAGTGGAGACCAATACCGGCACCTTCAACAGCCCGACCGATACCGGCACCGACCCACTCGACATCGATTCCGACGGTGACAATGCCAGTGACAGTTACGAAATCACTCAGAGAACCGACCCCAACGACAATTTGTCGATCCCGGGCCCTCTGCTCATCCAGCCCTCTTTTGCTCCGATCAATAATCCAAGTCTTGGCACCTACGGACCAGGAGTCGCAGGCTTGGATTACCAACAGAATCATTACAACTCCGACGTGATTATCAACGGCGGCAGCCAGGGCAACTACAACGTGCACACCTCGGGCATTCCGGCGCCCAATCAAAGCACCACCATCATCGAGCCCTATCTCGATCATGGCCCTGGCGGAACCACGATCTCGGGCCACAACCGGCCATTTCTTGCCGGAACCCTCGACAACTTCAGCGTGCGCGTGAATGGCTTTGTCGATTTCACGGGATTCACGACGGGCACCTACGCGATCCATCTCGGCGCAGACGACACGAACTACTTTGTAATGGATACCTTCGATGGACAGGTCACCGACCAACATGAGTGCTGTCCACAGGACCAGATCAAGTTCTTCACGCTCACCCAAATGGGCATCTTTCCGTTCGACAACGTCTTTGGAGAACAGACCGGAGGAGAATGGGCCGACCTCGGCATCAGCGGTCCCGGGATCGTGGGCACGGTTGCCCTGGGCGACACCGCCGCCGGCAGTCCGCCAGTCTCCACGATCTCATTTCCCGCCGAAGATACGGACGGGGACGGCCTCCCCGACGCCTATGAACTCTCCTTCGCGGCCATTGATAACCTGACCCAACTCGGCGGCGGCGACTTCGACGGCGACGACGTGAGCGACCTCGACGAATTTACCCAGGATACCGATCCGACCGATGTAGATACTGATGGCGACGGCTTGGACGATGGGGTGGAGACCAACACCGGAACCTTCAACAGCCCGACCGACACCGGCACCGATCCTCTCAACAGCGACAGCGACGACGACGGTTTGTCCGACGGGGTGGAGACCAACACGGACACCTTCAACGGCCCGAGCGATACCGGCACAGATCCCAACAAGCCGGATACCGACGGCGACGGCGCCTCCGATAGCATCGAGATCATTCTAGGGCGCGATCCCACCGATCCCGGTGACGTTTCGTCGCCACCGACCACCTCCTACTGCCAGGACTTCGACGGATATCCGGACGGCAGCACCGACCTCGGTGATTTCTCCACGGTCAGGAGCACCAATGGGCCCGCTTCCGTGCAGGGCAATCAGCTGCGCCTCTCTCAAGATGGCTTGGGAAACACCCGCTCCTCCTTCCGCATCCCCAAGCT
Organism: Roseibacillus sp.; assembly: GCA_028821775.1. Lineage (GTDB taxonomy): Bacteria > Verrucomicrobiota > Verrucomicrobiia > Verrucomicrobiales > Akkermansiaceae > Roseibacillus_B. The sequence goes on from JAPKFB010000073.1 coordinate 4,127, forward strand.
CACCGGTTCCTCGGATGGTTGGACGGCCGTCTTCGATTACACCCTCACCAGCGATACCGCCGGCCAGAATCCGGCGGATGGCTTCAGCTTCAGCTTCGGCGCCATTCCCCCATTCGATGCCTCCATGGGGAACGACTTCTCTGAATTCCAGCATGGCGAGAGCGAGGAGGGCTGGCCCAATGTCAATTCCCTCTCGTTCGTGATCGACACCTGGGACAACGGTGGAGAGCACGGCGTCAACATCTCGAGCGCCGTCGGCGGAGTGAAGACCGACCATGCCCTCAACTCCGGAGCTCCGCTCAATCAGCAACAAACCGTGACCGGCACTGCCACGATTTCCTGGAATCCGACCGACGGCGCCAGTTTCACGACCACTGGCCTCTCAAATGCCACCGACGCCAACTTTGTGAACATCCCGATCCCGGGCTTTAATGCCACTGACGAGATGATCTGGGCCTTTGGGGCCCGCACGGGCGGGGCGCACGAGACCATCCTGATCGACAACCTCTGCATCACCACGGAGAGCGAGGATACCTACAGGTTCACGGTCTCGAGTGCCGACGATGGTGCAACTCTCGACTTCAGTTGGAACAGCTCCGGCTCGGAAGTTTATTCCATCGCCAGCACGGACGATCCGGCCGGCAATCCAGATCCCAACAGCTGGTCCCTCGTTCCAGGCTTTGAGAATATTGCTGCTACCCCACCCTTGAATCTGACCTCCATCCCAAAGCCCGCGGAAGCGCTCCGACTCTTCAAACTGATCGCAGCCCCTGTTCCGCCGCTCTTCTTTGATGACTTTGAGTCTGGCCAAGGTGGCTGGACCACTGGGGTCGATGATGCCTTCGGGAACACCAGGTGGGAACTGGGAACTCCTAACGGAACTTCCGGTCCGCTCACCGGTGCCGATGGCTCGTTGAACGCCTTCTCAACCAACCTTGGCGACTACGGAGGCGATTCCGACATCTTCCTGCGGTCGCCCGACATCGATCTCCCTGGCGCCACCGCGGCTTGCCTGGTCTTTGAGCACTACCGGGATGCCGACGGATTCGCGGATGTTGGCACGGTGCGCATCCTGAAAGCCAGCGACTTGTCCGAACTTCAAGTGATCGATCCTGATGTCTTTCTACTCGACCTCGATTTCGTTTCGTTCAGCGCAGACCTTGACGCTGCGGTCCTTGGGGAGACGATCACCATCGAGTTCCGATTCCAGAGCAACCCTGGTCTTGATGGCTTCAGCGGCTGGAGCATCGACAATGTCGAGGTGATCCTGAAGTAGAAGCACGCGCGGCCCATCCATCACCAAATTCTACCGCAAGGCGGTGAAGCTGCCTAGCCGGGCTGCTTCATCGCCTTCTCCTTTCTGGAGCGAAGCCAACCCAGGCTCGTTCAAACCCCATGAGAACTTTCAGCCAGGATGATCGATCTCGCCCCGTGACATTCTCTTTCAAATCGTCATCTCCTGTGAATCAAGCGCCTGCAATTTCAGCCTGTGAGCGGGATCGTTCGCGGTCGGCGTTCACCTTGTTCCCGGCCCTTCAATCTTCACCCTTTCCCTCCATGCTAGTCCCCATGCTAGTCCAAGACCCTGCTCCTTGCACTTGGCGCCCTGCTCACCGGCTGCGGGGACAAGGGCAAGCCTGCGCAGAGATGCGAGATTCAGGTGGGATCTCTAACCATAACGGCCTGACAGGTGTTCCTCAGGCGCAAAGTCGAATCTACTTCGAATACCCTTTGATCATCCCCCTTCCAGGCTGACGATCCCGCCCACCCGGGCGATTGAGCTGGAATTAGGGACCGCTTCCCGTCATCAGACGGCGGTGAAGATCACTTACAAGACGCTGGCGGGACGCCTGGCGAAGACCGACCTCGTCGTCGTTCTTGCATCAAAGAACAAGAAGCCAAAATTGCCGGAGGGCGTTTCGGTGCCGCCCAATGCCCTCGCCTCCTTTGGCGGGGAAGCCCGCGAAACCCGGCTCACCGATGCGACTCAGGGACCAGCCAAGCGGGTCTTGTTCATCGGCCTTGGCGGAGGCAAGAGCGTCGCTCCGGAAATTGTGCGTCGCGCGGCTGCGATCGCAGTCCGGAAGGCCGAGAAGACCGACACCTCCTCGCTGACGTTTTGGATCGGCCTCGCCTTCGGGTCGCAGGCGACCACCCTCGGGCAAGCCCTGGCCGAGGGTGCCGTGATGGGATCCTATCGGCTCAGAACTTTCCAGAGCACGGCCAAGGCAGCCACGCTCACCCGGATCACAATCCAGGCCGATCAGGTGGTCAATGGCGGTGCACGGCGCGGAGAAATCATCGGGCGCGGCAATTGTCTCGCCCGCCGACTACAGGATACCCCGGCCAACAAAATGCGCCCCCGCGACATGGTGCGGGAAGCGCGCAAGATCGCGCGTGATTCCCCGCGCATCACGGCCCGGATCCACGATGAGAAGAGCATGGCGGACCTGAAAATGGGGTCGCTCCTCTCCGTTTCGCGGGGCTCGACGGAACCGGCCTATCTCATTCACCTAGTCTACAAACCGGCCGGGAAAGTGCGACGCAGAATTTGCCTGGTCGGGAAGGGCCTGACCTTCGACACGGGTGGGATCAGCATCAAGCCCTCGGCGCGGATGGGCGAGATGAAGTACGACATGTCCGGTGGCGCGGCAGTCCTGGGAACCTTTCAGGCCCTCGCGGGACTGCTTCCGGATGTTGAGGTGCACGGCTTGGTCCCAACTTCGGAAAACATGCCCGACGGCAACGCCGTCAAACCAGGCGATTTGGTGACCGCTTGCAACGGGTTGAGCATCGAGGTGCTCAATACCGATGCCGAAGGACGCTTGATCCTGGCCGACGCGCTCGCCTATGCCGTCAAGAAGGTCAAACCCGATGCCATGATCGATCTCGCCACTCTCACCGGTGCCGTGGTGGTCGCGCTCGGTCACGAACTCAGCGGCGTGATGGGCAATGATCAGTCGCTGATTGACGCCTTGGTATCCTCCGGCGAGACCACTTCCGAGGCGGTGTGGCCTTTGCCAATCATCGACTTTCACAAGAAGGACATGAAGGGCAAGGTCGGCGACCTGCGCAATATCAGCAGTCCGGGGACCGGGGCCGGATCATCGACCGGTGGTGCCTTCCTCTCCTATTTTTCCGGCGACACGCCATGGGCTCATCTCGATATCGCCGGCAGTGCCTGGGGCGCAACCAACCGCGACTACCAGGGTGGCGCAATGGGAACCGGCGTGGGCGTGCGCTTGTTGGTCGACTATCTCGAGAATCAGTAGCGGCCTCCTTTACAGAAGCGCGCGCAGGGCATCGACCAACCTCCCAAGATCTTCCTCGCTGTTGTAAGCTTGCACCGACACGCGGAAGAACTCGCCATGGGAGTCGGAGAATACCGGGAGCTCAACCTTGTGCTGATGATAGAGATCGGCGTGCAGGGACGAATGAGCACCCGGCGGAAGACGGAAGGAGGCCATCTGGGGCGGATGCATTCCTGGCGATCCATAAAGAGAAGGCTCTCCCGTGACCTCCAGGAGCGCTGCGCTCGCGCCCTCGAGGAGACACGCGCACTGAGGCACGACCTTTTCAAACCAGCGGTGCTCTTCAAGGAACTCGATGGCGTCGCTCACGGCGAGGACGGCCGAAATGTCGGTCGTGCCCTGCCATTCGTTTTCCAAGAGCAGGGCCGAAGTGCCTTCGGAGATGTTCCCCCAACTCACCACCGGCGGCCGCACGCGCTCGGCCTGATGCGCTGCTGCGTAGACGAATCCCACCCCCTTGGGGGTGAGCAACCATTTGTGACAGTTACCGACGTAAAAGTCCGCGCCAAGCGACCCGAGATCGAGCGGCACCTGTCCGGGAGCGTGCGCCCCATCGACCACCGACGTCACCCCTGTCTCCTTCGCGAGCTGGACCAGTCCCTCGACCGGAAGAACAACGGAGGGGACCGCCGCGATGTGGGGAAAGGCGAATACCCTTACCGAGGGATCGATCCGGCTGCGAAAGGCTTCCAGGATCGCGTCGGGAGAAGTCGCCGGGAGCACGAGGGGCACGCGAACAAGTTCCGCGCCGGTCTCTCTCGCGAATGCCCGCCACATGCGATCGACCGCGCCGTACTCGTGATCGGTGGTCAGGATGGTGTCCCCTGCCCCGACTTGTAACGAACGCGCCACAAGGTTCATGCCGTAGGTGGCATTGCGGACGAAGGCGAGGTCGTCGGCCCCGCATCCCAGAAAGCCTGCCAGGCTCCCCCTCGCCCCAACCATCTTCGCCCGGAAGTGGCGTTGCAGATAATCGACCGGTTCGCGCTCCAGTTCGCGCTGGTAACGTTGGTAGGCTTCAAACACCACCCGTGGACAAGCCCCGAATGAACCGTGGTTCAGGTAGGCGATCCCGGGGTCGAGGAGGAACTCGTTTTTCAAGATCCCATCATCCGTCTAGCCGCCCGCTGCTGTCAACGCCTACCGGCCATGGACCAGGGAAGCTCTTCACCCCATGTTGGCGTAGCCTTGGTATACTCGTCCTCGCCATCGGCGAAGCCGCCGCGTCGAATCCAGATCTGGATTGCAGAAGGAAGAAGGGCTGCCGTGCAAGAGAACGCACGCAGTGCAGGACGGTAGTGGATGGGGAAGAAGTGAGAGGCCTGCATGGATGTTTCGTCGTCCCGGTTTAGAATCGAAAATCGTATTTGGCCAGTGAGGCTTAAGGTTCTGTCTTCGGGCTCACCTTGAAGTGGTGCAGCACGTTCCTGACCAGTCCGCTTACGGATTCGTCGTGATACAGGCCCCAGGCGGTCGCAATCGACCCGGTGTGAAACACCCGCCCACCCTCGGGGCGTTCCCAGTAAATGATCTCTGCGATGGTCTGTTCATCCCCCACCCGCGGCTTGTGGCCCTCGGCGTTGAAGTCGATGACATTTCGCTTGTCGTGGCTGCGTGCCAGGGTGGTCATCCCGTCGGGTTCGACCAACCCCTTCAGTGCCGGGTCCACGGTGGCCCTTTGCAAAGTCGACAGCCTCACGTCATACTCGTGACCGACCGATCCGTTGGTCCCGGAGACGAAACCGAAGGAATCTCCCTTCTTCAGCCCGAGCTTGTGAGGCTCGTTGAACAGAAAATGATCCGGCCGATCGACTTGGTAGGGCTTGAAGTTCCCGCCACCCCACCCGATGCAGGTCAACCCGACTACCTTCCACGCGGGGAATCCGCAGAAGCGCATCAGGCTGCCGCGCATGGTGTCGTGGCTGTGATAAAGCTCACCCACCTGCGCGGCACGGCGCCCCCCGATGCTCGTCCCGAACTTGCGGCACTCCATCACCTCGCCGGTGTCGTCAAAGCTCACTCGCCAAAACATGGTATTCCCGGACATCACCACCGCCGCGCCACCGGCTTTCAGGTAGCTGTCGAGTCCGTCGTAAGCGCGAGCCGACCAGTACTCGCTGTGCCCGTTGATGCAGACCGCTTTATATCCCTTCAGCACGGTGGGGTCCCGGTGCAGATCATGGTCGGTAATGACGTCATAGTCGTATCCGTGCTTGTCCAACCAGAGATGCAGGAACCGCTCTCCGCGGAGCAGGTGGCTGTAAGCGTTGTTGATGTAGGTCTTGTTCGGGCCGGCCGCCGGCCACGGCACCTTCATGCCAATCTTGTAGGTCGGCTGCCCGTAGCGGTGATCCCGGTAACAGCTATAGGCGGGGGCGTTCGGGTGACTGCTGGCCAAGCCTCCGGTGCCCATCTGGATCGGACCCGTCCCGTGGTTGACCGGGAAGGGAGCCGAGTTGTAGGCCAGCCAGGTATTCGAGGAGACGAGCACCAGAAGGGGCGACTTGGGCCGCGATTCGGGGCGCCGCACGATGAAGGTGGTGAAGTATCGCATGGGCTTGCCGTTCACCTGAAAATCGAACCGTCCGGCATAGACTCCGGACTTGGCATCGGCAGGCAGGCGAAACCGATGGCTGACTTCCCAGCGAGCGTTGTAGAGTTCGTCTGCGGCCAGTCTCAGTCCGTGACCACGCTTCTCGTCCCGGGTCGGATCGTATTCCGAATCGTGTCGGCCGATCGCCGCAGCATTAAAGCTCGGACCGCCGATCATCCAGGTCCCCCGATTGATGATCCGCCCATCGCGGCGATCTGAACTCGCATCGGCAACCTTGCTTCCGCGTTCCTCGGTGAACGGCCAGCACCCCAGCACGGCTTTGCCCTTTGGGACCGTCAGTCCGCGATCGGCAACGCGTTTCACAATCTGATCCGCACCGAGGGCCCGGTCATACACGGCACACATCGCGAGATCGCCATTGTAGAAATTCGAAGCTACTCCCTTGCTGCCGTACGCGCCGATCCGAAGCGCGGTCCGCCCTGGCCGCACCACCCCGGCAAAGGGGAACTCGGCTGCCAGCTTGCCGTCCACGTAGATGCGTTTCACCTTCCCGTCCCAGCAGCCCGCGACGTGATGCCACCGCTGGGTCTTGATCAGGCCCGGCTCGGTTTGGTGAAGCGAAGCCGGATCGAGTGCACCGCCTGCTTCAGTCAGGAAAGCGATCCGACCTTCGCTAAGAAACAAGCCAACTCCACAACGGTCCGGATAATCGTGCTGAGTGATCAAGCCCTGCCATCCGGCCAGGCTGAACGGGCGGATCCAGCCTTCCAGGGTCAACTGGGACAGCCGTCTCTCATCGAGCAGGCTTTTGGTCACGTGCACGTAAGAACCCGGATGAATCGCCTGCGCTTGGGGCCTCGCGACACGAATCGTCTTCAACACCGGATCCTTGTCCCGGTTCTCGGGATCTGAACCCAGTTGCACGACGCTCAAGGTGTAGGGGACGCTGCTGCTGACCCTGAATTCGATCTCCTCGCCAGCGGCAATGCTCTTTTGCGCGTAGGCATGCAGGCCGGGCACGGTCACCGTCTGATGCGAAGGAATCTCCGGTTGCTCAGCAGGTTTTCCCTCGGCCGAAACTGAGGTAGTCGGCAACGTTGACTCTCTCAAATACGCCACCAGATCGACGATTTCTCCCGGATTCAAGAGGCCGTCAAAACCCGCAGTCATCAGGGAGATGTTCGAGTACTTGGCATCTTTGATTTCCTGAATCTGAATGGGGAGCTCCACTCCCGGCGCAGGCGCGAGGACAATCTTATCAACCGTGTCACGTAGGATCAGGCCCGCTGCTCCCCCATCCTTCTTTTGAATCGTCACGAGCTCGTAGTAACGGGTAATCGATGAACTGGGAAAGACGACGGCCTCCAGCAAATCCTGCTCACTGCGGATGGAGCCGATGCCCGTCAAGTCCGGGCCGAACTTCACTCCCTGATCACCCATCACATGACAGGTGAGGCACAGGGATTTAGTTGCATTCTTGAAAAGTTTTTCTCCGCGCCGGGGATCTCCCTTGGGCAACAAGGCCACCAACTCTGCGAGGCGCTTGCGTTGCAAGACCAAGGTATCCGGATCGGGTTCAACGACATCCGCCAGTTGGATTTCGGGCATGACATGGGGCGTTGGATTACGCTGTTCAACCTGCTGCATGAGGCGAACCTGTTTACCCAGCGGATGGTCCTCGGGAAGGCCCTGGCTGTCTCCGATCTCGTAGAGCGCATAGGTGATGGCATGCTTCAAAAACACATCCACTTCGCCCGAGCCGGCTGCAAGCAAAGGCTTCGCGGCCCGGCGGTCCCCGATTCTGCCCAGCGCCATGGCTGCCAGTCGACGCTGCGGCCCGTCACTGGATGCGAGCAGTTCAATCAACTGTTCCACCGCGGCTGGATCGCGCCACAACCCTGCGCTGTGGATCGCCGCCGCGCGCACTTCAGAACATTCGGCGCTCAGAAATTCCCGCCCCGCCTTGCGTGCCGCCTCGCCCGGAATGCGGTGAAGGGCCCAGAGGGCGGGAACGCGAGCTTTGGCGGAACGCAAGGCCTCGATCTTGCCCTTCCCCGCCAGGGCCTCGATGGCCCGCTTGACCACCGCGGGTCGCTCGTCGGACAGCCACCTGATGGCGGGCTTTGTCCAGTCCAGTCCGAGGCCGCGGGGGTCTTCGGAAACGGGCGAATGCTCTTTCCTAACCCGATAAATGGCGCCCCGAATTTGGGGCTTGGCGACCTTTGAAGTGGGACAACAGATCATGTACCAACTGCCCGTATCCGCCACGAGCAAGCTGCCATCGGCATCTTCGATGACATCGGTGGGATGAAAATCGCTTTGATCGCTCTTGAGGAATGTGCTCGTAGCAGCGGTGTAAGTCGATCCGTGCCCGCTCAACCGGTGTCTCGAAATGCGCCGCAGGTTGAAGTCGGCGCAAAGCAAGTCGCCCCGCATGCCGAGGGCCTCACTTCTGGGCATCACGATGCCGGATGGAGCGGCGGGACCCATCTGGGTCAGGATCGGCAGCAGGCTTCCTGAACTGGGGTGCGGTGCGAGAACGCGGTCGTTCTTCTTGCCGTACATTCCACCGTAAACGGCATGCAGGATACCGTCGCGTTTTCCGGGCCCGGAAAGATCAAAGAAGGTTCCGCTCAGAAAACGCTCTCCGGTCTCGCTGAATGCCAGTCCAACGGGGTTGTTCATTCCGCCGGTGATGACTACTTCCAGTTGGCTCCCGTCGGGCCTCGCGCGATAGATATGAGCGGCCCTCGAGTTGAGTGTCTTCCCGTTCGCGAGCAGGTGGCTCTGTGGTGCGAAGGCTCCCTTGCACCAGTAAAAAAATCCGTCCGCCCCAAGGTATGGTCCGTGCAGATCGTTGCCGCATCCTTCGATGGACCCACCATCAAACCAGACCGTTCGCTCATCCGCCACGTGATCGCCATCGGTATCACGGAATTTCCAAATGTGGGGTGGAGCTCCCACATAGATCGCCCCCTCGTGGACAAGGATGCCTTCCGGGAAAGGCAGGCGCTCGGCAAAGACGGTCGAATCATCAAAAACTCCATCTCCGTCGTGGTCGACCAATCTCAGGACCCGATGACTTGGGTTCTTGAGTTGGGTCGGAGCCATGTCCGTGTTCCCGGAACTGTCCGTGACATAGAGCACGCCATTCTCATCGAAACACATGTGAATGGGCCTCTGCACCAACGGCGGTGCGGCGACCCGCTCCAAGAGATAGCCCTCAGGAATCGTGAACGTATGCGGAGGGAACGTGACTGATTCTGCACCGAGCCCATGCGAACAGAGGAGGATGACCTGCAGGACCAAGCCGATCAATGGGAGAAAAGGGAACGATTTCATGAGGCCGTCCTTCTTGTGCCTTGATATCGTGTTCTCATCAAGCCCATCCGGGCGGATAGGGCGGCTACACCGGTGCCCATGTCCGAGTCTTCTGGACATCTTCTCTGTGTCGATCAGTTAAAGCCGGGGTCACCTCATCAACTCCGCCAAGGGGCCGGTCACATCGATGTCTTTGAGGTTGGCATCCGGTTGTCCGAAGGTTTCCGGGGTTTGCATCCCGGCGGCCTGCATCAGAGACAGATAGAGATTGGCAATCGTGCGATGCCCTTCCTCGCGATACTTGGGATACTCGATGTAGCGGCCCATCTTCAGTTTGTTGGCCATGCCTCCGACCAGGACAAACAGCCAGTCGGCTTGCCCACCATGATGGTCGCCGCCGTTGCAGGACATGTAGACAATGAGCGTGTTGTCGAGCATCGTGCCGTTGCCTTCCGGGACGCGATCGAGCTTCTGGGCCATGTCCGCGATATGCTTCAGGTGCAGCTTCTCGATTTCCATTCTGCAACGCAGCCCGTCCCACCCGTTCGAGGAGATGCCGGGATCGTTGTGCCCAAGGGCGTGGACGTGTTTTTGTATGCCAAGTTCCTTGTAAGTCACGCCCAACGTGTCCACACGCAAGGTGAGGACGTTCGTCATGCCGGCGATTAAAGCAGCACTCCCAATTTCAAAGTGCGATCCAATCCGATCCGATGGGAACTGGCTGTCGTATCGGTCGCTCAGCACGGGAGCATGCTTCTTGATTTTGCCAGTTAGCTTGGCTTTCTCCCGCTCAATCTTTTGCAAGGACTCGAAGGAATCGGTCTACACCGCGAACCGATCTTTATCCTCCGCGGTCAGCTGCCGTTCGATCCTTCAAGCGTCGTCCTTCAGAAAATCCATCATGCTGCCGTTAAGGGCCAGCTCGTATCCCTGCCCTTTGTAACCCGGAAGGTTATCCTCGAGGTTTTCCAGCACGCTCTTTGCGTGCTTCACATAGCGGTCATATGAGGTTCCGGCATACCAGCCCTCATCTTCCGTCATCGGCTTGCCGAGCCGCTTGCGACTCGACGGCGGCATCCACAATGTAGCCGAACTTCTCGTCTCCCATGGCGAGCGTCTTCAGGGTCACATGTTCGCCCTCGAAAGTCTTCGAGCCGTCTGCACTGGTCCACGTCCGCGCCTCGACACCCACGGCGAACAAAACGAGGACGAGAGATGAGAGGAGTCTTCTCTTGAGGGAGGTCATGATAGTTGTGAGGAGCAGATTAGCTCCATGGGAGCCTAAAACGTCATTCTCCGGTTCCTCTTCCAACAAGCAACCATCTCCGACATCCAATTTGCGTATCTGTGACGCGTCCTCACATGCCGGATAATTTCATATATTCGGGGCTGGATCACTTGCCCTTGAGCAACTTCGCCATCGCCTCGCCCATCGCTTCGCCGATGTTCATGTAGGTCTCTGCGTTGCCGCCGTAGTGACCGCCGGAGCTGCTTCCCTTTGACAAGGGGTGGGTGTAGACGGACGCGACGTTGCCCTTGAACTCCGGATACTTGCCGGATGCGCCGTCGACCGCGAGCATGGCGTCAAGGATCTTCCCGCCGCCATCGGTGGCTCCCTTTTTGGTCTGCCCAAGCGAGGCACTGACAAACTTGGCGTTGGGCGCATTGAAGTCCTTGCGAAGCTGCTTGATGAGATGGACCAGGTTCTTCTCGTAGCGACCGGAAAGCGCGGCACTGCGACTGTCCCGATCACCCTGCCACCAGCAGAAACCCGCGACCTCGTATTCCTTGGCGCCGGGGTAATACTTGTCGAGCTCAGCCAACACCTTCTTCGCCCTGGCGACATCGCCGTCGTACTGCAGGCCGGCGTACCAGCCGATCTTCTTCGGCTCGGAGCCTTTCTTCCAACGCTCGGGCGACCCCTTGTAGCCAGGATGAACCCAGGTCACGCCCTTGGAGTCGGTAAACTCAAATCCCTCGCTGCCCGGAGGCAGCAGGTCCCAGCCCAGGGCACGATTTCCGATCGCGCTCTTGAGGATCATCACTGGCGCATCGGTGGCATGCCCCACGTGATGGCCGATCCCTATCTCAACGCCGATCTTGCCGCCGCTGACGGTCATCCACTCGTTGTTGAAGAGCTTGGTTTTGCCGGGGCCGCCACTTCCCATGACGCGCACGTAGCGGACATCCTTGCGCTCGGTCCACTTACCCGCGTCGTCGACCAGGTAGGGGTAGAGCTCCTTTTCCTTCACCGCGTGTTCGAGGGAGCCGTCACCGCCCTTGACCTTGCCCATTTCAAGCATGTTGGACTGGCCCATCAGGATGTAGACCTGCACCGGCTTGCTCATGTCGGCGGGCTTGCCATCCGGATCGGGGAGTTTGCTCTCGGCATTCGAGAAACTGGTCATTCCCAGGCACATCGTCGCCAGAAGGCTCGATACGTTGATTACTTTATTGGATTTCATAGATTGGTTGTTTTGCACTTCCGATTGCGTTGTCTTCCGGAGACAACGAGCATGACCATCGTCCCCAGTCAAGTCAGGTCAGGTTCGAAACGTCACGGACGTTTCATGACGTACCACTTCGACTTCCAGTCAGGCTTGTTCCGCGTGCTGAAGCCACCGGATTCGACGAACAGAAACTCGGCGGCGCCCACCTTCCGGACCTCCATCTTCAAGGCCTGGTAATTGTTCAGGTCCATCAGGATTCCGCCGGACCAGACCGAGGTCGGATTGGCGGTCGCTCCGCCATCTTTGAATGTGATGGTGGAGAACAGAGTCCTACGGACATTCGTTTTCTTCGCCGGATCAAACTCGGCGAACTCCGCCACCTCGGCGATGACGTTCCAGCTCCCCATGACTTTCGGATTCGCAGCAAACTTTCCGTCCCAGCGGAACAGGTTGTCGTCGGGGTTTTGCGCAGCGTCTTCCGGATCGATCCTGGCCTGCCACTCGGAGGACAACATGGGGACGACTTTGGCCGACTTGGTGACGAGCTCGTCGCCCATCGGAGGTAACTTTTGCTCATCGAGGTGGAGGCAGATCTTGCCTTGGGGCGTTTTGCTGCTCGGCTTGGTGCTGTACTTGGCATTGTAGCGGATGAAGGTCTTCACCGCGATGGTCACCTCCCCACTCTTGAAGTCGTCGAGGAACTCCTTGGTGATGTAGGCGCCCTTGGGACGGCCGCCCGATCCGCGACCACTGCCCTGATTGGCCTCGATCAAGGGCTTCCCGTTGATATAGATGAGATGTCCCCCGCCGGCGCCCACGTGTTCACCGGAATTGACGCGCAGGCGGTAGCGGTGGCCCTCTTTCAGCGGCGGAATCTTGAAGGTGCCCCGCAGGAGCAGGACTTCCTTCTCCCACAGGGTGTTCACTTTGGTCGCGCCGTAGCAGCCCGGGCCGACGCAGCCGGACGAGCACTTCGTGATCGGGCCCTCGGGAATCTTCCCCTTGTAGTTGCCGAAGGGGCTCTTGCCCGTCTTCCAACCGGCCTGGGCGGGATCAAAGTCGGCGGCGAACCAGTCCTCCATTCCCTTGGGCGGGGTCACCTCACGGTAGCGGGAGACGAGCTGGTCAAAGGGAACCTGCTCGGCAGCGACCGGGTCGAAGCTGTGGTAGGACCACTCCGCGTTGCGCAGATCCGTGAACATGTGCCAGTCGAATCCGTCCCGGCCGGCACGCATGTAGAGAGAAGCCAGGTCATCGATGGGGTCGCCTTTGCCGCCGGGCCATCCCGATTTTACTTCGTTGGCGGCCAAGGGTATCAGTCGCTTGCGATTCTTCCCCACGAACTCGGGGATGAGTTCCTCTGTGATGATCGGGGTGATCGCCGTCTTCAGTTTGGGGCCGAAGGTGCTCGGGTCAGCAGCGAGGAAGATCTCCTTGTAGGGCAGGATCTGATCGGGGTGCTTCTTCCGTGCAACCTCGTAGAGAACGTCCATGCCGCCGGGAACGTCAGCCAGCGAGGCTGCGATCGCTTCGAGGTGATACTCGTAAGTGGGCTTGAGGTTCTGGCCAGCTAGACTCGCTTTCTTGCCAGCAAAGCCGGTGAAGGTCTCCTTCAGGGTCTCGGTCGCCAGCTTCTGCACCGCCGGTCCGGCGGCCTTGATCTTGGCGCGAATCGCCGGTGCGAATCCGTGCGTCACCGACACCCGCTGATTGTTCCTCACCAACTCGCCCATCGCAGGAAGCACTTTTTTGTAGCAACGCTCATCTGCGGCCACCGGGGTCAGGGCAGTCAGGGCGGCGTTCCGCAACCACGACTCCTCGTGCTTCAGATAGGGCAGCAGAACGTCGACCAGGGCCACGATCTGATCCACCGATCCACGGGCAACGAGCTGGATCGCAGCGTCCTTGATGAACCAGGATTCCTTCGGAGCGCGCACCGCCTGCACCGCAAGTTCGTAGATCTCCGGCGTCACCGCATCATTGCGCGCCATAAGCGCTCCGAACATGGCCCGGCGAACCCGTGGGTCCTGGTGTTGCACGCACTCCATCACCAGCTCCGGACGCAGTGTTCCGCCTCCGGATTTACGACCAAGGTAACCACTGCTGATCCCCAGCGCCTTGTGGGCAGCGAGGTTCCGGATGTTGAAATCATGGTGGTGCATGTATTTGCGGATCTCTTCGTCGCTCGGCTGCTCCGGGCCGTTGAAGCGACGGAGGAAATGCATGCTGGAATCGTTGGCGAGGGTTTCCCCCGAGAAATCGTAATTCTTTCCGTCCTTGCCCGACACCGCTCCCCGCAGGACGAAAGCATCGTCCGCCTCGGTGCCCCAGGGACGTTTCGGCAGCTGGTAGGGCTTGGAGTACTTGGTCGGAGGTGCGCCGGTGATGCGCAGGGTCTTGCGCGGCATGGTGTAGGCCAGCGGGAAGGCCACGCCCCACTGTTCCTTGTCATAGCCGCCCCCACCAAGGATGCCGAACGATCCGTCGTAGCGGCGCGACAAATCGTAGTGCCACTTCCGATTGTCCATGAACTCCCGGTACTGCTTGGGCTTTTTCTCGTAGAGGAGGCCCATGGCGGCGCTGCGCCAGATCTCGCCGATGCCGCCGCCGGTGTGGCCGTGCAGCATGAAGGTGGTGGTGTAGAAACTTTGGATCGCGCAGACGTCGCGGGCCCTGGCATAGACCGAGTTCTCTCCGTCCGGGGTGAGCGCGGCCGCCGCGGCCATGGCGATCGCGAGTTTACCGTTCTTGCCGTTGTCGACAAAACCGGTGAACGGGCGATCGTCACCGTAGGGATTATTACCTCGGCCGGCGTAGCGATAGAAATGTCTCAGTGCTCCCTGCAGGGTGCGATCGGGCACGTCTGCGCCGCATTCCTTGGCCAGCAATAGAAAGGTGACCACGTGAGTGCCGGCTGCATTGAGGTGCCCTTTGCCGTAACCGGTGAGCGCGCTGCCCCGACCAGCCCAAGCATCGTTGTGCTGGGTCTTCGCTGCGCTGTCGACCCACTTCTGGATGTTCGCGAAGATCTCAGGGTCACCGGTGCGCAGGTAACACTCGGTGAGCGGGATCCCACCGTAGCCGAGGTACCAGGGGTAGGTATGAGCTGGTGCCTTGCGCGCCCAGTTGCGCACCACCTCCAGATCCTTGTCCTCGCCGGTGGAGAGCAGGAAGAGCATGCCGATCCCGCCGAGGCCTTCAGTGGACTTGGGTTTGGACAGATAGTCAGCCACCTGGCGCACGATCTTGTCCGACTTCGGACACTTCAACGGCCAGGTCTTGCTGTAGGCTCCGAGGACTGGGATCTTCACGATCGCCGCCTGCGCTTTGCCGCCCGGCTTGTCCGCGACCATAAACTTGATCACGCCATCCGTTGCCTCCGCAGCTGCAAGGATCTGACCAAGTTGGATCCGCGGGTCGATCTCGGCAAGTTTCTGCCCGTTGATGGTCTCGATGATCTGCCCCGGCCTCAGCTTGGCCTCCTCTGCCGGCGAGGCCGCCTCGACATTGAGGATCCGCATCGTGAAGGCCGGCGGGAGCAGGTCGATCCCGATCCCGACCGGACCGAAGCGTTTGATCGTCTGCAGCGATTTCGTTTCGCTTGGCCGCGTGGAGAAGAGTCCGTGGGGATTCTTGTAGAAGGATTTCTCAGCGGCGCATGCGCCGCCGCATCCCAGGACAAGAGCAAGTATCGTCAGGCGTGTGATGGTCATGAAGTCAAAATTGTTCCGGAGCAGGTCAGGATCCCTTTTCACTGTTCGTCTTTTCCCCGACCGGCGGCACTTTCTGTTCCTCGATCCAGAGCGAGAGATGCCCGTACGGAGGGAGGGGGCCGCGCGGGTTGTTGTAGCGCAAGAAACTGGTGGCCGCGATGGTCACCTTGCCACCTTTGAATTCGTCGCGGAGATCGGCGTAGACATGACCGCCACGCGGCTGCCCACCTTGACGATTGGGAACGCCCGAGTTCGACTCGGCGAAGAGCTTGCCGTTGACGTAGATCGCGTAGCCCTCGCCGGTGTTGACGTGGTTGCTACCGCCGAGCACGATGCGGTAGCGGTGGCCGTCTTTGAGCGGCGGGATGTCGAAGGTGCCACGCACTAACAGCACTTCCTTTTCCCACAGCGTATTCGGTTTTACCCCGCATCGGCATTGCGAGTGCTCGTCACAAGTCCGGAGCGGCTCTGGCTTGCCGTCGAGCTGGCCGAAGGGCGGCAGCCCGCTCTTCCAGCCGACTTTAGCGGCGTCGAAGTCGGGCGCGGACCAGTTCTCCATGCCGGCGGGATAGGTCACCTTGCGGTAGCGGCTGCCTTTCTCCTTGGGTTGGCTCTCCTGCGGGTCAAAGCTGTAGTAACTCCACTGCACGGCATCAAGGTTGGGACCGAAGGAATGCCAATCGTGGTCGTCGATTCCGGCAGCCTGGTAGCAGTTTTCGAGTCCGTACATCGCGCCACGCAGGAACTGGTTTGCCCGCTGTGGCCGTTCGCCAGAAGCCTCCTGGAGCAGGGCCTTGTTGTAGCGCGGGTTGGCAATGTAGGAAGCCGTGATTCCATCGAGGATAATCGCCTTTAATGCATTCTGTGCAGCGGTTTTTTTCTCTTCTGAAGTCTCATCGCCCTGCCCCGCAGCGACGCGTTCAGGGCGCGGAACCCGCGGAAAGGGTTCCGCTTTGCCACCAAGAAGCCTGACCATCGCGCGCCCCAGGGTATCTCCAATCAACATATAGGTCTCGGCATTGCGGTTATAATGATAATCCTCGCCCTTTGGGGACTCGTCCACCTCACGCCAGAAATCGCGTGTATCGACTGAAGCGACGTTGCCGTAATACTCCGGGTGTTTTTTGGCGTCACCAACTGCCATCTGGGCCTGGTGAATCTTCAGGAACTTTTCCTGCATGTTGTGTCCGCCAAATCCGATGGTGGCGACCACTGCCGGCAGCTTTGGCTTCTTGAACTCCTTGCGGACGTCGTTGATCAGATTGACCAGATGTTTCTCGTATTCGGCAATCAAGGTTTCCGTATAGCTGTCCTTGTGGCCCTGGAACCAGACAAAGCCGGAAATCTCGTAGCCCTGCCCCTTGTAACCGGGGACGACCTTGGCAATGTTATCCAAAGTCTTGCGCACGCCCTCAACCATCAGCCTGTATTCAGCGGACTCAAACTCGTTACCCGGATCAGTCCGACCGCTTGATGGCGGACGAAAGTCAAAACCCAGCGAGCGATTCCCCTGGGCTGTCTTGATCAGCAGGACCTGCTCGTCATGAAAATCCCCTAGCACATAACCAAACCCGAGTTCCGGGCCGATCGACTTGCCGTTTGAGGTGGCACTCAGGGGCGAACCCTTGCCGTCCTTCGCCAGCCGGGCCTCCTGGAAGTAGACATCGTTGCGCACCGTCCATTCGCCTTGTGCATCAAGCAACCAGGGGAACTTCCCCTCCCGCTTGACCACTGCATCGAGATCCCCATTACCGAGCAGGTCGGTCTTCTCCATCCAGAACCTCGGCGGAACACCCTTGAAGCCGGAAATCTTGAACTTGTAACGCGTTCCAGGTTGGAGCGTGAGGCCCTGATTGACAGGATTGCCACCCAATTCGCGACGGTAGACTTCCCTGCCGTCGAGTTGCATGACACTGTAGGAATTCTCACCGAATCCGCAGTGCAGTTGATAAACCCCGTGTTGAGACACCTCCAGCTCTCCTTCCACAATTGGTTTGTCTGTCTTCGTGCCGTCGGGAAGATAGACCGCCAAGGGAGCAGTCTTGTAGTTCCCAACTTTATAAATCTGCAGCGGTCCATCAGGCACATCGGGATTGGAGCTGAGATAGACCCCATCGTAGACGTTCCGGGCGCCGCTCAGGTTGCCCATCCCTACCATGTTCGACTGACCGGCGAGGATGTAGACCTTGACCGGTTTACTGGCGTCCCCCGGCTTGCCATCGGGATCGGGGAGCTCGGCGGGGATGACTTTTGCCCCCGCATGAAGGGAGAACCCCATCAACGCCACCGTGGCGAGAACTGAAAGGCGGTTGGTCCGATTACTTGAGTTCATAGTGGCTGAGCTTGCTTGGCTTGACTGTTTGGAAGACGGGGCTCCGGCATCTTCTTTCGCTTCATTATGATCAACTGCGGTTTACAGCCCGGCTTGTTCCGCGTGCCGAACGCTCCGGCTTCGATGACCAGGTAATCGACCCCTTCGAAGCGCCCGGGCGTCATCTTCAACGCCTCATAGCGCTCGAGATTCATGAGTCTGACACCAGACCAGATCCAGGTTTCCGAGGCGGTCCGCTCCTTGTCCTGGAAGCCTATCCCATTAAGAGGGGCGTGCTTGCCGGTCAAGGGTTTTTCAGGATTGAACTCCTCAAGCGATTGAACCAGCGCGACAGTCCTCCAGCTTCCGAAAACCTGCGGGTTCGCGACGATGGCCCTGTTGCCGTCTCTCATGAAACTGGTCACCGCAATCTTCACTGGCCCCTTCTCGAACTCCTCGCCGAAGTCCCTGGTGATGAAGGCGCCGCGCGGTTTGGCGCCTGGACGTCGACCCACGAGTTGGCTCATGAGTTTCGCGTGGACTGACCCGACCATCATCGATACGGCAAGCGCGGCGAGGGACTGGGCGGTATGCTCTCTCATAGTCATTGGTGTGGGTGGCTGGAGTTAGTTGTCCATCGTCTTCTCTGTCCGACGCAGGCCTTGGACCTCGACATTTCGGCAAATAGTCACCTCCCCCAGTCTAGTTGTTTTTCTCGGTGAGGAGTTTCTCCGCCACAAGTGCACCGAGCTCGCTGGCTACTTCCTCGAGGCTCTTCGGCCACTCGCCAAACTCGACGCTCAGCGCATTCTCGATCTTCGGCTTGCCTATTCCCTCCACCAGCACGGCGCTTGGCTGGGCATAGAGAAACTGAACCTTATCCTGTCCGTAAGTCTCCGCAAGGCTCCTGGCGTAAGTCTCCAACTCGGCCGCATAGTGGCGGGAGTCCTCGCCGAGGTTGCTTTCCGAAGGCACCCAGATCACCCCAGCCACGCCCATGGGGGTCAGCGGGCTCACGCACCAGTTGTAGGCATAGGTGGGAATGGTATCGGAGGCAACTGTTCCACCTTTGCCCGCTTCCGGGAAGGAGGGTGCCTGGAGCGCGAAGGTCGACGGAGCCGCGCCTTGTTGGGCTGCCTGGGCGATGCCTTGAACGAAACCCCTGACCTCATCAACGTGCTTGGCGACAGCCTTCCTTGCCACCCCGGAATTGGGGTATTGAAGAAACAATTCGTCGAGTCGAGCCTTGAAGACGGGGTTCTTGACATTCTTTACGCCGTGGAAGGAGGTCCAGGACAGCGGAGAGGCGAACTGGCGATTACGCCCTCCCCGCCCGGATGACATGGTGATAAATCCCTGCGGGATACCTGGACGGTTCAAGGCCTTGGCAAACTCATAGGCAAACATGGTGACCCCGCTTCCTTCCTTTGAGTAATCCGCGCTCAACCAATGGGAACGGTACTTTCCACTACCAGTCTCAAAACGGCGTTTCCTCGGAGTAGGGAAGCTACTGGCCGCGGTCTTTCTGCAAAACTCCCTCACCAGAGGCATCGTCTTGGGAGGCGCGGCTTCCTTGGCGCGCCTGTCGTAAGGCCACTCGGTAGACAGCAGTGTGCTTCCCGT
>JAPKFB010000017.1 GCA_028821775.1 Roseibacillus sp.
CTCAACGACGACGACCAGAAGCGCATCAACGAAGAAGCGCTCGCCAAGGTCGAAGGCTAAGTAGATTCCCCTCATGAAAGTCTCCCGCGAAGCTGCAACCACCGCCCGCCGTGCCTTCCGCATGTGCGTGGAGGGGGACCGCGTGGTGGACGAAAACCTGCGCAAGGTTTTCAAGAAGATCGCCGCCGACAAGCCCCGTGGCTGGCAGGCGATCCTGCACGAACTCAAGCGCCTCACCCGCATCGAAATGGAACGTCGCCAAGTGGTGGTCGAGAGCGCCGAGATCCTCGATGCCGCCACCCAGGACCGCATCAAGGCGGGGCTGACGACCAAATACGGGGCCGATCTTTCCTTCGAATTCAAAGTAACTCCCGCCCTCCTGGGCGGCATGCGCGTCCGCGTCGGCAACGACGTTTGGGACGGCAGCGTGAAGTCCCGTCTCGATCGCCTCGCGAACGCTTTCTAACAAACCCTCTCACCTCCACTAACACTCTCTTCCATGAGCAATATTCTTCAGGAACTGGAACAGGAAATCGCCAACGTCACCGCCGGGGTCGCCAAGACCAACGTCGGGACCGTGCGGGAAATCGGGGACGGGGTCGCCAAGGTCGAAGGCCTGAGCGAAGCCCAGCTCAACGAGATGATCGAGTTTCCCGGCAATCTCTTTGGCCTCGCACTTAACCTTGAGGAAAGTGAAGTCGGAGTGGTGATGCTCGGTAATTCCCAGCACATTTCGGAGGGCGACGAATGTCACACTACCGGTCGCCTCCTTTCCGTGCCGGTTGGCGAAGCCCTCCTCGGCCGCGTGGTCGATGCCTTGGGCCGCCCGGTGGACGGAAAAGGAGAAATCCAGTCCGAGACCGATTACCCGGTGGAGAAGATCGCTCCGGGAATCATCAAGCGTAAGTCGGTGAGTGTCCCGGTGCAGACCGGCATCGCCGCCATCGACGCCATGATCCCGATCGGCCGCGGTCAGCGCGAGCTCATCATTGGAGACCGCTCGACCGGCAAGACCACCATCGCGGTGGACACCATCATTTCGCAGGCCCAGCAGAACAAGGCCGCGCGGGAAGGAACGCTCAAGGACCACAAGCCGCTCTACTGCGTTTATGTCGCGATCGGCCAGAAGCAGTCCAACATCGCCCGGACGATCTCGATTCTTGAGAAGGCGGATGCGATGGACAACACCATCATCGTGGCGGCCGCGGCTTCCGACTCCGCCGCCAACCAGTTTCTGGCGCCCTACGCCGGTTGTGCGATGGCGGAGTATCTCATGGACCAGGGCAAGGACGTCCTGATCGTTTATGATGATCTTTCGAAGCAGGCGGTGGCTTACCGCCAGGTCTCGCTCATTCTGCGCCGCCCCTCCGGTCGGGAGGCTTATCCCGGTGACGTGTTTTATCTCCACAGCCGTCTTCTCGAGCGCTCCGCTCGTCTTTCCGACAAGGAAGGTGGTGGGTCGATCACCGCCCTGCCGATCATCGAGACCCAGGCTGGGGACGTGTCCGCCTACATCCCGACCAACGTGATCTCGATCACGGACGGTCAGATTTTTCTCGAGACCGACCTCTTTTACCAAGGCATCCGCCCCGCCATCTCGGTGGGTCTCTCAGTCTCGCGAGTGGGATCGGCCGCGCAGACCAAGGCCATCAAGAAGGTTTCCGGAACGACCAAGCTCGATCTCGCGCAGTTTCGCGAGTTGCAGGCCTTTGCGCAGTTCGGCTCCGACCTCGATGAGGCCACCAAGGCGAAGATCGAACGTGGCCAGCGGATCGTGGAACTCTTCAAGCAGAACCAGTACAGCCCGATGGGCCTCGACTTGGAGGTCTCCATTCTCTGGTCCATGCAGAACGGCTACTTTGATGACGTGGAAGTGAAGCGCATCAAGGAGTGCCAGGAAGCTCTCGAAGAGTTCCTCTCCACCCGCAAGGCGGATCTGCTCCAGCTCATCGCCGATAAGAAGGAACTCACCGAAGAGGTCGTGAGCGGTCTCGAAACCGCGATCAAGGACTTCAAAGCTTCGTGGAGCTAACTCCCCACCTCTCGACCGTCAGACTTTAGACTCTTCCTCTCGTGGCCAACCTTCGCGACATTCGCCGACGCATCAAGTCGGTCAAGAACACCTCGCAGATCACCAAGGCGATGCAATTGGTGGCGGCCGCGAAGATGAAGAAGGCTCAGGACCAGGCCATCGCGGGACGCGACTATGCGGATCGCCTCAACCAGGTCCTCGTCAATCTCAAGGACAACATCAGCGAGGACGACCACAAGCTCCTGCAGACCCCGAAAGGCAAGAAGGAGCTCATGCTCGTGATCTCCACCGACAAGGGACTGTGCGGCGGACTCAACACCAACCTGCTCAAGAAGGTGCGGGTCGAGATGGCGGAGGATTCCGATGTCGTCACGGTGGGTCGTAAGCTTCGGCAGTCTCTGGCAAAGACTGGCAGTAAAATCGTCTCCGACTGGAAAGTCGGCGATCCGACTCAGTTTTCTGAAGCTAAATCGATTGGGGCCTATCTCACCGAGCAGTTTCTGAGCGGCGAATACAGCGCGGTGAAGGTGGCCTTCACAAACTTCGAAACGACCCTCACGCAAACGCCCTGGGTTTCGCAGTTGCTCCCCGTCGAGGCTTCCACCTTGGCTGAGAAGCGGGCCTACGAAGGGATCGGGAAAGACGGCGAAGTCGCCGAGATCACCAAGGATGAGAGCATGCTGCGCGACTACATCTTCGAGCCCAGCCCCGATGGGGTCCTCGAGGCCTTGCTCCCGCTTTACCTCAACTACCAGGTTTACCAGATGCTCCTCGAGGCCCGCGCCTCGGAGCACTCGGCCCGGATGGTCGCCATGAAGAGCGCCACCGACAACGCCGAAAACATGATCAAGGATCTTACGCTCGAATACAACAAGGTGCGCCAGGCTGCGATTACCTCTGAGTTGCTCGAGATCACGACGGCCATGAAGGCCATGGAATAACAGCCAGTCAGTAAACGCCCCTCACACCACTCCCAACACCAGACACTCAATGAGTAACCAAGGAACAATCGTTCAGATCATCGGCGCCGTGGTGGACGCCGATTTCTCAAGCGCTGAGAAGCTGCCCTCGATCTACAATGCCATCGAGGTCACCTACGACCTTTACGGGTCCGAGTCCACCCTGGTCCTCGAAGTGCAGCAGCACCTCGGTGACGGTTGGGTTCGGGCAGTTGCGATGACAACCACCGATGGTCTGAAGCGAGGAATGACCCTGGTCGACACCGGCAATCCGATCACCGTTCCCGTGGGGGCCGGTGTGCTGGGCCGGATCTTCAATGTGACGGGTGACGCAGTGGATGGATTTGGTCCGGTTCCGCACGAGAAGCGCTACCCGATTCACGCCGCGGCTCCTCCGCTTGTTGATCAGGCCACCTCGACCGAAATCCTCGAAACCGGCATCAAGGTTGTCGACCTCATCTGCCCGTTCACGAAGGGTGGTAAGGTTGGGGCCTTTGGTGGTGCGGGTGTTGGCAAGACGGTGGTCATCATGGAGCTCATCAACAACATCGCGAAGAATCACGGTGGTTACTCGGTCTTTGCCGGTGTGGGAGAGCGGACCCGGGAAGGGAACGATCTCTGGATGGAGATGATCGAGGCGGGCGTCATCAACGCGGAAAAAGATGCCAACGGGAACCTGATTTTTGACGAGCATGGCATGCCGAAGGTCATCAGCGAGGGATCGAAGGTAGCCCTCACCTACGGCCAGATGAACGAGCCTCCCGGAGCCCGTCTCCGCGTGGCGCTTTCTGCGCTCGCGATGGCGGAGTACTTCCGTGACGAGGAGAACCAGGACGTGCTTCTCTTCGTGGACAACGTGTTCCGATTCTCGCAGGCCGGTTCCGAGGTTTCGGCCCTTCTTGGACGGACCCCGTCGGCGGTGGGTTATCAGCCCACTCTCGCGGAAGAGATGGCCGGCCTTCAGGAGCGCATCACCTCGACCAAGAAAGGATCAATCACCTCGTTCCAGGCCGTCTACGTTCCCGCGGATGACCTGACCGACCCCGCCCCTGCCAACACCTTTGCGCACCTCGATTCGACGGTGGTGCTGGAGCGCTCTCTCGCGGAGCTCGGCATTTACCCGGCGGTGGATCCCCTCTCATCGGTCTCGACCGCGCTCGCTCCCGACGTGGTCGGCGAAGAGCACTACCGCGTCGCGCGGGGAGTGCAGGGCGTGTTGCAGCGCTACAAGGACCTGCAGGACATCATTGCCATTCTCGGCATGGACGAACTCTCCGACGAAGACAAACTGAGTGTCTTCCGTGCCCGTAAGATTCAACGCTTCCTGTCGCAGCCCTTCAGTGTGGCTGAAGTCTTCACGGGCACTCCCGGGGTCTACGTTCCGGTTGCCGATACCGTGAAGGGCTTCGCTGAGATTCTCGACGGTAAGTATGACAATGTCCCTGAGAGTAATTTCTACATGAAGGGTGGCATTGATACCGTCGACAAAGGCTAATCCCACCCCTCTCCTACTCCCATGGCCTTGACGCTCGATATTGTGACTCCGGAGAAGAAGAGCTTCTCTGGTGAAGTGGAGAATGTCTATCTGCCGGGAACGGAGGGGGAACTCGGCATTCTGCCTGGGCACGTTCCGCTCGTCACCGGAATCAATCCCGGTGAACTGCGCTACTCGGTGAATGGACAGGTCGAGGAACTCGCAATCGGTGCGGGTTTCGTGGAAGTGAGCCAGGAAAAGGTCACGGTCTTGACTGATCTGGCGGTGACCGACGCTGAGATCGATGAGGCCAAGGTTGAGGAAGCGATGAAGCGCGCAGAAGAAGCGCTCACCCAAATAGGCCACTCCGAAAACACGGAAGAGGTTGCAGCCTTGCAAGGAGCCATCGCGAAGTCGATGGCTCAGCTCAAGCTCAAGCGCAAGCGGCGCCAGATCTAAGGGGATCCAGCTGATCGGGGCAGGCCCAGATTCAGGGCGCAGTGGGACCTCATCGTTGTTCTTCGCCCAGTCTGGTTCCGGGTCAATCGAGCAGTTCATTGGGGAGCTGACGAAGTGACTGAGCTCCCACGAGTTGACCTGTGGAGAGATGATCGGAGGGCGCGGAAATGCCGATTTCCCCCCTCCGCGGCATTATTCTCCCTGGTCTCTACGGCGATAGTCCGCTTGCAAACGCGCTCTATGCGAGTTCCGTCAATGCGACCGGTAAAGCGCTCGGCGGATCGATCACGACGCTCGCTGGTGCGCAAGGGACCTACGCCCCCAAAATGGGGCCCTTCATCCGGGTGGACGATTTGGCGCCCGCCTCGAAGAGTATGCGTGATTGTTCAAGCGCACCAAGGTGGGCATTCTGGGAACGGAGCTCAATGGCTTTGACCCTCACGGTAACCAGGGATCGAGCTACGGCTCTCATGGGAACATCCTGCAGGATCTGGCTTTTTTGGAGCAGCGGGGGAGAACTCCGGCGGGAATCCTTCAGATTTGAGTGAGTTGGGGGGGATGAGATCGCCGCTCACTGCGCTCAGGAGGGGATCGATCCCGCCCTTTGCCGGCTTGGCCCAATCCCAGGAAAGTTATTCGCATTTTGATCTGAGGGGAACGTTCTGGCGGAATCTTTTGACCAACCAGCAACTTTTATGCCCACTGGGCTTGACCATAGGCCGGGAGCTTGGCAGTAAAACGAAAGTTTAGGCTAAGCCAATCCGCATGCCCAAAGACGAGAGCCTGCAGAAAATATTGCTAATTGGATCGGGACCGATTGTGATCGGTCAGGGTTGCGAATTTGACTACTCCGGTACCCAGGCCTGCAAGGCCCTGCGGGAGGAGGGTTACGAGGTGGTCCTCGTGAATTCGAATCCGGCGACCATCATGACCGATCCGGAATTCGCGGAGCGGACCTACATCGAGCCCATCACCCCGGAGGTGATCACGAAGATCATCGAGAAGGAACGGCCCGATGCCCTGCTGCCGACCTTGGGAGGACAAACCGCGCTCAATGCTGCGATGGATCTTTGGCACTCCGGAGTGCTCGAGGAGCTCGAGGTCAAAATGATCGGCGCCAATGCCGAGGCGATCGCGAAGGGCGAAGACCGTCTCCTGTTCAAGGAGGCCATGCTCAAGATCGGCCTCGATCTTCCCAAGTCGGGCGTGGTCCACACCACGGAGGATGCCCGCCGGGTCGCGGAAGAGATCGGGACCATGCCGCTCATCATCCGTCCGGCCTACACCCTTGGTGGCAGCGGCGGCGGGATCGCCTACAACAAGGAAGAATTTGAATTGATCGTGGCACGCGGCCTCGATTTGTCTCCCGCGACCGAGGTCCTGATCGAAGAGAGTCTCCTCGGATGGAAGGAGTACGAAATGGAGGTCATGCGGGACTGCGCAGACAACTGCGTGCTGATCTGCTCGATCGAAAACCTCGACCCGATGGGAGTTCACACCGGGGACTCCATTACGGTGGCTCCCGCGCAGACTCTCACCGATCGCGAATTTCAGATCATGCGCGATCAATCCTTCGCGTGTATTCGGGAGATCGGAATCGAGACCGGCGGATCCAACATTCAATTTGCGGTGCAGCCGGACACAGGCCGTCTGATCGTGATCGAGATGAACCCGCGGGTATCGCGGTCGTCCGCCCTTGCCTCGAAAGCAACCGGGTTTCCAATCGCCAAGATCGCGGCCAAGCTCGCGGTGGGCTACACCCTCGACGAACTTCCCAACGACATCACGCGCGAAACTCCGGCCAGCTTTGAGCCGACCATCGACTACGTGGTCACCAAGGTGCCGCGCTTCACATTCGAAAAATTCCCGACCGCCGATCCGGTGCTCACCACCCAGATGAAGTCGGTTGGTGAAGCGATGAGTATCGGGCGCACCTTCAAAGAGAGCATGCAGAAGGCCTTGCGCTCCCTGGAGACGGGTCGCTTTGGCTTTGGTTTCGACGGGAAGGACCCCAAGGAGGATCCCACCAGGGAAGAGATCGAGCGCAAGTTGCACGTACCAAATGCGGAGCGCATCTACTGGTTGAAGCTTGCCTTCGAGTTCGGTTGGAGCATCGAGGAAGTCTTCAGTGCCACCCAGATCGACCGCTGGTTCCTCGTGCATCTCAAGGAAATTGCCGATGAAGGGGCGCACCTGGCAGAGTTGGAGTTACGCAAGGCCAAGCGCCTGGGGTTCTCCGATCGACAGATCGCCCATGCGCGTGGCGAGTCGGAGGAATCGGTTCGTGAGAAGCGGAAAGGGGTTGGAATCCTTCCCACCTACCGCCTCGTTGATACTTGTGCCGCCGAATTCGAGGCCTACACGCCCTACTTCTACTCGACCTACGGCGACGAGAATGAGGCCCGGGAAAGCGAGAAGAAGAAGATCGTCATCCTGGGTGGTGGCCCCAACCGCATTGGGCAGGGAATCGAATTCGACTATTGCTGTGTGCACGCCTCCTTTGCGCTGAAGGAGCTGGGCTACGAAACCATCATGGTGAATTCGAATCCGGAGACGGTTTCGACGGATTACGACACCAGCGACAAGCTTTTTTTCGAGCCGCTCACGCTCGAGGATGTCCTCAACATTTGCGAGCAGGAGAAGCCCGATGGCGTGATCGTGCAGTTCGGCGGGCAGACTCCGCTCAATCTTGCAGCCGACCTCGAACGCCACGGCGTGCCCATTATAGGCACGTCGCCCACCTCCATCGAGCAGGCCGAGGATCGCAAGTTTTTCTCGGTACTTCTTGATCGGCTGGGACTCAAACAAGCCGAGGCAGGCACGGCGGTCTCGGAAGACGAAGCGGTCGAGATCGCGGCTCGCATTCACTATCCCGTTCTGGTGCGTCCCTCCTTTGTGCTCGGCGGCCGGGCCATGATGATCGTCTATGATGACGACGAGTTGCGTCGTTATATGCGTGAGGCGGTCGAGGCTTCGCCGGAACGCCCGGTTCTGGTGGATCGCTTTCTGGAACGAGCGATTGAGGTCGATGTCGATTGTATTTCTGACGGCGAGACCACGGTGGTGGGAGCGATCATGCAGCACATCGAGCAGGCCGGAGTGCACTCGGGCGACTCGGCCTGTGTCATTCCTCCCTTCAGCCTGAGCGAGGAGATCCAGAGGGAGATCGAGAAAGCCGCCATTGACCTGGCGCGGGAGCTGAAGGTTTGCGGGCTCATGAACATCCAGTTTGCGGTGAAGGACGAAACGCTTTACGTGATCGAAGTGAATCCCCGTGCCTCGCGGACGATTCCCTTTGTGTCAAAAGCGATCGGCAAGCCCCTCGCCAAGATGGCCGCCAAGATCATGGTGGGCGAAAAGCTTTCGGAGATGGGCATGACGGAGCGTATCATTCCGCCCTACTTCTGTGTGAAGGAAGCAGTCTTTCCCTGGCCCCGCTTCCCGGGCATCGACATCGTGCTTGGTCCCGAAATGAAGTCGACCGGGGAGGTGATGGGCATCGATGAAGATCTTGGAATGGCCTACGCCAAAAGCCAGATCAGTGCCTTCAACCCCCTCCCGCTGAAAGGCGCCGTTTTCATTTCGGTGAGCGATCGGGACAAGGAGGAAGTGATGCCAATCGCGAAGCAGTTTGTGGAGGCCGGGTTTACCCTCTACGCCACCGGAGGCACTTTCCGCAAGTTGGAGGAGGCGGAGATTCCTGCCCATCGCCTCTACAAGCTCTCCGAGCGCAAGCGTCCCCACGTGTTGGACATGATGAAGAATGGAGAGATCGATTTCATCGTGAATACGCCCAGCAGCCACGAGTCACGAGAAGACGAGGTCGTAATTCGAAGCGCCGCAGTGGCCAACAAGATCAGCCATTGCACCAATCTCGCTGCCGCCGAGGCCAGTGTGAAAGCGATTCGTTCATTGCAGGAACTCGAGTTCAAGGTGACTCCCCTGCAGGACTACTACCTGTAGACCGCGCGAGGTTCCGATCCCCGAAACTCTGCTCCCAAGAGAAGAGCTAGCGAAAGTCCCGGCTCTCCATGAACTCGTACCAGTCCGCTTCAAGGGCAGCATCGTTTTCGTAGCCGTAAACTTCGAGGAGGAGTTCTTTGGTGACCTTGGCCCCGCCCCGGGATTCCGCAATAAGCTTGCGGTAGTTCTCGATGCGCTCATCGGTGCTGACGAGGAAGTAGGTCAGCGCGAACATGTAGCCCGACTGATTTGGAGTAAGGGAGAGAATAGAGACCTTGGAAATCTTGTCGAGAGTTTCGCGAATGCCCTTTTTGCACATCTTTTTCAGGGCGTTGGTCCAGGCGTCCCCGGGGCCGAGCACGGCACCTTTCTTGATCTCAACGTTGTCGTTGTTCTTGTAGTAGTTCTCGAAGTCGAGGTAGTAGACGCGGCAAAGTCGAAAGATGCGGTGTTCGACATAATAGCCCCAGCCCGCAGTAAACCAGAATGGCATGTTGCCGGAAAGGCTCCGTCCTTTGAGGATCGAGGTGGCGCACCCATGCACGAAGGCCGGAGTGAGATCTCTTTCGCCACCACCGGCGGTTCTTTCCGGGTCGGCCTTGCAGAGCACATAGAAACGGTTTTGGGGATCGGCGTAGTTCCGGGCCACGCGGCAGGTCCGCAAGCGGTTGACATCCCAACCGCTGCGCTTTTGCTCTTCATTGAGGATGTTGGTGTAGTCATTACCCGTGCCCACGAGGTAGACCGTGTAGCGGTAGGGAGCGGTGTCGGACCCCTCCAAGCCTCCCGGAGTCCTGAACTCGTTTTTGGCGAAGTCATCCGTCAGCCCAGGCATGACTCGCACGCACTCGTCCCACACCTTCTCGGCATACCTCCGCGCGGGGTCATGGTTCGTGCTCTTGGCCCGCAGGGTGAAGTGATCGCTCTGTTTTACGCGCCACTTGAAGCCGGCAAAGTGCTCGTGCTGGGCGGAGACAAATGCACTGGAAAACAGCAGCAGGCACAGGGTGACGATGGGGAGCTTACTCATACCCGCAGAGGCTAGGGAGCGCCTCCCAGAATAGCAATGAGAGAGGAGTGCCAATTTCGATTGGGGTGATCAGGGGATGATCGAGGTTGTGGCGGGCTCGGACGAGGCGGAGCCCCAGGCGGCGGTCTTCGCCCAGCACCCCTTCGGCGACGATGGAATCCTTGGAGAGACCACTCTCAAGGGCGAGATTATGAACGCCAAGTGCTACCTCGGAGGGATGAATCCCGGTAATCTGAAGGCCCATCGGGCCTGCGCGATCCACTGCATCCAAGGAGGAATTCCGCTGGTCCTATTGTTGCGTGATCGAGCCGGGGGGCCAGCTACGTGTTGCTGGTCAGGGAGGATGGAACGGCGCTGAATGCTGATATTCTGGACCTTGTGGCCGAACCAGTCAGGATGACAGGACAGTTGAAAAGGCGGGGTGAGCAGCTTATCCTCTATGCAGACCGAGAGGGATTCTCGCGGGAATAACGTCCAGAAATCCATCACCAACCAGCGATGACACCGAAACAACCAAATAAAGAAAGGACCGGGAGTGCTCTCGGGGGCTTTGCGGTCACCCTTGGAGTTGTCGGAGTCTACCTCGCACTGCAACTTTGGATCCTTCCTGCGGCGGGGATATCCACCTGACTGAGTGGAAAGTGTTCCATCCCGGTCGAGGTGGATAGCAGCGAGTCGAAAAGAGACAAGGAATGTGAAGCCGAAGGATGTGCCCCCTGACTTGGTGGCGGGAAGCCGCGGGGACCTTCGGGTTTTTTAAATCGCGACGAGAAGAAGACGCGCGCTCTCGCAGAACCTCCGCACACGCATATACGGGATGGGGTGCCCTTCATCGCTCCGGTCGATCCTGATGGGGGAGGGGCTTGGATGCTGGCCAATCAGCGTGGGCTCGTGGGGTGTCTCTTGAACCGTTGGCACGAGGAGAGCTCGTCGGGGCACCCCTTCCGGAGTCGTGGGCGATTGGTGATGGAGGTGGCGGCTCTTGTGATGGTCGATCTGTGTTCAGCGCCCGCAGCTATGCTCAAGCGCTACAGGGGAAAGGCGGCCTGTCGGAGCTTTGTGGCGGAGTAGTTTCCACCGAAAAGGCCACGCAGAGGCGTGGCCCTTGAGTCGTTGAGCGAGAATCGCGAAGTTACTTTTTCTTCACAGTCATGACACCCTTCATCACGCCAAAGTGGCCGGGGAAGGTACAGAGGTAAGGATATTCTCCGGCCTCACCTGCCTTGAAGACGATGGTTTCCTCTTCTTTGGGGCCGAGGACTTTGGTGCTAATGATGATCTGCTTGGTGAGCGTCTCCTCCTTGGGAAGGTGGCCGCCGGGCTTGTTGGCAATCCCGGCCATGGCAAACTTGACGATGTCGGCGCCCGGCTTCAGGATCACAAGATTGTGTCCCATCGCGATGACGGGGAGCATCCCCGTATTCTTGAGCGTGAGGGCAACGATTTGACCCGCGGTGACCTCGAAGCTCTCCTTGTCGTACTTCATGGTATCATTACCAGAGATCACGATCTTGATGTCAGCCTTGGCAGCATCGAGTTTCTCGTGGTGGTCCGCCAGAAGAGATCCAGTGGCGAGAGCAGTGGCGGCGAGGGTCAGAATGAACTTTTTCATACGCGCGGGAAGATGGGCTGAGATACTCCGGGGACAAGAAAATCTTTCCACTTGGGACAAAAAACACCCTCTTTGGATGACATTTCCCAATGATTCCGAGCGAGGGGCTCCACGTCGGCTCTGTTGGAGAATCAGCAGAAGGAACTTGAAAGAATTCTCAGGAACCAGCGCAGCCGGAATTGGTGCCCGTCCAAGCGGAAGGAGAGCGGCCAGCTCTGCCCTCCGAATGAGAGCTGCGGGAATCGATTGGCAGATCTGTGCGGGCAAGGTGGAGAATCCCAGGAAGTCAAATCAGCCGACTGCCACCCTGATCATCTGGGGCTGGCTCGAGTCACTCTTGCAGCGCCCGGCGCAGATAGGGCGCGGTGCGGGACGACTTGGACTTGAGGATGTGTTCGGGTGGTCCCTGCGTGACGATTCTGCCACCTTCGCCGCCCGCTTCCGGCCCCATGTCGATGATGTTGTCGGCTTCGGCCATGATGCCGGTGTGATGTTCGACCACGATGACGGTGTGTCCCTCGTCGACCAGGCGGTGCAGGACATCGATGAGCTTCTTGACGTCTTCCAAGTGCAGGCCAATCGAGGGCTCCTCGATGAGGTAGAGGTTGGCCTGGGGCTTTCTCGTTTTGACAGTGGTCTTGCCGATGCGCCCGCGGGTGAGCTCGGTCACGAGTTTGAGACGCTGAGCCTCGCCCCCGGAGAGGGTGGGGCTAGGCTGACCGATTTGCAGGTAGCCCAGGCCGGTGTCGCGAAGAAGAGCAAGAGTGCGGTGCAACTTGGTGTGGGCCGAGAAAAAATCGGCCGCCTCATCGATGGTCATTTCCAGGATGTCGCCGATCGATTTGGCGTTGTAGCGAATCTCGAGGGTGGCAGGATTATAGCGTTTCCCCCGGCAGCCGTCGCAATGGGTCCAGGTCGAGGGCAGGAAATCCATCTCGAGCTTGATCCGGCCGTTGCCCTTGCACTCTGGGCACTGACCGCTCGCGTTGTTGAAAGAGAATCGGGAAGCGTCGAAGCCTCGCAGGCGGGCATCCGGGATCTGGGCAAAGAGCTTGCGGATGTCGTCGAAGATCTTGACGTAGGTGGCTGGACAGGAGCGCGAAGTTTTTCCAATGGGCGACTGATCGACTTCGTAGCAATGGCGGATCGCCTTGAAGCCACTGGTCGAACTCCAGCACTTGTCGGCCTTCTTGTTGAACACCGCGGCGATGGTTCCACGCATGAGAGAGGACTTTCCGCAGCCTGAGATCCCGGTGATGACGGTGAGGCGTTCCATGGGGATGCGCACCTCCAGGTCCTGGAGGTTGTTCAGGGTGCAGCCCCTCAGGCGGAGCCAGCCCGCCTTGGCAGTGGCCTTCGGGAGGGGGCGCCGCTGGCCGCGCACAGGGTGGACGATGGGGTTCTTGAGAGCTTGGCCCGTGATCGATCTCTTGAGCTTCTTGATTTTGGCCAGGGACCCCGCGGCGACAACTTCGCCACCGTGCCGCCCGGCGCCTGGTCCGAGGTCGATGATGTGGTCGGCCCGGGCCATGGTGTCGTCGTCATGTTCGACGACGAGGAGGGAGTTCCCTTTCGCACGAAGAGCGTCGAGAGTATCGAGAAGTTTCTCGTTGTCGCGGGGATGGAGTCCGATGGTCGGTTCATCGAGGACATAGAGGACACCGCGCAAATTGGATCCCAGTTGCGCGGCCAGACGAATACGTTGAGCCTCACCCCCTGAGAGGGTTTTTGCGGAGCGATCAAGTTGCAAGTAGGCGAGGCCGACTTCCTCGAGGAAGTGAAGGCGTTGGCTGATCTCGGGAAGAATATCTCGCGCGATGGTGGCTTCCCGTCCCTTGAACCTGAAGGTCTTCAGGACCCGAGTCGCTTCCATGACAGGAAGGAAGGCGAAG
The DNA here is from genome assembly GCA_028821775.1 of Roseibacillus sp. Classification (GTDB taxonomy): domain Bacteria; phylum Verrucomicrobiota; class Verrucomicrobiia; order Verrucomicrobiales; family Akkermansiaceae; genus Roseibacillus_B. Next base: position 13,422 of record JAPKFB010000017.1, read on the forward strand.
TCGTGAATGGCATAGCCCTGGATGCGAATGGCGCGGGAGACTTCATTGAGTCGCGCACCATCACAGTCGGGACAGCTCACGAGTTCCTTGTCGTCCGCGCGGTCGAGTTTGCGATCGAAGTCGATCTCGGCTTCGGTGATGGAATTGTAGGGAGTGTTCTTGCGTGAGTCGAAGCGTCTGCGTCGGGTGGTCGCGATCTCGCCGTATCCACGACAGGTCTTGCACCAACCGCGGGGGGAGTTGAATGAAAAGTGGGCCGGGTCCGGCGGCTCAAAGGAGCGTCCAGTGGCCGGGCTTACGCGTGCCTTCGAATACGGTCGCAGTTGGTTCTTGTGATCGAGTAGTCGCAAGGTGCCTTTGCCCATGCGGAGAGCCGCACCGACGGCCTCGCGGAGCTCGGAGAGGCGAACGTTGCGCGTGGTGGTCTGCAGGATGAGAACATCGATGTCGTGTTGCTTGAAGCGTTCCAGGCGTTCGAAGCCATCGACCTCCTTCCATTGACTGTCGACCAGCAGGCGGGTGTAGCCCTGTCTTCCAGCCCAGGCGGCCACCTCGGTATGGAATCCTTTGCGGCCGCGCACGATGGGAGCGAGGAGATGACCGGGGCCCATTTTCAACCGGGCACGGATGGCGTCCACGATGGCGTCTTCCGTCTGCGGGATCACGGGTTGATCAGACGCGGGGCAATACTGGGTGCCGAGCTTGGCGTAGAGGAGGCGGAGAAAGTGGTAGATCTCCGTCACGGTGGCGACCGTCGACTTGCCTCCGCCCTGGGAGATGCGTTGCTCGATTGCGACGGTGGGCGGCAGACCGGAAATTTGATCGATGTCGGGCTTTTCCAGTTGTTCGGCGAATTGCCGCGCGTAGGGCGACATGGAGTCGAGAAAGCGGCGTTGTCCTTCCGCAAAAATGATGTCGAAGGCGAGGGTTGATTTCCCGGAGCCGCTCAGTCCGGTCACCACCACGAACTTGTCGCGGGGGATGGAGACTTCGAGGTTCTTGAGGTTGTGCTCCCGGGCGCCGGTGATGCGGATGGAATTTGAGTCGCGCTTTTTGAGGCTCGAGTTGGGAGGGGCTTGGTAAGGAACCGGGGACTCGGCTGTTCTAAGGGAACTCAGGGCAGGGAGCAGGGGGGCGAGATAGCGGGCCGTTTCCGTGTTACTGATGGCGACTTCCTCGGGAGTTCCGGTGGCGGTTATTTGGCCGCCGTCGGATCCGGCGCCGGGTCCAATCTCGAGAAGGTAGTCGGCGCTCTTGATGACATCGAGGTTGTGTTCGATGACGAGAAGTGAGTGTCCGGAGTCCACCAGGCGTTGGAACACAGCGAGGAGTTTCTCGATGTCCCCAAAATGCAGGCCGGTGGTGGGTTCATCGAGAATGAGGAGGGAGGAACAGTTCTGCTTTTTCGCGATCGCTTCGGAGAGGATGGTGCAGAGTTTGAGTCGTTGTGCTTCGCCGCCGGAAAGAGTGTTGAGGGGCTGGCCGAGACGAAGGTAGCCCAGTCCCAGATCCTCAAGCGGTTTCAGGGCGGTGAGGATTTTGAATTTGAATCCGGCTTCCTTGCTCGCCGCCCGCTTGGAGGAGGCCGCCGCCCCGGGGGCGAAGAAGGCGAGGGCCTCGGTGACGGTGAGGGCCAGGATGTCCGCGATTGTTTTGCCCTGGTAGCGTATTTCGAGGGCAGCCTGGTTGTAACGGGATCCGTCGCACTCGGGGCAGGTGAGGTAGAGGTCGGAGAGGAATTGCATCTCGACCTTCTCAAAGCCGTTTCCCCAGCATCGCTCGCAACGCCCCGAGCCTGAGTTGAAGGAGAAGTACCCCGGCGTGGTGTTGGCGAGTTGGCCGTCCGGGCTGCTGGCGAAGAGCTGACGAATGAGATCGAAGGAACCGAGGTAGACAATGGGAGTGGATCGCGGAGTGCGGGAGAGCGGTGACTGATTGACGATCTTGACGTCCTGCAGTTGCTCTGCGCCCTTGAGGGAACGAAGGGAGGCCGGTTCGTCCTGGGTTTCGATGTGCAGGGCAGTGGCGAGATTCCGGTAGAGAACGTCATGGACGAGAGTCGATTTTCCGGATCCCGAAACGCCCGTGACGCAGGCAAAGACGCCCAGGGGAATATCGACGTCGACCTTGAAGAGGTTGTGCCGGGTCGCGCCGCGAATCTTGAGGAAGCCGTCGGGAGATCGGCGAGTGAGAGGCACCGCAATAGAACGCAGCTTTTGAAGAAAGGGAAGGGTAGAACTACGCGGGAATTCCTTGAGCGACTTCTTCTGGAAGGCCTGGCGTTTTGGCAGCCAGGCCACAATTTCGCCACCGTGTTCACCCGCGCCGGGCCCAATATCGAGGATATGATCGGCGGCCTGCATGACCGCCTCTTCATGTTCCACGACCAGGAGAGTATTGCCCTTGTCGCGTAGTCCGTGCATGACCGAAACGAGAGCTCCGATATCGCGGGGATGCAGTCCCACGGTGGGTTCATCGAGAACGAAGAGGGTGTTGGTGAGAGAAGCGCCGAGGCAGCTGGTGAGATTGACGCGCTCCACTTCGCCTCCCGAGAGGGTGCGAGTGGCACGATCGAGAGTGAGGTAACCCAATCCCACGTCGCAGAGATAGCGCAAGCGATTGGTGATTTCGGTCAGGACCAGCTGGGTGGTTTTGTCGATCCCTGCGCCCTGCCCGTCGATCTTGGGAGGAAGGGCAAGGAACCACAGGTGGAGATCACTGACTGCTTGACGCCAAAGGTCGGGAAGGGTGCTGCCATCGATCTGAAAGCAGAGAGCTTCCGGTTGCAGGCGAGTGCCACGGCAGGTTGCGCAGGTGGTGTAGGAGCGGTAGCGGCTGAGAAAGATGCGCACGTGCATTTTGTAGGCGCGCCCTTCCATCCATTCGAAGAACCCCTTCACCCCGTACCACTCATTGCTCTCCCACGCGTCTTCGGCGCTCTCGCGCTCGCCGTAGAGAACCCAGTCCTGATCCTCCTGGGTGAGGTCGGCGAAGGCGCAGTCGAGATCGAGTCCGCGTTCGGTGCTGCGCATCTCGAGATCGCGTTGGCATTCCTCGCCTCGATCGCCCTGGAATGGTTTTATACAGCCCTCGCGAATGGATCGGTAGCGATCGGGGATCGCTTTGGCGAGATCGATGCCGATGACCCGCCCAAAGCCCCGGCATTCGGGGCAAGCGCCCACGGGGTTGTTGAAGGTGAACAGGGAGGGAGTGGGAGGACGGACTGCAAAGCCGGTGACGGGGTTGGACCAGTTGGTGGTGAAGGGGTGAGGCTTCGTTGCGGAAGAGGGGTCTGCAGGGGCGATGGTGCAGACGCCTTTTCCCAGGTCGAGTGCACGTTCGAGGGCCTCAAGGAGGCGCTGCCGGTTCGGCTTGGTGATTTTCAGGCGGTCCTGAATGACTTGCACCTGACTCGGCAGAAGGTGGAAGCCCGCGTCCTCCGGAGAGTCAGTCCGGACGACCTGGCCGTTGAGGAAGATGCGGAGATACCCTTGCTGTTGGAGGAAGGCGAAGAAGTCCTCGAGTTCGGTCTCGGGAGGAACGGAGACTGGAAAGAGGATGAGGGTGTGCTGATGGGACAGATTTTCGACCCCCCAGGCGGCGATCGAGTCCGTGGAATCAGGGCGGATGATGTCTCCGCTCTTCGGATCCACGGCATGGGAACAGCGGCCAAAGAGCAATTTGAGATAATCGTTGATCTCGGTGATGGTGCCCACCGTCGAGCGGGTGGTGCGCACGTTGTTCTTCTGCTCGATCGCGATGGCGGGCGGGATGCCATCGATGCGATCGACGGCTGGCTTGTCCATGCGATCGAAAAACTGGCGGACGTAGGGAGAAAAGGTCTCGACGTAGCGCCGTTGTCCTTCGGCATAGAGCGTTTGGAATGCGAGGGAGGACTTACCGGATCCGGACGGACCGGTCACGACGGTGAGTTGGCCCAAGGGGATGTCGAGGTCGAGGCCCTTGAGATTATTCTGGCGTGCTCCGCGGACAGAGATGGCAGGAGCGTTGTGATTGGTGCGCTTGGCGGCAGGCACGGGGGGAGCTTACGCAGCGAGGAGATTTTGGCGAGTCGAAGGTGGGGCGCTGAAGGGCTGAGAGAAGGGCACGCCTCCCGACAGGGTCGGCTCCACTTCGGGATGGCCAGGCAATGGAGATCTTACCGAAATGGACTCTTCGAGAATTCCCGTCCTACCGAAAACCGAAAATCTCTCGCGGGGGCACTCGCGAGAGATTCATGAACACACTTTAATTGTCGTCCTGGTCGGCATTCGCCCCCTCTTCTTCGGGCACTTCGGGAAACTCGCCACTGAGGATTTTGAGGAAGTAGTCTTTTTGGGCGGCCGCTTTGATTTCTCGGGCGAGGTAGGCAGCGCCTTTGCGCTCGCCCTGCGCCTGGCGGCGCTTCCCTTCGGTGGTGACTTCCGCGAGGTAGCGTTCCTGGGCTTCGAGGAACTCAGCCTGATATTCCTCCCAGAGGCGCTCCTGCTTTTCGAGGGCCTTCTTGTGAACCCGGCCCAAAAAGCGCTCGATCCGGTCGCTGCCGATCTCGGCTGGAACAACGCCGCTCTCTTCCACGGACTTGACAAAGGCATCCACGAAATCGCGGGCTTCCCTACTGAAGCGTCTCGCGGTTTCAGACTCGCTCTCGACATCGTCGATGAAGGTGGCGACGTTTTTTTCCTGGCGCCGTTTCCAGCGCTCGTAGTCAATCTTTTCGCGATCGGCGTACATCTGGCGATACTTGACGAGCCAATCCTCCACCGCGGCGGCACGATTCTTGTCTGCCTTGGTGGGCATGTTACGGTGGGACCGGGCAGACCATTCCATCAAGAAGTAGTTTGCCTGGCTTGCGGCACTGATCGCGTTGTTGTATCCGAATTTGCCATCAATTCCGCGCCACACCTGGAGGGCTGGCTGGGGAGCTTCCCCTTGATCAGGTTGCTGCGGAGCCCAGGTGACATATTCGAAGTTTTCGCCAGTGACGAAGGCCCACTGAGGATTGGCTACCCCCTTTTGGCGGCCGCCGACCCAGCAACCGTCTCCCCCGCCCAGGGTCTTCTGCAGGAGGTCGATGATCCAGGCCGCTTCCGCATCGGAGGAAGGAACGGCAAGGTGAGCTCCGACCGCGGTGGAGAGGGCTGAAGCCTCCTCCCAGGAAGCGGAGCGGGGGATGAGGAGAAAACGTGAGCCTGCAATGTTGCGGGTGCCAGCGGGAAAGACCGGGGCGCGCTTGGCCTTGAGGGTGGAACCAGCGCGCTTCAACTGGCCGGCGAGAGAACCCTTGTTGCCGCCTTCCATCCATTCCAGCAAGAAAGGCTGGGTATTCGAAGCCGCGAGGTCATCGAGGGTGCCTCCGGGAAGGATGGCGGCAAAGTCTTCCCCATCATCGCGAGAGGTTGTGTCATCGGGTTGTCCCGGTGCCCAGAGTGCTTGATCGACCGGGTTCCCACTGACCCAGTACCACTTTCCCTCGGTCCCTGAATCGGAAAGTCCGATCCAAGCGGGGGTCTTAATCTTAAACTGAGTGCCCGCCCAAGTGAGGTCCGCTGCCGATTCGAGGGCGGCCAGTTGGGCTCCATGATCCTCCGCGAAGTGCAGGGCGGCTTGCCAAGTCAGGGGTTGGTCGATGAGAAGGAACTGTGAAGTGCCACGTTTCGCGGCCGCTTTGGGCAGGTTGGAGAGATCCCCTGCGTGCAGCTTGCTTTTGAGTCGGGCCAGCGCCTGCGTGACGCTCTCTACAACCTTGGGTTTGGGCGGTTCGGGGGTGGGTTCCGGTTTATTTTCCCTGGGTTTGTCCTTCGGCCGATCCCTGACGATCCTGGGTTTTTCCTTCGGCTTGGCCCTGGATTTTGGCGCGGCGGGCTCTGCCGCGGGCTTGGGATCCTCGGCCGTCTCTTGGTCCTTCTTGGAGCCGGAGACGATCATGGCCCCCACTGCGGCGAGCACGAGCGCCAGGATCGTGATGATGATGGGGACGGTGTTCGACTTGGAAGTTCCGAGCACGGGAGCGCTGGGACGGACTCCCGTGCGCGTGCCGGCCGCACTGGGGGTGGGTGCTGGGACCCCGCCGGTGAGGGGCCGACGTAAGATTGGACCCTGCGCTCTGTCTGCGAGCTCATCGAGTTTCTTGGCAAGCTCCTCTGCGGAGCTGTAGCGCATCTCCGGGGAAGGATGGGTGGCGCGGCGCACGACGGCATCAAACTCGGGACGGCACTTCGAGATGCTCGAGGGCGGTTTCCAAGGATCGGAAGGAATCTGCGCGGTCAGAAGTTCGTAGAGCAGCACCCCGACTGCAAAAATATCGGCGCGTTGATCGACGGCGTCTGGATTGTTGACGATTTCTGGTGCGGAGTAGCCGGGTGTGCCGAAGACGATCTCGTCCGGATTGTGCCCTTGGCCTACCGGGCGAGCCAATCCGAAGTCGCCGATCTTGGGTTGGGCGCCCGGTCCAAGGAGGATGTTGCCCGGCTTGATGTCGCGATGGAGAATGCCGTGCTGATGGGCATGAGCGAGTCCGTGGGAAATCCCGGCTACCAGTCGGGCGGCTTCGGCCTGCTCGATGGTCTTGCCGTGGGCGGAATGATGGAGCGACTTCCCTTCCACCAACTCCATAATGATGAAGAGCATCCCATCTGCGTCACCAAAGTCGTAGACTCCGATGAGATTCGGATGATTGAGCCGTGCCATGGATTTGGCTTCTGCCTCGAAACTGGCCCGGAACTGGGGGTCGGCGCCGAACTGGCGAGGCAGGATCTTGATGGCGACTGCCCGGTCGAGGGAGATCTGACGGGCGGCATAGACTGCGCCCATGCCACCTTGCGCGATGAAACTGGTGATCTCGTACGCGGGGAAGAGGGGCTGAAGCTCCTCGACGCTGGGCGCAATGAATTCAAGATCGTAGGCGGAATCCATGTGGATATGAACACTCGATTGTGCCCGTCGTTGCGTAACGAAGCAAGCGCAAGGATGCGTAACGAAGCAAGCGCAAGGACCTTAGCTTGAAATGAGCCGAAAATCCACGAATTGAATCACAAAGCCGAAAATCGCTCTGTTTGGGACTCTTGGCGAGGATTCAGGAACCCGAGCCGAAGTGCTCAAGGAAGGTCTGCCCGGTCTTCCCGCAGGCTTCGATTTCGTTTTCGATGGCTCGAATCTGGCGGCTCAGTCCGTTTGTCTGGGAGGTGGCCTTCTTCACTTCCAATTCTTTGATATAGGCTAAACGAAGTTTGTTGGAGGCGCTCAGGAGAGTCGATTTCAATTGCCGTTGGGTTTCGAGGTGCTTCTTGACGACTTCGGCTCCGCGGGGGGGAAGCTTGATAATTTCGTTCTGGCCGATGTCGATGGAACCGATGGATTGAACTTTGGCCTTCACGCGGGCGACGGTGGGAGCGTAGGTCCGCTCATCATTGTCGCGCAAGCTGCGGTGCCAGAAATCGAGGTCCCACTTCAGGTCCTTGCCATTCTCGGCAAGCTTTTCGGCGTATTTTCCTTCGAGTTGCTGAATTTTCTTTAAGGATTGAGCCCGAAGGGCGGCCCAAGCTCCGCCGCCGGCAGGGGAAGCCACGATGGTCTTTTTGGAGCGATCATTGCTCCACTCGATGACATAGGCGGCGGCCGCTTCGTTGTCGCTTGGGCTTGCGTCGTCCCAACCGCCCTGGGGACCTGCCACCAGTCTCACCGCCTTGTCGACGGAGTCATCTCCATCTGGGGAGTCGGGGGCCCAGGAGGCGAAGGACCATGCTTCTCCGGTGGACCAAGTCCAGGATCGTCCATTGTGCATTCCTCCGATCCATGCCGCAGTGCCCGCCGGCAAGGATTCGTTCACCGTGGTGGTGAGAAAGGCGTTCTCGGTCTCTTCGCTGGGAACGGCGAGGTGGCCATGGGCAGACTGGGCGATGGCAGCGGCTTCAGACCAGCTGACTTGTTTTTCAATGAGGAGGTAGCGACGGCTCTCATAGGAGCGCACTCCGGGCGGGAACACCGGGTCGGGAGAGTCACGCGATTGCTTCAGGCGTTCCAATTGGGAAGCGAGACTTCCTGGGTTGGTACCATCCATCCTCCACTGGATGTAAAAGGGGAATTTTTGTCCGCCGGGCTTGGATCGGATGGATCCCAGATCACTCAAGGTGGCGGAATTCCCGGTTGAGGAGGATGGCTTCCGCACGTTCCAAGGGGAGCCATCGACCCAGCCCCATGCGGTGCGCCCGGTGGCGCCACCCCCGAGCCAAACGGTTGTGCTGTTGGGAATCTTGGAAGCGAGCCAGTTTTGCTCGCCTTCATTGAGACAGGTGGCGAGGTGTCCGCCGTGCTCCTCTGCAAAGGCGGCGGCTTGTTGCCAGCTCAGGGGAGTTTCCACAAAGAAGAAGCGGGACGATCCGCGCACTTGAGTTCCTGGTGGAAACTCTTCGCGGTTGCTGGAGGTCAGGGTGGATTTGAGACGAGCCAGACCTTCAATCGGTTTCTCAACCTCGGGCACGCTGATGGGTTTGATTGGGGTGGTGGGTTTTCTCGCGGCTCGAGCTTCGCGCTTTTTCTTGAGGTGCGCGGCCTCTTTGATGTCTTCCTGCTTTTGCCGTTGCTCCTCTTGGTCTCGTTCGACTTCCTGCCGCGCGAGGTCCGTCTTCCTCCACTGGAGGGCGCGGTTCATTCCGTAGATCGCGCCGATGAGGAGAACGATGATGATGAGATTTCGAAGAAGGCTCCAGTTCGTGCCGATGCTGATCTGGACTTGAGGAGGGGTGACCGGTGCCACTTCACCCTCCTCCGAAGTCGGGGGTGCAACGGGACTCATCACGGGAGCTTTCGTCACGATGGTGGCGATCTTCTTCTCGAGAGCATCCTGAAGAACCTTCATCTCCTTCGCCATCGCCCCGGCATCGGCGAAGCGGAGCGTGGGGGAGGGATGAGTGGCCCGTCGGACGATCTTATCAAATCGCGGATCGACCTCCTCGATCTGAGAGGCGGGAACGTAGTTGGAGTCGGGAAGTTTTCCGGTGAGGAGCTCGTAGAGGATCACTCCGGTGGAAAACACGTCGGAGCGTTTGTCGACGGAATCCGGGTCCTTCATGACCTCGGGCGCGGTATAAGTGGGCGTGCCAAAAATGAGCCCGTCGCCCTCGGTGTCATCCGCAGCACGAGCCAGACCGAAGTCTCCGATTTTTGGGCGCTTCTTGGAATCGAGAAGAATGTTTGCGGGCTTGATATCGCGATGGAGGATGCCCGCGTCATGAGCATGGGTGAGACCTTCGCAGATGCCGGTGACCAGGCGGGCCACTTCTTTCTGATCGATCGCAATGCCATGCGCCGAATGGTGGAGGGACTTGCCATCGACAAATTCCATCACGATGTAGGGCATGCCATCGACCTCGCCGAAGTCGTAGACCCCAATCAGATTGGGGTGATTGAGCTTGGCCATGGCCTTGGCCTCATCCTCGAAGCGCCTGCGGAAGTCTTCATCGGCGCCGAACTCGCGCGGGAGAATCTTGATCGCGACGTTGCGGGCGAGGGACTTCTGGTGCGCTTTGTAGACGGCACCCATCCCGCCTTTCGCGATGAAGGCGAGGACGTCATAGGTCGGGAGGAGTTCGTGGAGTTCCTCTGGGCTGGGAGCCTCAAATTGGGGCGGGAATGACATGAATTCGAGGGGAAGCGTCGCTGGAGGCGATTCTCGTGGAGAAGATGTCCCTGAATTCTTGAAAAGAAAAGCCATCAGTGGACCCTTTCCGGGTATGGATGAGGCAACAATTTGGAGTGAGTTGGGTCCTGAGGGCTTTCGGCGAGTAGTGGCGGCATTTTATCGGAGGATTCCGGGCGACGATCTCCTGGGGCCCATGTATCCGGCGGAGGACCTGCAGGGATCGGAAGACCGGCTCTACCACTTTTTGTGCTTTCGGATCGGAGGGGTGCCCCGCTACCTCGAAGAGAGAGGGCACCCCCGTCTGCGCATGCGTCATCTTCCCTTCCGGATCGGAGAGGCTGAGCGCGATCGCTGGCTGGAAATCATGGCCGCAGCGATGGAGGAAGCCGGGGTTTCCCCCGAAGTGGCCTCCGCCTTGGGGGCGTTCTTTTCCCAAGTGGCCGACTTTCTACGGAATCAAGAACCATTCTCACCGTAGCAAGCGAAGCGGTCTGAACGAGAGTCGAAGCGGCCTGCCGCCGCTGAACTGGCTAGTGCTCAGTCAGGATTGAGGTGACGGATGATCGCTTGGCATGAAGTGCTGCTCTGTTCCCGAGTCCTCAAGGATGGCCTCATCCACTGCCTTTCGGGGTCTTGTCAGCCCTCCCTTCTCCTGCCCGCGGGTTCTCTCAACTCAACCCTGAGAGAACACCCCCCTAGCGAATGATGATGGGTGCGTCTTCGGGCTTGCGAAGCGGTGTGGGCTGTCCGGGTCGGCGCCGGGGTGTGCCCGTCGGAGCATTGTCGCCGCCAACGCCGATCTTCCGCGCCGTGGGCTTCTGGTAATTCTCGTCCACGATGTCTCCGGTCTTCAGTTCGACGATGGAGTAGATCGCTTCTGTCAGGTGAGGGGTTGAGCCATGTCTATAGACTTCCCGACCGTCCTTCTTGCGGGTGGCAAAGAGGATATAACCGTAGCACTTGTAGTCACCCGAGTAGGAAGGATATGTGTTGCGGCTGCTACCGTAGTAATTGTTGACCGCCTTGCGAAAGTTGACGGGGTGCGCTCCGCCGGCTCCGACTTCAAAGTTCACCTCTTGCACCAGAAGAATCTTGTTCTTGCTGCGGTCGTTGACCGAGCGCCCGAGCAGGAAGTACTTCAGGGTGGTCTCCTCCAAGCCCTTGGCATTGTCTTCATTTTTAAACACCACGGAAAGATCCATGATCTGGGTGTAGCTGGAACCGCTCTTCTTGCTGGAACGCACCATGTTGGGAGTGATGCGGAGGCGGGGCACCTGATCATCCAACCAGGAAATCACGTAGTCCTGATCTTCCTGACTAAGGGTGTTGATCTTGATGGTGGCGGTGCGGTTGGTTGGGAGCCGGAGGGTCACCGAACTCACATTGGCGCGTACGATCTCAGCATCAATCGTCTTACCCGACTTGTTGGTAAACTGTCGGGCCGAAAGGCTGGAGATCATCGTCATCGCAAGGAGCAAAGAGAGAAACCTCATGAACTCATCTTACCCGTGATCCCCCGAGCATCCATCAAATTTTTAACATCGGGCAGTCAGTTTCCGGCAAACTCTTCAGATTCCCAAATCTCCCTGGCAACTTCCTCCAGGAGGCAGGGGGAGAGAGGAACCGGACCTCGGGTCACGATGATTTGAGGGTGACCCCACCAGCGGCGACGGGCGGTCCCGTATCCCTCGCTGGTCAAGTGGCGATCTGCTGCGTAGGGTCCCGCGCAACCTCATGGACATGGAAATCGATAGCCGGGTTATTGGCGTCACTTATTCGGTTTGCGCCGCGATGCTTCTTGTTTCGGTGGGGTGCTATGTGGTTCGTCACACCGGCTCCGGGAAGGCCCCCCCGATGCCGAGAGGGAAGGTAAGCATCGCGGGCTTCGGACTGATCGATGCAATTGGGATCAGTATCTTTGCTGGATTCTACGTCCTGAGTTGGATTGCCAGCCTTATGGTTGAGGAGCAGAAGGAACTTGGAGAGATGGGGAACCTTCCTGCGCTCTTGCTCTCTCAGCTTGCCTTCCAGCTCTTTCAGATTGTGATTGTTCTGGGGCTGCTCTTCTGGCGGATGAATCTTGCGGCGGCCTTCGGACTGGTTTGGCGGCGCTGGGTTCTCGTGTTTTTAGCTCCCCTGGTGGTGGTGATGATCTGGGCCCTGATGGGGGTTCTGGAGGTGGTGGGATATTTCGACTGGATTTCGGAATTGGTCGATGGAGACCTGAAACAGGATGCCGTCAGACTCCTAGCTGAAAACAACGATCCGATGACCTTGGGAGCGATGGCGCTGGTGGCCTGTTGGGGAGCGCCCCTGGCCGAAGAAGTGGTCTTTCGAGGCTATATTTACGCTGCCATGAAGCGCTTTTCGAACATTCCAGTCGCGGTCATTTTCACCGGGATCCTCTTTGGCGCGGTGCACATGAATTTGGCGGCGCTCCTGCCCTTGACCATCCTTGGCATTTTTCTGGCCCTCGCCTACGAGTATACGGGGTCGCTCTGGGCTCCCATCGCCATTCACTTTTGCTTTAATAGCGCCACCACGGTCAGTCAGATGATCATGAAACTGAACCCCGAACTCTTGGAGCAAATCGAGCAAAATGCCGCGTATTTCGGATTTGGGTGAAGACGCGCTTGTTGCACGATTGACTTCGCTGCTCAGTTCCGGCCCCGGAGTCTTGGCGGGACCGGGAGATGATTGTGCGGTGGTTGAAGGGAGCGCGCGGGGGGAGGTGGAACTCCTCAAGACCGACTGTCTTGTGGAGGGGATTCATTATCGCCCGAATGCCATGGCTTCGAAGGTTGGTCGCAAGGCCGTCGCCCGGACCCTGAGTGACTTCGCTGCGATGGGAGGGTGGCCGCGTCATCTTCTCCTCACGATCGCCCTGCCACCCGATCGAGAGGTTCGCTGGGTGGAGGGACTCTATCGCGGAATGAACAAGTGCGCGCAACAGTATGAGTGTGCCATCGTGGGAGGGGAGACCTCATCGCTCCCGGTGGGTGCCCCGGTCGTGATCTCGGTGGCCGCCACGGGTTTCGCGAAACGCACCCAGCTGACCATGCGCAGCGCTGGTCAGCGAGGGGATCTCTTATTTGTGACGGGACGGCTGGGAGGATCACTGAAAGGCCGCCACCTAACATTTACGCCCCGCCTCGTGGAAGCGCGTTGGCTGACAGAAAAGTTTCGCGTGCATGCCATGATGGATCTCTCTGACGGCTTGGCGATGGATCTTCCGCGCTTGGCCGCGGCCAGCGGTTGTGGGTTTCGGTTGGATCGTGAGAGCGTGCCCCGGACGCGAGGCGTGACGGTGGGACAGGCCATCGGGGACGGAGAAGATTACGAGTTGTTGTTCGCGCTCTCTCCTCGCTCCGCCAAGCGTCTCCAGGCGGAGTGGGCGCGGCAGTTTTCCCGCTTGAGGCTGACCTGCATCGGTTCTCTAACAGATTGCGAAGGGCCCCTGCTGGACGGGGGTTGGGATCACTTCGCTTCCTGAACGCCCCCTCAGGGAGAATCAGGATAAACTCATGAACCAATAAGTTCAGAATTCCTGAATGCTAAGAAACCTTAATAAATGCTTCCCTCTGCGGCTGGATAGGGTAAGCAATAGTTCAAGTAACCCTTACTTCCCTTACATAAATGAAGAGCCTGCTCCTTGTCCCTGCATTGGTGTCTTTTGTGAACACCGATCTATCCCTTGATTCTCTTGAGACCAGCCCAGTTGTTATCGAACTAGTTGCCATCGCGACTGTGGTTGATCCGCCCATTGTTGAACTTGAATTCTTTCCGGAATTTGTCCCCGTCGTTGCGCCGGAAGAAGAGGCCGATCGGGTGCAGGCATTGCTGATGGATATCGACGCACTTGGGACCAGCTTGACGGCGACGCAAGAGGCGGTCGAAGAGGTTGCCCGCCAACGTGATCAAGCACGCGACGAAGTGGGCGCCTTGACGAAGGCGAATCACGAGATCCTGACCGAGTTGAAAGTGTTTCGTCATGAAATGGAGATGGCGCGCAAGGAGGCCGAAGAGTGGAAGAGGCGTTCGACGGATTTGGAAGAGCGTGCGAATGCTCGAGTGCTTGCCAAGGCGGAGATGCTCGAGTTCCGCGATCTCATGGGTGGGGCGATGGAAGAATTCCGCGCTCTGAAAGGAGACCTCGTGCAGGCTCGTCTGGAACTTCAGGATCCCATTGAACGTGCCAACCTGAAGGAGCAACTTGCGGAAGCGAACTTCAGGCAGGAACGGCTCAACGATGAGATCGGAATGGCGTTGATTGCCCGCGAGAGAACAATCCTCGAGGCGGCTCGCACGCGGAAGGAACTCGAAGGAAGGATGGCGAGCCTGAGGACGGAGGCTCAGTCCGCCAAGGAAATGCGTGATGAGTTGCGCAGTGCGAATGCGGTCAAGATGAAGGCCCTCGCTGATGTGGAGCTGCTGCGGAAAGAGAGGGAACGGGCGGGGACGTTCCAGGAGGAGATCTCGGCGGCTCTTAAAGTGGCGCAGGAGGGGATTGTGGCCCTACAGGCGGAGAAGGGGGCGGCCGTCGAATCCAGGATGGTGGCCCAGCGGGAGCGCGACGAGGCCCGGACGGGAATGGAAGATCTTCAGAATCAGGTCGAGGAAGTTCGGGCGGCGGACGGGTATTCGAAGCTGGTGATGGTGGAGCTCACGGCAGAGTTGAAAGACCTTGAAGTGGCCAGGCAGACCGCCGATCAGGAATTGGAACAATCCTCAGCGGCCCTCGATCAGGCCCATGAGGAAGTGGTCTTCCTGAATAAGGCCAAGGGTGGCCTGGAGCAATTGCTCTTTACGAAGGCCGCCGAGATCCGGAAGCTCAAGGGCGACCTCCGGAAGGGGCAGGCTTCCTCCGAGAAATCCTCCGGTCCTCCGGAGAGTCCCAAGAGAGAGGATCCGGCTGAAGAGAGCGAAGGCGGCAATCGGAATACGGCCGGGGTTCTCGCTGCCGAGTAGCTCAGGACCAAGCTTGGTTTCAACCGTTTTCAAAGGGCAGCTCGGAAGGAGCTGTCCTTGTTTGTCTGGGTTCGGAGTTGCGGAAGAGGAGGGGCCCTCCGCGACCACTCAGACGTAGGGCAGCGCTTCACCAAGCTTGGAAATCGCCTCGCCATTGTCCAACAACTCTTGAATGGGATCCCAGCGTCCGCTGGTGAGAGCCTGGCGGGCCGAGGCGGAGATGGTGACCGCAAAGGAGTGGTCGACGTAGGAGGCCGTCAGGCTTTCGAGATTGATGGTAACCTCGGTGTCGGGAGCCGCTTCGATGGCTGCGGCCAAGGCTTCGATGTCATCGCGGGTTGCACAGACACAGGGCATGCCAAGAGTGGTGGAGTTTCCGAAGAATATCTCGGCGAAGGATTCTGCGATGATGGCTCGGAAGCCGGATCGGTAGATGGCCTGCGGAGCGTGCTCGCGGGAAGATCCGCAGCCGAAATTTGCACCACTCAACATGATCGAGGAGTCCGCAAAGCGGGGATCGTCGAGAGAGTGACCGGTGGGATTTCCCTCGGTATCAAAGCGGACATCGTAAAAGTGAGTGCCTGCCAGGTCGTCAAAGGTGATACACTTCAGGTAGCGTGCGGGGATGATGCGGTCGGTATCGAGATCGTTGCCGGGAACGTGGACGGCGGTCCCGCGAACAGAAGAGATTTTTTCAAGAGCCATGGTTTCTGGATGGTTGTCGATCTTCAGTCTTTCTTGTTGTTGGGTTCGGCCTCCGCGGGAAGACCCGTTTTTTTGAATTCCTCGACAAAGGGCTTGAAGCTTGCCGCTGCGGCTTCCTGGCCATTCTCCTCAAAGCGAGTGACGATCAGGAGTTCTTCGGTAGAAGTGGGATTCTTGGCGAGGAGCGGTGCGAGGGTCAGGACGCCCAGGGCGAGTGAGAGAGAGAGGGCCTTCATGATGTTGCTGGTTCGGGCGGACGCTGCCATCAGGCGGCCGCGAAATTTGAATCGGGATCGACTTCGAAAACCTCCCGAGCATCCGCGACCACCCCGGTGACGGCGGCTGCGCAAACCATGACGGGCGACATGAGGATGGTTCGTCCAATCGAGGAGCCTTGGCGGCCCTTGAAATTGCGATTGGAGGAGGAGGCGCAGAGTTGGTCGCCCACCAGTTTGTCGGGGTTCATGGCCAGGCACATCGAGCACCCTGCCTTGCGCCATTCGAAACCGGCGTCCTCAAAAATCTTGTCGAGACCCTCCTGCTCGCATTGCACGGCGGTGATTTGCGAGCCAGGCACGGCCAGGGCGGTTACGCCCTCGGCGACTTTCCTGCCCTTGAGATACTTGGCGGCTTCGCGGAAATCGCGCAGGCGGCCGTTGGTGCAGGAGCCGATAAAGGCGACATCAATCTTGACCCCCTTGATGGGGGTGCCCCCGGGGAGTTGCATGTAGTCCAGAGCCTCCTTGAAGCTGGCAGTCTCCGCTTCGCTCTTGGCGTGGGCAGGATCGGGAATGGACTCGTTGATTCCGATTCCCTGGTCCGGGGACACGCCCCAAGTCACGGTCGGTTCGATTTTGGCGGCTTCGATCGAGATGACATCATCGTAGTGAGCATCGGGATCGGAGGCGAAGGACTGCCAACGCTCCACGGCGGCCTCCCATTCCTCATCCTTGGGGGCGTGCGGTTTTCCTTTCAGAAACGCGAAGGTCTTCTGGTCAGGATTGACGTAACCGCAGCGGGCCCCGCCTTCGATCGACATGTTGCAAACGGTCATGCGCTCTTCCATCGAGAAATTATCGAAGGTGGAGCCGCCGTACTCGTAAGCATAGCCGATTCCGCCCTTGGCTCCAAGGAGGCGAATGATGTGGAGAATGACATCCTTGGCATAGACGCCGGGACGAAGATCACCGTTCACATTGATGCGGCGAACTTTGGAGGACTCCATCGCAATCGTTTGGGTGGCGAGGGCGTCGCGCACTTGAGTGGTGCCAATTCCGAACGCAATCGCTCCGAAGGCGCCGTGGGTGGCGGTGTGGGAGTCGCCGCAGGCGATGGTGGTTCCAGGCTGGGTGATTCCCTGCTCGGGGCCGACCACGTGAACGATGCCCTGCATGCCGGAACTGAGATCGAAGTAGGTGATTCCGAAGTCGTCCGCGTTCTGGCGAAGAGCCTCCATCATCTTGGATGCCATCGAGTCGGTGGGCGCGTCCTGGTTCTTGGTGGGGACGATGTGATCGACGGTGGCGAAGGTTCGATGGGGAAACTTCACGGGCAGTTCGAGGTCACGAATCATTCCGAAGGCCTGGGGACTGGTCACTTCGTGAATGAGGTGGGTTCCGATAAAGAGCTGCGTGCGGCCGTCTTTCAGGGTGCTCACGGTGTGAGCGGCCCAGACTTTTTGATAGAGGGTTTTTCCCATGATTTTCCCCGGTTCAATGGGGGGGAGGGAACCTGTTCCGAAATATCGAAGCGAGCAAGTCACAAGTAGAGGTGGGTGATATTCGTTTGATGAGGGGAGAACGGGAAATGAAGGTGGTCGGCGTTCGTTCCGATCCCTGGGGGTGGTCCTTCTCGGCGTGGTGGGCCTTTCGGTCTACGAAGGAATTGAGCCCAAACACCCGCGGCATTTGGGAGAATTCTGCTAGATTGGCCGGGGCGCAGATGAGTGCGGGTTCGAGGGGGGAGAGCAGGCTGGAGGAAGGGTGTTTTTCAGTATTCCTCTGAGATCAGGACAGCCTGGACAGAGAGCGGTCATGGCGGCGGGCAATTTTGCTGCAACCTTGCTTCGAGCAACCATAGGGAGGACTACTTTCCCTCCCTGGGGATGGCCTTGTTTGGATTGGGGAGCGTGATGTTACTCGTTGGGGCGCTTATCCTGACGTTTCGAAAACGACGATGGTCGGACTGGATCATGGTTGGCGAAATGACCACCGGTCGCCCAAGGAGTGACCCTCGCAAAACGGCAGGCGAGTGTTCTTGCCATCCCGGTGGGTCCCCGGCGGGTGGCGTGGAATCGATGCATTCCGGAGGTTGGACCTCGCTCCCTGACGGCGATGAAGGCCCTGCCTCGGGTGCCTCAAAATAAAAACGTGAATTGCAATCAGCGGGCCCTATCGTGGTCCACGATGTTTGAAGTTCGAGACAAACCACAGATGGTCGAGAAGGCTCTTCTGGTGCGCATTTGTTTCGACAAGCGCGAAGAGGAGGAATCGCGCAGTTTGCTGGCTGAGCTTGGCGAGCTGGTCAAGACTCTGGGAATCGGAGTGGGAGACACCGAACTGATCCGCACCCGGAAGCGGCACAAGAAATTTCTCTGCGGAACGGGAAAGGCGGCTGAAGTTTCCGGCTACGCGCGGGAGATTGGTTGCGACTGTATCGTCTTCGACAACGAACTGGCGCCGAGTCAGCTCCGCGAATGGGAGGAGGCCGCGGACATGACGGTGATCGATCGCGAGGAGGTTATTCTCGATATCTTTGCCCGCCGGGCCCAGACCAAGGAGGCTCGCCTGCAGGTGAAATTGGCGCGCATGGAGTATGCCCTCCCGCGGATGGCACGCATGTGGGGTCACCTCGATCGCGAAGGAGGGGGCGGGTCCGGAGGATCAGCCGCAGCGCGGGGAATGGGCGAGCAGCAGATTGAGGTCGATCGCCGCCTCGCGCGCAAACGCATTGATCGGATCAAGGCGGATCTTGAACTGGTGCGCAAGCAGCGCGCCACCCAACGCAAGGAGCGCCAGAAGATGGAGTCCCCTCACGCCGCCATCGTGGGATACACCAACGCGGGAAAATCGACTCTGCTCAATACGCTGACGGGCTCCGATGTGTTCGAGGCCGATATGCTTTTTGCCACTCTGGATCCCACTACCCGGCGCATTGATCTGCCGGATGGACAGGAATTGCTCCTCACGGACACGGTGGGCTTCGTGCGTAATTTGCCGCACCGCTTGGTGGAGGCCTTCAAGGCGACCCTGGAAGAAGCCGTCCTCGCGGACTTCCTGGTGCATGTCATGGACGCCAGCGAACCGGAACTGGAGCGCCTCTCCGGCACGACTCTCGAGGTGATGGCGGAACTGGGCGCCGCGGACAAGCCGGTGCTCACCGTCCTCAACAAGGTGGACCTCGTGGAGGACCCGCAGCGCCTGAGCGCGCTGCAGGCGATGTATCCTGATGCGATTTCTCTTTCCGCCAAGAGCGGCGCGGGGATGGACACCCTGAAGCACAAGTTCATCGAGTATCTTTCCCGGCACGTTTCCCGGCGGCGATACAAGATCCCGCAACATCGCGGCGATCTCGTCTCCCTCCTGCACGCCGAAGCGAAGGTCCTGGAGACTGTTTATGAGGGAAACGATGTGGTCGTGGAAGCTCTCGTGACCAACGAAGTGGAAGGGCGCTTGCGCAGTTTGGGGGAAATTGCGGTGGTTGAGGAATCCTTCTAAGGGCCGAAGGCTGAAGGCTCGTCACGCCTGCGGAGCTTCCTGGAGCCGCCGGGCCGGGCACGGTTTTAGCGTATCAATTCGCACGAGGTGGCCGCCGCAAAATTTTTGGCAAGTTGATTGGAACGAATTGCGTTCTGAGTCGTCTCATAGGTAGTGAATCGTTGGAGACGCTGACTTGGCATTTCAACGATTCGAGACTAAATTGTTCATCCGCAATCTCTGCATTCATGGTCATCAAGGTTCACCTCCTTCCTTGGGTCTTTCCGGCCCTTGCCCTCGCTCTTCCTCTTCTTTCTGCCCAGATCGAGAATCCGCTTCCTCCCCAGGGCCTGCCGGCCGAACCGGTGGAGCCCCTTCGGGCGGAGCTCCCCCCTGATCCACTCGCGGTCCCTGAAACGAAGGGCAAGGCCATCGTGGTGGAGGCCGAGATCGCCGACGAAGCAGAGCTGGGCAAAGCGCGGGTGCGCGATGCGAAAGCGGACGCTCATATCGAGACTGCGCTCGATCGCGCCACCAAGCCAAAGGACCTTGAGTCCGCGGTGCGCTTGCAGATCTATCTTGATCAGAAGCGCTACGGACCAGGATTCATCGATGGCAAGCCCGGCAAATTCACGACCAAGGCGGTGCATGCCTACAATCGCAGTGTAGGTCGGGTGCCTGGCGACTGGACGGCCTTGCTTTCCGAGGTCAACCAGGAACTCGGGGAGACCTATGCGACGGCCATCGTTCCCAAGGTGGCGACCGAGTGGGTGAATCCCGAGCTGCCGCGGACCTACGCCTTGCAGGCCAAGGAAAAGCGCATGGCCTATCGGAGCTATCTTGAATTCATGGCGGAGCGCTATCACACCTCGGAGTCGTTCCTGATCGAGCTCAACGGAACGAAGAAGTCGAACTCCGCGAAGCCGCGGAGTTCGCTCAAAGTGCCCAATGTGGGGCCTTTCATGATTGAAAAACTTGCCGCGGGCCGCACCCACCGGAAAGAGGAAACACTGAGTGCGCGGACGGTGGTGATCGATACCAGGGGTCGCACTCTCTTCATCTATGAGAAGGGCGACGCTCCCAGGGTGCCCGGCGCCGCAGTGGTGGTCTCGGAGAAGAATGAAGACTTTGAACCGAAGAAACTGATCGCAATGTTTCCGATTACGCCGGGTAAGGTGCAGTACATTCACCGTGGCGAGTGGGCGATCGCAAATTGCTTTGAGCTGCCCAGCTGGCGCTACGACGAGCAGTTCCTCAAGACAGGGGTGCGTAACAAGGACAAGAGCAAGGTGCTCCAGATTCCCCCTGGACCGAACGTGCCGGTTGGCATTCTTTGGTCCGGCTTGACCAAGTCCGGAATCGGCATCCACGGCACCTCGAGCCCGCGCACAATCGGTCGTTCGCTGAGTGCCGGCTGCATTCGCCTCACGAATTGGGATGCCGCCCGCTTCCCTGAAATCATTCGACCCGGAGCGAAGGTCGTGATTCGATAGCATGGTCGACAAGGGTGTCCTGATTCGGGCCGTTCTCTACTCGGTGGCGATTCTCTATGTGGTGATCGATCTCGTAGCGATCAAGGGGCCGCTCCACCGCGCGATGACTCGGCTCATGCCCCGGAGTGCCGAAGTCATGGAGGCCGCCAAGGAGCAGGGCGTGGTGGCGCAGATCTACTATCAGCCCATTGTGCTCGGTCAGGTCGAGCGGCGGGTGGAGGAAAACCTCTGGCGAGAAGGGCGCACCGTGGGGGAGCTCAAGCCGGAAGAGCGCCTGCAGCAGCGTCGCGCGGCCTTGAATGAGTTGATTGATCTCCATCTCCTGCGTCTGAAAGTTCGCTTCAACCGCGCGGAAGCCCCGGTTGAGGATTCTGAAATCGACGCCGAACTGGCAACCTTCACCAAGCGCTTTGCGAGCGAGACCGAGTTCAAGGAGTCCCTCGCGCAACTTGGGTGGAGCGAGAAGGAACTGCGCTTTCGCGTCGCGGCGCGGATTCAGCAGGAAAAATACCTCGAGCACATGATCGAGATCACGGTCTCGGAAAAGGAGGCCCGGGATTGGTTTGAAGAGAAAAAGGATCGTCTTGCGCAACCCGCGCGGGTGCGGGCACGACACATTTTTCGTTCCACTCTGAATGCAAAACCTGATGCGGTGGTTCGTGAGTTGGAAGAGGCGAGGGGCAAACTTGAGGCGAAGGAGAGCGACTTTGCGTCCCTTGCCAGGACGCTGAGTGAAGATGAGCGGACCAGCCAGGATGGCGGGGAGCTGGGGTGGATGCAGGCGGGACGGCTTCCCAAGGATTTTGGGGAGTCCCTCTTCGGGTTGGAAGTGGGCAAACCCGCCATCGTGCAAAGCAAGATCGGGTGTCATCTCGTGGAAGTGCTCGAAAAGAAGCCGCGGGTGGAGCGCAGCTTTGAGGAAGCGCGTGGGGATGTCATGTCCGCCCTGGAAGGCATTAAACGCAGCGAAGGCCTCAAGATCTACCGGCAGAACCTCCGCTACCGTGACGAGCACAAGATCGAGGTCTTTCTCGATGTCCTCGAGCGTGGACTGGATCTCCCAGCGAAGGAGTAGCTGGTTTTATGGGGCGGGTTGGACCAGGAAATCCTCGGGATCGTGGAGGACCTTGTGGTCGGAGATCCGCATACGGAGGGGCCTTGGCCCGGCAGGCTCAAGTGATCCCAGGGCGCGCCTTCCCATCAAGGGGGAGGACGATCCCAATGATCGAGCGAGCCTGCGTGGGCTCCACCAAAGCAGGAAAGGCCGACGCGTGAACGCCGACCTTTCGGTTGAGATTAGATGGGGGAGACTCCCTTAGTTGGCTCTCGGTAGGGGCTGCTCCAAGAGCGAGGAAGGATCTTCACCGCTGCCGTCCCACGCACTCGCCCGGGTGGTCAGGATATCGTTCAAGGAACCGTCGAGGACCTTGTTGTCGGAGATCCGCATCCGCATGGGCTTGGCGCTGCCGTCGATCTGGAGGACGACCGCTTTGAGACTCCAGGTCTCAGGATCGAATTCCGAGAGGCCCTTCTTGTAGCCATCCATGAGCAGCGGACGGTTGACGGGGCTCGTGTTGGTTTGCTCGGTCATATAGGCCCAGTGGCAGTCCCCGGCTTCCAGAATGAGCGCCGGTTGGGGCTTGCCGCCCTCTTTGACCTTGTTATCCGGGGCGCTTTTGCTGGCGACCGGAGAGTTCTTGACCCAGAAGATGGTTTCGGACTCAGTTTCGCCAGACATGAAGAGCTGACGGAGGTAGTCGTTCGATGATGACGAGCCTGTTCCGCCTTCCACGAGCCGCTTACCGGTGTCGTCGTTGGGGAACTGACCGTCGAAGTCGGTGGCGAAGCCATCCAACGCGAACTTAACCTGCCTCACGTTGTTCAGTGCCTCTGCGAGGGCTGCACGCTTCAGAGCTTTGAAGATCTGGGGCGTGGCCAAGGCGGCGAGGGCGACGATAATCGCGATCACCACGAGGAGCTCAACAAGTGTGAAGCCCTTACGGCTTTTCCTAGTTGTAATTTTCATTTCGATTTACGGGTTTGCTTGTTTTGTTTTGGCTTTATGTGCGCCACGCGCGAAACGCGACACGGTTTTATATCAGGGCGTGATGGGAACACACCCGTAAGGAAAGCTAACTTCAAGCCCTCTCCGAGCAAGGGGAAAAATGTTAGGAATGCTTAAACGCGTTACCCAAAGAGGTTAACTCATTGGTCCTTGGGTGGTCCGCGGTCAGGATGGCTGCGCGCTGCTTCTCAACGAGTTCTTTGATTCCTCCTCTTGAGAGATCAAGCATGGTGTTCATGTCGTCAGCGCTGAAAACGTTTTCTTCACCACTCCCCTGGAGTTCCACAAAGTTGCCGTCTTCTGTCATCACGACATTGAAGTCGACTTCGGCATCACGATCTTCGGGATAGTTGAGATCCAGAACGGGGGATCCCTCCCAGACCCCGGCGCTCACCGCGGCGACCAGCTGGGTGAGGGGAAACTCCTTCAAACCTCCTCTTCCAATAAGACCATTGAGCGCAATGGCGAGGGCGACACACCCCCCAGTGATGGAAGCGGTGCGCGTTCCCCCATCGGCCTGCAAGACGTCGCAATCGATCCAGATCGTGCGCTGCCCGAGTTTCTTGAGGTCGGTCACAGCCCGCAGGGAGCGTCCGATCAAGCGCTGGATCTCGGAAGAGCGGCCATCCAATTTGCCCCGGGAGATATCACGCGCTTTTCGATCGAGGGTCGAATAGGGCAGCATGCTGTATTCGGCGGTCAACCAGCCTCCCTGCACGCCCTGCGATTTCATCCAGCGGGGCACATCTTCCTGGATGGTGGCGGCGCAGATGACACGGGTATTCCCGAAGCTCACCAGCACTGAGCCCGCGGCATTGGGTGCCACGTTAGGGAGGAAGGAAATGGGGCGAAGTTGGTCGGCTTGGCGTCCGTCGGGGCGATCCATGCCGGGAGGAAAGCAGCAATTTTCGAATACTGAATTCTAAAACCCGAAATTGTAGCAGGGATTGCGGGGGAGGCCATCGGGCCGGCTTGAGAATGGTCCCGGACTGGAGGCGCCCGGAGGGAGGGAATCCTGTCCTACTTTGGAATTTCGTATTCTGGGATTACGGGGTAATCTCGCGGCGTGGGTCAGCTCGCGGACGACATCGAAAACTGGGGTGCGGATGTGATTTTCGGGCGCGCGCGCGGGTTTGGCGCGGCGGTGGCCCGGATTGTCATGCGGGCTCTCTCGTTTGTTTACGGCGCGATCGTCTGTCTTCGATTGAAAGCGTATCGTCAACATTGGAAGGAGCAGGCTCAACTGGGCACGATGGTGATCAGTGTGGGCAATCTCACGGTGGGGGGCACTGGGAAGACCCCGGTAGTCGAGCTCCTGGCGCGCACTCTGCGTGACCGAGGTCGACGAGTGGCGGTCCTGAGCCGCGGGTACAAAAGCAAGAAGCTGGATCAAGTTCAGAAGTGGAAGGACTTCAGCCCGGAGGATTGTCAGGGCCTGCCCAAGATCGTGAGCGATGGCGAAGAGGTTCGACTCGAGGCCGTCTATGCAGGCGATGAACCTTACATGCTCGCCAAGAATCTGAAGGGGGTCGGGGTGGTGGTCGACAAAGACCGGGTCAATGGGGGGCGCTTTGCGGTAGGCGAGTTGGGGGCGGACACCCTCGTGCTCGATGATGGTCTGCAGTATCTTCCCCTCGACCACGAATACGATCTCGTCCTGGTGGATCAGAATGCGCCCTTTGGCACCAGTGCTCTCCTGCCTCGCGGGACCCTGCGCGAGCCCGCCCGCAATCTCTGCCGTGCGAGTCACATCATGATCACGAAGTGCCAGGGGCCGACTGATGAAGAGCTCCTCAAACAGATGAAGAACTACAATCCGACGGCGGAAGTCATGCAGACCACGCACGCTCCCCAGTATCTGGAGAAGGTTTTTGGTGGCGGCCGGCTGCCCTTGGAGAATCTGCAGGAAAAGTACGTTGCGGCCATCAGTGCGATCGCGGTGCCCGAGAGCTTCGAAGGGTTACTCAAAAAGCTGGGAGCCAAGGTCGAATTTCACCGCACCTTTGCCGATCACCATCCCTTCACGCAGCGCGAAGTGGATCGATTTATGACGCGGTGCATGGAGCGGGACATCGAATTGATCGTCACGACCGAAAAAGATGCGGTGCGTTTTCCGAAGCCTGCGGAGCTCGATGTGGATATCTATTTCCTGCGCATCGAGGTGGAATTGTTCGAAGGACAGGACGTTTGGGACCGATTCATTGATCAAATTGCGACCCCGCGAGAGCGTGAACTGTCCGCTTGGGCAGAGGAGCGGTTGATTCTCGATCTCATAGGTTCTTGAGCCCGGGTTGCCTCGCCCCTAGCTTCGCTCAAGACCAGTAGGTTGGGTAATGGAAGAGATTGAATGGATATTGAACGAAGTTCCCGAGGGGGTTGGCCCTGGGGGGCCGGGGGACCTTCCCCACATCCTCCGCGTGCTTCTCGCCCAACGTGGGTATACCGAGGAGGACGAATTGGCGTCCTTCCTGCGACCCCGCCTGCGGGACCTTCATGATCCCTTTGAGCTGCCCGACATGGAGATCGCGGTGGCGCGGATTTTTCAAGCGGTGGACGCGGGTGAGCCGACCTGTGTTTTTGGAGACTACGATGTCGATGGAATCACGTCCGTGATGGCGTTGGATCGTATTTTGACAGCCTACGGGCTGGAACCGCAGACCTTCATTCCAGTGCGTGGATCGGAAGGCTATGGACTCAGTGATGCCGCCATTGACCGCTGCTTGCGTGTGGAGGTGCCGCCCTCGCTCTTGATCACGGTCGATTGCGGAACGGCATCCGGTGCCCAGATTGCGCGCCTCCAGGAGCGGGGCATTGATGTCATCGTGGTGGACCACCACGAGGCAGGGCAGGTGGGTCGACCCCCTGCGGTCGCGGTGGTGAATCCCAAGTTTGGGGACGATTATGGCTATCTCTGTTCAGCGGGGGTGGTCTTCAAGTTGGCACATGCCCTCATGAAGACCCGCAAGCTGGAAGAAGTGGATTTGAAGGATCTGTTGGACCTCGTGGCGGTGGCTACCATTGCGGACATCGTTCCGCTGGTGGAAGAGAATCGTCTCCTGGTACGCCATGGGCTGAGGCGGCTGCCGAACACCCGCAATCACGGCTTGCAGGCGCTGATGGAAGTGAGCGGGATGAACGGGCACGCGACCAGTGCGGACGTGGGCTTCCGGCTCGCCCCCCGCATCAATGCGGCAGGGCGCATGGATGCTCCCGACGATGGGCTGAGGGCCCTGAGGGCAGAATCAAAGCAGGTCGCCACAAGTCTCGCCGAGCAGCTCGACGACTACAACCGGCAGCGCCAAAAGTTAGAGCAGCAGATGTACGAGGAAGCGATCGCGCAGCTGGCGGAAAGCTTTGATGAAGATCGCGATGCGGTCATTGTGGTGGGATCGCGGGCCTGGCACCCGGGAGTGGTGGGCATTGTGGCTTCTCGGCTCAAGCGCTATTATCACAAGCCAAGCTTTGTCGTCTCCTTCGATGAGGGTGGGATGGGAAAGGGAAGCGGTCGCAGCATCGAAGGGGTGTCTCTGGTGAAGGTGATCCAAGCCTGCGGGCCTATTCTTGAAGCTGGCGGCGGTCACCACATGGCGGCGGGGATCAGCGTGCGGGAAGAGAAATTGGACGAATTCCGGGCCGCCTTTGGCGAATATGTTCTCAAGCATACCACCGCGGAGGAGAGAAGAGCGCGCATCCACATCGATGCGGAGGTCCCCTTTGACGATCTCTCGCTGGATTTTTTGAAGAGCTATGAATTACTGCAGCCCTTTGGGTCGGGCAATCCGCAGCCCGTCTTTATGTCGAGCGAGGTCTGGCTCACCGAGTCGCCCCGCCGGCTGAAAAACCGCCATTTGCGACTCTCCCTGAAACAGGGGATCCATGAACGAGATGCGATGTACTTTGGGGCCGCCGATCGCGATTTGCCGGATCCGCCCTGGGACATTGCCTTCACGATTGATCGCAACCTGTTTCGCGGACGGACGTCGATGCAGATCAGTGTCCGAGAGGTCCGGGCGGCGGAATAAGAAGGGAGTGCGGTATGGTGTCTGCAACCCCGGCTGAAGCTCGACCGAGAAGGTTTGTCAAAGGATGATCGTGATGGGTTCTTGGAGCGCTTACCATTCCCTCTCGTCCCTGGAGGTTCTCCCGGACAAGGACGTGCAGGCCTTTGGCGCGTCCGAGATTCATACCGTGGGCGATCTGCTGGATTGGTTTCCCAAGCGCTACGAGGATCGCCGACGCTTTGATGCCTTCCCGGCCCATGCCGGCGGAGAGGCGGTGTGCCTGCAAGGCACGGTGGTCGATTCGGCGAAGAAACGCTTCGGGAGGGGTCGGCAGTTTTATGAGATCGTGATTCAGGAGGGGGGAGATAACATTCTCGCTTCCAACAAGATCACCTGCCGCTGGTTCAACATGCCCTATGTCCATCGCATGGTGGCGGTCGGGCACGAGGTGGTGGTCTATGGGAAAGCCAAGGACGTGAGCGGGCGGTTGGTCATCGATCATCCCGAATTTGAAGTGGTTCGCGATGATGAAGGGCCTTCCATTCACCTCGAGCGGATCGTTCCGATTTATCGCAACGTGACCGGGATCCCACAGCGCCGTCTTCGCGAGTTCATCCACCAGGCATTGCAGCAGCTCGATCCAGCCACGGTTCAGGCTCCCTACGAAATCGATCCTGAATTTGCGCGAGGGGAAGCGCTTCGGAGCGTCCATTTTCCGGAGGAAATTGCGCGCACTCGGGAGGCGCGGCGCTACTTTGCGCTGGAGGAGTTTTTCATTCTGCAGTTGAACGTGCTCTGGCGGCGGCAATTGCACCTGGCCCACCCCGGCAGGGTGCAGGGAACCAAGACAGGATTGTTGACCGCCTTTTATGAGAGCCTCCCCTTTGATCTCACGGGCGCGCAAAAGAGAAGTGTTCGGGAGGTTGCCACCGACATGCGCGACGAGCATCCCATGAACCGTCTCCTGCAGGGGGACGTGGGATCGGGCAAGACCTTCGTTGCGATGTGCTCGATGCTCCTCGCGGTGGAATCGGGAAGTCAGGCGGCCTTGATGGCGCCGACCCAGATTCTCGCCGAGCAACACTACCTCACCTTTCGCAAATGGCTCGCTCCGCTGGGGCTCCGTCTGGCCTTGATCACCGGTTCAAGAAAGGAAAGGGATCACCTCGAGATCGAGGGTGAACCTCAGATTGTGATCGGGACCCACGCGTTGATCTACGACAACGTCCACTTTCACGATCTCGGATTGGTGGTCATCGATGAGCAGCACAAATTCGGAGTGGCGCAGCGAAGCCGGCTCATTCAGCAGGGGATCATGCCCGATGTGCTGGTGATGACCGCGACCCCGATTCCCCGCACCCTCACGCTGACGATCTATGGCGACCTCGACGTCTCGATCCTCGATGAATTGCCTGCGGGACGTGGCAAAATCATCACCGGGGTGCGGGAGAAACCCAAGGTGACTGATGTGACCAAGTTTCTCAAAGAGCAGCTCGTGGAGGGACGGCAGATTTTCCTCGTTTATCCCTTGGTGGAAGAGAGTGGAACGGTGAAGGCGGAGTCGGCGACGGGTGCGGTCGAGAAGTGGCAGAAGCGATTGAAGGACTATGAAGTGGGCCTGTTGCATGGGCAAATGAAGCCGGAGGAGAAGGAGGAGGTCATGAATCGCTTCCGGGAGAACTCGTTGCAGGTGCTGGTGGCAACCACGGTGGTGGAGGTGGGGGTGGACGTGCCCAATGCCAACGTGATGGTGATCTATAACGCGGAGCGCTTTGGCTTGGCGCAGCTGCACCAGCTCCGCGGCCGGATCGGTCGCGGCGAGCACAAGGGCTACTGTATCCTCGTGACCGATGGGAAGGCCGGGGAGTCCCTCAAGAAGTTGAAGATCCTGGAAGGAACGGGGGACGGATTTCAGATTGCGGAAGAAGACCTTCTTTTGCGCGGGCCTGGAGAGGTGCTCGGCACGGCCCAGAGTGGATTGAGCGACTTGCGCTTTGTCGATTTCCTTGCGGACACCGTGCTCGTGCGAGAAGCCCGTGCGCTCGCGGAAGAGCTCCTGGAGCACGATCCAGGTTTGGAGGATTACCCGGAATTGCGAGAGAAAATCCGGGTGAGCGTCGAGCCGGTGGAGGCGAGCTGATCCCGGCGCAGGTTCTCCCGTGGCGGGAAAGGCCCTTAGCGCTCCAGGATTTCAACCTCATAGCCATCCGGGTCGGTCACGAAGGCCATCTTGCGCTCGGCGGTGGAAAACTTTTCTCGCCAAGCCTCGGGCCAGATCTCGAGGCCATCCTGCTCGAGTTTGTCGCAATACTCAATGATGTCGCTCACGCCCACGGCGGTGTGCATGAGGTCTTCGGGAAACTCGACGTTGAATTCGGGGGAGTAGGTGAGTTCGAGGAAGTGGTCGTTGCCGGGGAGGTGAAGAAAGGCGAGTTTGTTCCCTTGGGGGGAGTCCTTGCGCTCTCCGACCTCAAAGCCCAGCTTCTGGTAAAAGGCGATCGAGGCATCGGGATCGGAGACGCGAATACGCGTGTGGAGAAACTTGATCATGGGACGAGGGTAGCGGGCCGTGGGCTCTGCGCCAAGGCTACGAAGGACCGCGAGTCACACCTTCCATAAAGAGACTCGTCTGCGGGCCCGGAAAGCTCTTCAGGAGCAGGTGCCCAAGGTGGACGGGGTGAGCGACCTGGAATTCTGTCTCCTGGAAGACAACCCGCTGGCGGCCATTCTGGAATTCGCGGAGGAGATGGAGGATGGACTGGTGTTACTGGGTTCACACGGACATGGAGTGATCGCCAGCATCCTTCTCGGCTCGGTGGCCGAAGGAGTGGTGCGCAAAGCGGAGATTCCAGCCCTCATTGTAGCCGCCCCCCACCGCAAGTAGCGATATTGTCTCTTGCCGGGCTAGGAAACTAGCAGTAGTTAATCGTCATCGCTCGACGGTCCTTCAGCCTGACGCTGGCACTTCGGTATCTCAATCCGAAGCGGTCGCACCTCTCGCCCATTACGCTGACGTCCCTTCTGGGGGTCGCGGTGGGGGTGATGGTGCTCATCGTGGTGCTTGCGGTGATGGCGGGATTCGAGCGGGAATTGAAGAGCAGGTTGCTTGGCTTTTCTCCCCACGTGGAGTTGGAATTCAGGCCGGGAGGCGAGGGGACGGCTCCGATCGCAATTCACGACTGGCGGGATATTTCGGAGGAGGTGGAGCAGGTGGAAGGAGTGGTGGAGGCCTACGCGCAACTCCGTGATTTCACGATCCTCGAAATGTCGAACATGTTCTATCCGGT
Organism: Roseibacillus sp.; assembly: GCA_028821775.1. Classification (GTDB taxonomy): domain Bacteria; phylum Verrucomicrobiota; class Verrucomicrobiia; order Verrucomicrobiales; family Akkermansiaceae; genus Roseibacillus_B. The sequence goes on from JAPKFB010000017.1 coordinate 43,276, forward strand.
AGAATACCGAGCGATCGATACGAGCAATGAGAAGCAGATGGAGGCCTTGGAAAGTCTCATCATGAAGAGCAAATACGGGGGGACAGCCGACCTGGGACTCATTGAGAAAGCGGTGGTGGCGGAGACTACAGCCAAACAGTTTGGCATCCGGGTCGGCGACTCCATCCAACTGCACTCGGCCCGCAACCTGCAGAACCTGGCGCAGACGTTTAAAATCACGGAGCGCGATCTGATTTCGGTGGAATACGCGGAGGTCTTTGCCGGGGTTCGCAAGGACCTGCGCAGCAAGATGTCGGTGGAAGCGACGAAGGAGGGCTTTGATTTCGAGGATCTCAAGAAGATTCATTCCGGGTTCTGGGAGGTGGCGGAGGAACGCGAGGATTACATCCGGGATTCCGAATTGGAGATCCTGAACACCATCATCGTGATCCTGGAAAGCGGGGAGGAAAATGCAGGGGGAGATCGTCGGCTCCTCTCGCCGGGATCGGTGGAAACGATTCTCGATCACCTTGATCACCTCGACAAGATGGACAAGGAGGTGGAAGACGGACGGTTGCTGAGTGGGATGCGCGAGTTTGCCCTGCCCAAGGACTTGGAAGTGATTGGCATTTTCGAATCGTCCAGGCACATCCTGCATCCCGCGGTCATTATTCCGCTCCCCATCGGACAGGAATTGAAAAACCTTGAGGGCGGAGTGGAGGCCATTGGATTGCGCGTGGAGGATCCCTATCAGGTGGAGCTCGTGCAGGAACGCATCGCGGCAGCGCTGTCCGCCGAGTGGTCGGTAAGGAGCTGGAAAGACCAGAATAGGGCCTGGGTTGAGCTTATTGGCAAGGAGCGCAAGATGATGTTCTTTGCGCTCTCCATCATCATGTTGGTGGCGGCCTTCTGCATCGGGTCGGTCATGTTCACGGTAACGATTCAGAAGAAACAAGAGATCGGCGTCATGATGGCCCTGGGAGCCCTGCCTTCCCAGGTGGTGAGGGTCTTCACCTGCCAGGGCTTTATCATCGGAGTGCTTGGGGCCGGTCTCGGAATTGCGCTGGGCTTGGTGGTGATCCAATTCCGCGACCAGATTCAGAATGTCCTCAAGGCGCTCAACTTTGACCCCTTCCCGTCGGAATTCCACGACATTGATCGCATTCCGGCCTACGTGGATCCCAAGGACTTCATTGTCATTGCGGGCGGGGCCATTTTCATGTGCGTGTTGGCCACCCTCGTCCCGGCCGTCCTGGCCTCCCGCCGGGATCCCGCGCGCTGTCTTCGCAACCTCTAGGAGACCTCGATGGAAGTTTGGATTGTTGAGGATGGAGAGAAGCGAGGGCCGTTTCAGACCTTCGAACTGCGGGATCGCATCGAGAAAGAGGAGTTAATGGGCGAGGAGTTGGCCTGGCACAAGGACCAGGATGGCTGGGTGGCGCTCAAGGAAATGGAGGTCTTCCGGTCGGAGTTCGAGAAGCGGTTGCTTCCGAGCACGACCCCTCCTCCATTACCCACCCAACCTCATGCCTTGGTTCGGTTCTTTGCGCGCTGGTTCGACGTCACGCTCTATCTCTTGTTGGTTTACACCCTCCTTCGAGTGACCGGGCAGGACATCCTGACCACCTTCCAGGCAGATTCGGTGTTTTCCTATGTTTGCTTTCTGCCCTTCGTCGTCTTCGAGGCCGCCTGTCTCCATTACTACAAGACAACCCCGGGCAAATTCTTCCTGGGCATTCGGGTGGTCACGCAAGAAGAAGAAGCGCTTCCATTCCGAGTGGCGTTGTTCCGATCCCTCCGCGTTTACATCGTCGGGATGGGGTTGTTCATGCATATTCTGCCCTTCGTTTGTCACGCCTTCTGTCTCTGGTACACCCTCAAAAACAAGGAAGCTCCCTGGGACACCCTCTCGGGCATGAAGGTGCGGGTGACCGGGCCGTTCTTGTTCCCAGTCCTCATCTTTGTGATGCTCTTCATCATCGTCATAATCCTCATGTCCATCGTCCTCCTGCCCACCATGTTCGAGTTGCAGGCGCGGCTGGAAGAGCAAGATTCCGGCTCTTGATCTTGCCCATTCTCCGCGGACCCGAATACTCACTCTCGCATGCCAGGCACGGTTTACTTCGATCTCGAAACGCAACGCAGCTTCAACGATGTCGGGGGCGTCGCCAATTTGAGCAAGATGTCGGTCTCGGTCGGGTGTTCCTATTGTACCGAGTCCGGTCAGTACCGCATTTATCCTGAGGACGAACTTGAGGATCTCGTGCGACTCTTGACCCAGGCGGAGTTGGTGGTGGGCTACAATCACCTGCACTTCGACTACGGAGTGCTCCAGGGCTACACCGTCCTCGATCTCGGGTCGCAGACTGCAAATCTCGACCTGATGGTGGATCTCAAGGAGCACATTGGTCGGCGGATCGGTCTCGACAAGGTGGCCTCAGCCACTCTCGGCACGGGCAAGACCGCAGTGGGGATGGACGCTTTGAAATGGTGGCGTGAGCACAAGATGACGGGCAGCAACGAACCCCTCATGAAGATAGCGGAATACTGTGCCTACGATGTGAAGGTCACCAAGTGTGTGCACGAGTACGGCCAAGAACACGGACATGTGATGTACGACGACGGTTCCGGAAATGAGCAGATTGTGCCGGTGAAGTGGTGAGAGATATTTAGGAAAGCTTAGAATCCGCCCGGGGTTCGGGGGCTCACCAATCGAATTTGGAGAGACGGAGAGAGCGATGCGGTGGGGAGGGCCGAGGAAGTCTGGATTCTGTTCACAGGGATCACATCATCGCCGATAGGTAGAGCGTCGCTTGACGACTTGCCCCCCTTTTGGGCGTTCCTTGACGACGCACTTGGTGGATTCGTTGCAGTAGGGGCAGGTGAAGGTATTGGTGAAAATGATATTGCAAGCAACCCGGAGACGATGGCTCCCAAAGGTGCGCTTGGCGCGGCGGTTGCGCTGAGCGCTCGAGCCGCCGAGGACGGGACCGCGGCACAGAGGACAGTAGGAGGAGGATGCGTAGACCCGGTAGAGGATGAAGAGGAAGATAGTCACTCCGAAGCTGGAAAGCGCTTCCAGAGAGAAGGTGTTTCCAGCCGTGTAAATCGCGGATGAAAGCAGCGCGATGGTGGCGATCAGGGAGAGGGAAAGAAGGACAAGGACGAGGGAGCCGAGCTTCATCGCTCGGGCTGATCTGAGTGATCGGGGTTGATGCATCTGAAGGGCTCGGGAGGGGAGCGTTTTTTGACGAACGGGGAGAGAATCCCATTCGGACGGATGCATTTAACATCTCGAGGATGCTAAAGCGGGCCCGTAGTTATGAGGGGGGCAGGTTCTATTGTGACTGACGCAGGAACCTTGCAGACGGTGCAAAAAAATGCACCGCCATGGGGGCTGACTGGGTCACATCTTTAGCGACAAGGCCATGTCGCAGAGACCCAATGAGAGTAATTCCTTAGACCACGCCCATCATGCCCAGGATCTGGAAGACGACGAAGAGGAAGAAGACGAAGATTGCCCAGATGAAGTACTTTGCGGAGGTTTCGATTGATTTGCGTGTCATGGCAGCGGCGGGCGGTTGATAGCCAGAGCGCGACCACTTGGCAATTCATTTTCCCAGCCTGTTTTGGAACAATGAGTTGAGCATTTCAGGGAATCAGGTAATCATACCCTCCGGATGCCGTACCGGATCGACGACCGTCTGGAGTTAGCGCTGCGTGCGTCTAACGAGGGGATCTGGGACTGGAATATCGGGAGTGATGAGATCCATTATTCGGGTCGAATCCTGCGTTTTCTTGGACGTCGGCGCGACGAGATGCCTCATCTCTTTCGCGATACCGATCTGATCCATCAGGATGATCGCGATGAATTCGTGAGGCGGCTGGAGGAGGTATTGCAGCCCGGAGCGGACGATCTATTTGCCATCGAGCCCCGCCTGCAGGTGACGAAGCGCGGTGGGGAGTGGCATTGGTTTCGGATTCGGGGAGTGGTGGTGCGGGACGAGGAGGGTCAGGCCATCCGGATGGCGGGCTCCATGATTGACATCACCCGGAGAAAGACGGTGGAGCAGGAACTCCTGGAGGAGCGTCATCTCATGCGGCTCTTGATCGATAACGTGCCGCTGAACATCTATTTTAAGGACAGCAAGTCGCATTTCACCTTGGTCAACAAGTCGATGGCGACTTGGAACGGTTTTGGGGACCCAAATGAGGTAGTTGGCAAAACAGATCACGATCTCTTTCGAGAAGATCACGCGGATCAGGCCCTGAAGGACGAGCAGCAGATTCTGGAAACGGGCAACCCGATCTTTGGCTATGTCGAGAAGGAGACCCAGCCGGGCGGAGATGAGGCTTGGGTGCTCACCACCAAGATGCCCCTGGAGGATCGGGGGGGCGAGATCATCGGAACATTCGGAGTGTCCAGCGATGTGACGGAACTGGTGCGCACGCAGCAATCATTGGCCGAAACGGCAGCCGCGCTGCAGCAGAGAAACGACGAGATTGAAGAAGAGCTGAGCTTGGCGCGCGAGGTCCAGCAGGCCTTGTTGCCGCACGATTATCCGATCATCCCGCAGGACGGGCAGAATGGCGGCCGGCTTTCGTTTGCGCATCGCTACATTCCGATTTCCGGGCTGGCGGGGGACTTCTTCGAGGTCTTTCCGATTGGGCCCAATGCGGCCGGACTCTTCATCTGTGATGTGATGGGGCACGGAGTGCGCTCTGCGATCATCGTGTCGATGTTGCGGGGGCTTACGGAGCGCCTGCATCAGTCCGCGGAGGATCCTGGCGAGTTTTTGAGTCAGCTTAATGGCGGGCTGGCGGCGATCCTGCAGAAGGCGGACATGACGATGTTTGCGACCGCCTTCATGGTGGTGGTGGATTTGGAGAAGGACGAGTTGCGCTATGCCAGTGCGGGGCATCCGGCTGCCATTATTCGCGGTGTGGAAGGTGCGAGCTTACTGCCCTTGGGCGGGCGGGGCCCCGGGCCAGCACTTGGGCTGTTCCCGGAGGGGACCTACGAGACGCGCAGCATGAAAATGACTGGGATCCAGCAACTCCTGCTCTTTACCGATGGAATCATCGAAGTGGAGAACCGGGAAGGGGAAGCGTTTTTACAAAACAGGCTTGTGCAAGTGGTCTCCGAAGAACAGTGCGAAGGGGTAGAGGCGCTCCTCGATCGCGTCCTTGCACGGGTGCTTTCCTTTGCCCAGAGCCAGCGCTTTGACGACGACGTGTGCCTCCTCGGGATGGAGATCGGGGAATTGAGCTTAGAGAGGTGAGAGGCCTTGGGCCTGAGGCTACTGCCAGCCTGGCATGAACGTCCAGTGGGACCCGGCAAGACCAATTCCAAGAACATTTGCCCTGCGGCTGAGCATGATGTGGCGGTGGCCGTCGGAGTAAAACCATCCCCTGTAGGCGGCGGCGGCATTTCCGTAACCGGCGGCGATGCACTCGCCCACTGCAGCACCGCGAAAGCTCGCTCGGCGGGCGCGGTCCGTGAAACTCTTCTTTCCTGGAACTGGGGAGGTGTGTGAGAAAAAGCTGAGGGTCTTCATATCCTGCGAGTGGCCGGTGGCGGCTTCGCTGAGTTTTGACTCCAAGCGGAGAGGGCTCAGCCCCATCACGACTCGTTCATAGCTGATGATATGAGCGAAGTTCTTTTGGGGCCCGCTGGCCCAACTGGATTCTTCATTGTGTTGATTGGCGGAAGCCAGACTGGCCACTTCGGCGCGCACCTGGCCCAGCACTTTGGCGGCCTTCATGTAGCTGTCCCCATCGAAGCTCTCCTTCAAGGCGGCTTGTTTGCGCTCTTCGGCACTGAGCTCTTCGGCCTCCTCCTTGGTTTGTCCTTCAAAACGTGCGAGCTGATCGTGGATCTCGACAAGGGCATCGATGACGTCCTTGATCTGCTTGTCCAAGTTGGTGGTATCTGCCACCGCGAGATTGGCGGCCTTCTTGTAGAGGACCTCAAGCCTCTCGAATTCGAGGCGCAGTTTGTCGATTTCGGATCTCTCCTTCTTCCAGTCCTTCATCATGAGCGGCATGATGCGGATGCGTTCCGTTTTGAGGTCATCCGTGATGGAGACCAGTTCGTGGTAGGGATTTCCTCCCTGATTTCGGCTGCTGAGCGCATCGGCGAGGCGCCGTTCGTGGTATTGGAGAGCTTTGCGGAGAGCCTTGCGGAAAGAGGGCATGGCCTCCTTGCCGAGCAGATGGACGCTCCGATAGGCGGCTTGCCGGCGCTTCGATTCGTTTGATTGCATCCACTGCAGAGCCTTGAGGACGACCTGCTTGGAGGGGGGGCGAGGGGCTTCAGTTTCCTCGGCAATGAGGGGTGCCGGGAGGATCAGGGCCAGCAAAAAGGGGATTCGGAGGTCCATTTCAGGGAGGTGGTAACTCAGCATGCTTCAAAAAACTTAGTTGTGCACGCGGATTTTCGCTTCTTGACTGAAGGTCTGTCGCCCGTTTCGTTCGCGCCATGTTGCGGCAGGTGCTGATTTCCAAACTCCATCGAGCGATGATTTCCGAGGCTTCGGTGGAATACGAGGGTAGTATCGAGATCCCTGCGGATCTCGTTGAAGAGGCGCGGTTCTGGTCCGGCGAGAAAGTCCTCGTGGCTTCCATCACCACCGGTGCGCGGCTGGAGACCTATGTTCAAGTGGGAGAAGCGGGCACCGGAAAAATCATCATCAATGGTGGTGCGGCCCATCGGATTGGGAAAGGGGAGCGGGTGACCATCATGGCCTTTGGTGTCACCGAAGAACCCGTGGAGGCCCGCAAGTTGGTCCTCGACGAGAATAACGTGGTATTGCGCGCGCGCGGCTAGTCCTCTTTCTCCGAGGGGGGCTCGAGGTTCTCCGGGGAGTCGTCCGCAGGGGGCTTTTATTCGGACGCGTTCTCCGGATCCGGTTCGCTCTCTGAGTCGGAGTCAGGGGCTGATCCAGGTTCGATTCCGGATTCGTCTTTCGGGAGCTTGTGGCCCTCCAGAGGCACATCGCGTTCCTTGATCCGGACCACCACCGTGGCCTCCACCGGAAGGTCGTTGGAGGGCACGACCCAGTGAACCAGTTCGGAACGCTCGCGCACGCGGACGCGGAGCTCTCCGTAGTAGATCACCTCCTCCTTCACGATCCCGACTTTCTCGGCGAACCACATCGTGCGTTTCAAAGCGGAGGTGTCCTGCTCGCTGATAATCTGGATGCGAAAGGTATCGAAGGTTCCCGCCGGGACGGTGACCTGGCACCGCTCGATCACGCGGAAGAGAAAAGATCGACCAGGCTCGCGACCCACGCTTTCCCAAGTTTGGCCCGGTCGCATGTTGGGAGTGGCAAGCGCGACGCCGGGGGTCAAGAGCTTCGCTTCGCTCGCGGGAGTGCCTGCCGGAATCCATCCGCGACTGATCACGCCCTCCCCTCCAAGGCCGTAGAGCTCTTCGCCTCGAAGCTCTCCGTTCTCGGAGATTTGCATTGTGGTGAGCATCTTTTCCGCCTGCAGGATGTGCTTCCGTCCCGTGCAGGTTCGCACCCGCTCGAAGGTGATGAGGTGTCCAGACTCGGTGCGTTCAGGAGGGGGGTCGGCGTCGTCATCTGAGAGCTGAAGCTCGATGGGAATCTCCTTCTGAACTTTGTATTTCCAGACCTCCCCCTTGCGCGGCGAAAAGAAGACTCTCCCGTTTTCCTCCGACACAGCAGGGTCTTCGACGCTCAGCGCATTCTCACCCGGTTCCCCTCCGCATCCCGACAGGAGGGCACAGACCCAAGCGAGACCCAGAGCCGACCCCCTGACTTTGCGCGAAATACTCATGAGATCTTGGGAGGGAGAGCGACTACGAATTGGCCTCCGCCGCTCCACTTGCCACCAAGGCGGCGACGCCAGCGGGTTTCGGGGAATTGCAGATCGGAGGGCCGTCTTCTGCGGAGGTAGAGCAGCGCTACCACGCCCACGGCAACGAGGGCGAGCAAGGTGGCGATCACGGCGCGGAAGATCATGGATTGATGCCGGCCTTCTGGGCCTTGCAACTGCTGCTGCTGGTGGGCGAGGTGCTCCTTGTGTTCAAACTCCCTCCGATTCTTGAGGAAGACAAATTCTTCACCGGCTTCGAGTCCGAGAGCCTCCACTTGAGCGCGCGTGGTGCGCTCCTTCATCCCGCGCAAGACCGCGCTGTGGAGGGCCACGGCGGGAACCTCCTCCTGGAATTTCTTGGTGTCGCTCCCGCCGTAAACGGCGGTGGGGCGGTGCAGGGAATCGGGAATGTGGAGGATGACCACCCAGAGGGGTTCCCGCGCCCAGGTTTCCCCAACACGTTCGGCCAGCTCCTCAAGGCTGGTTTCGGGGGGAAGTCCGCGCTCCCACACCACGACCATGACGTCGATCTGGTAGCTCTTGCGATAGCGCCCCAACGCGCCCTCGAGACGAGAGCGGCGCTCGTCCCCCAACCACGATCCTGCATCGAGAACCTGGCCTGTAGGAGGATAGGGAAACTCTATGGCCTGCCCCACTGCCAAGGTATGAGCAAGCAGACTGAGCATAAGGAGAAGGCGCATCATCATGACGAAGTGGCGGACTCCCGTTGTGTCCGTCCGCGATCCTTGCTCACGGGGTCTTCCTCGTCCGTGGGTTCGGGTGACTCCTTCTCTGCGCTCTCCTGGGCCTTGTCCCCGTTCTTGGGTTGATCGCTGGAAGGGATGGGCGCCTCGCGACGGCGATGGTTTTTCTGACGGCGCCATTCGGCCGTCTGCCAGGCGTCCGTGAGGAGGACGCGCACGTCGACGAGGAATCCGTTGAGACCTTCCTTCCATTGGTCATCGGCGATGCAGGCCGCCAGTTCCTGGAGGGCGGCTTCCCAGGTTTCGGGTTTGATGAAGGGCTCGAGGGCGTAGCCCGTGGTGAGCGTGAGGCGTCCGGAGGTCAGGTCGCCCACCACGAGGAGATGCCAGGCTCGAGCTTTGTCGGCACCCGGCGCCGTGTTGTGGAGCCAGAAGGCGAACTCCTCGATGGAGACGCCAGCCTGCAAGCAGACAAAGCAGAAGGAGAGTTCCACCTGCCGGGCGCGTTTGCGGACCTTCTGATAGGTTTGGCGAATCTCCTTTTCGATTCCCTCGGGAAGAAGCTGGGCGGGATCGATGATCAAGGCAAGGGGAGGCGCTACAAACGGAAAGGCCTTCGTGCATTGGGAGAGATCGAAGTCGCAATGCCCGCAGGTGTCCTCCGGCTGCTCGAGCTTGGACTGGCAATGGGGGCAGACCATTGGCGCACGGGTAAAGGCCCGGGCCGAATACTTGCGCGGGCTCGATTTCGTGTTCGTGGCGTCAGACACCGTTTGGATCAGGAACTTCTCCTAGTGAAGCTTGATACTCCGTAAAGGTAAAGAATCTACTTTGAGGCAGAATCCCTTGCAGAGGGGAGATCTTGAGGAAGCTTCGCCAAGATTTTAGACAGGGTGCAAGCGGTCGTGGTGGATCTCCTGGTGGGAGTTCAAATGGGGCTCTGCCTGCTGCCAATGTTGGTGGTGAAGCTCCAACGACCCAGGAATGAGGGGCTTGGCACATTGAGTGGGGGGACCTTCGAAGCAGTGGTAGGGGCTAATGCCGCGGGGGGGTGTTGCAGAGTGCTCTGGGATCGCGGGGGTGGATGCCTTGCGTCATTCTCTCCTTCTTGCCGTCCTTATATGATTGGCAGTCAATACGTTAGGGGTGGAGTTGGAACTTGCTTTACAAGGTGGGATGGCCCTCGCATAGTCCCGCCCCCCATGATTCTGGCTGGCGCACTCGATATCACGATCAGTCTCCTACTCGTTGCCCACGTAGTAGTGAGCCTTTTGCTTATCCTGGTGGTGCTTATGCAGCGCCCGAAGCAGGAGGGATTGGGCGCGGCCTTTGGGGCGGGCATGACCGATCAGATGTTCGGGGCGCAAACCACCAATGTCCTCCAGAAGGGCACGGCCTATTTTGGAACCGCGTTCCTCGTTCTCTGTCTCGTGCTGTCCATTCTCATTGGCAAGCGGACGTTCGAGAAGGGGATCGACGAGATTCCACTACCTGAGACGGAAGCTGCCATGGCCCCAGAAGTGCCGGTGGTGGATCCGAGTAGCACTGATTTGGAAGCGCTCAAGAAAGAGTTGGAAGGGGTGACCCTGCCGGTCCCAGTTCCAGCTCCGAACCCCACTTCGGTGCCTTCCCCAGTTCCCGCACCCGCACCCGCACCCGCACCCGCACCCACCCCGGCTCCGGTTGAATAGGCCCGGGGGGGGTCAAATTTGCGGACTTGCTGCGCATTCACTGAACAGGGATCCGATCCCGCAATGCTCCCGATTGTATCGTGGCTGAGAAGAATGACCTGCCAGCCTGGGCTTTAGCAGAGGTCTTTCCTGCCAAGCCCGCCACCTCGGCGTTCGGAGCCCTTTCCCGCAAGGGAGGTCAGACCGAATTTGAGACCTTTGAGTCCCTCAGCGCCCACGTGCGTAGCAGTCGCGAAAGTGTGCAGGCGATTTGGACGCCCGAGACCGAGGGAATGGTCCCTCCCGAAGCGGTAGGGGATCTCTTGGAGCCCCTGCGGCAGCGTTTTGTGGATCTTGCCGAAGCAGAGGCCTCCGACGCCAGACGCAACACCCTGCTCTTTTCCCTGCTCGTGCTGTGGGCTCTCTACGCCAGCCTGGCGAACAAGCAGATACCCACCGAAGCGGTCGAGGTGGGTTTGGCCGGCTTGCTCCTGGTCATGATGGGACTCATTCCCTGGTATGATGCGTGGAAAAGCCGCAAGCAAGCGTGGGAACTCAATGAGGAGAGTCTCGCCGGGGAGGAGGAAGAAGCGCGCTTCGAACGCTGGCTGGGGAGGGAAGGCCGAGTTTGGACGACCTTTCTCTTAGGGTTACTGGTGGTCGTGGGAGCAGTCCAGATCTGGATCGATCTCAAGCCTGCGGTCGAGGCTGCCGGGCTCGACAAGGAGGCCTACCGAAGTGGAGAAGGGTTCCGGCTCTTCACCGCCCCCTTCCTTCATGGTCATCCCTTGCACTGGTTCCTCAATGTCGCCGGGCTGTGGTTCATCGGACACCGGGTGGAAGCCCTCGCCCGTTGGCCCCACCTCCTGGCGGTTTTTTTCCTCTCCATGGTGGCCGGCGGCCTCACCACGGCGGAATTCATGCAGGACAGAGCATCCGTCGGTGCTTCAGGGGGCTTGATGGGTCTGCTCGGATTTATGCTCGTATTTGAGACCCTCCATCAAAGACTCGTTCCCCACCCTACCCGCCGTCGTCTCTTCGCGGCCCTCATCCTGACTTTCGCCGTTGGCTTCATTGGATACCGCTTCATCGACAACTATGCTCACGGTGGGGGCCTTGCGGCAGGGGCCCTCTACGCCGTGATTGTCTTTCCAAGATCCCGCTCGGCACGCCGCCCACGGGCAAATAAGACCGATCTTATTCTGGGTTCATTTGCGGCCCTTGCTCTCACAACTTCCGCCTTGGTGGCAGTATACAAGATGGTAACGTCCTGACGTTTTGCATCCGGAAGTCGTTACCGAGATCCCCGGACCAAAGTCCACGCGCCTTGCCGCGGAGTTGCGGCGGCATGAATCGCGTAATGTGACCTACCTCAGCAAGGAATGGCCCGTTTTTTGGGAGCGAGCGGAGGGGGTGAATGTCTGGGATGTTGATGGGAACCGCTTCCTCGATCTCACCAGCGCATTCGCAGTGGCAGGATTGGGCCACGGGCGGGCGGAGTTGGTGCATGCACTCACGACCCAGGCCGGGACGTTGTTGCACGGAATGGGGGATGTGCATCCGACGCGTCTCAAGGTGGACCTTTGCGCGCAACTCTCGGCCCTGACTTACGAACGGTGGGGGGCAGGGGAGGGAAAGACGGTGCTCTCCAACTCGGGCTTCGAGGCGGTGGAGACCGCCCTCAAGACGGCGCACCTCGCGACGAACCGGCGAGGCGTGCTCGCCTTTGAGGGGGGCTATCATGGCCTTGGCTATGGAGCGCTCCTGCCCGCGGGCTTTGACAAATTTCGGGCCCCCTTCGCCAGCCAACTGGCCGATCTCACGACCCTTTTGCCCTTTCCCGATTCGGAGGGGGACTTGAGTGCGACCAGAGCGCGGCTCGCGCAGCTCGATGCCAGCGAGATAGGAGTGCTGATGGTGGAACCGATCCAGGGACGGGGTGGGATCGTGATTCCGCCCGCGGGATTTCTCTCCTTGCTGCGAGACTGGTGCGATGCTCACGGGGTGATCCTGGTTTTCGATGAGATTCTTACCGGCTTCTATCGGACCGGCGCGCTTTTCGCCTGTGATCACGAAGGGGTGGTCCCGGATCTCATCTGTCTGGGCAAGGCCCTGAGCGGAGGATTCCCGATCTCCGCCTGTGTGGGGAAGGCGTCCGTGATGGATGCCTGGCCGGTCTCAGCCGGCGAGGCCTTGCACACGAGCACTTTTCTCGGTCATCCGGTGGGATGCGCGATGGCGTTGGAGGCGCTCCGGCTGCACCAGGATCCCGCCACCCTCGCGGCGGTTCAATCGGTCGCCCGAACGCTCGGAGAGGGCTTACAGGTCTTGCAGATGCCGGGAACGAGCGAGATTCGAGGGCAGGGAGCGCTGTGGGGCCTTGTCTTTGAGGACGGAGCGGAGGCGAATCGGGTCGTGCTCGCGATGCTGCAAGCGGGATATCTTCTCTTGGCGGGAGGCCCAGAGGGGGCAGTGGTGACCTTCACGCCACCGTTTGAGATCGCGGAGGACGAGATAGGCTCCTGTCTCGAGACCCTGCTTGGGATTTAGGAATACCGCAGATCCTTCGAGGGATCAGTTTCGAAGCTAAAGACTTCTTGCGCATCGGTATTGGGCTCAATGACATCGCGGAGGAAGCGGAGATAGAGGCCATCTTCCTCCACCATGGTGAGTTTGTCCAAGTTCTCGATCTCGAAGGATACAAAGAAGGACCATTCGGATTCCTGGTCGACATTGCGACCCGAATGGACGCTGAGAACTTCGGGGATCTTGAGAAGGATGCTCCGGGTGCCGCGCACCATCTCTTCCAGACGGGCGCCATCCACGTCGCTGCGGAGCTTGTAGAAGAGGATGTGGTCGATCATCAGGCTTTCCAGTTCAGGGCCCCTTTCTTCAGAACGTAGAGGTAGGCAACTCCGAGGACGCCCACAAAAGCCGCCATACTGAGGAGGACCATCGAATTTGTGACGATCAGTTCCTTGAACTGGACCGCCCAAGGATACATGAAGACAACTTCGATATCAAAGATAACGAAGAGCATGGCCACGAGGTAGAATTTCACGCTGAATCGCGGAGCCCCTTCCCCAATGGGCAGCATCCCGCATTCGTAGGGATCATCCCGGACTCCTCCCCGGCGCCCGATTTTCCCGAAGAGGACGCTCAGCACGAGCATGGAGACCGCAAATCCGGTAGCGGCCAGCACTTGCATGAGGACGGGGAGGTAGTCAGAGAGCATGAGGGGATCAAAAACAAAACCTGCGCCGAGGCGCGGCGCAGGTTTTTAAAAGGCAGAGTGCTGGGTTCACCAGCACGAATTTGTTGATTTTACACTCAGGCTTGTTGCTGAGCGGCGATATTATCGCTGTGAGCCTCTTCGATTCTCTCAAGGCCCTTGTACTCTTTACCGCTTTTCTCTACGAGACCGCGGGTGACGAGGTTTTGCAGTTTTTCGTAGGCACGGAGGCGGAGCATTTCTTCCCCACCACTGACTGCGTTGCGTGTCTTGAGGAGTTCATAGACCGACTCAAAAAGGTCGTTAAATCCGAAGAACTTAGCATCCGCACCTAGCACGTTAACCAATTCGTCAGTGACATGATCTGGGAGTCGACGTGAGAAGCGAGTTCGTTTCGTGGTAGCCATAGAGCGGTGAAGGTAGCAGCAATTTGGAACAAATGCGACTCAAAAAAGGAGGCAGTTGATATTTTTTCCACATTCCTTGCAAGGAAAATGTTTCACTAGGTTTAGTAATAGTTCTGAAATCGTTGAAGACAAAGCGTTTTGAGCTTGGCCGGACGATCTCATTTCATTAATAGATCTGAAGTGATAGCACGATTGCGCGGCGAGGTAGTGGAAGCATTGCCGAATCGATTGGTCGTTGAGGCCGGGGGAGTTGGATATCAGGTTTTCGTGCCTATTTCTTCGTATGATCGGTTGGATCCAAGGATTGGAACCGAGGTGATCTTGCTGACGCACCTGCACATTCGCGAAAATGCGCACACTCTCTATGGATTTGCGACAGCGGAAGAACGGGACATTTTTTTGCTGTTGGTGGATCGGGTGAGCGGCATTGGGCCGACCATTGCGATGGCGGTGTTGAGTGGCATGCCCGTGGAGAGATTTAAGCAGGCGGTGGTGAAAAGTGATGTCAAAGCGATCTCGACGATCAAGGGGCTGGGGAAAAAGACCGCGGAGCGGATTGTGTTGGAGCTCAAGGACAAGGTGGGGGTGACCGAGACCTGGCAAGTGGTGGAGGGGGGAGATGCGGCGGGCGCGGCGGGTCGGGATGCCGAACTCGGACTGCTGGCACTGGGTTTCAAGCAGACGGATGCGCACAAGGCCATCCGGGCGGTTCTAGAGAAATCACCGACCATGGCAGCGGAAGATTTGATCCGCGAAGCACTGCGCGGATTGAGTTGAGCCAAGCCGAGTGAAGAGGGACGGCGAAAAGGTTTAGCAATTCGTAGTTCGTGCATAGAGTGGGGAGCCGGGTGATGGGAGTAGAACTGGATGAGTTGCGAGCCGAAGCTGGAGCGGTGGGCTACCGCGAAGGTCGGGAATGGCTTTTTTCGCCTGAACCGCTGCGTCTTTCGGGCTCAGATGTCGCGCAGCTGGAGCGGCTCGGGCATCCGCTGCGGATGTTCCAACAAGCGTGTGATCGCATCTATCGCCGGAGTGTGAACGGAACTCTCCCGCGCTGGATCGCGGAATTGCTCGATGCCGGGAAGCCGGCCTGGATGGTTGGGGCGCAGCGATCGGATGCCCTGCGAGATGTTGCTCCGCGGGTGATTCGGCCGGACCTGCTGCTCATGGAGGAGGGATTTTCGCTCACGGAACTCGATGGGGTGCCCGGTGGGATGGGTCTGACTGGTTGGCTTTCTAAGTGTTACGACGCGGCGGGCTGCGAGGTGCTTGGCGGAGGGACTGGCATTCTGGAGGGGTTTCGCAGTCTCTTGCCGGAGGGAGGACAGGTGCTCATTTCGGAGGAGGCGGACGAATACCGACCCGAGATGGAGTGGCTGGTCGCTGCACTCAACGACTCCGGGGGCGGCCCATGGCGGACGGGTTCCGCGGAGAATTTCGTTCCCGAAAGCTCAGACGCAGCGCTCTACCGCTTTTTTGAGCTCTTCGATTGGGAGTCGGTGCCGGCGGCCCGGGTGCTGGCCGCGCGGGCAGATCTCACGCCACCCTTCAAGCCCCACTTTGAGGAGAAACTGTGGCTCGCCCTTCTCTGGTCGCCGGCATTGCACGAAGTCTGGGAGAGCGAAGTGCGGGGGAACCATCTCCGCCGTGTTCAGGAATTGGTGCCCTACGGCTGGATCGTGGATCCCACGCCGCTCCCTCCGCACGCGGCCCTGCCGCGTCTCGAGGTCAACAACTGGAAGCAGCTGGCGGGATTCAGCCAGAAAATGCGGCGCCTGGCCCTCAAGATCAGTGGCTTCAGCGGGTTGGCGTGGGGAAGTCGCGGAGTGGTGATTGGTCACGACGTCTCCAAGGAAGAATGGGCCACAGCCTTGGAGACCGCCTGCGCGCAATTTGAGTCGCAGCCTTGGATTTTGCAGGAATTTAGTGAAGCCAAGGTGATTGAGCATCCCTACTTCAACCCTGAAAATGGGGTCGTGGAAACCATGCGAGGTCGCGTCCGCCTCTGTCCCTACTACTTCGTGGATGGCGATCAAAAATCCCACCTCGGGGGCTGCCTTGCTGCTATTGTGCCCGCGGATAAGAAGAAGATCCACGGAATGCGGGATGCCATCTTGACCGTGTGCGAGGCGGAAGAGGAGTGAGTTGCGCAGCGAGACGCCAGGCGCTCATTTTTCTGAGCAGGGTCCAGTTTCCGGACTTCAAGCGAGTTTTACCGCGGTCCCATAGGCCAGCATCTCGGCCATGCCCTGCTGAACCATGGACGTGGTGAAGCGCACATTAATGACGGCGTCGGCTCCGAGCTGCTCGGCAGACCGAATCATCCGTGCAATCGCCTCGTCGCGGGATTCGGAAAGCATCTCGGTGTAGCCACGCACCTCGCCGCCCACCAGAGTTTTCAAGCTGGCGGCGATATCGCGGCCCACATGTTTGGCGCGCACAGTATTGCCACAAACGACGCCGAGGTGTTGGTTGACGCTTCGCCCCGCGATGGATTCGGTATTACTGATCAACAACATGCCGCCATCTTACCATTGGCGGTCAGGGCGCGCGACTACAGAATCGCGGCTGCGATGGAGCCGGGTGATGTTTCCGGCATCGGGCCACCATGGAAGGTGGCCTTGGGCTTACTTGATCAGTCCCGCTTTCTTCAGCGTGGAGTAGGCCCCGTTCTTGTTGATGGTCTTGAACGCTTTGGCGCTCGCTTTGACCTTCACATAGCGGCTGAGTTCAGGAACCCAGACGCGCTTGGTCTTGAGATTGGGAGTGACCGAACGCTTCACCGCCTTCGTCACGTGACGGCCGATTCCGCCTTTCTTTTTGGCCAAACCAGAACGGTGAATTCTACGGCCCATGCGGACTCGGGAACCTCGGATGCTGCAAACACGTGACATAGCTGAAAGGGGTGGGTTGCGGGGCGGGGAGAAAAGCGGCGATAGGGCTCCCGGTCAAGAAATTTCGAGAGATCAGGGCACCAATCCCTTGAAAATTGGGAAGGTGGGCCTGATTGCCTTCATCCTGCTGGTTGGGAGTCACTTGCTGGTCCAGTCATTGGGGGCCTGGCTGAGGACCGTTTGGCGAAGTCGCCAAGAACCATCAGGAAGGGCGGCGTAGTCGATCGTGATGCTCGGGTCGAGGATGGGTAAGGCACGGAGATTGGTGGGGACGAGCTCTTCCAAGGTGCTCGGGTAGCCACCCTGGGCGAGACGAAAGCGTTCGAGAGCGACTGCCAAGCGCGCGCGGTGCATGTTGGCATCGGTCACGAACATCACCTCTCCAACCCCGCCTCCGAGTCCAAAATTTGAGAGGGCAAAGTGCGCGAGCGGGGCGAGGAAGCGATCGCCACTGTCATCGAGTCGATGCTGACGGGCCGTTTCCCAAAGCTTCAGATGGGCGAGTTGGCCGCCCTTGCTGAGGAACAATTCCTGTTGATTCTGGCAGAGGGCGAGCCGGTTGGCGTTCATCCACATTCTTGTGAGCTTGCCCCGGATTCCGCGGGAGCTCTTGGTGCTTGAGAGGGCGCTGAGCAGGGCGGGATCGTCGGAAGATTCGACGGTTTCAAAGAAGGCGAGGATGAGAGCGCGCTCCATGCGCAGGCTTTTGAGGAAGCCCTTCTGCAAGGGAGGCGTTTGCTCGAGGGTGTCTGCCAGCTTGGCGAGTTGATCGGCGTCGAAGAGGCGCTCGCGAAGACAAGAGCGGAGTTCATCAAGGAGTGCGGCGTGCAGTCCGGCTTGGAAGACCAGGGAGATGAGGAGGGGCAGATCGGTGTAGGCGCGCGAGATTTGGGCCGTCGTGTCGAAGTCCGCCAAGAGAGCGTTGTTCTCATGGAGGCCTCGTCGGATCGCAGCGCGCGCGAGTAGGGCCTTGCCGAGATTGAAGAGCGGGGTGAACTTGGGCATCTCGACATCCACGAAGAGCCGCGACCAGTCCAAGTCATACCAGAGATGTTCTCGTTCCCGGACCGCTTCCACGAGGGGATCGAGAGTGGCACTCCAGGATTGGTAGGGCCCTCCGAGGTGGCTGCGAAAATCATCGGAGGTCGTGTCTGGCGGGAGACCGAAGCTGGAGTAGATCGAGCTCACCTTGCCCTCGCCCAGATCGGAGAGATATTCCAGGTAGCGATCCTGATTCCAGCCGGGGAGCGTCTTGGAGAGGGCCTCGAGCCAGCCTCGTTCTTCATCGATCTCCGCGACGAAAGTCGAGATGGCAGGATGACGGGCGAGGTTTTCGGAATCCGGAATTGCGGGGAGAGCATAGTGACTGAGCTCAAACTGCTCACCCCGGGTCTCCCACTTGGAAGTAAACTCCTGCCACGCTTGATCGCTTTGCTTCTTGAGGAAACGGGCTCCGAGGAAGGGGAGAACGATGAGAATCAGGAGCCCGAGGGGAACAATCCATCGTCGCAGGGCCTTCTGAGGGGTTGCCATGCGCGCTTCTAGCGCATCGCAGCGGAGGTCGCTAGGGTGGGTTCGAAAATTCTGGAGCACTCGCGGCGTCAGGGGAACGCGCTCGTGGAGAGGCAGGTCGCAGGCGGATCTCCACTGGGTGGAGATCGCTCCGAAGGAGGGTCCAGAGAGCGGTCACGGTCCTCTCGGGGTTGTGGAGGAGGGATAGAACGGAAAACATGGTAGCCCCTGTCAGACGGTGATGAACGCCCCTATCGGGTCCCTAGGCCCCGGGATGGGGGAGAGATTCACAGCTACTGAACTTTTCGCACGCGACGAGGTGGGGGCTCTTTCGTAGGGTGCTCCCATGGCGAAGACAAAGGTGGCCTGGGTGACGGGCTGTACGCGCGGATTGGGCCGGGCGATGGTGGGCGGTCTGGCTGCGCGGGGGTGGACCTTGGCGGGTTGCGCCCGAAGCGAGGGGGGCGTCCAGGAGGTGCGGAGCGCAGTGGGCTCGCCCCACTTTTTCGCCAAGGTCGATGTGGTGGATGATGCTCAGGTGGCTGAATTTTGTGTGGGGGCGATGGCGGCGACTGGTGCGCCTGACCTGCTGCTCAACAGCGCGGCTCTCATGAACACCCCGGGCCCGCTGTGGGAAGTGGAGGCGAGGGAGTTTTCCGATGTGATCGACGTGAATATTAAGGGCGTTGCGAATGTGCTGCGACATGTCATTCCCCTCATGATCGAGCACGGGACCGGCGTGGTGGTGAACTTCAGCTCGGGCTGGGGCCGGTCGACCTCGCCGGAGGTTGGGCCCTATTGCGCGACCAAGTGGGCCATCGAGGGTCTGACCCAGGCGCTCTCCCAGGAACTTCCCCCCGGGTTGGCGGCGGTGGCGCTCAATCCCGGCATCATCGATACGGACATGCTGCGCGAGGCGTGGGGAGAGGAAGCCTCCGCGTATCCCAACCCGGAAGAGTGGGCTCAAAGCGCGGTCCCATTTTTGGAGAGTCTGAGCGCGAAGGACAACGGGGGGGCGCTCTCGGTATGATCGTGAACCGCGGCCAGAGGAGGGAAGGTCCAGCGCGCAAGACTTCGAGGGCAGTTTCGAGCTGCTCTTGGTCCTTCCAAGTGCGAAGGGATTGGCGCATGACGATCAAAACTGAAGATTGAAATGCTCCTCCGCTTGCCCTTCCGCCGCCTCCGTTTTCCGCGGCGACCTCTCATCATGGGGATTGTGAACGTGAACGATGATTCGTTTTCGGGAGACGGGACTCTGGACCTTGAGGAGGCTTTGCAGCTTGCCAAGAAACAGGTGGCGGCGGGTGCGGATGTGATCGATGTGGGCGCCGAAAGCGCCCGCACGAATCGGGATGCGATCCCGGTCGACGAGGAGGTCGCGCGCTTTGGGGGATTTATGGAGCGTTGGGGCGAAACGATGTTGACGGCAGATCCTGTCGATGCGCAACAGGTGTGGCCCCCGGTGCTTTCGGCGAACACCTGGCGCCCGGAAGTGGTGGAGGCCGTGTTGGAGATGGGCGCAGAGATGATCAATGACTTGGGAGGCCTGCCCACCGCGTGCAATGCCCGACTCGCTGCGAAGCATGGAGCGGCCTTGTTGGTGATGCACACGATGGGGGAGCCCAAGATTCCTCAGACCGAGCAACAGTGGCCCGACGTGGTGGCGGAATTGGATCGTTTCTTTCGGGAGAAACTGGCTCTCGCGCAGTCGGCGGGACTGAGTGAAGAGCAGTTGGTGCTCGATCCCGGAATCGACTTTGCGAAGCAGTGCGACGACAACTTGCGGGTTCTGAAACAGGTGGATCACCTCGCGGTGTTTGAGCGACCAGTTCTCCTTCCGATTTCGCGCAAGACGGTGATCGGCGATGTCCTCGGGATCGAAGAACCGACCGCGCGTGATGCGGGAACGATCGGGCTTCTGGCATCGGGTATCTTGAGCGGAGCGCAGATCTTCCGGATGCATGATGTTGCGGCAGGGTGGCAGGCTGCGAAGATCTTGTGGGCGGTCGTTCAGAGGGGTAAATGATCTGGCCTGACGGGCTCACCTGTTGCACGATAGGCGCATGGCTAGCAGCGCGGAGGGGATGATCACCGTCTTGTTTTTGGGAGTGCTGGTCGCATGGATGGTCGGGAGCCTGGGGCGCTCCAAAACGGAACCCGATGGGGCGCCCATCCTGTGTTTGGATGACTCGACGGCTTCCCTCGCGTGGTGGGTGCTCGGTGCGGGCCCCTCGAATATGCATCTGAGAAATTTTGCGAACGGACCCTCTTCCTCCTTCGCCGAGAACGATGCATACATCGACCGCCCGGGGGGTGAACTGGGACGCCGAGTCTGGCAAGAGGAGTGATGGATTGGTTGTTCGCCACAGGGGGGAGTGAGGTGGGGTCGGAACTCGATCGCTTTGGAATACAGCTCGCGCTGATAGCGGGTGTTGCCTTGTTTCTGGGAGCGCTTCGTCTCTGGCGGGCGGAAGGCACCCGAGCGCGTCTCGTTCTTGTGGTTGGGCTCGGCCTCTTTGCGCTGGGCATGGGAGCGCAAAACTTGGAACGATTGGGGCTCTATGAGACCAGCTACTATCCGGGGTGGAAGGCCGAGATGGAGCACGACCTATACGTCTTGGATGTCGATGTGGTATACTCCGAGGAAGACATGGGGCACGAGTTCGTGGGGCCCCGATGGTGGGAAGGATCCGTGTGGTGGGGACAGCGGCTGGCGCGTCTTGGGGGGATGGTGCTCGCGATCATGGGATTCGTCCTCGATGGGCGGGAGGCGCTGGGGAAGTGCTCTGGAAGACCCGGCAAACGAAAGGGGGCAGCCCGCTCATGATCGGATCGGCGACAGATTTGAGCTTCGAGGCCAACTTGGAGCGGATGGATCAGTTCCTCCTCTTGGGTCTCCTGGGAGCAATGGTTTTCGCAGGGCTTTGTTACACTCGGGGTCGGAGAGAGTGGTGGCCGCGAGTCTTCGGGATCAGCTCGGCCGGAGCGCTTTTGGTGCAAGGGGGATTGCTCGTGGCGGCTGCGGTGCAGGAAGGACTGCGCAATTCCGATCCTCCCAGGGGGACCCCTGATTTGCCGGTCTCGTTCGAAACGTGGGCCCTGCTGGGATCGATTGGATCCCTTGTGCTGGGATTGGCCCTGCTGGGGGCGGGCGTTTCCTTGGTCTACCTCGGGTGGCTGGCAGGGAAAAAACCCGTGCGCAGTGCCAAAAAAAGCGCGCGCGAAGGTGACCAACGGACGGACTGGTCGTCTCTAAAGTGAACACGGGGCCGGCCTAAACCGGCCCCCGTGGGAGGGAACAACAATGCCCATTTCCCTTGCGGGACATGGGGAGATCATCGGTGCGCAGCTGGGCGTGTCAAAGTAAGTTCTCCAGTTGTCTTGAAGGACCAATTGCGGTCGTTCCAGGCAAGGCATCATGCTGCGCTCCTTACCCTCTCCGGGGCCTGGCGCGTCCTTCCCCAGACGAATGTTGGCTTCCTTGAAATCCTCAAGGGTACGATGCAGTCTCATTTATGCGGAGCTAAAGCCAAATTCAAATACGCCTGCCAGTTCCTGGATGGTGAGGCCGGGCATGAATTTGAGTCCTCCCTCTTGGGAGGAGACATTTTCATGCAAGGCGCCCACTACCGGAAAGAGACGAATGAATGCATTGGAGCAGCAAAGCTCTCTCCGTTGTTCCTATTCATATAGATGACTATAGGAGGGTTCCCGGGCCTTCAGATTTTTCCTCCCTCTGCGTGTCCGGGGGTGTCCCATCATCAAAGTCGGGAAGAGGAGAAACCAAATTGGCCGGAAGAGGAAACTGTCGATCGAAGATGCCGGGCGCCGGTTCAGTTGCATTGAGATAGGCGCAACGAATCATCTCGGACTTGGCGTCGAGGTTGTCGACGTGATGCAAGGCAAACGCTTCCGGGGTGCGTGGCAGGGTAGGGGAACCGAAGGCGAGTTCCCCATGGTGACTGGCGATCAAGTGGAGGAGGTGTAGACGGACATGTTCACTGGGTGGATCCAAGGCGAGCCATCCGTTAGCAACTTCGGAGTCGATCAGATCGCGCCACAATTTGTTGACCAGTTCGATCCCAAGGGGAATGTGACCCATCATCTCGCCGTGCAAACTCAAGGTCTGCGCGAACCCCGCCTCGGGGTAGTTGTTTTCCCAGAGCTTGCCGCAGTCGTGGAAGAGGACTCCGGTGATGAGAAGGTCGGTGTTCAAGTCGGTGTAGACCGTGCAGATCGCGGCTGCGGACCGCATCATCTGGGCGACATGTTCGACCAGGCCACCGCGCCGAGCGTGATGGTTCCTTTTGGCGGCGGCCGCGCGGCGGAAGCGATCACCGAATTCGGCGAGAAACTTTCGGCTCAGAGCTTGCAGGCGGGGATCGCGAATGGCCGCGCAGGCAGTCATGATGTGATCCCAGTCCTTGTCCTGTCGCGCCTTGGTGTCGGGGTCGCCAGCGAGAAAGGTGCTGACCTCCGCATCATTCAGGGCCCGGAATTTCCAGCCGTCGCTGTCGATTCCGTACTGACTCTGGGTCCACGCTCCTTCCAAGTGAACAAAGGCGCCTGGTCGCAGTTTGTTGACTTCGAGAAACTGTGGATGGTTGCTCCAGGCCTTGAGGGTGAAGCTGGCAGTGGCATCGGTGAGAGTGAGTTCTAGGTAGGGATCGCCTTTGCGGGTGGTCTTCTCCGAACGCTGCTGGAGCTGGGCATCAAAGCCTGCTTGCACGGGCGTCTCGCTAGTGCGCTGTTTCAGGTCCGCGATCGTGAGTGATTCCACGGGGACAGTTCTCAGGGATCAATCCTTGGTTGTCAGTAGGAAAGAGAGGAGAACCTGCTCCCGGCGACGCCAAGTCCGGAGGGCGGGCTCGCCGGTTCTCGCTTCAGCACAGCCTCACCATATCCTTGATGAACTGGCGCCAGAGGAAGAAGAGTCCGCGGAGGGAGTAGCGGAAGTGACCGTCCCCGGTGAGCCGGATGATTCCCTTGTCGAGGTTGTGATCGATCTGGCGTCGCATCTCCCCTTCGATTTGCTCCTCGACTTCATCAGGATCAGGAATGCGCAGGTCGTCCTCGGGAATGCGGCGGCGAGTGAGAAATCGGTTGTGGTCGACCAGGATCTGGTGGAAGCAACTGCGTTCACAGGGGACGCGGTTCCAGGTGATCTCGGGTCCACACTTGAGGGTGGGAGAGAAGGGGAAGTTGGTGGTCCGAAAGATTCGGCCGTTTCCGTCTTTGGAAGTGATGCTGATGAAGGCGAAGGCGACTTCTTCCTGTTCGCAAAGGCAGACGGTGGCGATCGCTTTCTTTTCGGGATTCCAGAATATTCGGAAAAACTGCTTCATCCCCGCCCATTCCCAGCCGCTGTCGGCGGCGTGTTCAAAGCCCTCCTCTTCCATCGCGTCGATTGCCTCGGCGGCGTGGGGGAAAAAAGAATCGGCGGGTGGGACCCGGAAGCGCAGGCGATTCTCCAGCGGGAGCCGGAGCTGGCGAATGCGGGTGAGGAGCTCGATCCAGGGGAGGAAGAACCATCCCGAGACCCCGACCACGCCCGCCAGCACTGAGGAATCGAAGATGTAATAGAGCGCAAAATAACTGGCCACCAGGAATGTCAGGGCTCCGAGTTTTCGAGCCGCGAAATGGCGACAGCAGCGGAGGGCCGCCCCAAGGACGACCAAACCGGAAACGAAGGCAAGTTCCCTCATGAAGAGCGCGCGGAGGTGGAGGTGATTGGGACCGGGATTGAGGTGCGCGAATTGATGTGGATGGATGTACCACGAATATCGTCGAGTCCAGCAGGGTTTTCCAGTGGAGGGGTTCGATTTCTGTGCCCCGGACAATCAGGAACGCTGGATCACGACCGCGATTGTGGACTAGGCTGTCTCATGATCGAGCCCTTCGAGGACCATTGGCCAGAGATTCATGAGTCTGCCTTCATTGCTGGAAGCGCCGATTTGATTGGGCGAGTCACGATCGGAGAGGAATCCAGTGTGTGGTATCACGCCACCTTGCGTGGTGATATCCACGAAGTTGTGGTTGGTCCCCGCTCGAATGTGCAGGACAACGCTGTTCTGCACGTGGAAAGCGACCGGGGATGTTACCTGGGCGAGCATGTTACGATCGGTCACGGAGCGATCGTGCACGCCTGTACGGTGAAAGACGAAGTGCTGGTTGGGATGGGGGCGACCGTGCTCGACGGCGCGGTCATCGGGGAGCGCAGCATCATCGGCGCCAACGCCCTGGTCACCATGAATTCCGAGATTCCTCCCGGATCCCTCGTCCTGGGATCACCGGCTAAGGTGGTTCGCACACTCAGCGTGGAAGAACAGGGGAAGGTCGTGGTCTGGGCACAGAAATATGTTGAAAACCGAAGGAAGTTCCTCGCTCGCAAATGGGATCAGCGGTAGTCTTGTGGCGATGTCGGATATGGTTCGAGTGGATCCAGTCGCGCTCCTGCCGACTCAGGCTGGATGTGCGGTCTTTCTGGGAGATGGAGAGAAATCAATCGTCTTTTACATCGAGCCGGCCATTGGAGCTTCCATCAATGATGCGCTCTCGGACCGGCGTCCTCCGCGTCCGCTCACGCATGATCTTTTCAATGATGCGCTCAAGGCCTTTGGGGCTGTTGTTCAGCGGGTGGTGATCGTGAAAGTAGAAAGCGACGTTTTTTACGCGCGTCTTTTTCTCGAAGCGGAGAACGAAATTTCTGACAAGTTGATCGTGGAACTGGACGCGCGACCGAGCGATTCGATTGCGATGGCGGTGCGGCAACATGCGCCCATTTTCGTGGTGAAGGAGGTGTGGGAGGGGCTCAAGGACATGACCAACGTGCTGGAGGAACTGCGCGACAAGGGCATGGAGCTCGAGGGTGGAGACTAGACGCCCCGCGTTATTCCAAGAAACTTGCTCATCAATCTCCTCTTGCGGGAAGGGGGATTGCTCCTAGGTTCGGGGCTCGATGTCTCCCCAATCTCCGACTCTCCCCGCCTACCTCACCGAGGAAATCCTGAAGAATCCCGAACGTCGTGAATTTCCGCCCTTCGAGTTGGCTCGCTTGTTGGGAACGGTCTTCGAACCGACGGACGGTTGTCGGATTTGCATTCTCACCGACTTCGAGGAACCAGCGGGCTTGATGCAAGAGTTCGCCTTTCTTAAGGAAGAGGGATTTGAGGTTCAGAAGAATGCTCACCAGCATTTTTTCGAGGCCTTGCATGAGGGCGTGATGGCAAAATTGGGAATGAGGGGCGGTGAGATGTTTGCCTATCGCTCCACCATGGGATCGAACCTCGACTTCGCGGATGAAGTCTGGGATGTGCAGGGTCAGGAGCTCTCTCTCGACCGGGACATCTATCCCAACTACGATCTTATTCTCTGTATCTCGACCTTCTCGGCGACCGCTCCGCTCACTGCCAAGTGCAAGGAATTCGGATTTCGCGGAGCCACCATGCACGGCATGAACGACGTGATTCTGAATTCCGGACTGGCGGTTGACTACAATGAGGTCTCGGCCGATGCCGAACGGATGCGGTTCGCGATGACCGGAGCCGATACGATGGAGATCGATTTCGCCTTGGAAGGCGGACGGGTCCTGACCGCTTCGCTCGAGCTGGGAGGACAGGATGCCCAGAAGTCGCATGGCCTGTGCAAGGGACGCGCGCCGGACATCGCGAATCTTCCGGCGGGAGAGGTTTACTTTGTCCCGCAGGATGCCAACGGACAGTTCCCCATGAAGTACGAGGACGGGACTCTCGGGGTTCTCGAGGTCGTGAACCGCGACGTGGTGAAATCCACCTTGATCGAAGGACACCAGGAAACGATCGATGCTCACAATGCGCGCCTCGCGGATGATCCCATGACCGGCACTCTCGGGGAGCTTGGATTCGGCACCCAGGTACTGCCGGTGTCCTACCAGGACATTCAGGACGAGAAGGTGCTGGGGACTTGTCACCTCGCGACTGGTCGAGACGATCATCTTGGAGGGGACATCGTGCCGGAGATGTTCAAAAAACACGAGAACAGCACTCACGATGATATTCTCTTTGCCCCCCACAAGACGCCGAACTTCATGGTGAAGGAAGTGCGGATGAAGCGAGGCGATCAGGAAGAAGTGATCATCGAAAACTTTCGACCCAGCCAATACGTGATGGAGGCGCTCTCCCGGAGAGATTAGCTTGTTTGTTCCGGGTGAAAGGTTGTGATGAGGGCGCTTGGGATGAAGAGATACGAAGCAATCGAGTTTGGGAACCTCCCGGTCAGCGAGTGTTGTTGTGGGACGGTAGAGCGGGCCTTCGCGGAGCATGACGGGAGTCCCTCTTCGGTGCACCTTCTTGCCTTGAGCGACGAGCCGACCTGCCATTATCATAAGAAGACGACGGAGATTTACGTCATCCTCGAAGGAGAAGGTCATCTTGAGCTCGATGGCGAACTGGTGCCGGTCCGGCCGTTGTCTGCAGTCATGATCAAACCCGGCTGCCGCCATCGCGGGATTGGGAAGATGAAGCTCTTGAATATTTCGGTGCCCAAGTTTGATCCGGAAGACTTCTTCTACGAAGAGGATGCTGCGATTGCAGGTGAGGCCCCGGTGCATTAGGGCATGGGGGTAAATTGTGTCGCCCCGCGGCACTCAGGATTGATCCTCCCCCCTCCGACTGGATCAAGGGGCCCGTCCAGAGGACCTGGACGTCTTCCTCGTCGTAAACGCTGCCCAGCTTGCCCGCTGTCCGCATCTCGGCCCAGGTTCCCTTGGCATCATCGATGACGATGTCGGCGCTGG
>JAPKFB010000018.1 GCA_028821775.1 Roseibacillus sp.
TGCCGGATGGCTTCATCAATGAGATTTCCGGGAAGCCCTATAGACGCAATCTGCTGGAATGGACCTCGGTGAGGATCGCCGATAAGGACGTGCAGCTTACAAAGCGCGAAACAGTCATTGAGAAGGAACTGTGGGAGGCAACCGTTGAGTTTCAAAAGGGCGAAGAACTGGTGGCTTACGCCGAGGATGAGGCCCGCTGGTCAGCGGAGTTGCCGCATTCTCACAGAGGAGAGGCTCCGGAGGAGGAATGACCGTCCCGTGCAAACCGGACCCCAAGGTGCCGTGGTGTCCGAAATACCGGGCCCCCTCCTGCACCGAACGCACCTTAGCCCTGAGGTTCTCCTCACACCCCCACCTGCGTGGATTGGCTTTGACCCCTGCCTCCTGATTACTGTTTCGATTATTGATTACTGTTTCTTGGACCCCTTCTGGCCCCCCAAACGGAATCATTACCCTTGTGTGAAACCTCATGAATACAGCACTGCGCGAAACAGGATCTTGTTTTCATTTCGTTCGGTGGACTGGAGTTGGTGAATGGGGACGAGAGGGATGGCCGAATCACTCATTCGGAATCACGGCGCGGGCAGCGCGATCATCGACCATGAAGTATCCGAGCGGAGTGTCACTCCCCGGAGTGGCAATCTGCCAGACGGCCCCGGGTCGGGATTGCTGGCGCTTAATTTTTTCGGCAGCGATCAGGCCGTAGGAAATTGCGTTGCCTTCGCGATCCATCCAGAAGAGTTCGACGGGTGCCTTGCGGTGGTTGATGAAGACCACCTCGAATTTGTTTCCGTCCGGATTCGAGGCGGGAGCGGGACCAGCCTTCCAAGCCAGCTTGGGCAGCGAATCAAGCTTCGGAGCGACCAGGGGCGCAAAGTTCTTGGGTGCGAGGGCCCGCAATTCCGCGAGTTTCGCCGCATGCCCGGGTTGCGCGGCAAGATTGCTCCACTCGTAGGGATCCGCCACGATATCATAGAGTTCTTCGCCCCCGTCTTGGTAGTGGATGTAGCGCCAACCCTCCGCGCTGAGGCCGAAGTTTCCTGGGCGATGGGCATGGGTGAGCGAGATGTGGTTCCACTCGGCCTTGGGATCCTGCAAGAGGGGGACGAGGCTGGGGCCATCGTTGTCTTCCTTCGAAGGGAGCCCGCAAAGTTCCGTCAAGGTTGGGAAGAGACTGAGCAGGTTGACCGGGCGCGTGCAGACGCCTCCGGATTTCGTGCCCTCCTGCAATCCGGGTGCTCCAGGGGGGACCCGCACGATGAAGGGTACTCGGGTGGCAGCACGCCAGGAGGTGAATTTCTGCCAGTGTTGTTTCTCACCGAGGTGCCAGCCGTGGTCGCTCCAGAGGACC
Source organism: Roseibacillus sp. (assembly GCA_028821775.1). Classification (GTDB taxonomy): domain Bacteria; phylum Verrucomicrobiota; class Verrucomicrobiia; order Verrucomicrobiales; family Akkermansiaceae; genus Roseibacillus_B. Next base: position 1,352 of record JAPKFB010000018.1, read on the forward strand.
ACGATGGTGTTCTTGCGGTGCGGGCTCTTTTCGAGCGTATCGAGAACGCGCCCCAGCATCGCATCAGCGTAGGCGATGGAGGCCAGATAAGCCTGCACGCCCTGCTTCCACTGTCCCTGCCGGCGAATGTGATCGAAGTAGCGATTCGGTCCGGCCCTCTTTCCAGAGTCGGGGAGATCATCCAGATCGTCTTCCTTGTAGCCGGGCGGGAGCTTGACCGACTCGAGGGGGAAGAGATCGAAGTATTTTTTTGGGACGAACCACGGTTCGTGCGGGCGATAGATTCCACAGGCGAGAAAGAAGGGATTCTCGTGCTTTGCCATCAGCTTGCCGGAAACCCAATCCGCGACCTTGGCGTCGCCACCGAATTCGTCGTCACTGACATCGAAGGCGTGCCAGTCGGTCTCGACATACTGCCACGATCCGCCGCGCGGGAGCGATTTGGGACGTTTGCCAAAACTGATATGCGGAGGGAAGGGGTCCTCCGTTTCCTTCTGGGGATAATATTCGTCCCACGATCTCGCATCGATGAAGTAGTGGAGCATCTTGCCCGATCCACCGGACCAGTAACCATGACGCGAAAAGTACTTGGGAAGCAATTCCGCATCGGGAAGAACCTCCCGCATTTTCTGCCCGTTGGCGTAGAGACCAGAGACGTGCGGTGAAAGCCCGGTCATGATGGCGGTGCGTGACGGATTGCAGGCCGGAGCAGGACAGTGGGCGTTCTTGAAAAGGATTCCGGAGGCTGCGAGGCGGTCGAGGTGGGGGGTTTTTGCCTGGGGATGCCCTCCGAGGCAGCCCACCCAGTCGTTGAGATCATCGAGGGCGATGAAGAGGATATTGGGACGCTCTGCACCCCCCGCGGAGGAGGTGATCAAGAATGCGGCGGCGCAGAAAAGTCGGAGGGTTTTCATCGTCCAGAATTATTCAGCCAGATCAAGACCAGTCCAGCCCTTCGGGCAAATTGTTCAGATTGTCGCAGCCCTCGTCCGTAACGATGACGATGTCTTCGACGCGGACGCCCCCCAATCCGGTTTTGTAGAGCCCTGGTTCCACGGTCACGGCATCACCCGCAATCAGTTCGATGCCTTTGGCATCCAGGAGAGGGGGCTCGTGGACTTCCAGACCGATGCCGTGTCCGGTTCCGTGATCCAGGATGGCAAGGTCGTGAGAGCGTTCCTGACCGGGGATGACCACGGCATAGCCAGCTTCGGTGATCACCCTTGCGGTTTCCGCGTGAACGGCCTTTCCGGTCGTGCCCGCCCGGATGGCAGCGATGGCGGCCGCTTTTGCGACGACGACGGTTTGATGCATTTGCGCGATTTCATCGGAGAGTTCTCCATGCACGACGGTGCGCGTACAATCGCCGCAGTAATGGGTGCTGCGATCTGTGGGGTAAATGTCGACGATGACGGGTTGTGCGGTGTGCAAGGGACCATGGCCGATGTGATGTCCGATTGCGCCGTGCGCCCCGCCTGCAATGATGAACTGCGGACCATTGAACCCCTGGTCGACCAGGTAGTGATTCACCGCGGCACGGATCCGCTCGGAGGTGAGTTCCATTCCCTCCCAGAGGAGCACTCCGCTGCTTCCTGCCTCCGCCCTGGCAATCAGTTCGCAAGCCATTTGGATCGCTCCTTCGGTGATCCCCTGACTGTGCCGAATCATGGCGATTTCCTCCTCGCTCTTCTGCCGGCGTCCGTGCACGCCGAGTTGGAGGTCGCACTCGACCACTAGTCCCGCTTCCCCGAGGACTTGGACAAAGCTCAGGGGGAGGCTGCGATCTCCGGTCACCGAGGTGACGCCGTGTTGCTTCAGGCATTCCGCGGTGCCCTGCGCGGTTGCCACTTCTCGATCTGCGGAGAGCCCTCCTTCAGGGGTATAATCTGCCGGACAGGAAATCTCATCCGCTCGGACTTCCTTGCGCGCGCGGTCCAATTCGACATCGCGAATGAGGAGGATTGTTTTACGCTGGCCGTCTTCGGAAACGATATCAAGAAAGGCAGCGGGATCGCCGACCTCGAAGCGCATGGCGTGGAAGAGGGAGCTGTTGTGCTGAGAGACGCCGGCGCGGATGGTTGCTTTGATTGAGCTCATGGAGGAAAGGGAACTATCATGTGTGCGCGACCATCCAAGGTCGGTCGGTCCAAACATCTGCCGCAGTGGAAGGGGAGAGTAGCGCCAGCCCGAACGCGATCTTAATTGGCAATTTCCTGCGTGGGAAATTTATTCCGTTTTGCGCAAAAAGATGCTCATCATGATCGATTCCAATGAAAAAGCGCGGTCTATAGACCGCGCTTTTTAGAATCGTTTGCGAGAAAGAAGCGCTTAGCCGATGCGCTCGATGAGAGCAGCGCGTTCGTCCTTGATCTCTTGGGGCAGCTTGGCTCCGATCTTGGTGAGAAACTCTTCCTGGGTGGCGAGTTCGTTTTTCCACTCCTCGGGGTCGAGGGTCATGAGGGCGTTCCAGTTCTCTTCCGAGAACTCGAGGCCGTCGAGATTGAGTTCGCCGAACTTGGGCACGGTGCCCACGAACTTCTCTTCGCCTGCGACCTTGCCGTCAGCGCGAGCGAGGATCCACTCGAGGACGCGCATGTTCTGACCAAAGCCAGGCCAGAGCCAGCCGCCGTCAGAGTCCTTGCGGAACCAGTTGACGTGGAAGATGGAGGGGAGTTTCTCGACCTTGGAGGCAATGTCGATCCACTGCTGCAGGTAGTCGCCGACGTGGTAACCGATGAAGGGCAGCATGGCCATGGGGTCGCGACGGACCTGACCGGCACCACCAGCGGCCGCGGCGGTCATCTCGGAGCCCATGACGGATCCGATGAAGGTGCCGTGGTTCCAGCTGTTGGATTGGAAGACGAGGGGCATGGTGGAGGCGCGGCGGCCACCGAAGACAAAGGCGTCGATGGGAACGCCGTCCGGGTTCTGCCACTCGGGATCAATAGCCGGGCACTGGCAGGCCGGAGCGGTGAAGCGGGAGTTGGGGTGCGAGGAAGGAGTCTCGCTTTCGGGAGTCCAGTCGTTGCCCTTCCAGTCGATGAGGTGAGCGGGCTTCTCGGGAGTCATGTCTTCCCACCAAACGTCGCCGTCATCGGTGAGAGCCACGTTCGTGAAGATGGCGTTCTCTCGGAGCGAATCCATGGCGTTGGGATTCGTCTCGTAGGATGTCATGGGCGCGACGCCGAAGTAACCCGCTTCCGGATTGATGGCGTGGAGCTTGCCGTCTTCGTGGGGCCAGAGCCAGGCGATGTCGTCGCCGACGCAGGTCACCTTCCAGCCTTCGTAGCCGGCTGGCGGCACGAGCATGGCGAGGTTGGTTTTTCCACAGGCACTCGGAAAGGCGGCCGTAACATAACGCTTTTTCCCTTCCGGGTTTTCGAGGCCAAGGATGAGCATGTGCTCCGCCATCCAGCCGTTCTTCTTGGCGATGGTGGAAGCGATGCGAAGGGCGAGACACTTTTTGCCGAGGAGGGCGTTGCCGCCGTAACCGGAGCCGAAGGAGTGGATCTCCTGAGACTCGGGGAAGTGCACGATGTATTTTTCATCGTTGCAGGGCCAGGAGACATCGAGGTCGCCTTCCGCGAGGGGAGCACCCACCGAATGGAGACAGGGAACGAAGGTTCCGTGACCGTCGCGGCCGAAGTTGACCGCGCCGGAGGCTTCATCTTCGAGACGCTTGAGAACATCCGAGCCAATCTTGGCCATGATGCGCATGTTCACGACGACGTAGGCACTGTCGGAAATCTCAACGCCAATTTTGGCGAAGGGGGAGTCGAGGGGACCCATGCAGAAGGGGATGACATACATGGTGCGGCCCTTCATGCAGCCGGAGAAGAAGCCCTTGAGGGTCTCGCGCATCTCGGCGGGGTCAGCCCAGTTGTTGGTCGGGCCGGCATCTTCTTCCTTTTCAGAACAGATGTAGGTGCGGCCCTCGACCCGGGCGACATCGCTCGGGCTCGAGCGAGCGAGGAAGCTGTTGGGACGTTTGTCGGGGTTGAGCCTCGTGAAGGTTCCGGCCTCGACGAGGAGCTGGGTCAAATCATCCCACTCGGCTTGGGAACCATCGGACCAGCGGATATTGTCCGGCTGGCACAGGGCGACCATTTCGTTCACCCAATTGAGGAGGTCTGCGTGGCTCGTAGGAGCATCTGTTTTAGCTGCGTCTGACATGACGCGGGACCCAGTACAGTAAAACACCCGCCTTGCAAGGGCGGGTGTGTAATTTGCCAATACTGAGAGATTGCAGATAATCCGGAAGGATCAGAGGATCGCGAACGTCCAGAATGAGCTCGCTTCAAGATCTCGAGCGGTGGGAGTGCGATTGAGGGCCTCTTCGAGACTGGACACGCGTTTCATCCCGGCGGTGCGGAGGAAGCTCTCCTTCTCTACTTCGATGACCTCAAGGCCAACATAATAAAGGTTTTTCAAGCAGCGGACGGCTTCGGGGCCGAAGGCGGAGCCGAGATGGTGACGGAGGAGTTCGGCCTCTTCTCGACCAACAAACAGGTAGGCCGGCTTGCGACCTTGGGCTGTTTTGCGATTGATGAGAGCCCGGACAGCTTCCGAGTTCCAGTGATCGAACATCCGCAGTTCGGAGCGGGGTTCGGGTGCGGTTTTTCTTTTGGGGGTCAGCGGTTTCATTTGGAGAATTCCTAGTTCTCCTACCCGGCTTGGCACGGTGACGGTCTGACGACCGCAGGGAGATGATATTCTTCGGAAAGGACACCAATGCAAACTATTTGATCAAGCTGTCTTCATATATCTCTTTGCTAAACTCCGATCAGGAAAAAATTTCAGGATATCGGACCAATTGCGCATTTGAGGACGGGCGTTTGCGGGAGTGAAATGGGGGGTGGCGAAGAAATTGACTTCCTTGGAGTGGGATCAAAGCCGAGAGGAATCAGAGATTGACCGCGGGAGGGAGCTGGCGGCCGAGCGTTGAACACGATCTCCCGATCATGGAATCGGGATTCCGATCGAGACTTTGCCATGGAGGATGTGGCGGAGGGGTGCTAGTGGTGCGGGGCGCAGATGGGATACGCAGATCGCGACTACTTTCGGGAAACCACTAGGCCGCCGTCGCGCGTGACGGGTGCGCCCGTGGTAAAATGGCTCCTGATCAGCAATCTAGGCCTCTTCTTTATCAATATTCTCTTCGAGGCCAGAATGGAGAGTTGGGGCGCGTTCTCGGTCGCGGAGGGAATTCAGAAGTGGCAACTCTGGCGGTTCATCAGCTTCCAGTTCGTGCACGCCGATTTTGGGCATGTGCTCTTCAATTCGGTGGGTCTTTATCTCTTTGGCACCTACGTGGAGCATGAGTTTCGAAGCAAGGGCTTTCTGGTCTTTTATCTGCTCTGCGGGATCGCGGGGGCGCTGATTTACGCATTGCTGGTTAATGCTGGTTACCGGAGTTCCGGATTGGTGGGCGCCTCTGCCGGTAACTTTGGGGTTCTGGTGGTGGCTGCCTTTGTGGGGGGCACGATATCGCTGCGATTGATGATTCCTCCGGTCACGATGACCCTGCGACAGCTCGCCTTGATCTTCCTGGTCCTGGGGGCCTTCATGGTGCTGGTGGAGAAGGACAATCTAGGCGGTCATGTTGCCCACCTCGGGGGAGCGGTGGCAGCTCTGATCATGTTCAAGACTCCGGTGCTCCGCGCCCTTCTGCAGACGATCGGCAAAACGACGGTGCAGCACAAACCGAGGCAGCGTGCGCTCTCGAAAGGGCAAAAGAAGAATCGCTACGAAAAGAAACTGAAGCCCAAGTCGAAGATTTCGAAGGGGGAAGCGAGCGAAGTGGATCGCATCCTCGACAAGATCAATGAGCATGGATTGCAGTCGTTGACGGAGGAAGAGCGGATTTTGCTCACCAAGGCGGGAATGAAGTGAAGGTCGGGGAATTGCCTGGTTTGGGTCTGGGTATTGGGAGGGTTGTGCGGGTCCGGCTTGATACTTGAGACGGGAGAAGGGAAACTTTGCTCATGACGGACGATGAGATGGTGAATTGTGCCGAACCGGCGCGACAGGTGGAGCGACTGCGGGCGATCATGCATCGCTTGCGAGCGCCGGGCGGGTGTCCCTGGGATGCCGAACAGAGTCACGCCAGTCTGGTCTCGAACCTGATTGAAGAAGCCTACGAGACGGTCGACGCAATCCGTCGGGAAGATTGGGTGCATTTGGAGGAGGAGTTGGGGGATTTGTTGTTGCAGGTGATCTTTCACAGCGAGCTCGCAGAGGAGGCGGGACGCCACAATTTGGATGATGTGACGCGGGGAATTTGCGATAAGTTGGTCCGGCGGCATCCGCATGTGTATGGCGATGGGGACGCGCAGGACACGGAGTCGGTGCTCGGACGTTGGGAAGAGATCAAGCGGGAGGAGAAAGGGGTGAGCGAGGAGCCCTACCTGCATGGCGTGGGCAAGGGGCTCCCTGCGGTCTTGCGTGCCGCCAAGCTTCAGAAGAAGGCGGGCAAGGTGGGATTTGACTGGCCTGGAGTGGATGGAGTCCTGAGCAAGATCGAGGAAGAACTGGGCGAGGTGAGGGCGGAGCTTTCGAATGAGGGCGAGGCTGCGACTCAAGCCCTGGAGTCCGAGGTGGGCGATCTTCTCTTCGCGGTGGTCAATCTTGCCCGGAAGCTCGGGATGGATCCGGAAGTGGCCTTGGAGGGAACGAATGTCAAATTCGAGAAGCGCTTTGCCACCATGGAGAGAGCGCTGGACGCCGAGAAGCAATCGCTGGAGGCCGCCACCTTGGAGAAAATGGAGAACGCTTGGCAGGCGGCGAAGGGGCGGGAGTAAGAAGGCTTGCCTTGTGGCGAAAGAGAGTGATTTTTGCGACATGGATTTGGACGCGCTGAGAGCAGCCCTGGTGGCTTCGCCCGATAACGTTCCGCTACTTCTATTGACGGCCACGGCTTACGAGGAAGAATTTGAGTTGGAAGAGGCGGCGAGGCTGATCGCGAAAGTGATGGAGCTGGATCCGGACAATGCCCAGGGAGGGACCGAGCAAGCGCGTTTGCTCGATCTGGATGGCAAGACCTCGGAAGCCATCATTCGGCTCGATGCCTTGACCGCGCAGCATCCGGACTATGGTGAGGCATGGCTCTTGCGGGCTCACCTAGCGTTGAAGGAGGGGGAAGCGAATGAAGCTCGCGCCTGCTATGATTCGGCCCTGCGTTGCAATTCGGAGCTCCGCGATGATGATTTGCTGGAGCGCATCGTGAAAGCCGGGGGGATGAACAGCTCCGGTGACAAGCGCATGGCGGTGACTGCCAGTGGGCAGTTTGTGGAACGGGAGTGGGAGGACGATGAGGAGTTGGATGACGATGAGGTGGCTTCCATGGATCGCGTTCTGGCAAACGAGCTCGATCTGGAATTTCGTATCAAGCCCAAGGTTACTTTCAAGGAGGTGGGGGGCATGGAGGACGTGAAGGAAGACATTCGGATGAAGATCATCTATCCGATTCAGAAGCCGGAACTGTTCAAGGCCTATGGAAAGTCGGCGGGTGGAGGAGTCTTGATGTATGGTCCGCCAGGGTGTGGAAAGACGTTGTTGAGCAAGGCGACCGCCGGTGAGATCAAAGCGAGTTTCTTCTCGGTGGGACTTCACAACGTTCTCGACATGTACATCGGGGAGAGCGAGAGCAAGCTGCACAAGATCTTTGAGCTGGCGCGGAAGAATGCGCCTTCGGTTCTCTTCTTCGACGAGATTGATGCGTTGGCCGCGGACCGGCGCGACATGCGACAGTCGGCTTCCCGAGGCTTGATCAACCAGTTTCTCGCGGAAATGGATGGCGCGCAGGGAGAGAATGATGGGGTTCTCATTCTGGGTGCCACCAATGCGCCCTGGCACCTCGACTCGGCCTTCCTGCGGCCCGGACGCTTCGATCGCCTGATTTTCGTTCCGCCGCCAGACGCCCCGGCGCGGGCCGAGATTGCCGAGATTCATTCGCGGGAGAAACCCGTGGTACAGTTCGATGCGGAAGCTCTCGCAAAGAAGACGGAGGGCTTTTCCGGGGCGGATTTGCGTGCGATCTTCGACCTGGCGGTGGAGGCCACCATTAAGGAAGCGATGAAGCGGGGCGAAATGATTTCGGTTTCGGGCAAGACGCTTCTCAAGACCTCCAGGAAGGTGAAGCCGAGCACGAGGAAGTGGTTCGAGAGCGCGAAGAACTATGCCCTCTACGCGAACCAGAGCGGGTTCTACGACGATGTGTTGGAGTACCTCGGTCTGAAGAAATGACGTCCTTCATTCGCGCGATTCAACTGCGGGACCTGCATCGCCATGAGGAGGCGGCGGGATTGTTCATTACCCATCTCACGCAGTATCCGGAAGATGCCGAAGGCCATGCCCAGTTGGCGCTGACTCGCCTTGAGATGGCGGGGGAGCGCCGCAAGGCCTTGGAGTCGATTGATGCCGCGATTGGTTTGGAAGCGGACAACGCGGCCTACCAAGCATTTCGTTCCCTGATCCTCACGCAACTCGATCGTGATCGCGACGCGGCCCAAGCGGCCGAGATTTCGATCAGTCTCGACCCTGAACTGGTGGTGGGCTGGGTCGCCAAGGCCGTGGCCATGGGGTCGATGAGTCGGTGGGAAGAGGCCGAGAGTGCTGCGGTCCAAGCCTTGGAGCTCGATCCGGATAACGCCAATGCGCAGAATCAGTTGTCGATGATCCTGCGGGCGCAGGGGAAGTTGGAAGCGGCTGATCGGGGAACCGGGAAGCGCCTGGAGCACGATCCGGAAGATCCCATGGCCCATGCCAATGTGGGATGGTCGGCCCTCCAACGGCGCGAGGTGAAGGTGGCGGAAGACCACTTTCGGGAAGCGTTGCGGCTAGATCCGGAATTCGAGTATGCGCGCATTGGCCTGCGCGAATCGTTCAAGGCGCGCTCGGGATTTTACCGGCTCTTTATGCGATGGATGTTCTACCTCCAGCGATTCTCGCAGGGGCAGCGCACCTTGATTTTCATCGGGATCTTTCTCGCCTTCAAATTTGGACGTTTCATTCTCTCCCAAGTGCATCCCGTGGCGGTAGCGATTTTTGTCACGCTGTATCTTATCCTGGTCTTCAGTTCCTACTTGGCTTCCGGGATCTCGCACTTTCTTCTCCTGAAGGACCGCAATGCGCGCCTAGCCCTGAATGGGAGGGAAAAGCTTGATGGCTTGTTTGTAGGAGGGGGATTTCTCCTTGGGTTCGCGCTGGTTCTCCTGGCTCTCATCGTGGCGGCGGTTCCCTTCGGGGTCGCCATGATTGGCGGGGCGTTCATGGTGGGCGCAGTTCCCGGTGCGATGTTCTGGACCAACGATTCCCCGAAGGGCCGGCTGGTCTTCGGATCCTGCCTGGCCTTTGTCTATCTCACCGGCTTGCTGTGTTTTACCCAGGACCTCCGCACTGGTGATGCCTTTGCCCATCCGGGGGGTGCGCTGGTTGGAATCGCGGTGCTCGCTACCGCGCTCTGCACCTGGCTGGCGATGATTCCCAGTCTCCACACCAGGCCGAACGAGTAAGAGCGCTCGCCAAGGGCGAGGGTTCCCGCCACGCCGAAAGGGACGGAATGAGTGAGGCCGAAGGCAAGCCGCGCAACCTGAGAGCCGAGGATGGGTGAGGTGCCAGCAAGATTCCGCTGGGGAGGGAGACGCGAACCGAGATGCTATTTGTGGCCCTTCTCCCGGAAGGACCGGATGATCCCGAGGGCCGCTTCCTGGAGCTTTTTTGGGAGCGGGCTGGGGAGAACCGCCTGCATAATGATGACGGCATCCTTGGCATCGATGAGGACGAGGTAATAGCGGAACTTGATGACTTCGCCCGCGTGGGTGGCTTCCACCGGAATGACGGCAAAGACGGCGGGCTTGCCGTCAAAGTTGTCCTGTTTCTGTCCCTTAACGTCGGCGGTCACCTTGAGCTTGGCCTTGGCGATGGACTTGACGCGTTCCTCGAGGGTGCCCTCCAGATTAGCGCGGTGGTCCTTGGCCACGGCCAGCTCATAGATCGAGAAAGTGCCCCCTCCATCCGGAGCATCGTAGGAGAGGATGTTGCCATCGTCCGGACCTTTGCCCTTTTTCCAGTCGGCGGGCATCTCGACTGAGAATCGGGCCTTGGAGAAGGGGACCTTCTCCGCGGAGGCCGGGAGGGTGCCGACCAGGAGGAGAAGAACAAAGAGAGCGCGCATTCCGAGGCTTTAGCGTGGGGTCTTGCCCAACGCTAGGGAAAAGTGGAAGGGAGGGGGCTGGGAGCGGGGAGCCCCAAAAAAGCCCCGCTTCTGCGGGGCTTGGCAGTATGGTTGAAGGAGAGCGCTTACTCGCCCAGCGCGTAGCGCACAAAGCGTCGCACGCTCAGGGTGTCACCCACATCCTTGCCTTTGGCTTCGAGGAGATTCTTGATGGTGGTGTCGGGATCCTTCACGAAGCCTTGTTCGAGGAGACACTTCTCAGCGTAGAATTTCCCGAGTTTCCCCACGATGATCTTCTCAATAATTTCGGGCGGCTTGCCGCTGTTTTCCATCTGCTTGCGGAAGAGGTCCTTCTCGGACTCGACGAGGTCGGCAGGGATGTCTTCGCGCGCGAGACCGGCCGGAGCGGCTGCGGCGATGTGGAGCGTGAGGTCCTTGACCAGCTCGCGGAAGCCCGCGTCCGCTGCGGTGGCATCATTTTCGCAACCGACTTCGAGCAGCACGCCCACTTTCCCACCGAGGTGGATGTAGGATGCGACCACTCCGGAACCTTCCACATCGTAGCGCGTCAGGCGGCGAAATTGAAGGTTCTCGCCAAGCTCAAGGACCTTGGATTTCACAAAGTCGTCGATCGTGCCTTCGCCGTGAGAGTCCGCTTGGGCAACCTCCAGTTCAGTCGCGCCGGATGCGGCAACTGCTCCGATCAATTCGGTGACAAAGGATTGGAAAATGTTATTTTTGGCAACGAAGTCGGTCTCACAGTTCACTTCGACGAGCACGCCGTGTTTGGCATCGGCATCGATGTGGTCAATCACGACGCCTTCCTTGGCGGCGCGGTCTGCCTTCTTGGCGGCCTTGATGGCGCCCGCTTCGCGGAGGTGCTTGATCGCGGCTTCGATCTCTCCATCTGTTTCCAGGAGCGCCTTCTTACACTCCATCATGCCCGCGTTGGTGCGGTCACGGAGTTCCTTTACTTGAGATGCACTAATAGACATGAGAATTAGGAAATAGGGATTGGGGTGCCGCGTCAGCGGTGCTGATCACGGGCAACCGGCCACGGCTGGCGATGCTAGCCTTTGGCCGCGACAACGATGGAGTCCACCAAGTTCTGGAGGATGATGCGCACGGAGCGGATCGAGTCGTCGTTGGCGGGGATGGGATAGTCGATCACGGCCGGATCACCGTTGGTGTCGACGATGCCGATGATGGGAATGCTGAGGCGGCGTGCTTCAGCCACTGCGATGGACTCTTTGGCGGTGTCCACGATGACGAGAGCATCAGGAAGCTTGTCCATGTTGCGCACTCCCTGGAGGTTGCGCAGGAGCTTGTTCTTCTCCCGATTGAGGGCAGCCAGTTCCTTTTTGGACATGGCCTTGTACTCAGGGGCCTTCTCAATGCCCTCGAGGTACTTGAGGCGCTCGACAGATTTGCGAATGGTGGAAAGGTTGGTCAACGTCCCACCGAGCCAGCGGTGATTGACGTAATATTGACCAGCAACTTCGGCGGCTTCGCGCACGGCTTCCTGAGCTTGCTGCTTGCAGCCGACAAAGAGAATCTTGCGTTTCTTGCCGGCGAGTTCGGAAATGAAGGCGGAGGCCCTGTCGAGGCAGCGCACTGTTTCCTCGAGGTCGATGATGTAGATGCCACCCTTATCCTTCATGAGGTAGCGGCGCATCGCTGGATTCCATTTGCGGGTCTGGTGTCCATAGTGGACGCCCGCTTCAACCATTTCCTTAACGAGTTCGTTGATCATTGCATGGGTCCTCCGTTAATTCACAGAGGCTCTGGTTCTTTGGAGGGCCTGCCGCAACGGATCCTTCGGCTCTCCTTTATTCTTCCAGCGGCACAAGGAAGGGGCGGGGGGATTATTCAATCATGCTCCGCTTAGCAAGGTTTTTTCGGTGATTCGGAGGGTCTGGGGGAAGCAATCCGGGGGACGCTGGGTGTTGTAACAGGGTCCCGACTCGCCGGAGGCTTCAGCGTCCATGGCCAAGATCGAACTGAAAATCGAGGCCAACTCCGAACATTCAGGACGGCGGAACAGGATCCGATGGTTCGAAATTACCTCAAATCTTCGGAGCATCTCGCCTTTTGCGATTCTGATCCCTTTCCGCGGGAAGGTCTGGAGGGTAGACGGGAAGGAGAGGGCTCACTCTTGTCTGTATCCCATTCACGGAGTTCTCTACACTTCTTCTCATGACGGAGCGGGAGCGGGCCGCGGATCATCTGAAGGTGATCCGTTCACTGATGGAGCGGGCTACGGTCTACCGCACGATTTCTTGGCCGACCGCACTCTTTGGGGGGGGGGTGGCGGTGATCCTGGCGGCGCTCATTTTTCTTCGGGAGCAGGCTGCGATCCGTGATGGAGATCTCGAAAAGATGATTTCCGAGGAAGCTTGGGTGGGTTGCTGGGTGGTTTCTCTCATCCTCACCAGCCTGTTTAATATCCTCCTCGTCTCGCGGAAATCGAAGCGCGAAGGGCGGCCGTTCTTCTCTCCGGGGCTCAAGTTGGCGCTGCGTGCTCTGGTCCCGCCCATGTTTGCAGGTGGAGTGATCGGAATCGGCCTCACCCTCTCGGAGACCGCAGCAATCGGGGCTTCAATCTGGGTCATGTGTTACGCCCTGGCCCTGTTGGCCACTCGTGGGCTGGCGCCAAAGTCCATCACGCGTCTGGGTTGGACCTTCCTGGGAGCCGGGCTGGTTTCCTTTCTCTATGCGTGGAGCGACGGGGAAGATCGGGTTCCGGGGGTGGGGGCACCGGATCACATGGAAAGCCCGATGCTGGAGGCGAATCTCATCATGGGGATCTGCTTCGGGGTCTTCCATCTGCTCTACGGAGTGATCGTGATGAAGACCGGTAAGGGGTTGGAACCCGTTGAGGAGGAATAAGCGCTTCACCGTCTGGCGATGATAGACTTCTCCAAGCTCGACAAGGTCATCCATGAGAAGGGCCGCCTTGGGATCGTGACCCTGCTGGCATCGCGAGGAGAAGCGTGGCCGTTCCAGGACCTCAAAGCCGAGCTCGGAATGAGCGATGGCAACCTCATCACCCACCTGCGAACCTTGAACAGGGTGGGCTATGTCGATTCAGAAAAGATCGATGGGGAAGGGCGGCCACAGACCCACTACGAATTCACCAAGGCGGGGCGGAAGGCTTTCGAGGCCTATCTCGCCATCTTGGAAGAGATCGTGGATATGGGGAGATAGGCTCTTGCGGCCCGGGCGCATCGCGCCGTGCCTCGATGTTGGCTCGCGACGGCGCCCAAGCAGGTGGAGTCGGAACTGCCGAAGCGAGAAGAGTGCGCCCGCTCTGGTCCAGCAAAGGACTTTTTATCTCAGTTTTCTTGAACGTTTCCTGAATACAGGAGTCTGACTTTGTGTTGCAAAGCCTTGTTAGTGTAATCCTGAATATTCACAGGCGCTCGCCTCATGGCGAATTACTTTGTGACACTAAGCTTTAGCGGCACCCCTTCCGTTACATGAAGATGCAATTTCAGATCCTGTTGGCGGAGCACTATGGCATGTGCTTCGGAGTGCGTGATGCCCTTAGCGCTGCGGAGAGCCTTGCGCGGCAACGACCAGCGACCATTCTTGGGGAGTTGGTTCACAACGAAGTGGTCCGGCAACGGCTGGCCGGGGTGGGGGTGCGGGAAGGTGAGCTCGGAGCGGAAAGCGCGGAGACCGCCGATGTCATCGTCACGGCGCATGGCGCGTCGGATCGTGATCGGAATCGTTGGAGTGAAGCTGGTTATCGCGTGACGGATACCACTTGTCCTCTTGTGCGCAAGGCCCACACGGCTCTGGCACAGTTGGTCATGGAGGGATGTAGTCCGGTCGTGATTGGGAAGAAGGGTCACGTTGAAGTGCGCGGGCTCGTCGGTGATTTTCCCGGGGCGCAGGTTGTCTTGAGCGGGGAAGAAGTAGAGGCCCTCCCCTTTGCGGAACGGTTCGGAGTGGTGGCGCAGACCACCCAGCCGATCGAACGGGTGGAGGCCATGGTCGAAAAGATCAGAGCGCGCCATCCGCAGGCAGAGGTGATTTTCAAGGATACGGTTTGTCATCCCACCAAGGCGCGGCAGGAAGCGCTGGATCGTCTCTGCGACTCGGCCGAGTTCATCTTGGTAATAGGCGGACAAAACTCTAACAACTCTTGGCAATTGGTGGAGAAGGCGCGCAAAAGAGGGTGTCGGGCGGAGCGCGTAACGCGGGCCGAGGAGGTTCGCGAGCATTGGCTCGATGGCGTGAAAATGGTGGGCGTGACCGCTGGAACCTCGACCTTGGAGGAGAGCGTGGAAGAGGTGACCCTCCATCTGGAAGGGCTCGGGGGCAAGCGGATGAGTGGGCCCTGGCGGAAATCGGCCTGATCTCCGAGCTCATCGCCGACGAGCAGAAAAATCGTCATTTGGGCATCTGGCCCCGCAACTTACGAACTGGGAGCAAGTTAGTTCCCTGAGCGGGGGGTTGATTCGTTCTGCTCCGGAGCGTTAATTCGTAATGGATCGGCGCCCTGCAACGTTCTTACTACTGTGAAGCCTACGATCATTCTTTGTCTCGCTGCGCTGGCGCTCCCGCTGGGGGCGGCCCCTGAAAAGCTGACTCCCCTTGATGCCCAGCTTCTTCTGGAGAAACTGAAGCAATTGCGGGACGGCTCCAATGAGCGCATCAGTGATCGATATGAAGCTGCGCATCGGGCTTTCCGTGCCGCGATTCAGACCGATGCGGCGGCTCACGATCTCTATGTGAACTGCATCGAGAAGGTGCAATTCGAAGATGAGAAGAGGAAGGCCTCGGACTTTCGAGAATGGAAACGTCGGCACAAGGATCGCACCGATTCTCCGGCCTTTCGTCGTGCCCTGCGGCACCAGCTCAACTGGCTCCTGCTCACTTTGGAAGCCGCTTCTGAGCCCGAGAAGCGAGAGGAATTGTGGCCCAAGGCGTTGGAGCGGATTGATCAGATCTTCAAAGATGCCGACGATCTCCTCGGCGAGCAAGGGCGGCTTCGCCAGGATGTCCTGGATTCGGTGTATGCGACGGCCTACGGGTTGAATGGAATCAAGCTGGCAGACTGGCCGACCGCGCCCTTGCAGATTTCCATGGTTTACGAGCAGCTCATTCTTCCGCCCTTGCGCAGTCCCCGGACGCTCACAGAACTGCGCCAGGCATGGGAGAAACGCATTCTGCATGAAGGGTCGGTTTACAACTTGTGGGGACGGCCTTCCCGGGGGAGTGGAGGACGCGAAGGTCGCCCGGCGGAACTGGACAAGTTCCTCGCGGTGCGGCGTCCCCAGCTGCAATGGGAGATGGAGATGGATCTCTTCAGTGTCGGTGACCAAAAAACCTCCGCCTTGCGGATGTTGACGCACATTGAGAAATACGTCGCGCATGAGAATTGTGCGGAGTGGATCACTAGTTTTCAATCGGCGGTGAGAGGGGAACCCCTCCCTCCGGCAGCACCCACGGCCCCGGGAACGAATGAGACTGAAGGGGGCAGGACAAAGCCCGGGACCGCCACCACGGCAGAGAAGGCCCCGAAGAAGGAAACCACCGCGCCGTAGGGTCTATTCGGAACGGCGCGCGCTCTGGATCAGCACGTTCCCAGAAGCCCACTCAGTATTACCGACTCAAGCGACTTTCGGCTGGAGGGGCCGTTCCGGATTCCAAGTTGGACACCTTGAGGTAGGCGAAATCCTGTTTGCCCACGCGCTCGTAAGAGACCTTGCCGGTGACCTTGACCCAGGTTTTGTCGGAGAGGTCGGGGAGCGGGCCCTCAAACTCAAGGGCGAGGCCAAGGACCTGAGCGTCGGCGGCGCAGCATGTCATGATGATGCGGTAAAGCCGCTTGCGATTGCCCTTGGGATTGAGGCCGGGATCTTCCCCAATGAGGCGGCCCTCGAGCTCGGCGGGAAGACCCTCGTAGGCCTTCATGATCTCCTCGTCGCCTGCCGACCAGTAGAGCTCGGTCAGTTGGAGGAGGTAGTTTCCCTCCACTGATTTCGGAGTGGTCTTTTCGAGCAGTTCCCGGGTGAAGGGCTCGCGGGATGAGGAGAAGAGAGAGCGTGAGGTGCGATTCTTGTTCTTGTAGAGACCCTTCCAGGCGAGGGCCTTGGCCGAATATTCGTGCTGGGTAAACCCGCAACACAAAAGGACTGGAACGATCATCAAGAGGATGGCCGCGACCGGACTTTGATCATGGTGATCGTGATCGTGGTCGTGGTCCGGGCCATGATCGTGGCCGCAGCCCACCTTACGCCTGCTGGTGATCAGGTTGAAGAGGCCGAGGACGATCATGGCGAGACCGCCGCTCAGAGCAACGAGGTGGAAGGACCGGTTGAGGTATTCTCCGATCAGACCGGTCTTGTAGAGGTAGACCGGGACGACCCCCCACGCGATGGTAGCGAGGCTGAAGATGATCTGGTTGATGGTGGATTTCACGGATGCAAACTAGACTGTTACTTCCCACTCATGCGGGGAACTGGTGGGTCTGGTGTGAAGAAAGGTTCCATGAAGACGCTGATGGCGCCGATTGAGATGAAGAGGCCAATTGCGAGGTAGAGAATGAACTTGCGGGTGAGAATGGTGCTGTAAAGGAAGAGAAGTTTGACATCCATCATCGGACCGAAGACCAGGAAGGCGAGGCGGGAGCCATAGCCAAAGGCATCGAGAGTGGCCGCGATAAAAGCGTCCGAAGTGCTACAAAGGCTGAGCAGGAAGGCGAGGCCCATGAGAGCGGCTGGAGCGCCCCAGGTGCTGCCGGCAGTGCCATCGATGATGTCGCGCAAGGGAACGACATCTTGTTCCACCGGCGGAGGCGTGTTCACGATCGCCACGATGGTGATGCCGATCACAAAGTAGATTGCGACATCCACGAAATCACGCATGGAGGCGCGAAGAGCCATCATCAGCTTGGGACCCTGCTCCGGGTGTGAGTGGGTCGGGGTTGGACCGTGCTCATGCGCATGATCGCAGTGACCCTGCTCATGATCACAGTGGTCGTGGTCGTGCGCGGGTTCTGCCTTGCGCTGGGCCTCCAACTCGTCGACTTCATCGGCGATCTTGGATTTCATGATGGCGCGGACTGGGAAGCGCAGGAGGATGAGCCCGACGCAGACCGCGATGACGTAGCCAAAGAGAATGCGCGAACCCGCCATGGCGTAGGGCATTTCCTTGAAAGCGCTGGCGGTGCTGAGAGCGGTTACCGGATTAACGATCGGAGCAGCCAGCATGTAGGTCATCGCACACGAGGGAGGGAGGCCCTTCTTCACGAGACGTCGGATGACGGGCACCACCGCGCACTCACAAACCGGGAAAATAATTCCGAGCAAGCCGCTTACCAGGACCGCCCGCCAGCGGTTCTTGGGGAGGAGACGATCCATCGCTCCGGAGGGAAGATAAACGTCGATAAATCCGCTGATGATCGTCCCGAGCAGGATGAAGGGCGCGCCTTCCACCAGGATCGAGAGAAACAAGAACGAAAAGTCCGGGAGCCAGACGTCAAAGAACACAGCGCCGGAATCAAAGGGACAGATCGAGAGTTTGCCAAACTATTTGCGCTGGGTCGTGGCCGCGGATCGATTGCCCGAGGGGCCTCCTCACGCCATGCCGGTCGGAGAACGGCCTTGCCGCGCGGCCCTCGATCATGTCCGAACACACCCTAAGGGGCGAGGGTCCGCGAGGGAGCGAAGACCTGCGGGAACTGGGGAGTGGCCTCATCGACAGGGATCCCGCGGCGCAGGACCACGATGCGGCAGGAGAGTTCGCCGTCATGAAAGAGATTGAGGGCCTGCTCCGGGTTGATGCAGCAATAGGTCGCAAAGGGATCGCTTTGCACGGCGGTGGGGGCCATCACGGTGGCCGCGATGCGGCGCGTCAGTCCGAGACCGGTTGCCGGATTGATGATGTGAGAGTAGCGAACCCCCTCGATTTCAATGAATTGTTCGAGATCACCCGAGGTGGAAATCGCACAGTTGGAGACCACGATGATCTGTTCGAGCTTGGGGCCGAGGGTTTTGATTCCGACTCTCCAGCCAGTCCGTCCTGGAGGAGGAGCGCCGAGCCGAATGTCGCCGGCAAGGGCCACGAGGGCGGATCTGATGCCGTGTTGGTGCAGCACGCCCATCATTTCATCTGCCGCGAATCCTTTGGCGATCCCTCCGAGATCGAGAAGCATGTTCTCTTCTTTCAGAGTGACGAACTGGTCCTCCAAATCAACTTCGAGGTTTTTCCAGTTGGCTACGAGTCGGGCGCTCGCAAGTTGATCGGGACTGGGGAGCTCCTTCTGGCGGCGCGCTCTGCGCCACAGCTTGGTGAGGGGGCCGAGGGTTGGGTCGAAAGCACCCTCGGTGAGTTCGGCGGTGGCGCGGGCGTGCATGAGGACCGCCGCCAGGGTCGGAGAGACGGGAACCGGCTCATTGATGGGAGCGCTGGAGAGCTTCATGAGCTCGCTCTCGGGATTGTAGTCGGTGCAGATTTCGGAGATTTCCTGCCCGCGGGCAAAGGCCGCCTCGATGGCGGCTCGTCCAGTGACTTGGTCCTCGGTGTAGAGCACGATCCGGCCCAGGGTACCCATGATGGGGCGCTGCCCCGATTCGACCCTGATGAGCTCAATCACGGGAGGGAGCTCCCTGCGGCCATCGCGGTTCCGGTTGCGAAAACCGAACCACCAGATCGCGGATCCAATTCCAATCAAGGTGAGAAGGAGGAAAATCCTTCTGGCAAACCTGCGAGGGCGCGGTATGGGTCGAGTCATGAAGCGAAGACATTTGACACTGCTGGCCGGTCTCGGTTCGATCTTCGGCCTGACGACGACGATGGGGGAATCATTGGAGATTGGCAAAGCTGTTCCCTCGGTTCTGAGCAAGAACCACAAGGGCGAGGAGGTGAAGATCGAGGAGGCGGCCGCTGAAGGCTGGACCCTGTTTTTCTTCTATCCCAAAGCCGCGACTCCGGGATGAACCAAACAAGCGTGTAGTTTGCGGGACGCAAACGAGGAATTGCAGAAACAGGGCGTGAAGGTGTTCGGAGTTTCCTTCGATACGGAAGCCGCTCAGAACTCTTTCGCGAAGAAACAGAACTTGCCCTACGACTTGCTGGCCGATGTGGATGGCAAGGTGGTGAAGGCCTTCGGAGTGACTGCTCGGGGAAGATTTGCCTCGCGGCAAGCTTATCTCTTCAAGGATGGAAAGTTGTTTTGGAAGGATGAGAAGGCCTCCACCAGCGAGCAGGCGGCGGATGTGCTGAAGGCGATGAAGGGGAAGTAGGGTTGGCTAGCCCGGACCCAGGAATCCGGAAGTCCGCCCACGAAAAAGGCGCAGCGTTGGAGCTGCGCCTTCTGATGGTTGGAGTGACTCCCGCTTAGAGATCCTCCGCGTTGCGCCTGGGTTCCCACCAGTCGGTGTTCCAGTAGAGGTGCATCTCTTCGGCGGTGGGGGTCTTGAGTGGGCGGACAATCCGGAAGCCGACGTGCTGGCCGTCGGTGTGATACCAAACGCTCTTGGGGACCTGGGGATCGGTATCCTTCCAATCGTTGATGGAATGCAGGCGCGCCGAACTGCGGCACTCGTCCTGGTCCTGATCCCAGGAGCCGCCCTTCACGATCCGCGGGTAGCGCGTGATGGGAATGTTCCAGGGGTTGAGCGTTCCGGGCTTGATGGTGTCGCGATAGTCTTCGGTGAATCCGTCGAGAACCCACTCCGCGACGTTGCCGTGCATGTCATAGAGGCCCCACTGGTTGGGCTTCTTCTTGGCCACGGGATGGTACATGTATTCGGAATTGTATCCGTGCCAGGCGTAGTCATCGAGCTGTTTGATCTCGTCACCAAAGTGAAACGCGGTGGTCGAGCCGGCGCGGCAGGCGTACTCCCACTCTGCTTCCGTGGGAAGCCGGTAGAAGTGACCGGTCTGGGCGGTGAGCCATTGGCAGAACTTGGAGGCCGCATGGTGGGTGGTGCACATTGCCGGGTAGTTCAGGTCGGAGGGAAGGTCACCGCTCAGGAACATGTCGTGGTACTGCGGAGTGGGCTGCGAGACTACATCAACCATGTTGCTGTGATCGCCGCGGGAGAGCGAATCCTTGATGGCCTTGGCACGGTTTTTGCCCTTCACGGTAATGACGGATTTCGCCTTGGGGGCGAGCAGGGTGCCATCCTTGTTGCGCGCAATCCCATTCTCATAGAATGGCTTGTAGAGAGCCCAGGGGATCTCGGTTTGACCGATCCAGAACGGAGCGATCTTCACCTTGCGCTGCGGTCCTTCGTCATCCTCGCGATCGGCTTCGCCGTCGGGAGATCCAATCGTGAACTCGCCGCCCTGAATGGCGATGAGCTTGTAGGTGGAGTCGTTGGCGCGAGGGGCCACTTCGTCGTAATCCTTCATCTTACCCAGGGCGGACCCGCCACCCTTCTGGGCCACGATTTCATGAATGTTCTTGCTGACGAACATCCGATTCATCGAAGGGAGCTGATACCCCGAGGGAGTGGGGGTGGTGTTGGTGAACTGGGCCGGGGCCTTCACCACGGGCAGAGCGGCGGACTCATTGTCGGCGACCGGAGTTTCGTCGGCACACGCAAGGAAGACCGCTGCGAGTCCGGTGCCGAGAACGACCGGAAGGAGGAATCGATTTGCTGTCATGATCAATAGTGGGGATTGGGAGCGGCGAAAAGGGGCCCTCTCATTGCTCGCCAGACGGTGGCAGGCAGTCGAGGACTGGGCACAATTTTCTAGGCAAGAGGCTTCTCTAGCCCGTGACGAGCTTGTCGATGCCGGGAATTGCGGGCGCGGGAATCGGCATCTTGCCGTTCAGGGGTGGATTGTCAGGGGCCTGATCTTCCTTGGACGCCCAGAGGGCATCCCAAGTGATGCGCTGGCCGGTGTGAGCCGCTTCGCGGCCCAGGAGAGCGAGGGCCGTTGATCGGGCCATGAATTCGCCGGAGTTGATGATTTTTCCTGCGCGCAGATTGGCGAAGAACTCGTTGTGGCACGTTTGATACATGTTCTGCTCCACTCCTTTCTCGGCGCGGTATTTCCAGGTCGTCTTGCCTTTGGAATCCTTGGTGGAGACTTTCCAGGGGCCGACTACGGTTCCGTTTTCGCAGATGATGCGGGACACGTTTTCGTTGAAGCAGTCCTTGTACTGGCGCTGCTGGATCTGGCAAAAGACGTTTCCGGGATATTCATAAGTGATCGAGTAGTTGTCGTAGACATCGCCGACATCGCGACGCTGACCGCGACCGCCGTTGCCAAAGGCGGCGATCGGAGCAACGTCTCCCATGGCCCAGGCCATCTTGTCGACGGCGTGAATGCACTGCTCGAGAAGCGGTCCACCGGAAAGCCACTCGAAGTTGATCCAGCTGCGTAGCTGCCACTCGACATCACCCATACCTTCGGGCTTCTGGGCATCGGGAGCGAGGGCGCGCACCGTGCCGCCGAGGTAGGTCCCCACGAAACTGGTGATGCGTCCGAGTTCGCCACCGTGCGCTTTCCCAAAACCGACCCGGTTGGACGGGCTGTAGCGCCAGCAAAAGCCGTGCTGGATCGCGAGCTTCTTCTCGGTGGCAATCTTGGCGGTTTCCATCAGATGATGAATGCCGGCCATGTCGACGGCCATGGGCTTCTCCGCAAAGACATGCTTGCCTGCCTCGATGCATTTGCGAAGCATCAGGGGGCGGTATCCGGGAGGGGTCGCCATCAGCACGACATCGACGTCGGACTCTGCGAGGCGCTCGAAGGCATCCAAGCCGGTGAACCGACGCTTCTGATCGACCTCGACGCGCTCCTTGCCGAAGGCAGCGCTGAGAGTCTTGAGTTGGCTGTCGATCTTTTCGGGGAAGGCGTCGGCCATGGCCCAGAGCTTGACCTTGTCGTCAGACTTGAGCGCCTGGGTGGCTGCGCCCGTTCCGCGACCACCGCAACCGATCAAGCCAATCTTGATGGTGTTGCTGCTCCCGATTTCGGCTCGGCCGATGTGAGGGAAGCCGGCCACGGCAGCGGTCGTGCCGGCAGCAGTGGTGGTCTTCAGGAATTTGCGGCGGGTGGGATTGGTGGCGTCACTCATGTTGGTAGTCACTAATTTGTGTGCGGGCTACGGTAGGGTCTCGCCCCTCTCTTTCAAGATTTTAGACCGGGACCGGGCGTGAGACCACTTGAAGATGGCAATCCGGCCTTTCAGCGTCAGGAAGCTCCGAGGCCGGTATAATCAAGGGATTGGGAGCCCCGGGAAAGGGGTCAAGAATCGGCAAAATGGGGCAGAATGGTCCCGGGATGGTTGAAGGTGGCATACGGAACGCGGATTACTGTCCTCCCCGGGCTTTCCGTCTTGCGGGGACGGGGGCCAATCCCTCAAATGCCCTGCTAACAACACGAACTACTCATATGTCCGATCTCCGCTCCTCCAATACGATCAAGATTTCGATCATGATGTTCCTCCAGTTCTTCACCTGGGGGGCTTGGTTCGCAACCCTGGGCTTGTGTTTGGGGAGTCATGGGGACATGGCGAGCTTCACCGGTGGGGCCTACGGGACGGCCCCCTTGGGTGCGATGATCGCGCCTCTCTTCCTAGGTCTCATCGCTGACCGTTTCTTTCCCTCACAGAAAGTGATGGGGGTGCTCTTTCTGATCGGTGGGGTGTTTCTTCTCTTGATTCCCGGGGTTGCGGCAGGCGGCCCTGAAAAGGGGAAGCTCATGGTGGGGCTCATGCTTGGAAACATGCTTTGCTACATGCCCACCCTGGGCCTTGGAAATTCGATCGCGTTCACCAATCTTGACCGCATCTCCTTTCCCAAAGTTCGCGTTTGGGGAACGATCGGCTGGATTGCGGCCGGGTTGGCGGTTGGAATCCTACAATGGTCGGCCAGTTTCAACATGTTCTACCTTGCGGCAGGGGCATCATTTCTACTGGGGGTCTATTCCTTCTTCCTCCCGAACACTCCGGCCCCCGCCAAGGGAGAGCCCGTCAACTTGCGCACCATCCTCATGGTTGATGCCTTCGCCCTGTTCAAGCGCCCCGCCTTCGCAGTCTTCATAATTTGTTCCATGCTGATCTGTATTCCGCTGGCCTACTACTACGGAACGATGAGCAACTACCTCGGGAATACTGGCTACTTGCAGCCCGCTTCCACGATGACGATTGGACAAATGTCCGAAATCTTCTTCATGCTCCTGATCCCATTCTTCTTCCGGAAGCTCGGCGTGAAGTGGATGATCCTGGTGGGCATGTTCGCCTGGGTTTCCCGCTATATTCTCTTTGCAGTGGGGGCTCCTGATCAAGTGGCCTGGATGATTTTCCTGGGGGTGGCCTTGCACGGCATCTGCTACGATTTCTTTTTCGTCACCGGATTCATGTATACCGACAAGGTCGCGCCCAAGACGATTCGGAGTCAGGCCCAGAGCATGTTGGTGTTTTTCACCCAAGGAATCGGATTGTATATCGGATACGCGATGGCCTTCAGCGTTATGTATCAAGGTCCGCAGAAACTGTTCTGGGTCGATGTCGACTTCAGCGGATTGGGGGATGGGGTGACCAAGTTTGGTGAACTCGACGCGGCCATCAGTGCGGGCCGGGAAGGAGAAGCCGTTCCTGGTTTCTTCGAGCAACTCGGACAGATGTTCTCGGTGAAAATGCCTGAAAGTGTCGATGGGGCAGTCATCGCCGACACCATGTCGCAGTGGAAATCATTTTGGATGTTCCCTGCCATCATGGCTGGAATCATCGCGGTGATCTTCTTTGTCGCCTTCTGGGACAAGGTCAAGGTGACCGATGAGGACGAGATTGACGCCGAGTAAGAACTCAGTCCCCGGAAGACCTTCCCCACTTGCCCCGTAACCAATTAGTCACAACATGAACACGCAACATTCACTCACCCGCCGGAAGGCTCTCAAGGGCCTTGCGGCCCTCGCTACGATTCAAATCGTCCCCCGCCATGTGCTTGGGAAAGGCCAGACCCCTCCCAGTGAGCAGCTCACCCGCGGCATCATCGGCTGCGGCGGCATTTCGGGATCCGGTGCGCACGTCGGGCAGAAGGGCCCTCTTCTTGCGCTCTGCGATGTCGACAAGCAACACCTCGCCAGTCGCACCGCTGACGCCAAGAAGCGCGGGCACGATCCGAAGGGCTATCATGATTTCCGCGAGCTCTGCGCACGTGATGATCTCGACATCATCCACATCTGCACTCCGCCCCACTGGCATGCGCTGATGGCGATCGAAGCCGCCAAGCAAGGCAAGGACGTTTGGTGTGAGAAGCCCATGAGCCGCACGATCGGGGAAGGCATCGCGATGGTGAAGGCGATGCAGAAGCACAAGCGCATCTTCCGCATCAACACCTGGTTTCGCTTCAAGGATGGGTTTTATGGCATGGGCACTCCTGTGAAGCCCATTCGCAAGGCCGTCCTGCATGGACTGCTCGGGGACGGCCCGCTCACCGTGACGGTCGGCAGGAACCAGGGATTCAACTGGAAATTTGGATGGTCCGGAAAGATCAATCAGCCCGAGGAGAAAGTTCCTGCTCACTTTGACTACGATTTCTGGCTCGGACCGGCACCGGTGAAGCCCTACACCCGGCATCGCACCCACGGATCGTTCCGCGGTTATTGGGACTACGACGGTGGTGGCCTCGGTGATATGGGTCAGCACTATCTCGATCCGGTACAGTACATCCTGGGCAAGGACGAAGAGTCTCCAGTGGAGGTCATGATCGATGCCGACAAGCAGCACCACGACGCGGTGGGAAGCTGGCGCCGCATCGAGTATACCTACGCGGATGGGACCAAGATCATTCTCGATGGCAAGGGCGACGACAAGGCGCCCTACATCCAGGGATCGGAGGGGGCCATTCTTCGCGGCTTCAAATCCGACATCAAGGGCTTCCACGAGAAGCTGAAGAGCCTCAAGGATCCAGAGCCTCAGATCACCGATTTCCACCAGGCGGTGCGGGAACGAAAGACCTTTGCGCTCAATGAGACCAGAGCCTTCCGTTCCGCCAGCATCGTGAATCTCGGGACCATCGCCCACCGCTCCCACAAGAGCTTCAAGTATGATCCCAAGACCTTCACGATCGACGAGCCGGAGGCCAACAAGTACATCCACCAGGCCATGCGTGGACCTTGGAAGATCTAGAGAACGAGAAGGGGCCCGAGAACGGGATTGCCAATTCGAAGCGGGCTGATCGCTGGCACGGATGGTTGCTGCGTGCCGACGAAGCATCCTTTTTTCCGGGCTGGGGGCGCCTTCTCGAAGGCCGGAATCCGGAGTAGGAGGCTGGGCCTGAATTCCTGGTGGCGGCCTACGTTCTCCTTGCCTTGATGGTCTTGCTTTTGGGAGGGGCCTTGATCCAGGCGATCTTCAAATAGGGCCTTGCCAGGTAAAAAATCGGCGGAAAAAGAATTCGTCGAAGAGGTCCCCGAGATTCTATACGACCCTACAACCTATGAGTGAAAAGATCCGCATCCTCTGTGTCGGAGCCGGGAACATGGGAACATCCCATGCCCGTGCTTACCACAAACTCGACGAGTTTGAGATTGTCGGCATCGTGACCCGTTCCGCGGAGTCGCGCGAAAAATTGAACGAAGAACTCGGCGGCGGTTATGCGCTCTTTGATGATTACGCGTCGGCCTTGGCCGAGACCAAGCCGGAGGCGGTGAGCATCTCCACCTATCCCGACACCCACGCCTCGTTCGCGGAGGCGGCCTTCGACGCGGGTGCGCATGTCTTTATCGAAAAACCCCTGGCCGAAACAGTGGCTGGCGCGGAACGCATCGTTGCCAAAGCAAAGGCCACCGGGAAGAAGCTCGTGATCGGCTACATCCTGCGGCACCACCCGAGCTGGATCCAGTTCATCGAGCTCGCACAGACCTTGGGTAAGCCCCTCGTGATGCGCATGAACCTGAATCAACAGAGTTCCGGGGCCGCGTGGGAAACCCATCGTAATTTGATTTCCTCGATCTCGCCGATTGTTGATTGCGGCGTGCACTACGTGGACGTGATGTGCCAGATGACGCGCTCCAGGCCGGTCCGCGTTTCCGGACTCGGAGCAAGGCTCACCAATGACATTCCCGAGGACAAGATCAACTACGGGCACCTCCAGGTCGCCTTCGAAGATGGCAGTGTGGGGTGGTACGAAGCGGGTTGGGGTCCCATGATGAGCGAGATGGCCTTTTTCGTGAAGGACGTGGTAGGGCCGAAGGGTTGCGTCACGATTGAGGCCAAAGAGGCGGGCAGCAAGGGGTCATCCGCGGATGTCGATGCGCACAGCAAGACCGAGTCGCTGCGGGTGCATCACAGCGCCCTCGACGAGAACAACGAATTCGTCAAGCAGGACGAGTGGATCGACATGACCGACGAGCCGGATCACGACGAGCTCTGCTTTCGCGAGCAGGAATATTTTCTCAAGGCCATGCGGGAGGATCTCGACCTCAGCGACCACATGGAAGATGCCCTCAACTCCATGCGTATAGTCGCGGCTGCCGACGAATCGTACAAAACCGGCAAAACGGTCGAACTTTAAGCTCCAACCAACAAAACCATGCGCTCCCTCACTGCCCTGCTCCTCGCATCCGCCCTCACTGCCCAGGCCGACTGGGTCGATCTCTTTAACGGGAAGGACTTCACCAACTTCGGCGCGGCCGGAAAAACCGAGCAGCATGGCTATGTCGTGAAGGACGGCATCATCGTGTCGACTCCGAAGTGCCGGAACCTGATGACCGAGAAGCAGTATGCCGACTACATTCTCGAGTTTGAATTCCAGCTCACTCCCGGCGCCAACAATGGCCTCGGGATTCACTATCCGGGACAGGGCGATGCCGCCTACACCGGGATGGAGCTTCAGATTCTCGACAACACCGCGGACAAGTACAAGAAACTCAAAGACTACCAGTTTCATGGGTCGCTTTACACCCTGGAACCGGCCCTGCGTGGTCATCTGGCGCCCGTGGGCGAGTGGAATTCGCAGCGCGTGACAGCGCGTGGGCCCCGCATCACGGTGGAGCTGAATGGAGTGTGCATCACCGATGCGAATCTCGACGAACTCAACAAGTCCCATCCCAAGCATGCTGGAGCCAAGCGTCGCAAGGGGCACATTTGCTTCGCCGGACATGGCGATGTGATTCGGGTGCGAAAAATGCGCATCGCGGAGATTTCCTTTGGAGAAGACAAGACAGAGGCATGGTATCAGCCTGCCGGGAAAGCCGATGACACGCTGGCCGGACTCGGGTTCACGCAGGTGTTCGACGGCGAGACGCTCGCGAACTTTGCGAAGGAGGAGAAGAACGTAGGTCACTGGACCGCGAAGGAAGGATGGATTCTTCACTACGATGGCAAGAGCGGCGATCTGTGGACCGAGAAGGAATACAAGGACTTCACGACCGTGATCGACTGGCGCTGGACGGGAGAGAACAGCGGCAAACGCAAGCAACCCGTTCTTCTTCCCAATGGACTGACGAAGACCGATGCAAACAAGAAGGGGATCACCGCCGAGATCGACGAGTACGACAGCGGGATCATCCTGCGGGGCGCAGTCCGCACGCAGGTCAATCTCTGGAATTGGACCATCGGATCAGGCGAAGTGTATGGCATTCGTACCGACCGCAAGCAGCCCCTTCCAATTCGAGCGGCGCTCACTCCCAGGGTGTTCGCCGACAACAAGGTGGGCGACTGGAATCGCTACGTCATCACGGTGAAGGGCGAGCGGGTGACGGTGGTACTCAATGGCAAGGTGGTGCTCCACGAGGCGAAGCTTCCGGCGGTGAAGCCGACCGGTAAGCTGGGTTTCCAGCATCATGGCAACCCCTTGGAATTTGCGAATATCTTCGTGAAGGAGGGCTGAAGAAGATCAGCCTTCGGCTCTGAATGTGCGAACCCCGGACTGAGCTCCGGGGTTCTTTTTCTGGCTCGGGAACTGCCAGAGCCCAGAGCCCCGGATAATTGCGTTGCTCAATCCTGCGCTCCAGGCTGGTTCCCAGGCGGGATGGCCTCGGATTTGGCTGCGGCCCGCAAATCTTCTGCGGCCCCGTTTGGGTCGGGGTTCGTAGTGGGCGGTCCTGTTTCGGCAAAACCGACGAAGGCGGTTTCCGCGGCGGGGAGTCTGGAGAGGTCGGCGTGGGGTTGGCGCACGGCGGTGGTGACTTCGGGAACCACGGGCAGCTGGGCCGGGTGGGCAGGGACGCCGAGGTCGCTGAGTTTGCGAGCACCGGGAAGGACGTTGCTTTGGAGGGCCCCGATCGCGACGTTGTAGTCCTGCACGGTCGCATCGAGGGACTGGCCGACCCTGGAGACCTGCTCGGCCAAGCTGCTCACATGGGCGTAGAGTTCGCGCCCGGCGTCGGAAATGGTGCGTGCCTGTTCGGCAATGCCATCCTGGCGCCAACCCACGGCGGCGGAGCGGAGCAAGGCGACCAAGGTGGCAGGGGTGGCGAGAATGACGCCTTGTTCGATGCCGCGTTCGAGTAGATTGGGATCCTCGCTGAGGGCGGCGCTGAGGAAGGACTCACTGGGGAGGAAGAGGACAATGAACTCAGGCTTCTTCAGGAACTGGGCGCGGTAAGAGGGAGAGGCCAGATCGGCCAGGTGATTGGCCACCAAACCCGCATGACGTTTCATTTCTTTCGCGTGCGTTTCCTCATCGGCGGATTCCACGGCGGAGAGATAGGCTTCGAGCGAGGTGGAGGCATCGATCGCGATGATGCGATCGCTGGGAAGGTTGATCACGAGATTCGGGCGCTGTGGACCAGTCTCGTTTCCGTGCTTATTCGGCGCGTAGAAATCGCAGTGCTCCTGCATGCCAGAGAGCTCGACCACGCGTTGCAACTGCACTTCGCCCCAGCGTCCGCGGCCTGCGGGCTGGCGGAGCGCCTTGACAAGCTGGGCAGTTTCCTTTTGCAGGCCGACGTGGGCTTGGGCCATTTGGCGAACCTGCGCGCTCAGCGTTGTCTCGCTCTCGCGGCGGGCTTGCTCCAGATCCCCGATTCGGTTTTCGACTTTCGAGAGCGTCGCGGCGACGGGTCGCACGAGGGTCTCGACCGCCACCCGGCGTTGTTCCTGTTCGCTGGTGGCGACTTGTTGTTGGGAGTCGAAGGATGAGCGTGCGAGTTGGAGAAATTCCTCCTGCGTGCTGCGCAAGGCTTCGATCGAGATGGCCTTGAAGTTCTGCGCCATACGGTGCTCCGCTTCCTTGAGAAGCTGTTGCTTTTCGGCCAGGCCGCGTTGTTGGGTCTGGGCCAACAATTCAAGTTCGGACTGGCGTTTCAAACTGACCGCTTCGCTATGCCGAAGCTGGCGGACTTCGGCTTCCAGGTTGGCACACCCAGCCTCCAAGTCGACGACCGACTTGTTGGCGGTCTTGGCCCGTTCTTCGAAGCGAGCCCGCATGGCTTGAGCCTTGTTGAGGCAGAGAAACCAGGAGAATCCGGTTCCGAGAATGGCGCCACCGAGGGCGGCGAGGTGGGGAAGATATTCCATGGCGAGATTGTCCCTTGCGAATCGGGATGAAGCTGCTTGTCTACAGGAGCTGGTGCGAGTTGTTGGTTATATCCGCAAACCGCAAGACCGCGCAACGGAAACATATTAACACTTATTAACACACTATTCCTATGGCCCACGAACTTCCCGATCTCGGATACGCCTACGATGCGCTTGAGCCGCAAATTGATGCACGGACGATGGAGATTCATCACAGCAAGCATCACAACGCATATGTTACCAATCTGAACGCCGCGCTGGAGGGTAGCGACCTTTCCGACAAGTCGATCTGTGAACTGGTCATGGGTCTCAGCGAAGTGCCGGAAGGCATTCGTGGAGCGGTGCGCAACCACGGAGGAGGTCACTTCAACCACTCCATGTTCTGGAAGCTCATTGCACCTGGTGGTGCCAGTGAGCCGAGTGCTCCGGTGGCAGAGGGCATCAAGGCCGCCTTCGGATCGATGGACGGCTTCAAAGAGGCCTTCACCAAGGCCGCGATGACTCGTTTCGGCTCTGGCTGGGCCTGGCTCGGCGTGAAGGACGACGGCACCTTCGGAGTGTGTTCGACCGCCAACCAGGACAACCCGATGATGGGCGAGATTTCCGGGGCGTGTGGTTGCAAGCCCATCCTGGGACTCGATGTCTGGGAGCACGCGTATTACCTGAACTACCAGAACCGTCGCCCGGACTACGTGGCGGCCTTCTTCAACATCATCAACTGGGACGCCGTGAACGAGTTCTACGAGATGGCGACGAGCAAGGGGCAGGGCGGCAGCTGCGACTAGTTGGTGCTCCGAGCAGGATGATTTTCCACAGCCGGGCCTGCGGGTCCGGCTGTTTGATTGAGATTGAGCGACCCGGGAGGAGAGGAAGAAGTGCGAGCAGCCGATTGGAGAATCGCTTCAGAGGTTTCTCGGTTTCAAGGACTCCGCAAAGGCCTCAATGGCTGCGCACTCGGCTGGGAACTTTTTCTTCCAGGCGGCTGAGAGGGATGCGGCCCATTTTCATCTGGGCGGGAATGCGCGGCATGCGGAGATCGACTGCGCGATGACCGGCGTAGAGAAAGAGAGGGGGTGGTTGAGCAGGGGGGCGGTTTCTGGAAGGAATGGATTCCGAAGCGACTTTCGCCATTTTTTGGACCGGCAGGCGCTCGAACCACGCGGTGATGACGTTCTGAATTCCGAGCGTGAAGAGGCCCCCGAAGGAGAAAGCTCTTGGGACTTTTCTGGTTCTCGGGAGCTGGCAAGGCAGGCCTCGTCCGAAGAGGGGATGGCCTCGCCCAGAAGTGGCGCGGCGGAGAAGGGAGCTCCCGCCTGCCGGGCTGGATGGGCCCTCGATTGGGTGAGCAGACACTTGCGGTGAGCACGAGTGCCCGCTAAACGGTTCGCGCTATGGCGCGTGTGAACGAAAATTTTCTGAAGCTGAAAGCGGGTTATCTTTTTCCGGAGATCAGTCGCCGGGTGAGCGCCTATACGGACGCCGAGCCTGAGAAGGCGAAGAAGTTGATTCGCTGTGGAATTGGCGATGTGACCGAACCTCTGCCGCTGGCGGCGCGAAGTGCGATGAAAGAGGGGGTGGATGAACTCGGCGCGCGGGAGAGCTTCCGTGGCTACGGACCGGAGCAGGGCTACGAGTTCCTGCGCAAGGCAATCGCGGAGAACTCCTATCATGGGCTTGGAATCGAGGCCGGCGAGATCTTCGTCTCGGACGGCTCCAAATGCGACACAGGCAACATCCTCGATATTTTCGGGGATGGTCTGAAAATCGCGATTACGGATCCGGTTTATCCGGTCTACGTCGATACCAACGTGATGGCAGGCAACACGGGAGAAGCGAATGAGGCCGGGCAATTTGATGGCTTGGTTTATCTGCCCTGCACGGCGGAGAACGATTTTACGCCCGCCCTTCCGAGCGAGCCGGTGGACCTGATTTATCTGTGCTATCCCAACAACCCGACCGGGACGGTGGCGACGAAGGAGGAGTTGCAGTGCTGGGTCGACTACGCGCGCGAAAACGATGCCGTGATCCTCTATGATTCCGCCTACGAGGCTTATCTCCAGGACCCCGAACTGCCGCGCTCAATCTATGAGATCGAAGGGGCCAAGGAGTGTGCGATCGAGTTTCGCTCGTTCTCCAAGAATGGTGGATTCACGGGAACGCGTTGTGCCTTCATCGTGGTTCCGAAGGCCCTCACAGGGGCGACCGAAAGCGGTGAGCGGATCGCATTGCATGGTCTCTGGGCGCGGCGCCACTCGACCAAGTTCAACGGGGTGAGCTATCCGGTGCAACGTGCGGCCGAGGCCCTCTATTCGGTGGAGGGAAAAATGCAGATCAAGAAACTGGTCGAGCACTACATGGGTAACGCCGCTCTCTTGAAGGCCGCGTGCGAGAAGTGTCATCTCACGGTTTATGGTGGCGAGCACTCGCCCTACGTCTGGGTCAAGTGCCCGGAGGGGGTGGACAGTTGGGGTATGTTCGACAAGATGCTGCAGGATGCTCAGGTGGTGGTCACGCCCGGAGCAGGCTTTGGTGCCGCTGGAGAAGGCTACTTCCGCATCTCTGCCTTCAATACCCGCGAGAACGTGGAAGAAGTGTGCCTCCGCATCGCGCAGGTCTTTGGGTAGCGCTTGATGCCCAGGGGAATGAGCGAGAGTGCGGGCGCCCCGCGCCCCGGAGGGCCAGATGGGAACGCTGACGCCAAGCGGGTGGATGAAGAATGGTGGCCCATAAGGCGGAGCCCGTTGCCAAGCCCCATTCCCAGGGCTGTCGAATTACTAGGATGGATTAACGAAGTGGCTGGAGGTTGAAGATCTTGGGGCTTTGGGTATAAGCGAACCTAGCGCTCTCGATCAAATGCACCAATTTGCTTCTCTGCTCGTCTCGATGGCGATGGTCATCTCCCTGACAGCCTTCCTTCCCGGTCTGGGGCCGGCAGATGAAGGGTCGGCCCAGGCCGCGCTGAGCAAGAAGGCGGTTCCAGTGGGATCGCGCTCTCTGCTGGAAGCGGTCAGGGCAGGCGATCGCGAGCTTGCAGACCTTCTTCTGCGCGCGACGGTGAAACCTGATTTCCGAGACGAGGTGGGACGTATCCCACTGATGTTGGCCTTGCACGGAGGCCGTCCGGACATCGCAGAGGATCTCATCGCGAGCGGTGCGGATCTGAGACGGCGGGACAAAAAGGGAGATTCAGTTCTGGGCTATGCGATGAAGGCTGGGGAAAGTTCGGAAGGCGGACGGCTGGCCGGGATCGAGCCCCCGACGGGATGGCAACCGGTTCATCTTGCCTTGCAGCGGGGAGATGTGACGGCCTTGCGGACCTTGCTCGCGCATGGAGCGAATCCAAATGGCAAGGGTGCGAATGGGCGCACCGCCATGGCTCTGGCCCTTGCTCTGGAGTCCACACCCGATGAGATGGCGGCTCTCCTGAAGGTAGGGGCGGATCCCGACGCGCGTGGACCGGACGATCGCACCGCGATTGATATCCTCCTGGCGCGACGTGACTTTGCGAGCGCGAAACTGCTTCTCGCGCATGGGGCAGATCCTGGCGCGGCGCTCTACAACTCGGTGGTCGAAGGCGATCGGGAAACGCTCTCCTTCCTTCTGGAGAGCGGGATCGCCGCGAGTGGGACATCCAAGGATCCGATCCTGGTGGCGGCGGTGCGGGAAGGGCATGCCGAGATGGTGGCGATGCTTCTGAAAGCAGGGGCCTCCGAGCTCGATCAAAAAGGTCGGGAGGGACAGCGGGCCCTGCACCTCGCGGTCGCGATGAATCGAAGCGATCTGAGCAAGCTCCTTCTGGAGGCAGGGGCGGATCCCAACCTGCCCTTTTCCCAGCCCGCCTCGAAGGCCTTCCTGGCAAAGGTTCGGGCGGTGGGCTATTTGAAGACCCATCTCAGGTATGACAGCCGGGTCACTCCCCTCATGGCAGCAGCCGATTGCGGTAATTTGGAGCTGGCCCGTCTTCTCATTGAGCATGGTGCGCGCAAGCACATCTGGACCAAGCGCAAGTCGTATTACCCCATTGGTTTTGCCTCCCGCCGGGACGACGTCAAGATGATGCAGCTTTTGTTAGACGTCGATCCTGACCACGAAGAACGCTGGGTGAAGGTCGATCTCTCGGAGCAGAAGGCCTGGGTCTACGACAAGGACGGGATCGAGATTTTCACCACCAAGATTTCCTCCGGAAAGCAGGGCTACCGTACCAAAACGGGAGAATACGTGATCACGAACAAGAATCGTCATCACGTATCGAATGTCTACAAGGGGGCCAAGATGCCCTACTTCCAGCGCCTCAGTTGTGGGGACTTCGGGTTTCACGAAGGATACTGCCCCGACTATGCGGAATCCCATGGATGCTTACGGGTTCCGCGCGGCAATGCGGCCAAGCTCTGGAGCATCACCAAGACCGGTGATCGCGTGGTGATCGTGCCCTGAGAATGGTGGGGCGTTCGCGGGAAAGGAGGTTGCCCAGTGATCGCGGGGGTCGAGGGAGGCGAATGACTTCGCCGTTGGAAGGGGCTGGACGAGTTGCTTGCCAGTGCCCTTATTGGGGAACGGTCCATCGAAGTCGGTAGCAAAGCCATCCAAGGCGAATTTAACCTGGCGAATGTGGCTCATATTCTGAGCCTGCTGGGCTCTCTTGCTCGCTGCGAAGGGATTGATGAGGAAGGCCACGAAGATCCCTGCGGCGACCAAGAGGATGGTGCAAACCATGAGACCACGGGAGGCGGAGCGATAGTTGGAGGGCGAGTTCATTCGACGAATGAACGAACTGAGCCTGGCAGGCAACAACCCAAATTGGGGCCCCGCATTGTTCTCCCAATCAACTCGATGGGTTGGGAGCCAGGAACGGGAAGGACAAGACCAGGAGCGCTCAGGCCTCCTCGTCCGAGATGGCCGCCAGTCGCTGGTCGTGCTCATCGAGGAGAAAGGCCGAGCGCTTGAAGTCGATGAGGCTGGCGAGCTTTTTGGCTTCTTCGCGGGAGCGTTCGTCGATCTCGAGGGTCATCTTGCCCAGCTCGACCCCTGGAATCTCTGCTACGAGGGCTGGGTTGGAGATGCGAAGAACAAGGCGTCGGAGCCGCCACCACTTGCGGATGAGCTCCACGTGTTCGATTTCTCCATAGGGCACCGTGAGGGTGTGCATCTCTCCCTTGCCCCCCACGAAGACATTCCCCTTGAGCCGCCAGTTAAATTCGACGTGAGCGGGGAGAAAGCGGATCTTGCCCAGAACCTCTTCGCGACCCAGGGGGCCCCGGGCCGGGATGTGAAACTGGATGTGGACGGGATCGATGCTGAACACGGTGACGAGTTAAGAGCTAAACGCAGGGTGGGCACACAAAAAAGCCGGACCAGCATTGTGCAAGTCCGGCTTTGGAAAGTTGAGACGAGTTCTAGTTGACGGAGACTGCTTCGGCACCGGTTTCCCCGGTGCGGATGCGGATGGCTTCCTCCACATTGGAGATGAAGACCTTACCGTCTCCGATCTTTCCGGTGTTGGCGCTCTTCACGATCGCTTCCGCGACGGAGCTGGACTCGGAGTCTTCGACGATGATTTCGATTTTGACCTTGGGGAGAAAATCGACGGTGTATTCACTCCCGCGGTAAATCTCGGTGTGTCCCTTTTGACGTCCGAATCCCTTGACTTCCGTGACGGTCATCCCCTGCACGCCGATTTCGGCGAGGGCCTCTTTGACCTCCTCTAGTTTGAATGGCTTAATAATTGCTTCGACTTTCTTCATGGGCCCTGAGTGGTTGTGATCCAACTGCTAGCAATTTCCATGCCAGATGGCGAGCGGAAGAACGATCCCCGCCGAATTTGTCGCATTAAGGAGGTGAAATCAAGTCGCTGAGGACTCGGAGATAGCGCTGAGAGGCCCTTTGAATGGGAACGCGGAAGCCGTCGGCCAAAGTTTCCACGCCGGCCGGGCTCCAGTTTTTCAAGTCGGAGGAGGCCTCGGCGCGGAGGAAAACGTCGCCCGGAAGGGTTGAGAAGGGAACGGCGGCCCGTAGAAAATCTCCGTCCTGATGATAGGTTGGGATCGGTCGGGAGGACGCGGAGGTGGCATCGGTGTGCCAAGCGTATTCTTCGAGGTTGAGGGCGCCATCGAGATCAAAATCGTCGAGGGGGCCACTTGCGGTGCCGAGACCGAAAATCTGGGCGGCCCATGTGCCGTAGGGCGGGTCGCTGATCGTGATGGCGGCTGGGGGCGCGCCCTCGAGGAGGAGGCCACCCGCTGGATCCAGCGAGAGGAGCAGGGTTTCGTCGCCTTCGATCGCGGAGTCGGTGACCGCGAGGACTTCGACCTGCACCGAAGTCTCTCCACTGTGCAGGGTGATGTTGTTCAGCCCGGTGGCATCTTGTCCGAGGGTGGCGGTTCCCGCATTGAGGAGTAGGATGGCGAGGTCGGAGAGCGGGGGGAGATTGGTGGAAATGGTCAGGTGGGCGCGGTCAAGGGGAGCCCACTCGGAAGCGGTGTCGTCGTCGACCACAAGGTGCACGACGGGAGAAGTGTGGTCGCAGGAGGCGCTCGTCAGTTCGATGGTGTCGAGGAACCAGCCAACCTCCGCCGCGGAAGTGTCGTGACCGAAGCGCCAACGAAACTGAACGGAGGCCTCTCCCAGCGATGGGGGAAGATCGACCTCGGTGGTGATCCATCCCCCAGAGTGGCCGCTCCATCCTCGTCGATTAGGGAGGGGATTTTGATAGGCCGCACTCATGGTATGAGTGTAGGCGCCCTGGGTGAAGGTTGCCCCGGCAGCGAGAATGTCCTCCCAAGCTTCCCCGGCGATCGACATTTCGAGGACTCCTCCGTCGAAACCGACCATGGGATTGAAGAGGCTCGCTTCGGTGTCGAAATTGTGGCGGAAGCGAAGCGTCCCTCCCAAGGGGCCGAGGGTCGCCGCAGGGGCGGTCAGAGTCGAGGTGCCCAGATATTCCACGTCTGCCGCGAAGATTGAGTAGGCGGGCGTGTCGAGTTCCTGGGTGGAGAGATTCCAGGCGCTTCCCGCCCCGGTGTTGCTGGTAGTCCATCCAACGGGAAGACTCAATCCACCGGTGAGGTCGAAGCGTTCCTTGAAGAGGGAGGTCACCGTTCCGAGGGTCATGCGGATCGGAATGGTTTTGGCGTATCCGCCATCGGCGGTGACGAAAAGTTGCAGGGGCATGGCGTCGCCGCAGTTGCCCTGAAGAGCGAAGACGAAGCTGCTGCTTTCGTGAGCGCCTGGGGCGAGCGTTCCGTAGGATTGCACCGGGGTAAAACCGGTGAATCCGGGCGGGCCGTTGAGGGTGGCCTGGACATTCATTACGTTGAGGGTGCCATTGTTGACGAGCTCGATCTCGAGTTGGATTGTCTCTCCCGGTTCGACCATTTTGTTTGCCGGGGAGTGAGACTCGGCGACGATGCTGTGATTTTGTAGCGCGATGGACACAGCCGGGGCGTTGATCGCCACTTCGAGTCGATAAAGTTGGGCGGAATCTGAGGAACCGCCCTTGACGCGGAGGTAGTAGTTTCCGCCAGCGGGGACTCCGAAGCTCAGGATCTCTTCGGGTTCGCCGGCGGGGTTGCCCGATGCGGAGGTGATCACGGATGAGTTTCTATTCAGGAGCTCCAGAGTGAGATCGTGATTGGAACTGGAATCGAAGGGAGTTTCGTTTACGCAGGCACCGAGGGGTGATTGCGCCCCTTCCAGATAGAGGGCGCTGGTTGGAATCACCCGGGCGGTGAGCTGTGATCTGGGGGGAAGAACGATGGAATAGTAGTCCACGTCTGAGTCGTCATCGATACTGAGCCACGCGAACTCGAAAGGAGACCCTATCGAAACGGGGAGCGATTTCGCAGAGGGAATGGAATCGTTGTCGCGGGCAGAACCGTGTTGCTCGAAGGGATCTCCATACCACCGTTGCAGAGTGTAGATTTCGTCGAATTGCATGCCACGAAAGGCCGTGTTGATAAACGGCTCGAGGAGCTTGGTTTGATTGATGGGGCAGACGTGTTCCAAGCCGATGCCGTGGCCGTGTTCGTGAGCGATGGTGTTGGCGAGGAGAACCGAATTATTGCTGATGTTTTCGAACCAGTTGTCGTCGGTATCGATGATCATGTCACCATTGTCGGGAAAGTAGTTGTAGGCGATGGTGGAGCCATTGCCGTCGATCTTGTGCCCTCCCAGCCTGATGTCGCCGCGGTCTCCGAGTCGTCCGTGGTAGAGCGGGCTGATTTGCTGTCCATCATCGGTCTCCTCGTAGCTGTAGTGGATTCCGGTATGCGCACTGATGGCTGCGAAGAGATCCCGGAAGAGAGGGAACCACGGCTGATTTTCGGGAGGCCCGGTGTCGCCGCCGTAGATCTCTGCGAGGCGAGCGCGCAAATCGCTGGGATCCGAGCTGTCACCAATGGAAGGGTCGCTCGGAATGGGAGTGCCGTCGGGGACGATGCTCCAAGTCAAGGTGATGGGACGGCCCTGAACATTTTGCCCGGGTCCATTGGAGGCAGAATGACCCCAGCGTCGGAGAAACTGTCTGGCTTTGCGTGGTGCTTCCCCCGGGAGAACGCTTGTGCGCGCCGCTTCTTCGACGGCGTGGAAGGCAAAGAGCAGGTGGGGAGGCGTTTGCGGTGACCAGCAACGGGCAATTGGAGTGTCACTCTTCAGACGGTTCTCTGCGTAGCGGAGGAGGGTTTTTTGTTGCCCGGGCTCAAGGGCGAGGTAGTCGTCCGGATTGAGAAAGGGACGGAGCTCTTCCAAGAGGGCGCGGTCGGCCTTGCCGAGTTTGACGGTTGCAAGGAGGCGTTTCCAGCTCTCAGCGGTTTGGTCCGCCTGCTGGGCCGACTTCTCCGCATGGGTGTGCCCGTGATCATCCCCGAGCGCATGTGACTGGAAAAACCAGCCGATCACGGCGAGGGTGAGGCCAAGGGGAAGGGTGGCAGTGCGCATCGCGAAGGAAACTTTATAGTGCGAAATGCAGGGTATTCAAGATCCCTGCGGACTGCAGGATTTAAGAGAGGCACTGGATCCGACGAGATTTAGTGCTCACTGGTTACATCGGAGAGCGGGAGCTTGTTGAGGATTGGGACTTCACAGTCCGGGCTGGGGTAGCCCACGACGAGCAGGAGGAAGGGTTTTTCGGAGGCGGGACGGGCGAGAAGTTCGTTCAGAAAGGCCATCGGGCTGGGCGTGTGGGTGAGGGTGGCGAGACCGGCATGGTGAAGGGCGGCGATGAGGAATCCGGTCGCGATGCCCACCGACTCCTTCGGATAGTAGGTGATCGCTTCGGAGCCGTCGGGTCGGGGGAGTCTGTTCTTTTGAAACGCCGCAATGAGGAGGGGAGCATTTTCAAGAAAGGGCTTTTTTCTGTCAGTGCCGAACGGTTCGAGGGCTTCGAGCCATTCTCTCGGGGCGCGCTCCTCGTAGAATGCCTGTTCCTCTTTCTCCGCCGCTTCCCGCAGGCGGCGCTTGGTATCCGGATGGCGCACGAGGGCGAAATGCCAGGGTTGCAGGTTGGCCCCGCTCGGAGCGGTGTGGGCGGCGGCGAGACAATGAGCGATGACACCTTCCGGAATGGCGCGGTCCGAGAAAGTGCGAATAGTGCGGCGGGTCTTGAGGTCGCCGGCAAATTCCACCGCACGCTGCTGCATCTCGGCGGGGCGGAATTCGGTGAAGGAGAGCGGTTCGAAGTCCATGGGCATGGAGAGAGCCTGAGGGACGCGGGAGCCTCTGGCAATCTGTCTAGGGTGGGTTCAAAATCCCGGGTGAGCTGCGGATTGGGAATAAATCTGGAAGAAGAAGTCAGGCGCGGCGAAGAGCTTGTCCGCTTCGAAGAACGAGAAGGGAATGAAGTCGAAATCCCAGGAGTCGTAAGAGTGCGAGCGAACGCGGAGCTCTATTCCGTAACCTTGATGAAGAGGCGCTGCGCTTCGTGGTCGACCAGGGCGTTGAGCTTGGTGAGCAGGGTGCTGCCGATCGCGCCGATGGTCTTGGCGGGGATGTTTTGGATCATTTTTCCAAGCTCGATGACCTCAAAGTCGTAGGATTTGAGCTCTACCGTGCCGACCCGGAAGGACTTTGCCGGACCCTTTTGTGATCTCGTGGAGCCACCTTTCCCGTCGTTGAAAGAAAACCCTCCCTGTCCAAGTTCCATGCCAATCTCGGTGGCGATGGCAGCGTCCAGAGTGGACCACTGGTGGCCGGCATCGATGACGAAGAGCCCCTCCTTCCCGTCAATGGTGGCATTCACAAAGAGGCGATCATTGCTCGAAGTGAGCTTCAGGGTGGCATAGCCCATTTCCTCGAGGACGTCGTTGAGCGTGGCGGTCTTGAGATCGAGGATGGGGTTGGGTTCCCAAAAATCAAGGTAGCGAGCATCGGATTTGCTCAGAGTGTTCACATTGAAGGTAAATCTTTTACCCTCGGGAGTTTCCACCGTGTAGCGCCTATCGTCGATGCGGGCGAGAACCCGCGCCTTGATGGATTTCCCATTTTTGGAGCTAAAGACGCGGAAGTCCTTGGGCAGTGCTTTTTCTGCCTTCTCGTCGTCTTGGTCCGCCGCGAATAGGATGGGAGCGGAACAGCTCAGAAGGAGGGCAAGTGCGAGGGTGCACAGGGAGGAACTCTTCATGGTAGAAAAGGTGAGGGAATTTGGCTGCGTGGCCAGCGAAATCGAGAGCTCTCAGGGCAGGGGTATTTATTTTTTAACGGGGCAGGCTGGAGGAACGGTCTTCCAGTGGGCGGTGGTTGGTTCCTTCGGGTCGATTCATGATCTTCAAGCTCTCCAAGGAATGTTCGGCTCGGATTTTTAAAATGAAATCTTCACGGATCGCCGCTTCGGAATTGCGGCGTGCAGGCGGGAGCCTATGCTGGACCGAAAGCATGGCTGAGTCGTTTGTTCATCTGCATTTGCACACCGAGTACTCGACGCTGGACGGGGCGGTGAAGTGCAAGGACGTTGCCGCGCGCGCAGCGGAGTTGGGCATGCCGGCGCTGGCCATGACGGACCACGGAAATCTGTACGGCGCGATCGAGTTTTATGAAGCGGCGCGCAAACACGATGTGAAGCCGATTCTCGGGTGTGAGATTTATCTCGCGCCGGAATCGCTGGAACACAAGAAGGAGGTTCCGGGGAGGAAAAGGGCCACCCATCTCACCTTGCTGGCGGAGAACAATTCTGGCTGGAAGAATCTCGTGCAGCTGGTGTCGAAGGGGCACCTCGAAGGGGAATACTACGGCAAGCCACGGGTGGACCGGAAGGAATTACGCGAGCACGCGGATGGGATCATCTGTCTCAGTGGGTGCATTGCGGGCCCCGTCAATGAGTGGCTGCTGCAGGGACAGGTCGACAAGGCGCGGGAAACGATGGAGGAACTGCGCGATATCTTCGGGAAGGAGAATCTTTACGTGGAGCTTCATGATCATGGCATGGAGTCGCAGTTGGAGGTGAAGCCGCAGCTCATTGCCCTGGCGCGGGAGCTTGATCTCAAACTGGTGGCCGCCAACGACGTGCACTTCCTCAACCGCGAGGACCACGATGCGCATGACGTGATGATTTGCATCGGCACCGGGAAGCTGGTCTTCGATGAAAACCGGATGCGTTACCCGGCGGAGGTTTACTTCAAGAGTGCGGAGGAGATGCGGGAGCTTTTTGCGGACATTCCGGAAGCCTGCGACAACACGCTGGAGATTGCAGAGCGCTGCAACGTGGAACTCAGCCTGGATGCCACGAGTTCGGAAAAGTACCCGAACTTCGAAGCGCCGGGGGGCATGTGTCGGGAAGATTACATTCGCCGGCAGTGTTTCGAGGGCCTGGAGGAACGGTATGGGAAGGTGCGCGCAGAGACTGATCCCGAACTGGGCGAGCGGCTGGAGTACGAGATCAAGACCATCAACGATCTGGGTTTTGCCAGTTACTTCCTGATTACCGCGGACTTCATTAACTGGGCCAAGGAGCACGAGATTCCGGTGGGACCCGGAAGGGGATCCGCGGCCGGGTCGCTGGTGGCCTACACGCTGGGCATTACGGACATCTGCCCCATGCGCTTCGGTCTTCTTTTTGAGCGATTTCTCAACCCTGAGCGGGTGAGCCCGCCGGACGTCGACATCGACTTCTGCCAGACCCGGCGGCCGGAAGTGATTGATTATGTCCGCCAGAAATACGGGGAGCGTTGTGTGTCCCACATCATCACTTACGGCACTCTGGGAGCGAAAAGCGTGATTCGGGATGTTGCCCGCGTGATGGGAGTGAGCTACGGCGAGGCTGACCGCATTGCCAAGATGATTGAAGCCCGGCCAGGGGTGAAGTTGAAGGAGGAGTTTGAGGCCAAGGCGGAGTTGCGCGAAACGATTGAGCAGAGCAGCACCTATCGCGAGCTCTGGGACTATGCTACCAAGCTGGAAGGGCTGACCCGCAATGTGGGCGTGCATGCGGCGGGGGTGGTGATTGGGGATCGGGCCCTCGACGAACATGTTCCGCTCACGCGAGGGAACGAAGGGGAAGTGGTGACCCAGTTTGACATGGGCGCGATCACCGAAGTTGGCCTGCTCAAGATGGATTTCCTTGGGTTGAAAAACCTGACTGTGATCCAGGAGGCATCGCAATTCATTCGTGAGAAGGTCCCTGACTTTGAAATTCACAAGGTGGACCTCGAGGATGAGAAGACCTTCGTGTTGCTCAACGCCGGCGAAACGATGGGCATCTTCCAGTTGGAGTCCGGCGGGATGACGGAGACTTGCAGGCGCTATGGCATTCGGCGCATCGACGACATCATTGACCTGTTGGCACTCTACCGACCGGGCGCGATGCAGTTCATTGACGAGATGATCGAGGTGAAGGAGGGCCGCAAGGCCGTCGCCTACGAGCATCCCTTGCTGGAACAGATTTGCAGCGATACCTATGGCGTGATGATTTACCAGGAGCAGGTGCAGAATGCGGCCAAGGTGCTCGCGGGATACACGCTCGGTGGGGCAGACATTCTTCGTCGTGCGATGGGGAAGAAGAAGCAGTCCGAGATGGACAAGCAGCGGGCAACCTTTGTGGAGGGCGCGAAGAGGGTGAACGACATCGACGCTCGGCTGGCGAACAGGATCTTCGACAAGATCGCCAGTTTCGCCGGGTATGGGTTCAACAAGTCGCACTCGGCGTGCTACGGACACATTTCCTATTGGACTGCGTGGCTCAAGGCCAACTACCCGGTTGAGTTCATGGCGGCGCTGCTCTCGAATGAGATCAACAACACCGACAAGATCGGAGTCTTCGTTTCAGAGTGCCATCGCATGGAGATCGAGATCCTGCCGCCCGATGTGAACAGCTCGGAGCTCCGATTTGCACCCGAAAGGACCCGCAGTGGGCGCATGGCGATCCGTTATGGTCTGGCAGGGATCAAGAATGTGGGTGGGGCTGCGATGGCGAAGGCCATTGCCTCGCGCAAGGAGGTTGGACTTTTTGAGTCGCTTGACGAGTTTGCCAACCGGCTCGACTCCAAGGCGGTGAACAAGCGGATTCTGGAAAACCTCGTGCGCTCGGGTGCGATGGACTGGACCCGTGAGACCCGGGCGGGAATGGTTGCGCGCCTAGAGCTGGTGTGTGCCTCGGCCAGTTCCTCGCAGCGGGACAAGGCGGCAGGACAGGAAGCGCTTTTCGATACGATGGAGTTTGCGGCTTCGGACTCGAACAGGAGTGCTGCGCGGACAGAAGTCAAGGAGTGGCCCAAGGATGAAAGGTTGGAGCAGGAGAAGGAATTGTTAGGGTTTTATGTGACGGGTCATCCGCTTGACAAGTATCGCGAAGTGCTGGACTCGGATCGCTTTCAGAAGCTGGGTCTTCTGGAGGACCTCGATCTCAGTGACAAGCGGGCCAGGTTTTCGTTTGCAGGCATGATCCGGCAGATCGAGCATCGCAGCACGCGGGCGGGAAAGCCCTTTGGCATTCTCATGATCGAGGATTTCACCGGGATCTCAGAAGTGCTCTGTTGGGCGGAGTCCTACACCCCGGCGCGTGATGCGGGAATCCTGGAAGCTGGGAAAGTCATCAGTCTGAAGGGAGCGATCTCGGTCGATGATCGGACCGAGAAACGCAAGATCATGGGAAGTGGGTTGAAGGAGCTGAAACTACCCAGCCAGGGGAATGGCCGGACTAACGGAAAAGGGCCGCTGGAGTTGTCGATCTGGGTGTCGCGGAGTGACCTCGAGGATCTGGAAGAAATTCAGAGCGTGCTCGGCGCGCATCCCGGCCCCACCGCAGTACACTTGCACCTCCAGAGCGGAACCGGGAAGCGGACTACGATCGAGTGCGGGGAGCAGTTTCGGGTGCGCAATTCCGAAGCGTTGGAAGCCGCGCTGGGACGTTGGATGGATTGAGCCTGCAAGGGGCAATGTTCATGGGCCCGACGAGGCGCGAAAAGAGGCAGAGCATGTGGATCGAGGCCGCGATTCAGTCAGGGCTTCGCTTGCTTGTCTGGGGTGCTGATCAAATCCGTGGAGGCGATGGGCGCTGCTACAAGTTCTGCATGAAGGGCAGGGTGTCCTCAAGAGGGCGCGAATCTAGTTCAAAAAAAATTGAACCTGTCATGATTCTGTGCACAAGTTGGAGGCATGCCGAATGGTGCGCCAAAATTGGAGGTTCTCACGGAGATCGAACAGGAGGTGGTCAATATGTGTGCCGATGCGGTGCGGGTGGCAGGTCTTCCCAAGTCCTTGGGCGA
The DNA here is from genome assembly GCA_028821775.1 of Roseibacillus sp. Lineage (GTDB taxonomy): Bacteria > Verrucomicrobiota > Verrucomicrobiia > Verrucomicrobiales > Akkermansiaceae > Roseibacillus_B. The sequence goes on from JAPKFB010000018.1 coordinate 45,654, forward strand.
GATTTACGGGCTGCTCTTTATCTCACGGGATCCGCACTCTCTCGATGATCTCGTGGGGCGGCTTCAGATCTCCAAGGGTTCGGTGAGTCAGGGATTGAAGGCGCTCCGCATGTTTGGTGCGATACGGGAAAGGGAGGGGGCCGATGCCCGGCGCACGTATTTTGAAGCGGATATCAAGCTCAAGAAGTTGGTTGGGGGCTTTATCCGCGAGCAGCTGCGGCCGCATCTCAAGAGTGGGAATGAGCGGGTGAAGGAGCTCGAGAAGGTGGTCATGGAGGAGGAGGATCCCGACCAGAGAGTCTTCTACGAACAGCGTGTGAAGAAGCTCGAGCGTTGGTTGAAGCAGGGAAAATTGATTTTGCCCCTGATGCAGCGGGTATTGGGAGAATAGGGATGGAGAGTGAGCCAGAGAGCCTAGCGTGGTATTGCCTGCGCACCCAAACGAAACGCGAGCATCTCGCGGCTGCGTCCCTGCGCCAACTCGGAGGCATCGAGGTCGTGTGCCCGCGTCTACGCTACAAAAAGGTAACTCGCCGGGGGAAAATCTGGTGGGTGGAGCCCTTGTTTCCGGGCTATGTGCTCGCCCGTTTTGGCTTGGCGGAAAGGGAGCGGGCGGTGAGCTATGCCAATGGGGTGACACGAATTCTGCGCTTTGGGGACCAGTATCCCGCAGTGCCTGATGCCTTTGTGGAGGACCTGCGGGCGGAGCTCGCGAAGCAGGAAGAAGGAGAGGGAAGCGAGCTCATTACGGTTTGCCCAGTCGCGGAGCCCGGAGACGAGGTCGAATTGGCCGATGGTCCGCTCCAGGGGTTGAAGGGAACCGTCATCGAGGTCCTTCCGGCCAATGAGCGGGTGCGAATTTTTATCGAATTCCTAGGGCAGGAACAACCAGTCGATGTGGACCTGTATTCCCTGCTGTTGCCCCGGAAAGCGGTCCCCAAGCGGGATGGGACGATTTGAAAGGGGGACGGCGAGTTCATTTTTTTCTGAATTCGTTCATTTTTTCTTGAACTCTTTCCCTAGTTGGGGTGTTTGTTCCCCCGAACGCTAGAACGTGGCGAAGTTACTCACAGCGTCCAGATTTCTGTCCCCGGGTTTTGACCAGCAGGTGGTTAAGCGACCAAGGGCGGTAGCGTGGCCAGCGAGGCAGTCCTCGAGGCAACGTTACTCACGTGTTATCGACAGGGACGGAAGTAATTCATGAAGCTCTTCATTACGGGACATCGCGGGATGGTTGGAGCGGCTCTACTGCGCGAGGCAGAGGCACTGCGCTCAGGAGATGAGCTCGTGCTGCGCACTCGGAAGGAACTCGATCTCACCGATCAGCGCGCGGTCTTCGACTTTCTGGCGTCCGAAGAGCCCGACCAAGTCATCGTGGCGGCAGCCAAGGTGGGTGGGATCCACGCCAACGACACCTACCCTGCGGAGTTCCTCTACGAGAACCTCGCGATCGCCGCGAATCTCGTGCACGGATCTTATCTGGCAGGAGTCAAGCGGCTCCTCTTTCTCGGAAGCTCCTGCATTTATCCCAAAGCCGCACCGCAACCGATGCCGGAATCCTGTCTCCTGAGCAGTCCGCTGGAGCCGACCAACGAAGCCTACGCGGTGGCCAAGATTGCGGGACTCAAGTTGTGCCAACACTACCGCGCGCAATACGGAGTGATGTTCCATTCGGCCATGCCGACCAATTTGTATGGCCCGGGCGACAACTACCACTCCGAGAATTCGCACGTGATCCCCGCCCTCCTGCGTCGCTTTCACGAAGCGAAGGAGGGTGGCGATGAGGAGGTGGTGATCTGGGGAAGCGGCACTCCAAAGCGGGAGTTCCTCCATGTCAACGATCTGGCCAAGGCCTGTTTCCATTTGTTGGAAAGCGAAGACCCGTGCGACTGGATCAATGTGGGCTCCGGCAGGGAGGTCAGCATCCTGGAGCTCGCCACTGCGATCGCAAGGACGGTGGGCTATGCAGGTCAGATCAAGACTGACCCCTCCAAGCCCGACGGGACGCCGCGAAAGTTGATGGATGCGTCCCAGCTGAGGGCCTCGGGTTGGCAACCAACGATCAGTTTGGAGGAGGGCCTCCGCGAAACCTACCAATGTTTTCTCCTCGAACTTGAGGAGGGATCCGTGCGGGCGAAGTAAACCCGCGACTCAGACTTTCGCTATCACAATTTCATGAAATCAGCATTGATCACCGGCATCACCGGACAGGATGGTTCCTACCTCGCAGAATTTCTTCTTGAGAAGGGCTACGAAGTACACGGCATCATTCGGCGCTCCTCCACCTTCAACACCGGGCGCATCGATCACCTCTATCGTGATCGGCATGATGAAGAAGTGCGGCTCTTCCTCCATCACGGAGACTTGAGTGATGGGACGGGGCTGGCGCGTCTCCTGAACGAGATCGCGCCCGATGAGATATACAACCTCGGTGCGCAGAGTCATGTGCGCGTGAGCTTCGACGAACCGGAGTACACCGGCGATGTTGTGGGACTGGGCACCCAGCGCTTGCTGGAGACCATTCGTCACACCGGGCTCCTGGACAAGGTGCGCTACTACCAGGCGTCCTCGTCCGAGATGTTTGGGAAAGTGCAGGAGGTGCCCCAGACCGAAACGACTCCTTTCTGGCCGCGCTCCCCATACGCTTGCGCGAAAGTCTACGGACACTGGCTGACGGTGAACTATCGCGAATCGTACGGCATGCACGCCAGCAGCGGCATTCTCTTCAATCACGAGTCCCCCCGACGGGGGGAGACCTTCGTCACGCGGAAGATCACGCGGGCAGCCACTCGGATCAAGCTGGGTCTGCAGGATAAGCTCTTTCTCGGAAACCTGGATGCCAAGCGTGACTGGGGCTATGCCAAGGAGTACGTTGAAATGATGTGGCTCATGCTACAACAAGACACGCCGGATGACTACGTGGTGGCGACTAACGAAACGCATTCCGTGAGGGAGTTCGTGGAAGAGACCTTTCGCTGCCTTGACCTCGATTGGGAGGATGTCGTTGAGCACGACGTCTGCTACGAGCGACCTGCAGAGGTTGAATTGCTGATTGGTGATCCGGCCAAGGCAAAAAAGAAACTGGGATGGGAGCCCAAGGTGAAGTTTAAGGAACTCGTTCGGATCATGGTGGAGGCAGATCTCGAATTGGCAGAGCGAGAGAAGAAGATTTCAGAAGTAACCAAGTAGGTGAGCGATTTGAAGTCAGAGGCCGCTGCCAAGGCGGGGGTGCGAACGGTTCCGATCTGCGGATTGCCGATCGCGGTTCTGGATTATGCGCGGGCGGTTGAGATCATCCTCACCTGGGCGCAGGATCGAGAGAGAGCCTACGCGGTGGAAGCGGCCAACACCCACGTGGCGGCGCAATCGCGCTACGACAAGGCCTTTGGGGCCGCGATCAACCGCTTCGACCTGATTTGTCCCGACGGGATGCCGTTGATCTGGGCCGCGAACCACCAAATTCCCGAGGAGGAGCGAATGAGCGACCGGGTCTATGGACCCAACCTCATGTTGCGCACGATCGAAGCATCAGTGGGCACTCCGGTCCGCCACTTCTTTCTGGGGGGGAAGAAAAGCACCCTTGAGAAGTTGGAAGCGCGCTTCGCGAAGGACTGCCCTGGTGCGGAGTTGGGCGGAAGCTACTCGCCGCCATTCGGAGCGTGGCCGGACGATGAATTCGAACGCATTTGCGAACGAATCCGGGAGACCAGGAGCAACGTGATCTGGGTCGGTCTCGGCTGTCCCAAACAGGAGACCTGGATTGGGAACCACAAAAACCGCCTGCCGCCCGGAGTTTATCTCGGGGTGGGAGCCGCCTTCGCCTTCCATGCGGGAGAGCTCAAACAAGCGCCGCCCTTCCTGCAACGCATCGGGATGGAGTGGTCCTATCGATTGCTCATGGAGCCGCGCCGCCTCTTCAAACGCTATCTCGTCAACAACGCTCTCTTCGTCGGCTACTGGCTCGCCGATACCATCAAGCGGGACGACTAAACAACCATGCCTCACGAACAAAAACGAATTCTGATCGCCGGTGGAGGGGGCTTCATAGGAGGCCATCTCGCGGGTGCACTCCTCGCCCAGGGACACCAGGTTGTGACGGCCGATCTCAAGGAGCTCGACCAGTGGTACCAAGTGCATGACCAAGCCGAGAATGTTGTCCTCAACCTCGAGGAGAAGGACGCTTGTTACAAGGTGACCGGGGGGTGTGACGAGATCTACAATCTCGCCTGCAACATGGGAGGGATGGGCTTTATCGAGTTCAACAAGGCGCTCTGCATGATCAGTGTCCTGATCAACTCCCATCTCCTCATGGCGGCTCGCGACCTGGGCGTGAAGCGCTACTTTTTTGCCAGTAGCGCCTGTGTCTATCCCGATTACCGACAGGGCGATGCGGATGTCATGGCGCTCAAGGAATCAGATGCCTATCCCGCGCAACCGGAGGACGGTTACGGCTGGGAAAAACTCTTTTCCGAGCGCATGTGTGAGAACTTCCGCGAGGACTTCGGGGTGAATGCCCGGGTCTTCCGGTTTCACAATGTCTACGGACCATTTGGGACGTGGGATGGTGGTCGCGAAAAGGCCCCGGCCGCGCTCTGTCGGAAGGTGATTGAAGCGGCCGATACCGGAATTCATGACATCGAAATCTGGGGCGATGGAGAGCAAACACGTTCCTTCATGTATATCGATGACTGCCTGAACGGAGTGGCGCGCCTGATGGCTTCGGATCACACCCAGCCGCTCAACCTCGGGCGCGCAGAACTGGTGAGCATCAATGGGCTGCTCGACATCATTGAGGGCTTCGCCGGGATCGAGCTGAACAGGAAATACGACCTGAGCAAACCACAGGGAGTACGCGGCCGGAATTCAGATAACAATTTGATCCAGGAGACTCTCGGTTGGGAACCGGAAGTCGATCTCGCGACGGGCTTGGAGAAGACCTATCACTGGATCAAGGCGCAGTATGATCGGCGCAAGAGCGGCGAGTCGGTGGTCGCGTAGGAACGAGCGACTGAAGTCGGAATGAGCAACGAATCATCCATCGAAGTGCCCCGCGTCAATGTCCTTGGCGTTGGAATCAGCGCCTTGGATATGCCCCTCGCGATCGAGAAGATTCTCGAGGGTGCCGATCGCAAGGGCTTTGCGGGATTTGTGACCGTGACTGGTGTGCATGGCGTGATGGAATCGCATCGCGACGACGAGCTGAGGCGCATTCACAATCGCTCCTATCTCTCGACCCCGGATGGCATGCCGATGGTATGGATGGCCCGTTGGAATGGCTATGACGCCGTGGATCGGGTTTACGGTCCTGATCTCATGCTCGAGGTCGTGCTGACGAGTGCGGGCAGCGGGCGACGGCATTTCTTTTGGGGCGGGAAAGAAGGGGTGGCGAAGGAACTGGGCGAGCGCATGAAGAATTGGTTTCCGGGGTCGGAGGTGGCGGGTTCAGCCTGTCCTCCCTTCCGGGAGCTCAGCCCCGAAGAGGATGTCGAACTGGTGTCGCGACTTCAGGAGAGCAAGCCGCACTTTTTCTGGGTAGGACTGAGTACGCCGAAGCAAGAGCGCTTCATGCACGATTTTCTTGCCCGTCATCCTGACCTCACGGCTGATTGGGGCCACGGCATGATCATGCTGGGGGTTGGAGCCGCCTTTGATTTTCATACCGGGCGGGTGAACCAGGCTCCCTGCTGGATGCAACGCAACGGACTCGAATGGTTCTTTCGTCTGTGCCAGGAACCGCGTCGGCTTTGGAGGCGCTATTCGATCAACAATACCGGGTTCATTTTCGCGATCCTCCCCCAGCTCATGGATCTCAAACGCTATCCCCTGGAAAAGTGACGCGGGCCGCCGATTCAAGCAAAGATTCCAACGCCCGCAGCGTACTGAAGGCCATCAGTTGGCGGGTGGTGGCGACGGCCACCACGATCCTCATCGCGTGGATCGTATACCGCGATCTCCGGCCCGCCCTGGCGATCGGGAGCATCGAGTTTTTTGCCAAATTTCTCATCTACTACGGCCATGAACGCCTCTGGGCGCTCGTTCCGCGGGGGACCATCCGCAAGATCGTGAATCCTTCCTGAAGCGTCCCTCCTCTCCTGATGTCCACCCCGGAAAACATCCACCCCGAGTTTGATCGCTTCCTCGGGCGCGAGGATAAGGAAGGTCTCCTGAGACAGCGGGGGGTCGTGATTTGGCTCTACGGCCTATCGGGTTCGGGGAAATCGACGATCGCGAACATGGCGGAGCGCATGCTGCATGAGGCGGGGCGCTTCACGGTCATCCTCGATGGCGACAACCTGCGCTCGGGACTCAACAACAACCTTGGATTTTCTGATGAGGATCGCTCCGAAAATATCCGGCGCAACTCGGAGGTCGCCAAGCTCTTTGCCAGTCAGGGCATGATCACTTTCGTGTCAGTGATCACCCCCCGGCGCGCCTTGCGTGCTCTTGCTCGCGAGACGATTGGCGAAGACTTTGTTGAAGTATTCGTGAAGGCCGACTATGCGACCTGCGCCGAGCGTGATCCCAAGGGACTCTACGCCAAAGCGGAGGCAGGAACCCTCAAGCAGTTTACCGGCAAAGACAGCGGATTCGAAGAGCCAGAAGAGGAAGCGGAACTGGTTCTCGATACCGACGCCACCACCGCTGCCGAGTGCGCCCAGCAACTCCACGAATTCATTCTGACTCGCACCGCGAGCACCTAGGCACCACCTCCTCTCCTCGGAAGGGATCGCTCTTCCGCCACCAACGCGACAAACCATGCCTGACTACCAGCTCAGTCACCTCGATCAACTTGAATCCGAGGCCATCTTCATCCTGCGGGAAACGGCGGCTCAGTTTGAGAATCCAGCCCTTCTTTTTTCGGGGGGGAAGGATTCCATTGTGATGGCGCACCTTGCCCACAAGGCATTTTGGCCCTCCCGCCTTCCCTTCCCGCTCTTCCACATCGACACTGGTCACAACTTCCGCGAGACCCTCGAGTATCGCGACATGTTCGCCGAAAAGATTGGGGCGCGCCTCGTTGTGGCCTCGGTGCAAAAGGCGATCGACTCCGGTCGCGTGCAGGAGGAAAAGGGAGCCAACGCCTCGCGCAACGTCCTGCAGATCACGACCCTCCTCGATGCGATTGAAGAGCACGGCTTTGATGCGGCCCTGGGCGGTGGTCGCCGGGATGAGGAGAAGGCGCGGGCCAAGGAGCGCTTCTTTTCTCACCGAGATGACTTCGGCCAGTGGGACCCCAAGAACCAGCGGCCCGAACTCTGGAACCTCTTCAATGGCCGCAAGCATGTGGGCGAACACTTCCGGATCTTCCCGCTCTCCAACTTTACCGAGATGGATATCTGGATGTACATGCACCGGGAAGGCATCGAGCTCCCGAGTCTTTACTATGCTCACGAACGGGAAACGGTGACCCGGAACAACACCATCCTGGCAGTGTCGGAGTTCGTGCAGCCGCGGGAGGGGGAAACGGTGGAGAAAAAGATGATCCGCTTTCGCACCATGGGCGATGCCACGATCACTGGGGCGGTGGAGTCAACTGCGGACACCATGGAGAAAATCATCGAGGAAGTTGCCGCTGCCCGGCAGACCGAGCGAGGCAATCGCGCAGACGACAAGCGCTCCGAGACCGCGATGGAGGATCGCAAGAAAGAAGGGTACTTTTAGAGTCAAGCCACCCTCCCCCCAACACTCAACGATTAATTTTGAAGTCATGGATTTACTAAGATTTACCACCGCAGGCTCAGTTGACGATGGAAAGTCGACCCTCATTGGCCGCTTGCTCTACGATTCCAAGTCGATCTTCGAAGATCAACTTGAGGCGATCGAGGAGAGTTCGCGAAAGCGGGGCGACGAACACGTCAATCTTGCCCTGCTCACCGATGGTCTTCGGGCCGAGCGAGAGCAGGGAATCACCATCGACGTGGCCTATCGCTATTTTGCGACTCCGAAGCGAAAATTCATCATTGCGGACACTCCGGGTCATATTCAGTACACGCGGAACATGGTGACCGGCGCCTCAACCGCGAACCTCGCGATCATCCTGATCGATGCGCGGAAGGGAGTGATCGAGCAGACCAAGCGACACTCCTTTATCGCGAACTTGTTGCGTATCCAGCATGTCATCGTGGCCGTCAACAAGATGGACCTCGTCGACTACGATGAGGAGATCTATGACAAGATCGTGAAGGATTACGAGTCCTTCGCCTCGCGTCTCGACAACATCATTGGAATCCAGACCATTCCCATCTCGGCCTTGAACGGGGACAACGTGGTTGAGCGGTCCAAGAAGACGCCTTGGTACGAGGGTTCGTCCCTGCTCTACCATCTGGAAAACGTCTACATCGGCGGGGAGGAAAACCACATTGACGCGCGTTTTCCCGTCCAGTGGGTCATTCGCCCGCAGAGTGATCAGTGGCATGATTTCCGAGGCTATGCCGGAAGGGTGGGGGGCGGGGTTTTCAGGCCTGGCGACGAGGTGGCCGTGCTGCCCTCGGGTTTCACCAGCAAAGTGAAGGCCATTCACAGTGTGGATGGAGAATTGAGCGAGGCCTTTGCCCCGCAGTCGGTTTGCCTCACGCTCGAAGATGAAATTGATCTCTCGCGGGGCGACATGATCGTGAAGCCCAATAACCAGCCCCAGATCAGTCAGGATATCGATGCCATGATCTGCTGGTTTTCCAAGAGCCCGCTTCGCACCCGGGGAAAGTACATCCTGCGCCATACCACGCGGGAGACGAAGGCGATCGTGGAAGAGGTGCGCTACCAGGTTGACATCAACACTCTTCACAAGATTGAAGACGTTGATTCTTTCAGTCTCAATGAGATTGGTCGCGTTCGCCTGCGAACCGCGGTTCCCTTGTTGCACGATGCCTATCGTCGCAACCGGCAGACGGGTGCCTTCATCCTGGTCGACCCGGGAACAAATGAAACTGCGGGGGCCGGCATGATCCTCTGATCAGTTGATTGTAAATTCGGGAGTTTTTCAAACGGAGCACCTGCGTAGATGAGATGTTAAGCAACATGAAAGGTTGCCTTGATCTACGAAGCGCGATAAGAGCAGGCCATGACTAGAGGTGGAATCTTGACGGGGGGGATCAGGGGATGGCTGCTCATGAGTGTCCTGCTTTCAAGCACGGCGCAGTCCCAGAAAAACGTGCTGTGGATCATTGTGGATGACCTGAACAGCATGGTAAGCAGCTTCGGTTTTCCGCAAGCGATCACTCCCAATATCGAACGGCTCGCACAGCGAGGAGTCGTGTTTCGAGACGCCTATTGCCAAGTATCGGCGTGCAACCCTTCTCGCGTTGCCATGTTGACCGGCCTTCGCCCTTGGGCGACAGGAATCTACGACAATGCCACCTCTCCAAGAACGGTGATGCCGAGTCGCGTCTTTCTCCCCCAGTATTTCAAGGAGAATGGCTACTACACGGCGGGTATCGGCAAGGTCTTCCACTGGAAGGGCACCGAGGCAGACTTCGGAGATCCCGAGGGATGGTCCTATTCCCGCCGGCCATGGGGGACGCGGTTTGCGGCGCGTCCACGATCGGAGCTGATACACAGTGAAACGATTGTCGGCCCCGGTCTCAGTCAGCGAGGACTTCCAATTCAAGTATGGGATACGCCTGATTCCGAATTGGTGGATGGTCATACTGCGGACTCCATCGTCGAAGAGCTCAGGGATCACATTGGCGATCCTGAACCCTTCTTCCTTGCCGCTGGATTTGTGTTGCCCCATCTCCATTGGATCATGCCGAAAGTGCATTGGGACAAATACGATCCGTCCCAAATCGTCTGGCCTCCTGAACCTCCCCTATCGACCCAGGGGATTCCAGCCGCGGCCTTTTGGCAGCCCGACGACGCGGCTATGAATATGGGGGATCGCCAACGTGCGATGGCGGCCTACTTGGCCTGCGTTACATATATTGATTCCTTGGTTGGGGTGATCTTGGATGAATTGGATGCCCTCAGCCTTTGGGATGATACGGTCGTCGTTTTTAGCAGTGATCACGGGTTCCATTTGGGGGAGCATGCGCGAGTTTGGCAGAAGCAGGTCCTGTTTGACGAAGCCGCCCGCTGTCCGCTCCTGATCGCGGCACCAGGAATGACTGGGAATGGGCAAGAGTCGCATCGCGTCGTCGAACTTCAGGATGTTTTCCCCACCATAGTCGATCTCGCGGGATTACCAGCCTATCCCGCACCGCATCACGGAGTTTCCCTGCGACCTCTTCTGGAAAATCCGAGCGCAGGGTGGGATCGGCCCGCATTCACGGTCAGGAATCAAGCGCATACCACTCCCCAACGCATTGGACGAAGCGTAAGGTATCAAAACTGGCACTACGTTGAATTTAAATGGCAGGGAGAAATTCAGAGGCAGCTCAACGACTTGGATACCGATCCACAGGAGGTGAACAATATCGCGGCGGATCCGGCTCACGCGGATTTGATCCAGTCACTCGCAGCGATGTTTCCACCGGAAATGGCCCTGGATCTCATGATTCGCGCCGCTCCGGAAGTGCTACCGAGCGCAGGGATCACAGTCGATCGGGATGGGGATGGACTGAGTGACGAGGAGGAGGTGCAGTCCGGCGAGAGTTGGCCTCACTCCGCCGACTATGATCAGGACACGATCAACGATTTTTATGAGATCGCGCTAAAGGATCTAGGCTTTGATCCCTTTCAAGACGATGCCGGGAAACTCATGCTTCTGCGTGCCAACGCGAACGGGTTGGGACTCTTGCGCCAAGAGGAACTAGCCACCGTGGAGGGATCTATTTTTGTCGGAAAGGACACCGAAACAGGATTGGTTGAGGTGGGGGTTGAGCTCCGGGAAAGCTCGAACTTGATCGATTGGGTCAATCAACCGCGCCAAACTCTTCTCTTGGCCCCGTTGGATTCCTCCAAGCGCTTCTTCCAGTTTCGCATTGTGGAGTAGCAGACCAGCCAAGAGCTTCACCTCTCGGCTTGATCCCTATGAGATTCCAAGAGGTCGTTGGGGCCGTGATTTACAACAGTCGATGGGATGCACCTAAATGGTGAAATTCCCCACGCTTATTTTCGAAAGGTTAAACGTATTGTGGATATTCATAAGTTATAGAAGGAGAGTTAGAGATATTAACTGGACAGATTAATTAGTCATTCACAAATATAGATAATCAGGCATTATCTGTTTCATCATGTTCCCCCCCCAACTGATGAATATCACAAAATGTCTCTGTAAATCCATGCGTGTCGCACGCTCCTCGTTGGCCGACGCAGGTAGCTTCCGGCCGCTCGTGGCATTGGGCGCAGGGTTCCTTTTACCGGCTCAACTCGTTTTTGGAGCGTCCTACTTTGTCGCGGCCGACGGTGAGGACGGAAACTCCGGGGAGATCGGCTCCCCGCTCAGGACAATTCAGGCTGCAATGGATCTCACTCAGGCAGGCGATACGATTGAAATTCGGAGTGGAATCTATCGCGAATTGGTGAGGCCTCGTCCCGCGAATAAGGGCGTGGCAGGGAATCCGATCACCATTCGCGCTTACGACCCTGATGGCGCTGGTCCGCTCCTTCCTGAAGAGGTGACCATTTCTGGATTTGAACCAGTTGAACCTGGAGAAAATGGTGCAGGCCAATGGATCGATCTCGGGGATGGTTCTGGTATTTGGAAGCTTCAACTCACGCCCAATCATGGAGTTCGATCGACGCGGTTGAATCAGGTTCTCTACAACGGTGAAGTTCTGCGGCGCGAGCGATTTCCGTCTGCGTCACGACCGCTGGACTTTGACTATCGAACGATGGCTCGAGCGGAAGTAGGTAGTAGAGTCCTTGAGGTGGTCACGACGATACCAGCTGTCTACACCGCGACCTATAAGCTAAGCGATCGGCCCCCAGGAGATTGGACCTCTGCGCGCCTGTTCTCATGCGCTGGTCTGGGCTTCAACCTTGATCACGGAACTGTGCTCTCGCAAGACCCTGATTCGATCACTTTTTCCTACCCGATCGTCAGCCTCCACAATCATGCCAGCGAGGCCGACCCATTTTTCCTCTACAATAGCATCCTCGCATTGGATGAACCCGGCGAAGCGTTCTATGATGTCGAGGGTGTGAGCGGGCTTTCCCACACCCTCTACATCATCCCTCCCCCTGGCGCGACTCCCGATCAATCTCTTGTTGAGTTACGCAGTCTCAGGAACCACCCGGGGTCGGGTACGGAATCCTCCAATTCGGCCTTCTGGTTTACAGGTGGTGTTGAGTATGTAAGAGTGGAGAACCTTACCGTGTTGGGAGCGGACGTGTTTGCTCTCGCTACAGCATCCAGCCATATCAGTTTTCAGGGTGTGAAGGTTCTCTATGGGAGCCTTTCGGGTGCCGCTGTATCACTTGCTTCTCCCGATTGTGAATTCGTGGACGGCCGGATTGAGGGATGCTTGGGGCACGGAACCCTGATCGGTGAAAATGGGATCTTCCGAAACAATGTTGTCTCAAGGGTCTTGAAGGAGGCCGTAGTTTCAATCCGCGCAGGTGCCAGGGTGGAGCAGAATACCATCCATGAGGTTGGTGGGGTTGGAATAAGCCTCACTTCGGACGGGGGAACGGTGAAACACAACAACGTGTTTCAGTGTGCCCTTCTTCTTGCGGATATTGCTGCAATGAACTCTTGCTCCCAAGGCGACTTGGGGGGATTGGAGATCGCCTACAATTTTGTGCACGCCTGCCCGGGTCGCTACGACACATCCCACGGGTGGGGTGGGTGCTTCGGTATCCGGTTGGATGGAGGATGCGGATTGGATGGCGTTTCAAACTACCTGATTCATCATAACGTAGTTTGTGGAGTCTCAAGCCCGTATGATTTGGCGGTCTGGGCTCTGAGGGAAGGGGCACCAAATTACGGAAATGCCTTGGGACAGATCTACAACAATACCGTAGAGGGCATCTTTGCCCTGACAGGAGATGGAAGCTTGGCGGGCACTGACGTTCGGAACAACGCGGTCGGCAATTTCTTTGCGAGGGCGGAACCGCAGACCACCATCACAACTTTGGAAGACAATATCATTGTCCTCAAGAATCTTGAGGGAAATTTCACCGGGTCGGTTGGGTTTGTGTCTCCCAGCCTTTGCAATTATCTGCTGAAATCGGACTCCGTGGCCCTTGATGCAGGTCAGGATTTAGGCGCGCTTACAAGCGGTTTCCTGGGCTCGGCACCGGATCTTGGGGCATTCGAGTATGGGCAGAATCCCTGGGTGGCAGGTGCCCTCATGTCAGAGTCCGGAATCGCGGACCTGACGGTTACGCAGTTCCTCAACTTTGGATGTGCTCGCGAAATCCGGGTGGAAGGAATGCCGCCGGGCAGGATGCTCCCACATGAGTTCAAGCTTCGCATCGGTAACGTGAGTTCCACCTTCTTCCGACATGTGTTTGAGGCGGACGGGCATGTCGCCGCTGCGGTGATCGGAATCGATACTGAAAATCTGGAAGGCCGCCAGTTGGTCTCCTATTCCTTGGATGGCACCACCTTTACTTCCGGGGGTTCGATCGAGATGGTCGACTGCTCTCTGGGAATCTCGGCTGTGACACCACGCGCTGCCAATCCGATCGGAGGGAGCTTCCATACGGTGGAAGGGGGAGGATTGATTGGCTATCATCGACCGCTCATTCCAATCCAATTTTCGAATCTCGCGGCCCAAGACCTGCGGACAATTCCGGTGCCGGTGATTTTCGATTCCGAAGCGTTGATTCAAAGTGGAGCTATGCAAGCAGACGGACGAGACCTTCGAGTGATTGAGTTTCCCTCCATTTCTGAGAATCCTCCTCGCGTGTTGGAGTATTGGATTGAGTCTGGACTCAATACCCCGACAACCTTGATCTGGGTTCGAAATCCCAACGGGGAAGGGAGTATTGGACCTGCGGTCTACCTTTCATTCGGCGACCCAGCCGCCATCGCGCAGTCCGATCCCGCTGTGCTCACCGACTATTTCGACGAGATGGCGCTTCCCTCGCTGGAGTTGAAACTCACCGCAGACTCTCTGGTGGGATCACTCCAAACCGGTGACCCGGTGACTTCATGGCCGGATCTCTCGGGTTTTGGCAATGATGCGCAGCAGGCGGACCTGACCAAGGCCCCAGTTTTTGAACGGGTGGCAGTGAGCGGACTTTCAGGAGTTAAGCTTGATGGAATCGATGACTATCTCTTCATCGGGAGTGGGATTGGTCCAGACAAACCCGTGTCCACATTCATCGTTTATTGGAACCCGGACCCCGGGCAGAACGCGACTCAACGGTTAGTGAGTGCCAATCACTCTCCCACGCGGGACTGGTTGACTGATCTTGCCACGGGCACCCGCGGTCTCGCGATGAATGCCACGATTGGTCATGTCGACGATACGGCGGTTGCCGCCATGGCACATTTTCGATCCATCGGGACATTCAACTTTGCCGACTTCACGATCGGGGCCGAGTACCTCTACAGGGACAATCCCTGGTGGGGTTCATGGTACCGCGGTGTCGTTTGCGAGATCCTGGTTTTCTCGGAGATGATCGCGCCGAATGCGACTCCAAATCATGATCACATTCGTGAATACTTGATGCGGAAATGGGGAATGGATGGAAGTGCGAGAGGAATCGTGGATCCGGCGGAACTGATTGCTCCTCTGGAAGTGTTGATCGACGGACAGACGGCGAATTTCGATATTGTCAACGGATCGATTATCTTTGAAGCACCTCCATTTTCTGGGTCGCAACTCCTCCCCGTCTCCGCGGATGTGGAGATTCGAAAGGGAGGGGAGAGCGAGATCCTTTCGGATTCGTTCTTTTACTTTCTTTCCAGCTACCCGTCCTGGGAGGGAGCTCCTCCCCTGAATATCGATGCGGATGGCGACGGGCACACCAGCCTCTTTGAATACGCCTATGGGGGGGATCCAGCATCCCCGGACGATGCCATTGGACCGATCTTTGATTCCCTGGCAGACGATGAAGGAGGGCGGCGCGAATTTCAGTTGAGACGCAACATCAATGCCACCGATCTGATGATGTGGATTGAGTTTTCGGAGGACTTGGAGTCCTGGATCCGGGTGCCCATCTCCGACGCCACCACGCGTATCGTTGACCCCGATGTCACCGGAGATGGCTCAACCCAACTTGTGGGAGTCGAACTCCCCTCCGAACCAGGAGTTGCGAGGCAGTTTGCCCGTCTGGTGGTGGAATTGATTCAGTAGGTCGGAGTGCAGTCCGCCTCGATTGATCGAGCGCTGGGCATTAAATTCCCGGAGGGATCCTTGCAGGTCCCGCCGGACTGAGGCCCCCGGCTCATCGCGAGCCGGAGGGGGGAGGCCTTTTGTGGAAATGCGATATTTTGGAGCTTTCCGAAGCCATGTGATTGTGGGACCTGTGTCCAAGTTAAAACGTGAAAATTCTAGCTAAGATAGAAGATGGAAGCGCTGTGATTGGCGTGATCGGTTTGGGGTATGTGGGATTGCCGTTGGTCTTGGGATTTGCGGAGAAGAACTTTCATGTCATCGGTCTCGATATTGACCAGAAGAAGGTGGACTCCATTCGGGCGGGGAAGAGCTACATCGAGCACATCCCGAGTGAGCCGATTGCAACGGCAGTCGAGAAGGGGAAACTGGAGGTGACCACCGATTTTTCGGAGGCGAGCAGGGCAGACGCGCTGATCATGTGCGTCCCCACTCCACTCAATGAACACTTCGAACCCGACCTTAGCTATGTCATCAGCACGATCGAGAGCCTCGTGCCGCATCTGCGCGCCGGGCAGGTGGTGAGTCTGGAGAGCACGACCTATCCCGGGACTACTGACGAAGAGCTCCGGCCCCGTATCGAAGCCCGCGGACTGACGGTGGGTGAAGATGTGTATCTTGTTTATTCGCCCGAGCGGGAGGACCCGGGCAACCCGGATTTCTCTGCGACCAAGATTCCAAAAGTGGTCGGAGGGACGACTGAGAATTGCGCCAAGGTAGGCCAGGTTCTCTACGAGTCCGTGATTTCGCAGGTAGTCCCGGTTCGCTCAACGCAGGTTGCGGAATTCAGCAAGCTTTTGGAAAACATCTATCGCGCGGTGAACATCGGGCTCGTGAACGAATTGAAGATCGCGGCGGACAAGATGGGGATCGACATCTGGGAGGTGATTGAGGCCGCGGCCACCAAGCCCTTCGGCTTCAAGGCATTCTATCCCGGACCCGGACTGGGCGGACACTGCATTCCCATCGATCCCTTTTACCTGACCTGGAAGGCACGAGAGTATGGAGTGCACACGCGATTCATTGAACTGGCCGGTGAGATCAATCGTGGGATGCCCCATTGGGTGATTGAACGCACCATGGAAGCGCTCAACGAGCGGTCCAAGTCAGTGAAGGGAAGTCGCATCTTGTTAATGGGCCTGGCCTACAAGGAAAATGTGGATGACATGCGTGAGTCGCCGACCTTCGAGTTGATGGACGCGCTCGCCGACCTCGGAGCGCAGGTGGAGTACTACGATCCGCACATTCCGGAAGTGACGCCCACCCGGGAACACGCCCGCTGGACGGGAACCAAATCGGTCGAGTGGACGACCGAAAACATTGCGGCCTTCGATTGCATCTTGATTGCGACCAATCACGAGGCCTTTGATCTGGCGAGCCTTCTCGCTTCAGCGGATTTGATCGTTGATACACGCAACGCGATTGCGAAGTCCGGGCTGACTTCCCGCGAGGGACAGGTCATCAAGGCCTAGTGCGATCTCATCGCCCGCTGCTCATGCCATGAACTCGGAACCATTTCACAAGCTGATCACCGCGGTGGAGGAAGCGCTGGAGCGTTTTCGGAAGGCGGCTGAGCAGAGCGTGGGCGAGGCCGCGGCCCTGATCCTGGCAAGTCCGGGGAAAGTGGTCGTGACCGGGGTCGGCAAGTCCGGGATCGTCGGTCACAAAACCGCCGCAACCCTGGCATCGACTGGAACACCGGCGGTCTTTCTGAATGCAGGTGAAGCCTTGCATGGTGACATGGGTGTGGTCTGCAAGGGAGATGTGGTCGTGCTCATTTCGAACAGCGGCGAAACCGAGGAACTCCTGCGAATCCTCCCCAGCTTGCGAAAAATCGGGGTGCGCACGATCGGTTTGCTGGGGAAACCTGAGAGCACCCTGGCGGGTCATCTCGACCTGGTGATTCCGGTGGAGATTGGCGAAGAGGGCGAGGCCATGAATCTTGCACCCATGTGCAGCACGGCGTTGTCCCTCGTGGCGGGGGATACCTTGGCAGCGACCTTGCTGGCGGAGCGGGAATTTGGAGAAGAAGAATATGCAGTGTTGCATCCCGGAGGATTTCTCGGACGACGATTGCTCCTTTGCGCGAGCGATGTCATGCAGCGCCGGCACCAAGTGGCCACGCTGGGAAAGAGCGCAAGCTTGCAGGATGTCGTGACCGGGCTTACCAAATTTCCACTCGGGCTGGTCTGTGTGGTGGGCGAAGGAGATGCCATTCTCGGTGTCATTACGGACGGCGATGTGCGACGGACGGTCATGGAAAAGCGCTACGAAGATTCTGCAGAGAGCATGATGACCAGGACTCCGGTGACGATCCGCGAAACAGATCGCCTGGCAAGAGTGCTCGAGATCATGGAAAATCCGCGGCGGGAAATCTATGCCGTGCCGGTGGTGAACGAGGATGATTGCCTGGTGGGCGTAGTGCGCATGCACGATGTCCTCGGATCTTAAGACGATGAAAATTGGTGTCATAGGGACGGGAAACTGGGGAGGGAACCTGGTCCGCAATTTGGCCGCGCTCGAGGTGCTCGCCGGGGTGGCGGATCCTGTGGAAGAAAATCGAGCAAAATCCTTGGAGGATGCTCCCGGGATTGAGGCGTTCGAGGACGCCGGCGCGTTGATCTCCGCCGGCTATGATGCGGTTGGGATCGCAACGCCGGCTGCGACCCATTTTGCAATCGCCAAGCAGGCCCTCGAAGCGGGGCTCGATGTTTTCGTCGAGAAGCCGATGACCCTCGATCCGCAGGAAGCCAGGGACCTGCATATTCTCGCCTTGGCGAACGATCGGATCCTGATGGTCGGACACCTCCAACTCTATCAACCCGCCATCACCTTTGTCGCGGACTACCTGAAGGCAGGCAAGCTGGGCGAAGTGTACACCATGCACCAACGGCGCTCGAAGCTGGGCCGGGTGCGGGACAAGGAGAACGTGATGTGGAGTTTCGGAGTACACGATGTTGCAGTTCTCCTTTCGCTGGCGGGCGAGGCCCCCACTCGTGTAATTGCTTCCGGTCACGCAGCTCTCACCCCCGGGGTGGAAGATGACACCTACCTGCACCTTGAGTTCAGCAACGGGATGAAGGCGCACCTGCACAATTCCTGGTTGTGGCCGCGAGTGGAACGCGAGCTGATCGTGGCCGGGGAACGCGGGATCCTGGTCTTCGACGAGTTGAAGAGCAAGGTGGTGCTGCATCATAAGACGGTGGATGCCGGACTCATCCACCATGATGAAGGGACTGAAGGCCTCTTTGAAGGAAGCGGTCAACCCTTGCGGCTTGAGCTGGAACACTTTCTTGATTGTTGCCGGAACCGCACTCAGCCACGCTCCGATGGACGCAATGGCTACGAGGTCGTCCAGGTTCTGCAGGCAGCGGAAAGCCAACTTCGTTCATGAACTATCGGGCCCACGAGACAGCGATTATTGATGACGGCGCAGAGATCGGGGCCGACACCCGGATCTGGCACTTCGCCCACATCTGCTCGGGGGCGGTCATTGGCGAGCGCTGCAGTTTCGGGCAGAATACCATGGTGGCTCCTGGAGTGATCATCGGGAGCAACGTGAAGGTGCAGAACAACGTCTCGATCTACACCGGCACGGTGGTGGAAGACGATGTGTTTCTGGGGCCCTCCTGTGTGCTCACCAATGTCACCAATCCGCGATCGCAAGTGAAACGGCAAGCGCTCTACGAGCAGACCGTGCTCAGACGCGGTGCGACCGTGGGAGCGAACGCCACCATCGTCTGCGGGATCACGATTGGGCGTTATGCCTTCATTGCAGCCGGCGCGGTGGTGGTGAAAGATGCCCCCGACTATGCCTTTGTGATGGGTGTTCCCGGTCGGGTGCATGGGTGGATGTCGCGCCATGGGCATCGGCTCGCCAATCCTGATGCGGAAGGGCTCACGATTTGTCCGGAAAGCGGATACCGCTACCAGGAATCGGAGGGGGAGTTACGTTGCCTTGATCTCGACGAAGAGGCGGCCCTTCCTCCCGAGCTCTCGGAAGGCGAGAAGAGCTATGACGATTTCAAGACTGCCGACACAGACTCCTGAACCAACAGTTCGAACTTCGCAAGTGATCAGCAACCTATGAAAGTCCCTCTCCTCGACGTCAACGCGCAGAACATTCCGCTGGAGGCGGAACTCATCGAGACCTTTACACGGGTGCTCCACTCCGGGCGCTTCATCATGGGGCCGGAGGTTGAGGCGTTGGAATCCGAGGTGGCCGGGTTTGTCGGCGCGAAGCACGGAATCGGAGTGACCTCCGGAACCGATGCCATCCTTCTGGCCTTGATGGCGCTTAAGATTGGACCGGGCGATGAGGTGCTCTGTCCTACCTTTACCTTTTTCGCGACCGCAGGGTGCATCTCGCGGACCGGGGCCACGCCGGTGTTCGTTGATGCCTGTCCGGTCTGTTTCAATATCGATCTCGATGATGCGGCGCGTAAGATTACCGAGAAGACCAAGGCGATCATGCCCGTCCACCTTTTCGGGCAGTCGGCTGAGATGGACGCGGTGATGGAGCTCGCGAAGCAGGCCGACTTGCGGGTGATTGAAGATGGGGCCCAGGCGCTGGGCTCCCGCTACAAGGGCCGTGGTTGTGGCACGATTGGAGAGTTTGGAACCTACAGCTTCTTTCCGTCCAAGAACCTGGGAGGCTTTGGTGATAGCGGGATGCTGGTGTGCAACGACGATGCCCTCGCCGAGCGGGCCCGGATTCTGAGAATGCATGGATCGAAGCCAAAGTACTTCCACAAACTGGTGGGAGGAAACTTTCGTCTCGACCCACTCCAAGCGGCCTTGTTGCGAGTCAAGTTGCAGCATTATGGGGACTACACCAAGTCGCGCCAGGGGAATGCAGAGTACTATACTGAGAAGCTTTCCACAGTGGCCGGGGTGGTGCAGGCAAATGCGGCCCACTGTTGTGGTGCGACCGGCCAGGAGCAGGTCCTTGGCGAGGCCAAGCTCGTGCTTCCGGTTCGTTGCGATCACAACGAACACATATGGAATCAATTTGCCTTGCGGGTGCGGGGGGAAGGAAGGCGCGATGCGCTCAAGGCGCGTCTCATCGAACGCGAGATTGGATGTGAAGTGTATTACCCACTCACCATGGATCAGCAGGAGTGCTTCGCGGACACGCCGGAAGCAAGTCGCTCCGGCAATGAGGTGGCCCATCAACTGGCCCAAGAGGCTCTCAGTATACCGATTTACCCTGAACTGACTCGCGAAATGCAGGACGTTGTAGTTGCTGTGATCGCAGAGTTCCTGGCCGAAGGGTGAGGGGGAAACCCGCCGCAATGACCGTGATCCTCTATGATGGTGAATGTGGATTTTGCGCGGCCTCGATCCGGTTTGTTTGGAGGCGTGACCGGGCGGGCGCCTTTCATTTCGCGGCCATTCAATCGGAGGCGGGTCGCCAGCTCCTCGCGCAACTCGGCATTGAGGATCCCAAGCTGGAAACCCTCTACCTTCTCGAGGGAAACGAGATTTTTGAACGAAGCAACGCGGGCCTGCGAATCTTTCGACGGCTCCCCCGCTATCGAATCATGGGAACCCTGGGCCTGCTGGTGCCGCGCTTCCTGAGAGATTGGGTCTACAATTTAATCGCCCGGAATCGCCATCGACTGAGGCAGGAGCCAACTTGCGAGCGGCCTCCCGAGGAGGTGCGTCAACGCTTTCTGGACCACCAGGACTGAGGGCGCAATTTACTTGCTCCCCTTGCGCTTCGAGAGGAATGTAAAGAGGTTCGCCTTCTCGTGATGAACAGATTCTATCCAACGATCCTTATAGTGTGTGCGCTGTTGGTGAGCGTGAGTCTTCCGGTCTGTGGTGATGCGGCCAAGACGGTGGAGGCCTTTCGGATCTCTTTCGAGAAGCGCATGAATAGCGAGTTGGATGGACACGGGAAGAAGGCGCGCGAATTGCGGCAGAAGTACCTTGAGCTTCTTAAGAAGCTCAAGGGCGAGCTTGGACGCCAGGAGAAACTCACCGCGGCCGCACAAGTTGTGGCCGAGATCGAAGCAGTCGAAGACGGGGAACAGGCCAAACCAATCCCCGAAAATGCAGACTATCGATTCAAGAGATTGCGAGTGCAGTGGGAGCGAGGGATCGAAGAGATCCTCCGGGAAAGAAATCGCAAGGTGGAAGCCACCTCCAAGCTTTACCTGAAGGCCCTCGACTCTGAAAAACGCAAACTCACCAGAGCAGGCGAGATCAAAGAGGCGTTGTTGTTAGAGGCCGAAGAAATGCGGGTGAAAGCTTTGCCGGAAGTGGTCGCGGCCCTGAAGGTGGACGAGCCGGAAGAGCTCGCTGCGATTGACTTGAAGAAGTTTCTACCTGGCCGGGAGTTCACCTACCGGCGCGAGGAGGCGAAGAATCAGGAAATGAGATTGAAATTTCAGAAGCAGGGATTGGCGTCACTGGAGAAGACAATCAATGTCAAGTGGGAGATTGTCGGAGAGCGGAGGGTGGTGCTGACTCACCCGGCCTGGTCGGCCTCGATGCATCTTAAATTTTCCAAGGATGGGCTCTCGTTTGACGGCAAGGCCGTTCCCCAGGGAACCTGGCGACGCGGAGATTTGATCGAGGAAGCTCCCGCTCCCTGACGGCCCCTCACGCCTGATCGATTGCGGCGGGAGGGAGGTTTGTTTGAAGGTAATTTGTCTGGGCAGGAGGCCTGGCTGACAAGATCGGAGTGAGAGCATCCCGAACGACCAAGGCTGCCATCCTGGCTGGGGGGCAGGCTGCCACTGCCTTGGTGAGTCTCGGCATTGCGGCCGTTCTCGCGCGGGTCTTTGACAAGTCGGACTATGCGACCTATCGCCAGACTCTTCTGGCCTACAACATGGCCGCGCCCCTGTTGAGTCTTGGTCTGCCGACCGCGATATTCTACTTCATGCCGGGCGAACAGAATCGCGCGCGTGGGATCCTGCTCGAAAACCTGACCCTCCTGGGCCTTGCCGGTCTGCTCTTCGCCCTCTTTCTCCTCTCCGGTGGAAATGTCCTGCTGGCCAATCATTTTAACAATCCGGCTCTTGAGAAAACCCTGTTCTATTTTGCGTTTTATCCCGTTCTCGCCCTGCCAGCCTCGGCCACGACGGCGTGTCTCATGGCCCGGGACAAGGTGACTTGGGTCGCCCTTTACACAATCGGGGCCCGGCTTGCGACCCTGGTGGTGGTGCTGGGTGCGGTCTGGTTGCTGAGCCCTACGCCGGAAATTGCAATTCTGGCCACCACCGCCGCTGCGGTCCTGACCTTGGGGTTCGGGTTGGGGGTCATGTTTGGATCAGTTCGTGCTACCCAAGGATCAATCGGATGGGGAGGCTTCAAAGCCCAGCTTGCCTACAGCATTCCGATGGGGCTCGGCGGGATGATCGCCACCATGCATCGGAGTGTGGACAAACTTCTGGTCTCGCTGTTCACGGAGCCGGAAAACTTTGCCGTCTATGTCAACGGCGCGATGGAGATCCCCTTCATCGGTATTATTGCGGGCTCCGCCACCGCGGTGTTGCTCCCTGAAATGCGGCAACTGCTGAAAGCGAATGAGCGAGAACAAGCTTTGCAGATTTGGAAGCGAGCGGGGATCAAGGCTGGGGTGTTCATCGTTCCGATGATGGGGATTCTTTTCGCGACGGCGCCCGACGTGATGGCGATTATCTATGGAGAAGCGTATCGAGAGAGTCACCAGGTGTTTCGGGTCTATCTGCTCCTCCTTCCCATCCGGATCGTTATATTTGGAGCGGTCTTCCAGGCCGCGGGTCGCACGGATCTTCTCTTGAAAAGAGCGATCATCGCCCTGGTGGCGAACGTGCTACTCTCGGTGATCTTTGCCCGCTTATTCGGCTATGTATACATCGCCACGGCGACAGTCGCCGCCATCTATTTTGCGGTTCTCCCTTATTGCCTGTGGAAGGTCAGCGAGATTTTTCAGACGAGGGTGAAGCGGGTCTTTCCCTGGGGACAGGTCTTGAAACTTCTCCTGCTGACGGGAATTGCCCTTCTGATCGCCCTCGTGGTCACCTTCTTCTGTCCTTGGGACGTCGCGATCGTGAGAGCTTCCTTGGTGGGGGTGGTCTATGCGCTTGTGATGGGGGTTGGGTTGCCGCGCGCTGGATTCCTTCGTTTCGATTTGTCGCGAGGAGTGGCCTTGCCGAAACGCGTTGTTTGGACGCTGCGTGTTTAGTGATGATCGGCCATCTACACGACGGAAAAGTTCGATGGTTGGACGCTTTGTTGATATCGTAAGTTCTTGATGAAATGGGTATGAAGGGAAGGCTGGGTAGGATCGTGCGAACGCTTCGTGTGCGCAGGTGGACGGCGCAGATGCGCAAGCGGGCGGATTGCGCTGGAACATTGCAGGTCAATGGTCCCGGTCAGATTGTCGGTGCGCCTTTGGCGATCCGAATAGGAGATAACGCTCACTTTGGGAGCGGGTTTTACATTGATGCACGGGGGGGCGTGGAGATTGGCGAAAACTGTCACATTAGTCGCAACTTCGTCTGCTATTCCGTCAACCATGACTACGAGGGTGAGGCCATTCCTTACGATGATCAATTGGTTCAGAAGCAGGTCGTGATCGGAATCAACGTCTGGATCGGAATGAGCGTGTGCATCGTCCCGGGGGTGACCATCGGCGAGGGTGCGGTGGTGGGGATGGGATCCGTCGTGACGAAGGATGTGCCGCCCCTTGCGGTGGTGGGAGGTAATCCCGCGAGAGTCCTGAAGTTCAGGGTGAAGGAGCACTACGAGCGGTTGATTCGCGAAGGAAAGTACGGGGGAGTAAGCGGCAGGCTGGTTCTCAAACCTGGCCGGAACGATGTTGGTTAGGCCCGATTCTTGATCATTCGTCCGGCCTGTTCAAGCCCATGCGACTTGGCATCCTCGGAGATCACCCCCAGAATTTAGCCGGTGAAGACCAGTCCCTGGATGCCGGGGTGGT
>JAPKFB010000074.1 GCA_028821775.1 Roseibacillus sp.
CGAGGCTTTCTTGAAGATCGAGGGGGTTGCCCATGCCTTGGCCGCCCTGACCTTGTCCTTGTCCCTGTCCCTGTCCCTGTCCTTGTCCTTGTCCTTGTCCTTGTCCTTCACCGGCACCTTCGCCGGCACCTTCACCGGCACCTTCACCGGCACCTTCACCGGCACCTTCACCGGCACCCTCTCCCGCGCCCTCTTCTCCGAAGCCTTCTTCTCCAAAGCCTTCTTCTCCAAAGCCCTCTTCTCCAAAGCCCTCTTCTCCGAAGCCTTCTTCTCCGAAGCCTTCTTCGCCTGCTCCTTCAGCGGCTTCGGCTCCTGCTTCGGCGGCTGCGAGGGCGGCCTCGAGAGCCGCGATGGCATCGGATTGCGCCTCCACTGCGCCGGGCTTATTGGCAGTGCTGACCTCAGCGGCAGCGGTATCGCTCGCTTCGCTGGCCTCTCCAAGGGACTCTGCGAGGGGATCGCCCGACTCGGTTCCAGGGCTGGACACCTCGGGAACGAAGGTAGCTGCGACCTCCTCGATCTTCAGGCCGATCTCCAGCTGGCGCGCTTCGAATTGCGATTGCTGGGTCTTGAACTCTTGGTCCTCTGCTTCGACGAGGTCTTGTTGAAGGTCCTTCTGATCAGCTAGGATTTCCGCGATTTCCGCGACGAGTTCGGATTCTCCAGATTCCTCAGCGGAGAGAATTCTTTCGGCATCGCGGAGGGCCTCGAGGGCTTTCTCCTGATCACCAATGGCCCCGATGGCTTCGCTCTGCGAGATCTGGTCGATGGCGCGGGACATGTGGACAACCGGCTTGCTTTCGAGGAGGGAAAGCTCGGCGCGGCCAAAGCGGCTCAGGGTTTCCTCGTCCACGGCCTCCTTGCGGGATCTCACCAGCAATTCAAAGAATTGTGCGTAGCGATCGATGACCGCCTGCTGTGCGCGGGAGAGTCGGCCCTGATCGACCTTGACGGCTTCCTTGTCGTCGAGTCCGGCCCGCCCCCACTGGGTCGTCTGGCGCTGCATGAACTCCTCGGTCTTGATGATCTCGCGGATTTGCTTCACAAGGAGATCATCCACCAGAATGGTGTTGGCCCCCTCGATGATCTTGTTGAGATCCTCGATGATTTCTTCGATCGTTTTGCCCGCCCCTACGAGATGATCCTGCGGCTTGTCCAAATTGTCCTTGGCATTGCTCAGGTGATCGCGCGCAGTCTTGACCTTGTTGGAACGCAGGCCACCCAGTTGGGAACGGGTCTTGGAGAGGGTGACCGCTCCGCCTTCTTCGGCGAGTCCGTTCGATTCAAGATCGTTGAGCAAAAAGGAGATCCTCCGGACCGCACTGGTCATTCGCCGGCCGACCCCATTCTGACGATTCACCTCGGCACCGAGGCGCTCCCCTGTAAGTAGGATGGTGTCCTTCTGTCCTTCCTGCGCCCGGGCTGGGAACCCCAGGAGGGTGGAGGCGAAGGCAAAGGTAGTGAATAGGCTAGTTTTCATTCTTTTTCGGGACTCCCTCTTCAGTTTTCATTTGTTCCACGGCTTTGGAGGCTGAGATCTCCTGGTCGCGGGAGCGCTTGAGCTCTTCGTTCTGAGCGGCAACTTCTTGCCGGTACCATAGCAAATAAGTTTCGGAATCGACGATGGTTAATTGTCGGGTGGCGGAGCGACGGAGGTGGGCCTCCCGCTTGGGGTGGTGATCCGCGACTTCCAGGGCAAAGGTGATCCGGGAATTGGTTTTCAAGTCCTCGATCGCTTCGGCCAGAATCCACGAGTAATCAAAGGTTTTATTGGTGGCACCCGCAAAATCGAAGATGGGGGTGCGCTGCTCTTCGGCTCCATCCACCGAGTAGACTAGCCAGGCCTGGGAGAGGCCGATGTCGTCGCCTGCTCTGGCTTGGAAGTTGAGCACCTTTTTCAGGGTCGCAATTCCGGAGGTCTCTCTCGGTTCGAGAAGGTCGATATCGGGCAAGCTGTCGGTGGTCACCTTGACTGCATACTGGACATCTTCATACTGATAGCTCTGCTCGCGCTCGGTCCACTTGAAGGTGTACTTCAAGGCTTGTTCGGCAGTGAGGTCGAAGGTCACGGAGGTTCCCAAGTCGTCGACTTGGGCGTCGATCTCGATTCCCTCCTGCCCGGGGGAATCCTTGTTCGCGAATTGGCGCCCGCCGACCTTGATTTTGCAACTTGCGACAGGAGGATCGCATTTCACGGTCCACTTGAGCTTGGTCCCTTCGGGCACCTCGAGGTTGAGCTGGTCGCTCTTGCCGGGATCGCGGTTCATGTAGGAGGGGTATTCGAGAACGAGGCTTTGGCCTACGATTTGTGGGGAGTCGATGACGTGGATGCGGTATTCCCTGGACTTATCGTCGCCGAGGCGGACGTAGTAGAGGAGGTCCTTGGCGAGTCCCTTGAGTTCCCGGGCGAAGGTGTCTTTCTTCGCGCTCGCCTTCATGGGGAGCTCCTTCCACTTCTCCTCGGAATCGGCGGCCTTGGTGAAGATGCGGCCAGCCGCGGGCATGACTCCGCCAGCCCTGGCGGTGATGGTGGCGGGATCGCCGACGCGGACCGTGAGATCACCTCTCACGGACACGACCTGGGTCTTGGTGGGATAGCCCACATCGCCACCCGCGAGACGTTTCAGGAGAACGCCGAAATGTTCACTCCATTGAATGCTGAGAACGCCGAAGACGAGGAGGACGCCGCCGGAAACGCCGAAGAGCTTCTTGAGTTGGGCGAAGTCAACGATCTCGCGGAAGTCGATCCGCCGACTGCGCTCAACAGCTTGTTCGCGCATGGCTTCGATGAGCCCCTGGGACACGTTGGGCTGATCATCGGCGGGCTCTTTGAGCTGGGTGTAGGAGACGAGCAGGGAGGTCAGTCCGGGGTGCTGTTTCTCGACCTCCAGCGAGGTCATGACCGGGTCGTAGGGCTTGAGGTAGCGCAGCCAATCGAACCAGAGGACCCACCCCAGGACGGCGAGGTTCACGAGGAGGAGGAATACTCCAATGTTGCCCGACATGCCTGACTTGGCGAAAAGACCCCAGTCGATGAGGAAGTCGAGAGCGAGCAAGGCGATTAGCCACACCACGAATCGCGAGGCTCCGCGAATGCAGAAGTAGCGCCATTCCTGTTGCCAAGCTTCGCGCAGTTTGCTCTCGATGGAGAGGTCTTTTTCTTCGGCCATCAGTTCAATTTACTATACGAGGTTATCTTTCCGGCGGAGGTACCACTCCGCGCCCGCGAAGACGACAAAGAGGAGGAACCAGAGGGGGGTGTCCCAGAGTTCTTTTTCGGTTTTTACGGTATTGGTAAGTTTCTTTTCGGGTTCGAGGCTGCCCACAAATTCGCTGAGTCCCGCGAGGGTCAACGGGCGCCCGCCCGAGAGATGGGCCGCTTCGCGAGCGATCTCCGATTGCATGGAGGTTTCGCGGTCCTCGATCGGAATGGTGGCGACGGTGAACTCCGTGAGGTTTGAAATTTCCTGATCCTGAGGGCGGGTCTTCAATTGATAGGTGCCATCCTTGCCCGCGAGGTAGGACCCCGAATAGAGGCCGGGGGTGCTCTCGACCGAGGTGAGCTCGATGATGGCGGCCTGATCGGGATTGTCCTTGGGCGCGAGGCTCACTTCGTAGCTCTGCCCCACCACCGGCTCAAAGGACTCGGTGAGCACGTTGGCAAAGATGCGCACCTGGTCGCCCGCGCTATAGCTGCCCCGGTCGGTCTCGATTGTGATCTGCTTGTTCTGTCCGAGGAGACGCGAGAGGGTGAGGAACTGGATGGTCTGTCCCCAGAAGCGAGCGTGGTAGCGATCGCCCACTTCGAGACGCATGCGCCAGAGGTCTTCGGTGGCGACGAAGAGGCTCTTGCCGGTTCCATAGCGATGCCAAGCGACGAGGGGATAGTCGGGCAATTGATCATTGAGTTTGGGAAGGCGCAGCAGGACGGTTGCTCCCGATTTGGGGCCGGCGAGATCGGGCAGCCCGTACATCGGTTTGACATGCGACCAGATTCGGGCGCTGGTATTGGGAGCGAGAGAGAGCGACGTTGCGAGGCTCAGGTGGCCGTCTTCGGTGACCTCCGGGGAAACGGTGGGCGGGACGGAAAGATAGCCGCCGGTTCCGATGTTGATTGGAAGGATATCGCCGATGGGAGAGTCGCGATAGGTGGAAGGCGCGGCCATGGGCCCCGCGAGCATGAGGAGGGAGCCCCCGCGCTCTTTCACGAGCTTATGAATGAGATCGGTTTGCGCGGCGTTGAAGTAGGTCGCGGAGACGTCTCCAAGAATGATGAGATCGTACTTGAGAGCCTCTTTGGGATCTTCTGGAAAGCGCCCGATGTGGTGGGGCGAGGAACCAGCCAAGGCAGGGTCTCCCTGGGTCATGAGGAACTGGACATCGAGGCGCGGGTCACGAAGAAGCACCCAGCGCAGGTAGCGGTATTCCCAACGCGGCATTCCCTCGATGTAGAGCACCTTGATCTTCTCATCGAGGATGCGGACGTTGTGGCTGGTGGTGTTGTTGATCTCGGTGACTTCTCCGGCGAGGGGCTTGATCTCGAAGTCGAGTTTGAGGGTTCCGGATTCCTGTTCGGGGATGAACATGAATTCTTCAAACTGCACGCCATCCTTGAGGGTGATCTGCTGGATCGCACTCTGCTCTCCGTCGACATTGAAAATCAAATTCACAGCTTTCTCGGCGTAACCCTGCGACTCCAGTTTCACGCGCAGTGGGACGCGGTCCCCTTTGAAGACGACCTCGGGGGCCACCACGCTGCGGACATGGATGTCCGGGGGGGCGGGCAGTCCGACTGGAACGGTGTAGAGAGGGATGTTGAGCTTCTCAAGTTGGTGGGCCACGCGGAGAGGGTCCTTGCCTTCCACCCAAGCGAAATCACTGATCACGAGGGCGCCTGCGAGGGGTCGACCTGAGAAACGGCCCACGACCTCTTCGATGGCGGAGCCCACCTGGGAGGAATTCCCCTCGGCCTTGAGCCTGTCGGCGAGAGCCTCTTCGTCGTCCATCCCCTCGGTGGACTCAGGACGGACCTGGCTGTCGAAGGTGAAGAAGCGGACCTCGTAATTCTTCTCCAGATCTTCAATCAGGTTGATGTCAGGATGGCTCAGCGCTCCGCGGGCGAGATCGATCCGACGGGTTGATCCCAGGGTCTGCCTGATGCCGTTCACTTCGTCACCGCGCAGCTTGCGATCAAGGGGAAATTTGTTCAGGGCCTTGGCTGCTTCCTCCACGTCCACGTCGGTGGTCCGCGGATCTTCGATCGTCATGCTGCGGGAAGTGTCGAGGAGGATGGCCATGGAGCGTTGAAATTCCTTCGTCATGCGAATCCTGGCGAAGGGCTGCATGATCACGATGATGAGGGTGAGCAAGGCGGCGATCTGCAGGGTTACCATCGCGATGCGGCGCTTGGGCGTCACACTGTTTTCCTTCTTGTAGAGGAAGATCGCGAATGCGATCGCGGCGAAGATGAGGACGAGGCCGATCCAGCCCCCTCGGAAGGCGAGTTCGATCTGATCGACATCTTGCGATTCGTCGAGTCCCAGCAATTTCTTGAGCATGATAGTGAGGCGGATGAACGTTGGGTTTAGCTACGGCGGGCGGCGGCGACCTGACTCAATTGCAGCGTGGCAGCGAGATCGGGAGCGTCCTCTCGATCCATCTTGTTGGTGTAGTAACGGGCGAGCATGCTCTGGAGGAGGAAGGCGAGGACCGCCAGGAGCAGAAAAAGGTGTGCGAGTTCGCGGCCGCGCCGCGCATCCTTGATGACCTCGGACATGGAGCCATCCCGATCGAGGACTTCCACCCCTGCCTCATTGAGTTGGTCGGTCAGGGCATTGCCATCAACAACGCGGACATTGGATTCCCGGGCGTCGAGGTTGGCAGCGATCACCACGGCGGGATTTTTGCCCTCGGCCTTGATGGAATAGACTCCGAGATCGCGAAATTCAACGGTGGCCACGGTCTGGTCTCCGTCCTGGGTGACTCGAATGTCCTGATCGTCCTCCGCCGGGGAATCGAGGGAGACAAAGTCGCCCACTTCACGACCGCTGACTGCGAGGTTCACCTCGTTCCCGACCGTGAACTGGAGACCCCCGGGGTCGCTCGTGAGCATCGTGACAGCCTGTTGCAGGAGAATGGTGTAGAGCGGTTCACGGGGGAGATTGTTCCAGCTCTTGTTTCCGGAAGTGGTGAGGAACAGCACGGTGCCCGCGCCGATCTCGCGTGCGAGGAGAAGAGGAGCACCGGTTTCGGCAACCGAAAGAATGACGACGCTGTCACTGGTGGGCTCCACGGCGATGAGTTTGCTGATGCGGATGGCGTCGAGGAGTTTCTCGGGGTAACCCTTGACCAGGCTGGCAAGAAGATGGTCCGACTTCGGTTGGCCGATGGTCCAGCCCTTCTGGTCCTGACACGAGGTGACTTCCTTGAGGATCCCGGGGAGGATTCCCTCTTCGCCAGCAAAGTGTTTGTTGTAATCCGACGCCTCCACCCGGTCTCCGGCAAAGACGATCAGGCCTCCTCCGCCGGCGACAAATCTGCGGAGCCGCCCCACCATGTCGGAGGAAAGCGAGTGCAGGTTGCTGAGGAAGATGACATCGAACTCGCCCAGTTGTTCGAGAGCCAGATCGGGAGCCTCCACCTCGCTGATCACGACTCCACCGTCCGGGCCGGTGTCCTTCGGGCGCAGGGCGACCTTGGCGTAGTAGGCGCCGCCTCGGGTCCCGTCCGGGCTGGAGGAAGGAGAGCCATCGACGAGAAGGAGATTGATTCCGGAGCGAATGCGCGCGACCGCGTGTCGCACGTTATCATCCACGAGGCTGTCCTTGCTGAGTTGGGCCTTGAGGCGCACGTCGCCAGGCTGGTCGAAGAGGGTGGTGAATTCGAGAGAGCGTGTTTCCCCGGGTTCGAGGGGGCCGACGGTGACGCGCTTGCTGAGTTCGTTGTCGACGAAAAATTCAAGGGTGCCGCCATCGGCTGCGCGGCGGCCGGTGTTGCGGATCTGGGCGGAGAAGCGGGCTTCCCCGGCTTCCCGGAGGGTGCCCCAGGTGTAGCTCAAGCGTTCGATGCTGAGGTTTTCCTCGCCCTCAGTTCCGGCTGGAACCACGAAGACGTTGGCATTGTCGGTGAGGTTTTCGAGAGCGGTGAGAGCCGTTGCGGGGAGGTTGGCCCAGTCGAGTTCCTGCGCGTCGGTGATGAGGAAGCACTCCTTGCCCGGAGTTTTCAATTCGCCAACCAGCTCGTCGAGCAGTTCGATGTTTTGATCGAGATTCAGTTGATGGGATGTCGCCGTCTTGAGGTCATCAAGGATGTCGTTGACCTGTCCCTTGTTGTAGTGGGCGCCCCGCAAAAGAACCTGGGGGCGATTGCTCATGAGAACGATGCTGACCGAATCGCCCTCATTGGCAGCTTCGAATATTTCCTTGGCCTTTTCGACGGCGCGTTCGAACCGCGAGTGCTCGCCGTGGTTCATGCTGAAGGAGGCGTCGATCGCCACAATCATGCCGACTTTCTTATCTCCCAGAAAGGTCGAGGAATCGGAATTCATGGTGGGCCGCAGGAGGGCCAGGGCGAGGAGGGCGAGGGTGAGGCAGCGCAGGGCGAGAATGATGTAGTCCTCGAGCTTGACCTGTCCCGAGCGAATGACGAGTGCACGCCGGAGGAGCTCCATCGCGGCCCAGTCAGTCTGCCGGCGATGTTTGCGATAGAGGAGGTGGATGATGATGGGCACTGCGATGCCCAACAGGCCGAGTGCTCCCCAGAGTCCGAATGAATTAAGTGCGCCCATTAGTTTTGTTGCTTGGGTCCGGGAACAGTTCCGGGGCTGGTCATGGTGAGGACGTGCGGGTCGCGCAGGTCGATGCCACAGGGAAAGGAGAGCGAGCTGGCGAACTCGACCTTGAGAGTGAGGTCGGCCGCGCCGGAGAGATGGAGGGAAAGGGGAAAGGGTGCGCTCTTGGCGGTGATCTTCTGGCTCCAGACGAGGTGTTCACCGGAGAGGACGGATACCTTCAGGTCGGCGCTGTTGCCTGGGACCGGAGCAAGCTGGGCGCGGAAGGTTCCCGGCGTGTTCGGAGTGGGGAGGGGAATGCGCAGGACGGTGTAAGGCATGATGCGGATCGCGCGCAGATGGCTGTCCGAGCTGGACTCGAGGAGTTGAGGTGGGGGAGGAGGGCGGGCGGGGCCGATCGCCTCCACCACGACGCGCTCCAGAGTGTCGAGCCAGGTGAGTTCCGGCAAGTTGCTGCGGAGATAGCGCACGGTTTCCCAGTCGAGCTTCAACTCGCCCAGGATCTCGTGCGCAATCACCAGTTGGTTCCCTGCGAAGCTGGTTTTTCCAAAGAGAAGAGTACCGTCCATGAGTCCCACCTCGTCGCGGTTGCGCTCGGGGAGTATGGCGGGATTGGCATAGACAAATCGTTGCGCCGAGGCGCGGGGGATGGGGATGATGCCGAGGGGGCACTTGATCGCGATATCCTTGGAGCGGACCCAGATGATCTTGCCCGGGATGGGCTCGCCATCGGTGCGATAGAGGTGGCCGGGTTCACGCGCGTCGTCCGGTGATCCCGCGATGAATTCCATGCTGGCGATGCGCTTGACCGGCACATTGCGTTGGCCGAAGTGCCTCCCGGTGATGGAGAGTTCCTTGCCTGTCACGTTGCCCACGGTGGCGCGCCAGATTTCTCCGTCGATCAAGTGGACCGCGCCCGGAGGTCTTTCGGTGGACGGCCTGCGGGGATTGATGGCGAGGAGGAGTTTGTCCGGGAGGGGAGTGTGGGCGCTGACCAGTTGGCCGTTCTCGACCCGAAGGGCGCCCAGTGCCCGCGCCTTGGAGGTGAGAGCGAGGCCCTTGAGAGCATCAAGGGCGAGTGGTTTGGAATTGATCAGGCGAGCGTCCCCAAGCTCGGAGGTGAGGAAGATGCGATCGAGGTTGAGGTGTCCCCAGAGACCGGAATGGTCGTCGCGGACTTCGATGCGTGCGAGGCGGTCGCGGAACTCGCGAACGTCGAAGGCGACCTCTTCAAAATAGTCATCATTCCGGCCGGTGGCACTGCGGACGAGTTCATCATCGAGGTAGAGGTTGACGCAGATCTGTTGGGGCAGATCGCCACCGCTCAGCGTCATTCTGAGATAGTCGAGTTCGAGTTGGAAGGGGGGAGAAAACAGGCGGCCGGTATCGGCTTCCGAACTAATGACGGTGGTGATGAAGTATTTTCCGGCGTAGGGGCCCACCCGGCGCTTCATCATCTTGGTGCCCGCGGAGAGGTCGTGATTAAAGGCCTGGCCTTCCGTTTTCCACCCGTGTTGCCGATAGGAATTGTCCTCGAAGTCGGAGATCACGATTTCGCCGTTGGGCCGCACGAGCAGGAGGGGCGCGGACGCCTTGTTTTTCCTGGCCATCTGCCAACCCGGCTGCAGTTGCTGATATTCCTCAAGGCTGAGGCTGCCATTGGCATCCTTGTTCGCTTCCGGATACTCGGTGAGCGCACGCTTGAGCGTGGGATGGTTCTCGGAGGTGACCTCTCCCTGACCCGGGAGGACCATCGCTGCGAAGGCAGCGATGGCGAGGGCCGGAAGAGTGAGAGGGGTGCGCATGTCGCGTTCGATCAACGGGTTTTTGCGAGGGCAGTGCGTTGCAAGAGGTAGTTCGTGATGGTCTGCTCGACCGGTTCACGGGTGTTTACCAGCACATAGTCGACTTGCGCCTTGGCGCAGGCCAGGCGGATTCCGTCCACGAATTTTTCCAGTTCTTGGAGGTAGTTGGCGCGCACCCGGGCGGGCTGGGTGATCACTTCACCCTCGCCTTCGAGTCCCATGAATTTCCACATTCCATTCAGAGGAAATTCGATTTCGTAGGGGTCCATGGTGTGGAAGAGAACCACGTTGTGTCCACCGAAGCGGAGGTGGTTGAGTCCCTGGATGAATTCTTCGGTGTTGTCGAAGAGATCGGAGAAAAGCATCACGAACCCACGGCGATTCATGCGGTGGGCAAAATCGTGGAGAACAGCACCCACATTGGTGCGAGGCTGCGGCTGGACTTTCTCCAGTTCGCTCGAGATGTCGTGCAGGACCCGCATGTTACTTTTGGGTGCGATGTAGTTCTGCAGCTTACCGTCAAAAACGCCCACTCCGGCCGAGTCGCCCTGGTCCACCACGAGATAGGCCAGGCTGGCAGCGAGGTACTTGGTGTATTCAAGCTTCGAGATGTTGCCCGACTTGTAGGTCATGGACTGGCTGGCATCGATGAGCAGGTTGGCGATGAAGTTGGTCTCGGCATCAAAGAGCTTGATGTAGTAGCGATCGCAACGGGCATAGGCCTTCCAATCGATGTGCCGGGTCTCATCGCCCTGGGTGTACTGGCGGTAGGCCGAAAACTCGGAGCTGATCCCGCGCGCGGGGCTCTTGTGCTGACCAATGCGGAGGCCTTCCACGACCTGGCGAGCGACAACGTCGAGGGAGCCGATCTGGGAGAGGGTGTCCGGATCGAGATACTTGGCCCCGCGAGACTTGGGCGCCTCCGGAGTATTTAATGGAGCCTCCGCAGAGGGAGGGGTGGTTTCAGAACTCATGGTGACTGCGAATTGAGGCAGCGGCCGCGCAGAGGGTTGCGCTCCGGATGGACACGGGATTTTCGGTCCGACGCTGCGGTTTCATCGTTCCCCCACGTGGCTGACCGGCGGCGCCGATCAAGCGGTTGCGACTTCTTTTTCGTAGAGCGCTTTGTCGCTGGGGATTTCCTCGAGCAGGCGGCCGACGACGTGATCGGAATCGACGCCTTCCGACTGCGCTGCAAAGTTGAGTCCCATGCGGTGACGCATGACGGGGAGGGCGAGGGCCTGCACGTCTTCGAGCGAGGCATTGAAGCGTCCTCGCAGGATGGCGCGGGCCTTGGCCCCGGTGATCAGGTTCAGGCAAGCGCGTGGTCCGCAGCCCCAGGAGACAAAGTCCTTGATGAAGCCTGGTGCGTTCTCCTCGGCCGGCCGGGTGGCCCGAACGAGGGCGGCCACATACTGGAAGATGTGGTCGGCCACCGGAACGCGGGAGACGAGGTCCTGAAGGGCGATGATGTCCTGCTTGTTGAGGACCTCATTGAGCTTCGAGTGGCGGCTCCCGGTCACACTGCGCATGATGTCGATTTCCTCTTGCTCGCTTGGATAGCCGACATTGATTTTGAACATGAAGCGGTCGAGCTGTGCTTCGGGAAGGGTGTAGGTGCCTTCCTGCTCAAGCGGGTTCTGAGTGGCGAGAACAAAGAAGGGAGGGTCGAGCTCATAGTCGTCGCCGCCCGCGGAGACGATTTTCTCCTGCATGGCCTCAAGCAGAGCGGCCTGAGTCTTGGGAGGGGTCCGGTTGATTTCGTCGGCAAGGACGATATTGGCGAAAATCGGTCCTTTGCTGAACATGAACTGGCGTTGGCCGGTTTCCGGATCGTCCTGCAGGAGTTCACTTCCGGTAATATCGGAGGGCATGAGGTCCGGCGTGAATTGGATGCGCTTGAAGGTCAGCGAGAGGGTCTTGGCGATGGAGCTCACGAGGAGCGTTTTTGCCAGTCCGGGCACTCCTTCGAGCAGACCGTGACCGCGCGAGAAGATCGCGATGAGAGTTTCATCGATGACTTGGTCCATCCCGACGATGCTCTTGCGAAGTTCCTGCACGATTGCCTCCCGGGCATCGTTGAGTTTCTTGACTGCATCAACATCGCTGATCGGATCCTCGGCTTCGGGCTTGATGATCGATTTCTTTGCCGACTGGGCGAGTTTTTCGGCGGCTTTCACCGTAGAGGACAGCTTCCGGCCCGTCTTTTTGGTAGCTGCTTTCTTGGTCGTTTTCTTTGCCATTGTTTACCGTCTAGTGAGATTAGTGTATTCTCTGAATGAAACTTTCCGAACTCGGGATTCGCTGTTGATCCGCGCATGAATTGCGTTCGAAACGTTTTACATTTCTTCTGTAAAAAAAATCCAATTTTGCCGAATCGAACAAGCTTCAAATGTCCACGAATGTGTGACCGACTTGAATAGAAAGAGGGAACGAGCAAAATTTGTGAAGGAAGCGTTCAGCGGTCAAGTGCTGACTATCAGGACATGAAAGGGAATTGCGAGGAGCCGGAAAGAGGAGTGGCTTGGTGTCCTTGGGGGAGTTTTCCGAGCCCAGGTGGTGGGTTCCTCTTCGCCGCGATGGGAAAGGGGGGAAGTAGGAACGAGAGAAGCGTCTTCCTTTGAGGGGCCTCAGATGTTAGAGTTCTCCAGAGCTGGATCGTGCTTCTACGAGCCCGAATGGAGTTCGTCGTCCAGCGGTGGCGGGGCCGAAACATCGTCAACCTGTTTCCAACCCATTCCCAAAGATGAGCGAGGATCAGAGCATCCCCAAGCGTGATCGCGACCATTCCTTGGTTTCCTGTCCGGAGTGTCGAAGCAAAAACATCGCCTCTGACAGCGTGTTGCGCAGCCCTCCCAGTATTTGTGCGGTCATTCTCTTTGGTTGGGTCTTTCTCCTGGTGCGGGCTGCCTTTGTGAAGAAAACCGCGGTGTGTTGGGACTGCGGAGCCATCCATCGCTACAGATCAGGAGAGTCAGTGGTCGCCATGGTGCTCTTGATTCTGCTAGTGGGCCTGATCGTATTGACGGTATGGGGGGGTCTCCCGGAATAGGTGAGAGGGGGAGCCGGACGGTTCACCGTCAGGCTCTGGCCATTCATGGCGCTCACCGTGGCGTGGTCGTATCCCCCCGTTGCTGACCGCGAGGTAGAGCTCCTTCACCTTGACATTGCGCAGGAAGAGCCGGGCCTTGATCAGTCCCGGATGTCGATTAATGAGGAAGCCACTTTCAGTTTAGACCGTGCATGGGCTTCCTCCCTGACCCGGTCCCACCATTCGGTCACCGTTCTCGACATAAAAGCGGGCCCCCGAGGCAAATTTGGCGTGGAGGGTGGCTCCCCTGCGGACGAGGTAGTCGCTGTCCAGCGCGCTTCCGGCCTTGTGCCGGCCGGGGGGGATCTCAATATCCTGCGAGATCTCCCGGTGCGAAGCACAACTCGCAAGGATTCAGCCATTCAGCCCGTAGTGGCAAGGCGCGTCGAAATCGTCTCGGGGCTGGCCGGGGTGGGCTCCGCAGCGCAAGGTCCGACGCCCTCGATGAGGAGCTCCCTCCAAGATCAGCCATGAAAATACCCCGTTCCTTCCAAATTGTCCTCGCCGCGCTTCTTGTCCTGCTGGGCGGGGGTTCCGCCCCCGCCCAGAAGACGCCCGCGAAACTCGTGGTGAAAGAGGGTGATCGCATTGTCTTCGTCGGTGCGGGGATGGGCTCACGGATGAATCACTTCGGTTACTTTGAAACCGAGCTCTTCCTGCGCTTTCCTCAAGCGAAGATCACGATCCGCAATCTCTGCGACGAAGGCAATACCCCGGGATTTCGTCCCCATCCGGGCCGAAACCAGGACGCTCAGTATGCCTTTCCCGGGGCGAGGGATCTGGTGGCCAGGCGATTTCAAACCAACTCGGGCCCCAAGGGGTTTTTCGAATCTCCCGATCAGTGGCTCACTCGTCTCAAGGCCGATACCGTCATCGCGTTCTTCGGATTCAATTCCTCCTTCGATGGACCGAGTGGGATTGAGCGCTATCAGAAGGAGCTCGACGCCTTTCTCAAGCACACCCTGAAGCAACGATACAACGGATCGAGTGCTCCGCAGGTCGCTCTCATTTCGCCCACTTCGTTTCAGGATCTCTCCGCGAAGTACGGCATTCCCGATGGCGTGGCGCAGAATGCCAACCTGGTTCTCTACACTGCGGCCATGCGCGAGGTGGCAGCCGCGAATGGCGTGCTCTTTGTCGAGGCCTTCTCTCCTTCGAGAGCCTGGTACAAAGACGGGAAGGAATATACCACCGACGGAGCTCTGCTCAACGACCGTGGCTATCGTGCTCTTGCCCCCATCCTGGCCGATGCGATCTTTGGAACCGGTGCCGCGGTGGCTGGAAAGCGGGAAGCAATTCACACCGCCGTGACCGAGAAAAACTGGGCCTGGCTCAATGATTACAAGATTGCCAACGGGGTGCATGTCTATGGGCGGCGCTACAATCCCTTCGGCCCGGCAAACTACCCGCACGAGCTGAAGAAGACGCGCGAGATGACCGAGAACCGGGACCGCGCTATCTGGTGGACCTTGGCTGGCGGGGACTTTGATCTCGCGGCAGCTGACGACAAGACCTCCAAGCTCCCTCCAGTCAAATCGAACTTCCGTCCCGGCGGGAAGAACGGCGATCCCGACTACCTGAAGGGGCCCGACTCCGGATCGAAAATCAAAGTGGCGGAGGGCTACCAGATCGAACTCTTTGCCAGTGAGGAGGAGTTTCCCGACCTCGCCAATCCGGTACAGATCGCCTTCGACAACAAGGGACGCCTTTGGGTTTCCACCATGTCCAGCTACCCGCATTACCGCATCGGGGATCCCAAACCGAAGGACAAGCTTCTCATTTTTGAAGACACCGATGGGGATGGCAAGGCGGACAAACAAACGACCTTCACTGATCAGTTGCACATTCCGATCGGCTTTGAGATTTCGCACGACGGAGTGTATGTCTCCCAGAGCGGCAGCCTCGTCTTGTTGAAGGACGAAAACAACGACGACAAGGCGGACTCAAAGGAAGTGCTTCTCTCGGGTTTCGATGATCACGACACGCACCACGCGATCTCGGCCTTTTGCGCGGATCCCTCGGGGGCCTTCATCATGTGCGAAGGGGTCTTTCTGCACAGCAATGTGGAGACCGCCTACGGGCCCCAGCGTGGCACCAACGGTGGATTCTTCCGCTATAGCCCGCAACGCAAGCAACTCACCCGCCACACCCAGTTCAGCATCCCGAATCCCTGGGGCGTCGCCTACGATGCCTATGGGCAGGACTTTTTCCTCCACACTTCCGGGACCAGTGTTTCCTGGATGACTCCCGGCACCGTGCGTGCGCGCTACGGTCACAACATGAGGGCCCCCGACCTTCTCACCGGAAACAAGGTGCGCCCGACTTCCGGAATTGAGTTTGTCTCCAGCCGCCACTTCCCCGACGAGGTGCAGGGTGACATCGTGCTCTGCAATGCCATCGGCTACCTCGGTGCGAAGCAGCATCAGCTCATCGAAGATGGAACCGGATTCACCAGCCGGCATCGCCAGGACCTCTTCGTCTCGAGTGACCGCAACTTCCGGCCCACCGACCTTGAGTTCGCCCCGGACGGCTCGCTCTATGTCATCGACTGGCACAACGTTCTCATCGGACATATGCAGCACAATGCGCGCGACCCGCATCGCGATCACGTGCATGGCCGGATCTACCGGGTGACCTACCCGAGCCGACCGCTCGTCACTCCGGCCAAGATTGCCGGAGCCAGGATCGGAGAATTATTGGAGAATCTGAAGCTGCCCGAGGCGCGCACGCGCTATCGCACTCGTCGAGAACTCCGCGGGCGCGATGCCGATCAGGTGGTGGCCGCTGCCAAGGCCTGGACCGCCGGGCTCCCGGCTGGATCGGAGCGTCTGAAGTTGGAGGCCCTGTGGGTGACCTGGGGAGCGGACCAGGTGGACGAGCATCTTCTTCGGGAAGCCCTCGCGGCCAAGGATCACCGCGTGCGTGCAGCGGCGGTGCGGGTTCTGCGCTACAACAGTCACCGCATTGCAGATCAGCGCGATCTGCTCCTGATGGCCGCCAACGATGACCACGGCCGGGTGCGCCTGGAAGCAATTACTGCGGCCTCCCACCTGGAGAAAGCGAGCGGAATGCCTATTCTCGAGGCGGCCAAGGCCAAGGGCCTGGATAAGTATTCGCAGCAGAGCTTCGATTTTGCCTATGGGGTTTTGAACGACATTGCCGTGCATCCGGAGGTCGTTGAAGTGATCGCGCCGAGGCATCTCAAGGGGGTCGAGGCCAAGCGTTATGTTCAGGGCGCGGCGATCTATGAGCGTGAGGGGCACTGTGGCACTTGTCACCAAGTCGATGGTCAAGGGTTGCCCGATGCAGGCTTCCCGCCCGTCGCGGGGACCAAGTGGGTCAATGGGGATGTGGAACGGCTACTCAAGATCACCTTGAAGGGTCTTCACGGGCCGATCACGGTGAAGGGCAAGGCGTATCCGGGCTTCGTTCCGATGACCTCCTTTGAAAAACTCCTCAATGACCGGGAAATCGCGGCCGTACTCACCTATGTGCGCAATTCCTTCGGGAACAAGGCGAGTGCAGTTTCGCCCGACCAGGTGAAGGCAACCCGCAAAGCTGCTGATGGGCAGGAAGGATTCTACGACCCGGCCAAGCTGCTCAAGGAGCATCCGCACAACTAAGTGAAGCTCATGTTTACCATCCGGCACCTGCTTTATACGGCCCTTCTTGTCTTAGGCACTCATGCCCTCGGCGCCGAGGAGGAGAAACAACCGCATGTTGTGCTGGTGGTGGGAACGCATCACTACTCACCGGAGTTGACCATGCCACTCTTTGCGAGGGAGCTCGAGCGTTTTGGGTTTCGCACCACCGTGGTGATGGGGGAAGGCGATCCCGAGAAGAAGACCGATCATGTGCTGCCCGGAATCGAGGCCCTCAAGACGGCAGATGTTGCGATCTTCTTCATGCGCTTCCTCAAGTTGCCCGAGGCGGAATGGAAGTGCATCGAGGCCTACCTCAAGTCCGGCAAGCCGGTGATCGGTCTCCGCACCGCGAATCACTCCTTCAAGTATGGCAAGGAACACCCGCGATACGAGTGGAATGATGGCTTTGGGCGGCGGGCCTTGGGCGGCCCCTACGTCGTGCATCAATCGGGTGAGACCCAGATTTCGGTGGTTTCGAAAAACAGGAAGCACCCGATCATGAGCAACGTCACCAAGACGAACTGGGTCTCTCTGGGGACCTTGTATCTGACTCGCTTGGAAGGAGGATGTGTGCCCTTGGTGACTGGAAGGGGGTCGGGGAAGGCCCGTCTGGTGGAGAGAGATTGGGGGACTGTTCAAGTCAACGAAGAGGAGGCCGATCTGGTGGCCTGGGCGTGGAAAAACGAATGGGGAGGCAAGGTGTTTGGCACCTCCTTCGGACATCCGGGCGACTTCGGAGAGGAGTCCTTTGTGCGCATGCTGGTGAACAGCGTGTGCTGGGCGGCGGAGAAGCCGGTGCCGGGTGCCGATCAGAAAGTCACGACCTGGCAGCTTGAGCGAACCGACAAGAAGAGGAAGGCCAAGCCTTGATGGTCGGGAAGTGGCAGAGGTGGGTGTTGAGCGTTCTTTGTGTGCTGGGTTGTCTTGCTTCGGCTCGCGGTCAGAGTCCGATCCGCCCGGGCGACCGCGTCGCCTTGGTTGGAAATACCTATGCGGATCAGCTCCGCATGCACGGCTACCTGGAAACCCTTCTTCTGCAGCGATCCCTGGAGAAGCCTGTGTCCGTGCGCAATCTTGGATGGGCCGGCGACATGCTCAGTGCGCGGGACCGCCCGACGAATTTTCCGAGTGAGGAGGCAACCTTGAGGGAGCACCGGACCGATGTCATCGTCGCGTGTTTTGGGATGGGGGAGTCGTTTGCAGGAGCGAAGGGAGCGGACGCCTTTCGAGAGGAGCTGAATGCCTTGATCGCGTCCCATCGTGGGAAGAAGTACAACGGGGAATCGGAGGTGCGGGTCATTCTGGTTTCTCCGATCGCCTGCGACGACCTGGGTGAGCTCACGCCCGAGAGGGAAGAGAGGAACCGCGATCTGAAACTCTACAAGGGCGTGATGGGAGAGATGGCGGGACGCCATGGAATTCCCTTTGTGAATCTCTACGATCGGACCGACTACCTCATGGCGGATCCCAGCGCCCGCAAGTTGACCGTCAATGGAATCCGCCTGAATGCCTATGGCTACTGGGCCACCAGCCGGATGGTGGTGGACCAGCTTCTCCCGGGGGGGAGCGGGTGGAGATTGCAAGTTGATGCCCGAAGCGGAACCGGGCACGGAGAGGGAGTCGAGATTTTGGCGGTCACCACCGAAGGCGCAGGATTGCAGCTTGTCGTCAGGGAAGAGCGTTTTCCAATTGTCTCGCCGTCCGGAGAGGGGGTGATGCACCCGAGCTTGATTGCGGAAAGTGATGTCTTACTCGTGAAAAACCTGCGAGCCGGGAGCTACACCCTGACCGTCGAGGGCAAGGCAGTGGTCACTGCGGGGAGCGAGGAGTGGGGAATGGGCGTGCCGCT
This sequence comes from Roseibacillus sp., assembly GCA_028821775.1. Classification (GTDB taxonomy): domain Bacteria; phylum Verrucomicrobiota; class Verrucomicrobiia; order Verrucomicrobiales; family Akkermansiaceae; genus Roseibacillus_B. The sequence goes on from JAPKFB010000074.1 coordinate 18,179, forward strand.
TGCTGGCAGTCCGGCGCATCAGGAAGCGGAGGCGTATCGGACAGCTGTTAATGACAAGAACCTGCAGTTCACCTACAGCTGGAAAGCCTTGAATCAGGTTCATATCGTGGGGGAACGAAAAACATCCAAGAGCGGTCGCTCGCTCCCTGCCGAGGTGATCGCCTTCCACAAACTGGCGCGGGAAAAGGAGGCCCTCTTGCAGGGCGGCCTCAAATTGAAAACGCGAACATGGCGCCTGGTCCGAAACCCCGACCCCTCCAAGAAATGAAGATCGTATTCCCGATCGTTTGCTTCTGGTTGTTCCTTGCGCTGCTCGCAACGGGGCAAGATGCCAGCGGAATCAAGAGCGCCAACATCAAGGGGGCGGATTTGAAATTGATGAAGGAGCACGACCCGGAGGTGGAGCGCGCGAACTTCGAACTGCTCCCGGGATACGAAGTGAATCTCTTTGCTGCCGAGCCCATGCTCGCGAATCCGATTCACATGGTGTGGGATTCGCGCGGTCGATTGTGGGTGGCTTGCTCGTGGGCCTATCCGCAGCTCCAGCCTGGCGAAGTGGCCAACGATAAGATCATCATCCTCGAGGACACGGATGGGGACGGCGAGGCCGACAAGTCGACGGTCTTCGCGGAAGGGCTCTACATGCCCACCGGAATCGAACTCGCAAATGGCGGATGCTATGTTGCGCAGACTCCGGATGTATTCTTCATGAAGGACACGGATGGAGACGACGTGGCCGATGTGAAAGAGTTGGCCCTGACCGGCTTTGGACTCGAGGACAGTCACCACTCGATCAGCGCCTGGCGCCGCGGACCAGGTGGCTGGTTGTATTTTCAGGAAGGGATCTTCCTCCATTCCCAAATCGAGACCCAGCACGGGATGGTGCGGAACTACAACGGCGGAGTGTATCAGTATAATCCACGCACCCAGAAACTCCGCATGTTTGCCCGCATTGGGGTGGGTAATCCTTGGGGGCATGTCTTTGACCGCTGGGGGCAATCGTTCTTCATCGATAACCCACGGGTGAGCTATCTCTCGCCCTCCACCGGTAACAGCGGAGAGAAGGTTGCGCTCAAAGGCCTCCTCTCGACCGAGAAACAATGTGGCGGTGATCTTGCAAGCGGAACTCACCTGCCGGCGAGCATCCGTGGGCAGCTTCTGACCTGTCGTTTCAAAAGTCGCACCATCATTCGCTATGAATTCCACCAAGAGGGCGCGGGCTTCAGCGCGAATGTCCTTCCACCCCTTATTTCTTCCAGACATCCCAACTTCCGGCCGGTGGATTGTAAGATCGGTCCCGACGGCGCGATCTATGTGGCGGATTGGTACAACTCGATCATCAACCACGCGCAGCATGACTTTCGTGATCCCAGGCGCGATCATCATCATGGGCGGATCTGGCGCATCACCGCCAAGGACCGACCGCTGGTGAATAAGCCGAAGCTCGCGGGTGCGGCCCTGGCGGAGTTGGCGGATCACCTGCAGAGCCCGAATGCCTGGACTCGTCACCAGGCGCGCCTGGAGTTGAGCGAGCGAGATCGCGATGCGGTCGTGGGGACGTTGGAAGGGTGGGTTGCGAAATTGGATCCCTTGGATCCGGGGCATGATCACCATCTCGTGGAGGCGATGTGGGCGTGCCAGAACGTCGAAGGGGTGAGCGAAGAAATTCTCAAGCGGGTCTTGGCGGCCCGGGACGGGCATGCGCGTGCCGCCGGGGCTCGCATGATTCGCTACTGGCACGGGAAGCTATCCGACCCCGTCGCGCTCATTGCCAAGGGGGCCGCTGATTCCTTTCCGCGCACCAGAATGGAGGCCATTCTTTCCGCGGGCTACGTTCCCAAGGCGGAGGCCTTCCCTGCGGCCCTGCAGGCCCTTGATCATCCCCGCGACCAGTTCATCGAGGTGGCGATCCCGCAAACGATTGCAGCCTTGGAGCCTCTGTGGCGTCCCGCCTTGGAGGCGGGCAGCTTGAGATTCGCGAAGTCAGAGCATCGGGAATTCGCGTTGCGTGGTGTGGGCATCAATTTCGAGAAGCGTATGAAGGCCTTTCTGAAGAAGGAAGAATCCTCTCTGGAGGAGGCGCAGGCGATGGCAGAGGAGTTCATCGAGTTAGGCCAGGAAAAACACGTGAGGATGGTGGCGGTCAGATTGAAACGTGGACCGAATCCCGGGTTGGCGAGTTCGTTGAAAGCCTTGGTTGAGGCCTTGGTGGAGATCGGGCGAGGGGGGAAGGTGGAAGGCGCGAGACATATCGCGCCCTTGAAAAGGCAAGCCTTGATGGAGGGGGCCGATCCGATGTGGATCCGCCTCATGGCAGCATGGAAGATTAAGACTGCAACCGACGAGATGTGGAACAAACAGCGCGGAGCACCGGTGAGGATCTGGACTCCGGCTGCGGTGGCATGGGCCCGAGCAGCCGGTGAGATCGGCGGTGAAAAGAACCTGGAGGAATTGCGGCGCTTGACCGGAGGAGGGGAAAGTTTTGAGCGGCGTTCCCTGGGAGTGCTTGGGCTTGCGGTTGCGGATCTGGAAGCCGCGGCCCCGCATGCTGCCGAGCTCTTTTCGAGTGAGTTGCCGTCAGTTTCGGCGGGAGAGCTTCCACTCGTTATCCTGCAGGAGTTTCTCGGTCGCACAAGGGGAAGTGCCTGCCTGGGAGCGGCGCTGACGGGAAAGGATGTGCATCCATCGATCAAGTTGCGGGGGACAGAGTTTCACCATCGCACCGGACTCGTTCCGCCGAAGCTTTTGAAGCACTTCGAATTGAATGCCAACACCCTGAGTAGGGACTTGTCGAAGGAGACGCGCAGAAGCCTTGTTGCGGACGTTACGAATCTGGGTGACCCCGCGCGTGGCGAGTTCATCTATCGCCGGAAGAAGTTGGCGTGCATGAGCTGTCACGGGATCGGTGCGGTGGGTCCCGCCATCGGGCCGAACCTTGCTGCGGTGGGAGCCGCCGCCACGACCGACTATGTGGTGGAAGCAATCCTGGAGCCAGACAAGTCGATCGCAGAACACTACGAGAACATGATGGTTACCCTCAAGGGCGGAGGACTGCAAATGGGAGTGATCACCTACCGGAGCAAGAAGGAGATCGTGCTGCGCGATTCCGCGGTGGCAGGAAGAGAGATCCGGATTCCCCGGGACACGATCCGCAAAATGCAACCGATGCCATCCCTGATGCCCGCGGGATTGGTGGATCAACTGACGAGTCGGGAGGAGTTTTTGGATCTTGCGAGCTTCGTGTCGCAGCTTGGCCGCCCGGGGCCCTATGCCAACGATGAGTCGCCCGTTCTCAGGAAGTGGAGGCGGAGTCATCGCATTGAGGGGGGGATCGGTCCGGAATTGGAACTCTACAGCCTCGTGAACGGGGGGCTTCCGATGCGGGATCTATTTTTTGCGGAGGAACAGGGGAAGCAAATCGCCCGTGTTCACTCCAGCGTGAGGGTGCGGGCCGATGGCAATGTGAGTTTGAAAATCAATGATGCGAAGGGAATTACCGTGTCCTACATTGCGGAGGGGGAACCGGACGAAACGGTGGGAAATTGGACGCTTATGGAGGATCTCACCGTGCCCTTCAAGGTGCGCAAAGGGCGCTACCTCTTCCAGTTTGTCGTTGTGCGCGGGGAGCGAGATGACACCGATCTGCGGGTGGAATTGGTGCCTGCCCCGCGGTCAGGCGCGCGCGTGCAGCCAGTGTATGGGAAGTAACCGAACCGGCAATTCGCTTCGAAATTCTGGACTTGAGAGATCGGCCATCTCTCTGGTTCTCCAGTCACGTGGGACTTGTCCGAGGATGGCAATCCTGATATCTGCCGCTCTCAACTTTTCCACCTGAACCGATGATCGAACTCAAGAGTGACTGCAAGTACGCGATGGTGATACCCACCAGCATGGGCACCCGTCTCACCCCGGTGAATGGGCAACCGTTTCACTGCTCCGATACCTTCAAGATGACGGCCAGCAGCGCCGAGTCGAATGTCGGGAGCGTTTCTTCTTACCTTGGACTTCCGGTCAAGATTCTCACCTCCTTCGTGAAAGGCAGTCCGATCTCGCGCTTCATCAAGGACAACCTTGCGAGTCGTCACATGGACTGCGAGGGGCCGGAAGTGGAACAGGGCGGACCGTGGGGCTATCGTCATCAGATCAATATGGCGGACAGCGGGGTGGGTTCGCGCGGGCCACGGGTTTGGAATGATCGGGCGGGCGAAGTTGGGCGCGAACTCAATGCCAAGGACTTTGATCTTGAGCGCATTTTCGGTGAAGAAGGCGCGCAGATCGTGCACATGTCGGGACTGATCGCAGCGCTCTCTCCGGAGTCGACCCAATTTTGTTTGGATGTTGCGCGGGCAGCGAAGAAGCATGGCACCAAGATATCCTTCGATCTCAATCACCGCGCCACCTTTTGGAAGGGTCGCGAAGAGGAACTGAGTGCCGCCTTTCACGAGATCGGCACGCTCGCTGATGTTCTGGTTGGCAACGAAGAAGACTTCCAACTCTGTCTCAACGTGGAAGGCCCCGAAGCTGGGGGTTCAGACATTTTGGCCAAGATTGATTCCTTCAAGGAGATGATCAATCGGGTGAAGGAGAAGTTTCCCAACGCATCGGTCTACGGCACAACCCTGCGGGAAGTGGTGAGCGTGAATCTACACGAGTGGGGCGGTATCGTGGCCGATGGCGACGATTGGCATGTGATCGAGCCCCGTGAGATTGGGGTCCTCGATCGCATCGGCGGCGGAGATGGATTCGTAGGCGGCTTGCTCTACGGCATTCTGCGCGGCTGGGAAGGTGAGAAGTGTGCGCAGTTTGGCTGGGCCACCGGAGCCCTCGCAGCCACCCTCCTCACCGACTATGGGCAACCCGCGGACGAGGACCAGGTCTGGAGCATCTGGAAGGGGAACGC
>JAPKFB010000075.1 GCA_028821775.1 Roseibacillus sp.
CAGGAATAGCACGCCGGGTAAGGCAGGGCGTGAAGGGCCGGCAAGGCAGGGGCGCAGGGCGGCAGATTGACTCGGGACAAGCGGGTCTCAGGGTGCCCTCGCAAACCGGTTCACCAGGGCGTGTTACCGGGGTCGCATAGCAAAGGTGGTGTGGGCGAGAGCGGTGGTAATCTCGCCGTCACTCACAAGGACACTCACGGTCCAGGTCCCCGCGGAATCACAACGACTCTCCACACCAGGAACGTTCAAGACGGCTTCGCCTCCTCGGCGAAGGAAGATCTCCGACTTGACCGTCACGCCGCGAAGGGCTCCCCCAGAGCTCCCCTTTTTCACTTCCACCCAGACCGCCGCCCTACGGGGCAGATTGCTCAACTCCACTAGGACGGGCGGCAGTTCCTCGTAGACCTCATTGGCATCAACTCCGGAGAGCACTGCCGTGACGGCCGATATCGGCGCCTTCTCGACTGGGCGGATGACTTGGCGGGGCTGAGGGACGGTGGCGGAGCTGCTGAGGGCGATCGCCAAGCTGAGGGTGAGGATGATTCCTTTCATGGATGTGGTAGTAGTATTGTAAGGGTGAAGGGTTGGAGGTGGAACGACTTAGCCCTCCGTGCTTGAGGTCTACATAATATCAGCAAACTTGTTAATTTCATACTGCTTTCTGATAAATATTCACATACCTTTCGGCCGGCAATTGCGTATATACTTTATTTTCAACAGGTTGCGAGAATGTCGAAAATCGTCTTTTTTTAATACGTATATATTTATATTCTGAGTAGTTTAATATAAATTGACAATTTTCAGCCCTTCCGCGCCTCGATTCTCGGGGAGAGATTGACCCGCGGCCGTTCGCCCCTAGAGTGCCCCTCATGGGCATTAAGGTAGGTGATCAAGCACCAGATTTTACGCTCACCACTCTCGGCGCGGACGGCCCCGAATTGGTGACTCTCTCCGAACAAACTGCAGGCTCGAAGACGGTCCTGCTGTTCGTCCCGATGGCCTTCACCGGAGTCTGCACGGAGGAGTTTTGCGCCGTCACGCAGGGCCTCAACGACTATACGGAACTCGGAGCCAAGGTTCTTGGGGTGAGTGGGGACAATCCCTTCGCACAAGCGGCCTGGGCGGAGAAAGAGGGAATTGGCATCACGCTCCTCAGTGATTACGAACACGAGGCCGCCAAGGCATTTGGAGTCGCCTACGAGAGCTTTCTCCCCGACAAGAATCTCACCATGGGCGGTGTTCCCAAGCGTTCGGCCTTCGTCATCGATGGGAAAGGAATCGTGCAATACGCCGAGGTGAATGACCATCCGGGCGACCTCCCGAACTTCGACGCGATCAAGGAGACTCTGAAAGGCCTTTAGCAGGAATGGCGCAAGGCTAAGTTGGGGCCCCGACCCCGGAGGGATCTTAGCTCGTAGCGCAGGGTTGAGCATCGCGACACCCCGGGCCTCCGAACTCGTCGCGAGTCCCCAACCCTGAAGGGGTCGCAGCAATCTCCGACATGCTCTCAACCTTGATTCCGGGAGTTTTCGAGAGGCCCTTCTTTCAAACCACAAGAAAGCGGAAGGGCCTCCCTTCCGCTTTTTAGAATCTGGAAATGGCTGCCAGCGGCAGCCTTACTCACTGAGAGGATCCGGCGGCACAACCGGCAAGGGGGCCGGGGTAGGCCCACTGGTTTCTTCCACCGAAATGGGTGGCACTTCGGGTTCTGGAGCTACAAAGGGGAGATCCTCTGATCCTAGTGGAAGAGGAGGAAGACCATTCGGATCGACGGGATCAATCGAATCAATCCCTAAAAGGGGCGGCAATTCCTCGGCCGCAGGCTGGGCCCCCACCATGATGGCTGGAACGAAACCAATCTGTCCGGTCTTGGTTTCCACCTTCACATAGGATCCTTTTTCTCCCACCACCTTGAGAGGGGTTCCTACCGAGAGGCTTTGGTCCGGTTGGGCGTTGCCCTTTGGATAGCGGAGATAAAGAACCGCGTTTGAATTGGTCACTTCAACATAGGTTCCCAGGGGATAAATCGGTTCCGTGCCCATCGCTGACAACCGACCGCTTCCCGGAGAATCGAGCGGATTAATACTGGGGTCAAAGTTCTGGCTGTTGAGCGAGGATGCAAAGTTTCCACAGGAGGAAATCAGGACAGCCATCGCGCCCATGAGCGGAATCTGGAGCGCGCATTTCATGGCGAGAGTGTGCACCACCTCGGGGCCGGGTCAATGGGATTTCAACGAGGGCTCGTCCCGAATCTTGACGGGTGATCGTAACATTGTTGTGACCATCGCCCCACCCGGAGAAACTACTCTAACAATTCTTGCACACGAGCACGGGCCGCCTCTTGCCAGCTCCCTCCGCCCCCGCCGAGCTCCGCCCTCAGGCGGGCGGGATCCATCGCGGTGTGAATCGGTCGCGCAACCTGCAGGCGCGCGGCATCCGCCATCTTTTGTCGACGCACCTCCTTAAGCTCCTCTAACAATCCAAGCGCGTGGGCGAAGCCCAGGACCTTGCTTGCATACGACCACCAACTCTCCGGCGCTCCCTCGTGGGTGAGATGAAAGAGCCCCTTGAGATCGCCCCGCTCCAGCAAGGCAAGGACCACCCGGGCGATCTCCGTCACACAGGTGGGCTTGGAGAACTTGTCCTCGACAGCCTGGAGCTCTTCGCCCCTCCCGGCTCGCGCGAGAAATGATTCCAGAAATCCTCCCGGCTCCGTTCCGAAGATCCACGAAACCCGACAAACAATCGACTCGGCATGCTCCTCCAAGACCAGGTTCTCCCCTGCCAATTTGCTTCGCCCGTATTCGTTGAGCGGATGAACAGGCGCCTCCTCATCTTTCAATCCTTCCCGGGAACCATCCAGCACGTAGTCGGTGCTGAAGTGCACCAAGCGCGCCCCCCGCTCGCCACAAATCCGCGCCAAGGCAGCGGGCGACTCCGTATTGACCCGGCGGGCTTCTTCCGGATTGTTTTCACAATGTTCCGGATTGGCCATCGCGGCCCCGTTCACGATCGCGTCAAAGGAATAGTTTTCCAGCGCCCGCGCCAGTTCGTTGGGCTTTCCCAGATCCAGGACCTCGCGGCCCAAGCCATGCACGATGTGCTCCCCTTGCCAAAGCCTCACCAGCGCTCCCCCCAATTTGCCACTCGGCCCGGTCACCACAATCTCCATGCTCCGAGGCTAGCAGGACCCCTCTTCAAAAAAGAGCCGTTTCCCTCCGGCCCAAACCTGCCTATCCTTCGACGTGCGACAACTCCGCTCCATCCTGCTCACTGGCGGGGCTGGCTTCATTGGCTCGGCGCTCGCCCGCCACCTTCTCAAGCTACACGGGCTCCAACGCCTCGTCGTCCTCGACAAGCTGACCTATGCCGGAAATCGAGGCCACCTCATCGGTCCCGATCAGGATCCGCGCTTTTCCTTCGCAGAAGGCGACATCGGCGATCGGGAGTTTGTCGCCCGGCTCCTTCACGACCATGGCATCACCGGGGTCTTCAATCTTGCCGCAGAGTCCCATGTCGATCGTTCCCTGCTCTACCCGGACGACTTCGTGCGCACCAATGTCACCGGGGTGGCCCATCTCCTGGAGGCCTGCCGCTCCCATGCCGTGCCGCTTCTGCAATGTTCGACCGATGAAGTTCATGGCTCGGTCGATCCTCCCCGCCGCTTTTTCGATTCCAGCCCGCTCAACCCCTCTTCTCCCTACTCGGCCTCAAAGGCTGCCGCAGACCTCCTCTGTTCTGCAGCCGTCAAGAGCTACCACCAGGAGGTGGTCATCACCCGCTCCTCCAACAACTACGGCCCACGCCAACACGCGGAAAAACTCGTCCCCACCCTCGTCAAGGCCGCCTTTCATGACGAACAGCTTCCCCTCTACGGCGACGGCATGCACATCCGCGACTGGATCCACGTCGACGATCACTGCCGCGGGCTGATCGCCGCCTTCAAGCAGGGAATCAGCGGAGAAGTCTATCTCTTCGGCGGAGCATGCGAACGCACCAATCTGGGCATCGCCCGCAGTGTCCTCGAAGTGTTCGCAAAACCCGAGTCTCTCATCACCTCGGTGAGCGACCGTCCGGGCCATGACCGGCGCTACTCCATCGACAACACCAAGTCCTTTGCGGCACTGGGCTGGCGGCCACAGCACAAATTTAAGACCATCTTCCCTTCTGTGGTACGTGAGCTCGCCGCCAACCATCACGGCGCGCAAGTCTGATCCAGAAAGGGGATCGCGCTCCTCGCTCCGGCTCCGCGAAGCCCCACTCTCCCCGGCGGCCTAATGATTGGAATCGCCGACTTATATTTCGCCGAGCTCTTCCTTCACGTAGTCAATGTCCCGGGCCGGCATCCCAGCTCCATCCCGGATACTCCGCAGGGTGCGCTGCGTGCCTCGGCGGGTGTTGGGACCCGCCACTTTTTCGCGAACCGAATCGACAATCACGGGCGCGATCGCAGCCGCCCCAAGCACCGCCAGGGCGAATCCCACCGGGCGCCGGGCGCCACGATGCATGAGGTCCCCAAGGATTATTCCGGCCGCCACCCCCAAGACCGCCGGAGCACACTCCGCGCTGGCTTCCACAAGGCTTCTTCCGGGATCGTGAGATTTGCCGTTCACGAAGTAAACTTAACTCACACCCGGCCGAGTAAAAACAAGAATTTCATCACATAGTTGCTTTTAACATGGGCCCATGACCCCCCACTATCTAGGAAGCATGTCAAACCATTATGCTCTGATCCTCGCGGGCGGCAGCGGTACCCGCTTTTGGCCCCTCAGCCGGAATGCCAAACCGAAGCAGCTTCTCAACCTCTTCGGCACGGACCCTCTCCTCAACCAGACCATCGAGCGCCTCGACGGCCTCGTCCCTCGGGAGAACATCCTCATTCTCACCAATGCCCTGCAGGAAAAAGCGGTGCGCGAACTCGCTTCCTCCCTTCCTCCCGAAAACATCATTGCGGAGCCCGCCAAGCGCGATACCGGCCCCGCCGTCGCGCTCGGAATCGGACTCGTCGCGGCCCGCGATCCCGAGGCCCTCATGATGGTCCTGCCCGCCGATCACCTCGTCAATGACACCGCCGCTTATCATTCCGTCATGACCGATGCGCTCGCCACCGCCAAGGCAGGGGCGGGTCTCGTCACGGTAGGAATCAAGCCCTCCTGGGCCTGTCCGTCCTATGGCTACGTCGAACGGGGTGAACCCGCCAATCTCGAAGGACTCGACCTCACCAACACCCCTCACGAGGTGGTGCGCTTCCGCGAAAAACCCGACCCAGCTCAAGCCGAAGAGTTTCTCGCCAGCGGCAATTTCACCTGGAACGCCGGCATGTTCATCTGGTCCGTCTCCACCGCACTCAACGAACTCAACACCCACGCGCCCGAACTTGGTAGTTTCGTGGCCGAGATTCGTGACAGCGATGATGTCGTCGGCACGATCGCCACGCGTTTTCCGGAACTCACTCCCATTTCCATCGACTACGCCCTCATGGAAAAAGCCTCCCGCGTATTCAACATCGAGGCAACCTTCGATTGGGACGACGTGGGCTCCTGGATCTCCGTCGCCAAGTATCTCGAGACCGCTCCCGAAGCGAATCAAACCAACAAACCGATCACCGTCATCGACAGCCACAACAACATCGTCTTCAGCGACAATGACCGCCGCGTGGCCCTCCTCGGAGTGGACGATCTCATCGTAGTTCAAACCGGCGACGCCATCCTCGTGGCCCACCGCGAGAAGGCCGATGACATCAAGAAACTGGTCAGAGAATTGCCCGAGGAGTTGCTTTGAATGGACTCGTGAGTCCTTGAAGAAAAGATGGATCCGTAACAAAGGTGACCAGACAGCACGAGGGTATGTTTGAGTATCGTGCTCGGCTTTGTTCTTCCCATCGTCCTCATGGTCACGATCGGTGATTTGACCCTGAGAGATGACACCACCAGCGTCATCCTTGCAGGCTCGTCCCTCATTTCCCTCTCCATCCTCTGTTATCACTAATCTGGAATCCCCGCTTGCCACCACACCCGGGAACGGCCAAGACGAGCCCTCTGAGCGCTGAACTCCATCCCATCCTCGCCATCGATCACGGCCAGGCCCGCATCGGCCTGGCGGCCACCGATCTGCTTGGCATCGCCGCCCATCCGGTCGAAACGATCCACCTCGAAAAAACGGACCCTCTCGAACGCATCGCAGAGATCGTCCGCGAACGGGAGGTGAAACTCCTCCTCCTGGGCCTGCCTCTCCGCCTCGATGGGAGCGAGGGCACGTCCGCCCAACGGGTCCGACTTTTCGGCGACGAACTCGTTGAAAAGATCCCTGGCCTTCCCCTCGAGTACGGCGACGAACGACTCAGCACCACAAGCGCATCCGAAAAACTGCGCGCTGCGGGCAAGTCCGCCCGCCAGCAAAAGAACATCATCGATCAGGCGGCTGCTCTTGAGATTCTCAACGACTGGCTGGAGGAACAGGGTTAGAAAATTCATTTCCATTCCATCTAACAGATTCGGGGAAGCCCCCTCTGTAACATCCCCAACTTCTGACCATCGGCCTTCTTCCTCTTCCCTTTCCTCATGATCCGGCTTTCCTGCAGCCGCAACGATATGATAAGGAGAACAACCATCAATTCCTCCCTCCAGATCATTCGCTTCGTTTTTCTCACCTCCCTGAGCATCTCGTGCCTGAGTGCTGAAAATACAAAGAAGCTCCACTGGGCCTTTGGCAAACTTGGCCACGGGGAATTGCCGAAGGTGACCAACACGGAATGGATCCGCCAACCACTCGACTATTTCACCTTGGCCAGGTTGGAGGAACAGCAACTCCCCCTCGTGCCCCCGGCAGGGAAGCGGATTCTCATTCGCCGCGCCTACTTCGACTTGATCGGGCTTCCCCCCACCCCCGATCAGGTTCGCACCTACCTCGCAGACAAGTCCCCGACCGCCTACCGCAAGGTCATCGACGAACTCCTCGCCTCGCACTACTACGGTGAGCGTTGGGGTCGCCACTGGCTCGACCTGGCCCGCTACGGCGACTCCAATGGCGGAGACGAGAACCACCCCTATCCTCTCGCCTGGCGCTATCGAAACTGGGTCATCGCGGCCCTCAATCGCGACCTGCCCTACGACCAATTTGTCCGGGAGCAACTCGCAGGCGACTTGATGACCCCGGCCAGCGCGGAGCGCATCGCCGCCACCGGCTTCCTCGCCATCGGCACCAAGATTCTCGCCGAGAAAGACCAGGTCAAGAAACGCGCCGATATCGTGGACGAACAGATCGACACCATGGGACGCGTCTTCCTCGGCCTCACCCTCGGCTGTGCCCGCTGCCACGACCACAAATTCGATCCCATTTCCGCACGCGACTACTACGCGCTGGCCGGAATCTTCCACAGCACCGCGATCGAAAACCGCGAACTCCTCTTTCCGGATGCGGTGGCCGCGGCGAAAAAGCGCGCGGCCGAGATCGAGACTCTCACCAAAAAAATTACCGCCAGCGCCAGAAAGCTCGAGCAGTTTGTCGACAAGAGCCGCGCCATGGAGTGGGAAGCAGAAGATCACGTCCGCGGCAATGTCATCGTGGACCGGCAAAAGTACGGCGACGGAATCGGCATCATCTCTGATCCAGGAGGCCAGAAGAACTTCGCGGAATATGACGTCACGATCAAGAGTGCCGGCACCTACTTCCTCACCCTCCGCTACGCCGCCGCCAACGCCCGCCCCGGACGCGTTCTCCTGGATGGCAAGGTCGCCGTCGAGAATGCCCTCACCGAGGTGACGGGAGGATGGTTGCCCGAGAATCAACGCTGGCACCATGAAGGACAGCTTGAACTTACCGTGGGCAAGCGCGTCCTGCGCATCGAATCCGAGCCCATGATGTCCCACCTCGACAAAATCAGGCTCATCCCGGTGAGCACTCCCGAACGGGCCAACCAAGTGCGCGCAGAACATACCAGGCTCCAGGAGGAGCGTGGCAGACTGCAAGCAGAACAGAAAGGTGGCCATCCCAAGGCGATGGCGGTGACCGAGGGGACAATTGCCGATGCCCGACTCAATATCCGTGGTAATCCCAACGACCTTGGTGATTCAGTGCCACGCGGATTTCTTACCGCGATCGGCGCCCCATCCAGCGAGGCCCGCCTCACCACCCAAAGCGGACGCCTCGAACTGGCGAATTGGATGACCGCCCCGGAGCACCCCCTCGCCGCGCGCGTGATCGTGAATCGCCTCTGGCACTGGCACTTCGGAGAAGGTCTGGTGGCCACGCCCGACAATTTCGGGACGACGGGCACGCCGCCCCGCGATCTCGCCTTGCTCGATCACCTGACCCGGCAATTCATGTCCGACGGCTGGTCGATGAAAAACCTCCATCGCCGCCTCATGCTTTCCAGCACCTACCGCATGGCTTCCCGACCCGGAGGCCGCACGATCCGCCGCATGGAAGCGGAAACCTTTCGCGATGCCGTTCTCGCGGTGTCCGGTGGACTCCATCGAGAGGCCCCCTCCGGGCCACCCCCGGCAGTCAAATTTCAGGACCCCTCGCCCGCAGACCTCGCCCGAAATCGCCAGACCTACGAAAAGTATCCGCATCGCAGTGTCTATCTTCCGGTCGTGCGCTCCCACCTCTACGAACTCTTCACCCTCCTCGACTTCCCCAACTCGACCGCACCGATCGGACGCCGAACCAACACCACGGTGGCGACTCAAGCGCTCCTCATGCTCAACAGTCCCTTTCTCGTCACAATGGCCGACCAACTCGCGACCGCGATCCGCTCCCACTCCGATCCGCTGGAGGAACTTCACCTCCGTCTCTTCGCGGCGCCCCCCGACGAGGTGCAACGAAAGTGGGCCCGCGACTTCCTTCAACGAGCCGGCGGGGACGACGAGGGATGGTCCCTGCTTTGCCACACCCTCCTGATATCAAACGATTTTCTCTACCTGCGATGATCGATCTGCGCCCCAGCGCCTCCCTGACCCGCCGCGACGCGCTCCATCGCATCGGGCTCGGCTTTGGCGGACTTGCCCTCAACACCTTGCTCAGGGAACAAGTCGGCGCCGCGCAACTCCCAGCCCAGTTTCCCGCTCGTGCCAAGCGCGTGATCTTCCTCTTCATGCACGGCGGACCTTCCCACGTCGACCTCTTCGACTACAAACCGAGGCTCGCGAAGGACAACGGCAAACCCCTCCCCTTCCCAGAACGCAAAGTCCAGTTTGCCAAGCGTGGCAATCTCCTCAAACCCCCGTGGGAACTGCGCCAGGTTGGTCAGGGTGGACACTGGATGTCGGAGCTCTGGCAGCATCTTCCCAAGGTCGCAGACGAACTTTGCATGCTGCACTCGGTGTGCGAGACCAACGTCTCGCACGGTGGTGCCTGCATGAAAATACACACCGGCGACGAAGCCCTGCTCCGACCGAGCATGGGGGCGTGGGTGAGCTACGGACTCGGGACCGAGAACAACAACCTGCCGGGATTCGTCACCATCTGTCCGACCTCCCTTCATGGGGGCGCCAACAACTTCGGCCCCGCCTTTCTTCCGGCCGAACACGGGGGCGTCCCTCTCGGCACTCCCGGCTATCCCAACACCCCGGCCAAGGACGCCCGCTTTCACTACATGACCCATGCTCGCCGAAACCGCAGGCAACAGGCGCTCCAATTGGAATTTCTCCGCCGCATGCACGCAAGCGAGCCCGCAGCCCGCGAGCTCACGAGCGAGTTGGAAGACCGCATGCGCAGCTTCGAGCTTGCCTTCCGCATGCAGATGGCTGCTCCCGAAGCGACCGACCTTTCCGGCGAAAGCGAAGCAACCAAGAAGCTCTACGGGATGGACGACCCGAGGACCGAGAACTTTGGTCGAGAATGCCTCCTCGCCCGTCGTCTTGCCGAACGCGGCGTTCGCTTCATCCAGGTCAGTCATGCCCACTCACTCAAGTTCAACAACGAGCAGTGGGATCAACACACTCATCTCGAACAGGGCCACGCCGCCAACGTGGGGCAAATCGACAAGCCGATCACGGGCCTGATCCAGGACCTCAAGGCTCGCGGACTCTTGGAAGACACCCTCGTCCTGTGGGGCGGGGAGTTCGGACGCACGCCCACCACCCAGGAAGGCAATGGACCGATTGGTCGCGATCATCATCCCGACGGCTTCACGATGTGGATGGCTGGCGCCGGGGTGAAGGGCGGACTGCGCTACGGCAAGACCGATGAATTTGGTTACCATGCCATCGAAGATCGCTGCACCATCCACGACCTGCACGCCACCATCCTCCACCTCATGGGCATCGATCACACTCAGCTGACCTATCCGCACGGCGGCCGCGACTTCCGGCTCACCGATGTCTCCGGCGAGGTCGCAACCAAGATTTTCACTTGAGAAAACTTGTCCGGAGTCGCCTTGACCGACGTCCCGACCGTCCCACTATTCCCAGCAGCCATGCCGCTCGTCACCCGGTTCCTCATTTCCTGTTTCACTCTCAGCAATCTCACCGCCGGTGAAGCGCACGACGTCGTCATCTACGGTGGAACCTCTGCCGGGGTCATCTCCGCTGTGCAAGCCAAGCGCATGGGCAAGTCGGTCGTCATCGTCTGCCCGGACACCCACCTCGGCGGGCTCTCCGCCGGAGGACTGGGATGGACGGATTCCGGGAAGAAGGAAATCATCGGCGGGCTCGCTCGCGAATTCTACCACCGGGTTTGGAAACACTATCACTCCGACGAGGCCTGGAAGTGGGAGACGCGTTCGGAGTACGGAAACAAGGGACAGGGTTCGGCCGCCATCGACGGCACGCAACGCACAATGTGGATCTTCGAGCCCCATGTCGCCGAAAATATTTTCGAGGAACTCATCAAGGAGCACGACATCAAGGTTCACCGCGACGAGTGGCTCGATCGCAAGGACGGGATCGAAAGGCAGAATGGACGCATCCTCTCAATCAAGACCCTATCCGGCCGCACCTTCCCCGGACGCATTTTTATCGACGCCACCTACGAAGGCGACCTCATGGCCACCGCCGGGGTGAGCTACACCATCGGTCGCGAACCCAACAGCAAGTACGGAGAGTCCCTCAACGGCGTGCAGACTAGCCACGCGCGCTCGCACCAGTTCAACAAGCCAGTCGATCCCTACCTGGTTCCGGGCGACCCTGCCTCCGGCCTTCTTCCCCGTATTCACGGCGAGTCTCCGGGCGTGGAATTCAGCGGCGATCACCGGGTGCAGGCCTACTGTTTTCGCACCTGCATGACCACCCACCCCGCCAATCTCGTCCCCTGGCCCAAGCCCAAGGGGTATGATCCCAAGCAATACGAACTCGCCTTGCGCTACTACCTCACCGGATCGAGGGAGGGCTTCCGCAAGTTCGATCCCATCCCCAACCGCAAGACGGACACCAACAACCACGGGGGCTTTTCCTTCGACAATATCGGCTACAACTACGAATACCCGGATGGATCCTACACAAAGCGTCGCGAGATCATCGCCGAGCACGAGACCTACCAGAAGGGACTCCTCTGGTTTCTCGCCAACGACCCGCGGGTGCCCAAGGACATCAGGGAAAGGATGAACCAGTGGGGCCTCGCCAGAGACGAGTTCACCGACAATGGAAACTGGCCCCACCAGATCTATGTCCGCGAAGCTCGGCGCATGGTTTCGGACTGGGTGCAAACCGAACCCCACCTCCGCCGCGACAAACCCACCCCGCGCCCGATCGGCATGGGTTCCTACAATATGGACTCGCACAATGTGCAACGCTACGTCGACAAAAACGGACTCGTTCGCAACGAAGGCGACATCCAGGTCAATCCCGGCGGCCCTTACCCCATCGACTACGGCACGATCATTCCCCGCAAGGACGAGTGTGAAAACCTCCTCGTCCCGGTGTGCCTCTCCTCCTCACATATCGCCTACGGCTCCATCCGCATGGAACCGGTCTTCATGATCCTGGGCCAATCCGCGGCCACCGCAGCCGCCCTCTGCCTCGATCAGAAGATCGCGGTCCAGGACCTCGACTACGACATCTATCGCAAGCGCCTCCTCGCCGACGGGCAGGCCCTGCAATTCGACTCCCCCCAGACCTACCTCGCGCTCAAGTCGCTGAAAGGCATCGTCATCGACGACAGCAGGGCAACGCTCGAAGGCCCGTGGAAAAAATCGGGTGTCGCGGCCGGAGTGCACAATGGCTACTTCCACGACAACGACCTGCGGGACGGATCGTGCAAGGCGACCTTCACCGCCATCCTCAAGCCAGGCTTCTATGAAGTCCAGGCCGCCTCCGTCGCCAACTCCAACCGCGCCACCAACGTGCCCGTCACTCTCACCTCCCAAGGAGACAACCAGAGTTTCACCCTGAATCAAAAAACGGGATCTCCCAAGGGCTCGTTCCACAAGTTGGGAACTCACAAACTGGGCGGACCAACCTCGGTCATCATCACCAACACGAACACCAACGGCCACGTCATCATCGATGCCGTGCGCTTTCTTCCGGCCCCGAAGTAGGGCACGGTTTCTCCTCGACTCCACCGGAGACAAGAATGAGGGTGCGGCATGACTCGCGTTCTCAAAGGCACCGGCTTCCTCGCGCTCCTCCTCTTGGGTTCCCTCCTCTCTTCCTGCAGCAGCGAGGACACTCACGAGGCAATCATGAAGGACCACCTTGCGCTCATGGAGAAGGCGGCCGCCATTCTCGAAGCGGTTGAGAACAAGGACTCTACAGCAGAAGCGGGCAAGAAACTCGAGCAGCTTTCAGCCCAATTTGAAGAGATTGGGAAGCGGAGTGAGGCCATCGGCACTCTGGACAAAGACAGTGGGACGGCCCTTCAGGAAAAGTTCAAAACGCGACAAGAAGAGGTGAGCACGAGAATGATCAAGGCCTCTTCGGCCGCCATCACCAAGAGCGGAGAGATGCAAAAAATCCTGCAAGACCTTGCAAAAGTCATGGCCCATCAACGCAAGCAACTCTGACAGACCACCCGTCCCTCATAAACCAATGAAAACTCTCGTCCTCTTGCTTCAACTCTCCTGCGCCCTGGTCCTCTCCGGTGCGCAAATGCCCAACCTCGTCTTCATGATTGCAGACGACTGCACCTACCTCGACATGGAGGTCTACGGGGGACAGGCGAAGACGCCCCATCTCAACAAACTGGCGAAGGAGGGTCTCAAGTTCACGCGCTGTTTCCAAACCGCGCCCATGTGTTCACCCACCCGTCACAACATCTACACCGGTCTCTACCCGGTGAGATCAGGTGCCTGGCCCAATCACACCTGCGTCTATCCGGGCACCAAGTCGATTGCCCACTACCTGAAGGATGCCAACTACCGCGTCGCCCTGAGTGGAAAGACCCACATCTCGCCCCGGGAGTCCTTTCCCTTCGAATACTCCGCCGACTTCCGCAAGGACGGCCCGGGCACCAAGCCGCTCTATGCCAATCTCAAGAAACTCTTCGCGGAGAGCAAGGCCGCCGACACCCCCTTCTGCCTCTTCGCCTGTTCCAACGAGCCCCACTCACCCTACACCAAGGGCGACCCGTCCGCCTATCCGCCGGAGTCCCTCAAGCTCCCGCCCTCGTGGGTCGACACTCCAGAAACCCGCTTGCACTACTCGAAGTATCTCGCCGAAATCACCTTCTACGATTGGCAATGCGGACAACTCCTGGCTCTCCTCGATGACCTTGGTCTCCGCGAAAACACCCTCGTCATTGCGGTCTCCGAGCAAGGCTCCTCCTTTCCCTTTGCCAAGTGGACTTGCTTCGAACTGGGCGTGGCTTCCGGCATGATCGCGCGCTGGCCCGGCAAGGTGAAGCCAGGGTCCACCACCGAGGCCTTGGTCGAATATGTCGATGTGACCCCTACCTTTCTCGAAGTGGCCGGAGCGAGCGCACAGGACCTTGACGGCAAGTCCTTCCTTCCAGTCCTCCTGGGCAAGACGAAGGAACATAAGAAATACACCTACGGACTGCACACCACTCGCGGCATCATCAATGGCAGTGAGGCCTTCGGCATCCGGAGCTGCGCCTCGAAACGCTACCGCTACATCCGCAATCTCCATCCCGACACCAGGTTCACCAATGCAGTCACCAAAAAAGGCGGCAAAATGGACTACTGGACCAGTTGGACGAAAAAGGCCCTGGAGAACGATCCCCATGCCCAAGCGATGGTTTCCAAATACCAAAGCCGCCCCGCCGAGGAACTCTACGATGTCCGGGCCGATCCCCATTGCTTGAAGAATCTGGTCGCCAACTCGAGCCTCTCAGCAGTCAGGAAGGAACTCTCCGACAAATTGGACGCCTGGATGAAATCACAAGGCGATCAAGGCGCAGCCACCGAAGCGATCGCACACACCCGCAAAGCGGGCTTCGGAAAGAAGAAGGGCAAGAAGAAGCCGTAATCCGATTTCTCCCCTCGGAAAGCGCGGATCGCTCCCCGCCAGGGCGGAAGTTCAGGAGGCTTGCGACAAGCCACCCTTGTCCTCCCGGCCTTCAGGAGCTAACAACTCCGCATGATCACCCTCCGACTGTTGGTCGTCGCGATCCTGTGCGCCCTCTCTGCCGCCACTCCTGCGGCAAAACCCAACATCGTCTTCATCCTCGCCGATGACCTCGGATGGGGCGAACTCGGGAGCTACGGACAGAAGAAAATCAAGACTCCCAACCTCGACCGCCTCGCAAAGGAGGGAATCCGCTTCACCCGTCACTACACCGGTGCGCCGGTTTGCGCGCCAGCCCGCTGCGTGCTCCTGACCGGACGCCACCTCGGCCATGCCGAGATCCGTAGCAACGGCGACTCCAAGAACGGACGCAAGTTCCCCGGCCAGTGGCCGATCACGGCCCATGCGGTCACCATCGCCGAGTCCCTGCAAGAGGCCGGCTATGCCACGGGCGGATTTGGCAAGTGGGGCCTCGGCCCCACCGACTCGACGGGCTCTCCCATCCGGCAGGGCTTCGACCGCTTCTACGGCTACAACTGCCAACGCAACGCGCACTCCTTCTATCCTCCCTTCCTCGACGACGACGAAGGCATCGACTCGATCAACAAGGACCCCATCCCTGGTCATCAACGCAAACCAACCGGCGAAGTAAAAGCAGAGGACTATCGCGCGGAGACCTATGCCCCCAACCGCATTCTCGAAGAAGCGCTTGAGTTTCTCGACGCCAACAAGACCAAGCCCTTCTTCCTCTACTGCCCCTTCGTGGAACCTCACGTCGCAATGCATCCGCCACAGGAATGGATCGATCGTTACCCCAAGGAGTGGGACCAGGAAAAGGGAGTCTATCGCGGGCAGAATGGCTACCTGCCCCACCCTCGACCGCGCGCCGCCTACGCCGCCATGATTTCCGATCTCGATGAGCACGTGGGCACGATCTTGCAGCGTCTCGAGCAACACGGTCTCGTGGAAAACACGGTGGTGATTTTCACCTCAGACAATGGCACCACCCACGGCTCACGTGATCCCAAGTTCGGCGTCGGCGGCGTGGACTCCGCCTTCTTCAACTCCACTGCAGGGCTGCGAGGCTTTAAGGGCAGCGTCAATGAAGGCGGCATTCGCGTTCCCGCCATCGTCCGCTGGCCGGGTCGCACCGCACCCGGCGGCAAGACCGACACTCCTTCCTACTTCCCGGATTGGTTTCCCACTCTCTGCGCCATCGCGGAGGCGAAGCCACCCAAGGATCTGGACGGCGAGAGCCTCCTCCCGGTCATCCAGACCGCAACTCCCTCCCCTGCGAAATTCAATCGCCACAAGCCCATGATCTGGGAGTTCCATGGCTACGGCGGACAGCTCGCGGTCATCGATGACAGCTGGAAGGCCGTGCGCCAAAGGGTTCGCTCCAAGAAGCCGGGAGAGTGGCAACTTTACGATTTGAATCGCGACCCCGCGGAAGCCCAAAATCTCGCAACCAAACACCCCGAGATCGTCAAACGACTCGAAGAGGCCTTCCGCAAGGACCGCACCAAGAGCGAAAAATACAAGCTCCCGATCTACGACTAGCGAACCGCTCCTCGCTATTCAGAATGGGGTCCTTCAACCGTGGCGCAGACCCGACACGCCAATTCCCGGTTCCCAATCAGGCCCGGAAACCGATTCTTCCGCAGGAATCCCTCCTTCCGGCAATTTCGCCCCTTGCCTTCCCGCTAAATGCGAAACATGCGTTCCCTGTCTCCCGTAAGATTCCCCGGATGCGCCCCCCCTCCTTGCCACTCCTTCTCGCCGTCCTCTTGGCCCCTCTGACCTCCTGCAGCGAAAAACCCGGCCCGAGCAACGTCAAGACGGGTCAACAAATCTACTCTGAGCACTGCGCCTCCTGTCACGGCGACCAAGGCCAAGGCGTCGACGACGAATACGACGAATCACTCTGGGGCAGCAAGTCGGTGGAATCACTCGCGCGCTACATCCATAAGTCGATGCCCGAGGACAAGGAGGACACCGTCGTGGACGATGAGGCCATGGCCGTGGCCCACTACATCTATGACGCCTTCTACGGACCAGTCGCCCACGCGCGCCATAGCCCTCCTCGCGTCGAACTCCTCCGTCTCACCAACAATCAATACCGGCAGTCCGTCAGCGATCTCCTGGGATCGTTCAAACGCTCCCAACACCTCTCGCCGGACCGTGGACTGAAAGGACGCTACTTCAACTCCGAGAAGATGAACAAGGAGAAGAAATCAATCCTCGAGCGCGTTGATCCGGAAATCAACTTTGACTGGGGCAAAGGCATTCCTGCCCCCAGCATGAAACAAAGTGGCTTTTCGATTCGATGGTCCGGCTCCTTGCTCCCTGCGCACTCGGGGACCTACGAGTTCCGGGTCCGCACCCGCAACGGAGCTCTCCTCCTCCTCAACTCCTTCCAAGGAGACGACGACAAGGCTGCGTTCATCGACGCCTATGTCAGCACCAAAAACGTGATCCAGCAAAAAACCGGCCGGATGGATCTTCTCGGGGGTCGCGCCTATCCCCTCTTCCTGCACTACTTCAGCTATCAGGAAAAACTCGCTTCCATTCAGCTTGAATGGAAGCCACCCCACGGCGCGTGGAAAGTCATCCCCAACGAATTCCTCTCACCCCATGTGGTGGATCCCGTCACTGTCGTCGACACGAAGTTTCCCGCCGATGATCGCAGCCTCGGCTACGAGCGCGGCTCTGACATTTCCAAAGAATGGCAGGAGGCCACCACCTATGCCGCGATCGAGGTGGCCAACCATGTCCTCGCCAACATGCAGAGTGCTACTCCGCTCAACCGGGAACAGATCAAGGATCCCGAAAAAGTCCGCCATTTCTGCCACCAGGTGGCGGAGCGCGCCTTCCGCCGCCCCCTCACCCCCGAACAGAAAGAGACCTTCATCGACTCCCGCTTTGAAAGCCAATCCGATCCCAAAATCGCCCTCCGTCACTCCCTCCTGCTCATTCTGACCTCGCCGCGCTTCCTCTATCCCGGGCTCGCCGACAATCCGGGCAAGCCCGATTCCTACACCCTCGCCTCACGGTTGGCCCTCACCCTCTGGGACTCCCTTCCCGACCAGAAACTTCGCGAGGCAGCCGCCCAAAATAAACTCCAGAAGCCCGCCCAGATCACCGCGCAACTGCGCCGCATGTTGCAGGATCCCCGAGCCCGGCAGAAAATGCGGGGCTTCTTTCATCACTGGCTCGCCATGGACGAACGGGAAGACCTCGGCAAGGACCCCACCCTCTATCCCGACTTTGACCAACACGTGGTGGCTGATCTCCGCAGCTCCTTGGAACGATTCGTGGACGAAATTGTCTGGAGCCCCGCCTCGGACTATCGCCAACTTCTCCTCGCTGACTATCTCTTCCTCAACCCGCGCCTGGCCAAATTCTACCAGGCCGATGGGGCCCGCAATTCGACCTTCGACAGAGTGACCTTTCCTGAGGGAGAGCGCGCCGGGATCTTCACCCACCCCTACCTCCTCTCCGCGAACGCCTACCACAACAACACCTCGCCCATTCACCGGGGCGTCTTTCTCAGCCAGAAGGTCCTCGGGCACCTCCTCAAACCTCCGCCCGAAGCCGTCGCCTTCAAGAACGAGGACTTTGACCCGTCCCTCACCATGCGCGAAAAGGTGACCGAGCTCACCAAGAAGGAATCCTGCATGCAATGCCACCGCGTGATCAACCCGATCGGATTCAGCCTGGAACGCTTCGACGCCGTGGGGCGCTTCCGCACCAGGGACAACAAGAAACCCATCAACACCGTGAGCGACTACTTGACCGACAATGACCAGAAGGTCCGCATCACCAGTGCCCGCGATCTCGCCAACCTCGCGGTCGCCAGCAAGATCGCGCATCGCGCCTTCATCACCCACCTCGTTCACCATCTCACCAAGCAATCCACCGAAGCCTATGGCTCCGGCCACCTGGATTCTCTGCGTGAAAAATTCGCCGATTCCGGCTATAACATTCAAAGCCTGCTCGTAGAAATCACGAGCATGGCCGCCACCCACGAGTTGGATCGCAAGACCGCCGCAGCTTCCTCGAACTAATCTCCCTCTCTTCCTGATGATCATGCGAACCCGCCGCGCTTTTCTCCGCGACCTCGGCCTCTCGGCCGCGGCCCTCCCCTTCGTCTCCGGTTTGCCCAGCCTCTACGGGGCAGAGAACCCCGCCCCCAGGCAGCGCCTCATCATCATGTTCTCGCCCAACGGCACCCTCCCGCCGGACTTCTGGCCGGACCACCCGGGTGAACTGGGAGAGCTCAAACCCATCTTGGAACCGCTCAAGGACTACAAGGAGCGCATGCTCCTCCTGAAGGGCCTCTCCAACCGCATCCGCGGCGACGGCGACGGTCACATGCGCGGCATGAGCTGCCTCCTCACCGGCATCGAACTCCTCCCTGGCAACATCCAGGGCGGCTCGGATACGCCCGCCGGCTGGGCGAACGGAATCTCGATCGACCAGGAACTCAAGAATTTCCTCCAGAAAAACTCCGCCACCAGCACACGATTCGGCTCCCTTGAGTTTGGAGTGGCCGTTCCCCGTCGTGCCGACCCCTGGACCCGCATGGTCTATGCCGGATCCAACAAGCCCGTCGCGCCCATCGACGATCCCTACCAGATGCTCAACAAGCTCTATGGGAAAATGAAGGACAAGGCCACCCTCGTGGGACTTCTCGACGATGTGAGCGATGACCTCAAAAAGGTTTCCAAAAAGATCAGTAAGGAAGATCGCCGGCTCCTCGCCGATCACCTCGATCTAGTCCGCGCGATGGAGAGCGAATTGAAACGTGCCGATGACAAAAAACTTGTTCATCCCGAGCCGGAGCTCGATCCCAACATCGAGTTGGTCAACGACAACACCCCTGAGGTAAGCCGAATGCAGATCGATCTTCTGGTCAACGCGATGGCCAACGACATGACCCGCATCGCGACCCTGCAGTACATGCGCTCGGTCGGTCAGGCCCGGATGCGCTGGCTCAATGTCGAGGAAGGACACCACTCCCTGTCCCACGAGGGAGACGACAACAAGAATGCCCAGGACAAGCTCCGCCGCATCAATACCTGGTTCGCCCAAGAGCTCGCCTATCTCACCAAGAAGCTCGCCGAGACCCCTGAGCCCGGCGGGACGGGATCCATGCTTGATCACACCACCATCATTTGGACCAACGAACTCGGAAAGGGCAACTCCCACACTCACAACAACATTCCCTTCCTCGTGCTGGGCAACGGAGCCGGCTTCAAGATGGGACAGTGCCACGACTTCAAGGGGCAGTCTCACAACCGATTTCTTCTGTCCCTCGCCCACTCCTTCGGTCATCAATTGAAGACCTTCGGCAGCGCCAAGCACTGCAAGGATGGAGCTCTTGAGCTGGGCTAGGAGGGCGCAACGAAGCCCTCAGTGAGAGCCAAAGCTGGCGTCAGAATTCCCCTGCGTGGAGCTCGCATTCCCCCTCGCCGCGGGGCGATCTTCGCCCTAGCCTCGCGACCAACTCGACGGTGAGCCTCTCCGACGCCATTCGACTGATGCTGCTCTCCGCGATTTGGGGCGCCTCCTTCCTGTTCATGCGCATCGCCGTCCCGGAGTTTGGACCCTTCGCCATGATCTTCGGCCGCATTGGTGGTGGGGCACTCGTCCTTCTGCCCGTCCTCCTCCGGCCCGAGAACCGTCGCCTCGTCCTCCAAAACAAGGCTTCCCTCTTCTTTCTCGGCTTTGTGAATGCCGCCCTTCCCTTTTGTTTCTTCGGATTTGCCGCCACCAGCCTCGCTGCAGGATTCACTTCCCTCCTCAATGCCTCAACGCCGATCTTCACCGCCATCGTCGGCTTCCTCTGGTTGCGCCTTCCCCTCCTCCGCTCCCAGATTCTCGGACTGCTCATTGGCTTTCTAGGCATCGCCATCCTGACTGGGGATCAACTCAATTTCGAAAAAGGCGGAACAGGCTGGCCCATTGTCGCGGTCTTGATGGCGACCTGCTCCTACGGAGTCTCCAGCCACTACGCGAAAACCAGGTTTGCCAACTTCACTCCGCTGCTCGTCTCCGCAGGCAGCCTCTTTTGCGCCGCCCTGATCCTTCTCCCTCTGGCCCTCCTCTTTCCTCCGCCAGCAATGCCGAGTGCTGGGGCCATCGCCGCAACCCTCACGCTCGCCTTCCTCTGCACGGCCTTCGCCTTTGTCCTCTTCTTTGACCTCCTCAACCGCACCGGGGCCACCGCAGCCGCCACCGTCACGTTCGTGATTCCCGTCTTCGGAGTCCTCTGGGGCGCACTCTTTCTCCATGAAACAGTCAGTGTCCGCATGATCATCGGAATGGCGGTGGCGCTCCTGGGAACTGCATTTGTGACCAAGCTCCTGCCCCTCAAGAGAAAGCAAAACGCCTAGAAGAGGGTCTTCGAAAGTCGTGGCGTTCCGCGCCCTTGCGCACTCACCGGGACCGAGGTCAGATCATCGAACTAACTCGAGTTCGACCGTCGCGGCCGCCAGAGCATCGCCGACAACCAAAAGACAACCTCTCCGGGCCAAAAATCGTCCCAATGTCCGATGATCGTCGCTCGCCGCGTCAAGACGTGCTCCGGGACAATCATACAGTCCACTCCGCTGCCGGAGAGAGACCTCGTCCATCCGAACATTGAACTCGATTGCAAGGTGGCCGATCCAAACTCTCTGGGAAGCACGCCACGATCGATCTATTTGCTCTCCTCCCCGTCTCCCGGATCATGTCCACCACCCCCCTTTGCGGGAACGGTGGCAGACTGGAAGACCCGACCGCCTGCCTGCAAGCCTTGGCTCGCGATCCGGGACTCGCGGAAGCATGGTCCCGCGCACAATTCGAACCCGGCATCCGCCGCACCGCGCTCGCACCTTATTGCAGTCCCCCTGAGTGACAAGGAAGCGCTCCGCATCGCCTACACTCACTATGCCTCCGAGGACCGCGCGCCCGACTTGAAACTCCCGGGCAAAGCCCTCGACCACCCGGGCGGCGACTTGCTTCCCGGCTGGCTCCACGAAAACTTCGAAGCCCTCACCCTCAACAAGGAAACGGAACCGTTCTCGTTGAAATAGCGAGTTGCGATTGCAACAGTAAAGCGAGAACCGCCACCCTTGTTAGATTCAATCGGGAATCGTTGGCACGACCGCGGGCGGAGTTCCCGGAGAAGGAGCCCGCGCAGGGACAAGGGGTGCAGCGGGGACCCCACTCGTTGGAGCGGGCACAGGGGCACCACCGCTCCCCAGACGGTAAATGGCAATTCCGGAGAGATGGGGATCGTGGTTCTGAAACTTGGAATCTGCACTCAGCAGAAAATCGAGAACCCCGTCTTTCACATCCGCTTGATACGGACCAAAGCGATTCCACCCTCCGAGGACCTGCTCTTTGCCGAGATCTGATCCCACCAGTTTTTCTTCCACGTTCAGCCGCAGAGCACGCACCGAGTCCCCCTCATCTTCCAGCATCCACACAAATACCTGGTAGCGCGCATTCGCTTGCGGCCACTTGATCGCAAGCTTCGTCTTGCTTGCGACCACCTTGCTCTTCAAGACCGACCGGAGGCCGGGACTGGGGACATAACCTACCGGTTGCTGGACGGAGGTGCGCATCTCAGGGGCTTTCCCAATGGCGGTTACTTGAAGCCCTGCGGTCTTGGCCCCTGCATCCGACATCCACTTGTTGCCATCGATCTCCACTTCGCCTCCGTTCAAGTTGACTCCCGCCATGAACTCCCAGGCCAAGGGGGGCTCTGCCCCGCTCACCAGGGTCCAGGCTCCGGCTCCCAGCTGCACACTGGTGCGATCTCGCAGACGTTCCACCAGCACCGTTCCTTGCGACACTTCCACCAAGGTTTCCTTCCCGAGACTCCGCATCGTCACCTTGGCCCCCAGGAAGGTGGCACGGGCATTGTCACTCTGCACGATCATCGGCTTGCCGATCGGTTGCAGCGCCGCCTCCACGGTCACCTCTCCCAGAGAGAGCCTGACCTCCTTGCCCTCCTGATGATCTCCGATCGTGATCTCACTGCCGGAACGAACATGCAGATAGCTTTTCTCTCCCACATAGGCGATGCGGACCGAACCATGGCGCACGTTGATTCGGTCTCCTTCCTTCAGGTCCACCCCCGGCGCAAGTTCGATCTCACCCACCTCGCGAATGTAGACCACATCGCCTTCCAGGAAATCGACCTTCGCGATCACGGAATCACCTTCCGGAGGGAGGTCCGCTTCGCGGTTCAGACCAATGAACAGGGCAATTCCAATCGCCAGGGCCAGAAAGACCGCGATGATGATGAATACGATGGGACTGCTCCGAGTTGCCGAACGCAGTGCCGGTTGACCATGATGTCCCCGAGCAACCCCGGAACCATGAGCATGACCGAACACCTCTGCACCCGGAGGGGCCTGAGTGTAACTCGGTAAATGCTCCGGAGGGGGAGGCGGTTGGCGGACCGCGGCAGGTCGAACTCGCTCCTCCACCTCTGCACCCGGAGGGGCCTGAGTGTAACTCGGTAAATGCTCCGGAGGGGGAGGCGGTTGGCGGACCGCGGCAGGTCGAACTCGCTCCTCCACCTCTTCCACCTCTTCCACCTCTTCCACCTCTTCCACAAGGGACTCCACCG
>JAPKFB010000019.1 GCA_028821775.1 Roseibacillus sp.
TCCTCGTCCTCGAGCTCGATCCGTAATCGAATCTTGTCTCCACCCAACCTTTTCAAGGGCCCCAGGGCGGCCTTTAGCATTTGCCTTCGTGACGAGTCCGAGGGACTCTATCCACAACCTCCTGAATGGGAGGGGTTTCCCCCCTAACCCCCACAACATGATTTCCTTCAACCGTGAATTCACGGGGACGATTTTCTTTGTCGTCGCCACCCTCTTCCTGGGATTCCCCCTCCGCGCTCCCGCACAGTCCCTCGTCATTTCCGAGTTCATGGCTTCCAACCAGGACACCCTGGATGACGAAGACGGGGACAGCGAAGATTGGATCGAGATCTTCAACCAAAGCGGAGTGGCCGTGAATCTGGACGGCTGGTTCCTCACCGACAATGCTGCGGAGCTCACCAAGTGGGCCTTTCCCAGTCTCGTCCTGAACCCCGGAGAACAGCTTCTGGTGTTTGCTTCCAACAAGGACCGGCGTGACCCCGCCGCACAACTCCACACCAATTTCAAGCTCACGAGCAGCGGCGAGTTTCTCGCCTTGCTACGGCCCAACGGCACCACGGTGGAACACTCCTATACGCCCGCCTTTCCGCTCCAGGTTCAGGACGTATCGTTCGGACTCCAGCAGTCCACCACCTCCGCGACTCTCCTCGCCCCGGGAGCGGCGGTGAAATACAAGGTTCCCGCCAATGGAAACGACGATGTCGAGGAAGGTAACAATCCCAACTCCTGGATCGGGACGAACTTCCCCGATTCCTCGTGGGCCAACGGGACAACGGGAGTAGGCTACGCCACCGGGTCACCGGATGCATACGATGCCCTCATCAACACTGATGTGCAGAGCCTGATGTGGACCAGCAAGACCACGATCTACATCCGGATTCCCTTCAACGTTGCCGATCCCTCCGCGATCTCCGGGCTCACTCTCAAGATGAAGTACGACGATGGATTCGTCGCCTATCTGAACGGCAATCCTCTTTCGATCGCCGAGGAGAACGCCCCCACTCCGGATTCGCTCGACTACCTCGCTAATGCCACCGCCAATCACAGCGACTCTCAGTCCGTCAACTACCAGCTCTTTCCAGTCTCCTCGTCACTGTTGAACGTGGGTGCCAACGTGCTCTGTATCCACGGACTCAACAGAGGCTCCTCCAGTTCGGACATTCTCTTCGTTCCGGAATTGGAGTCCACCTCCGTCACGGGCACAGGGACCCCTTCCTACTTCACGGGACCAACTCCGAACGCTCCCAACAGCGGTGGGGTCTCCACTCCCGGTCCCCTCATCCGTAGCGTGACCAAAGACCTGCCTCCGATCCTCCTCAACGCCGTCTCCCCACCCGTGGTCGCGGACTCGGCGGCGGAATTCTCCGGCACCCAGGAACAGAACGGATGGGTTTACGGATATCACCAGGGCGGCGGAGTCTACAACCCGGACACCAGTTTCACGGCCTTCAAGGGTGGAACCGGCCAAGGGTCCTGGAACGGAACTTCTCAGCTCTGGACCGGCTCACATTGGGATGTCCAAACGGCAAGCACGGCACCCTGGACCTCCATTGGCGCCACCAATGTCCACCCCAACGATTCCAATCCGGGCCCCGAGCAAGCGACCGTACGACGCTGGGTCAGTGATGTCTCCGGCCTGCATACCCTCACCGGCACCTTCCACAACCTCAACGCCTCGGGTGATGGAACCACTGGCCGGGTCTTCCACGAAGGAACTGAAATTTTCGCCCAAGTGACCGACGGCGGCCCCGTGGCCTTCAGCATTCCACGCTCCCTCAGCATCGGCGACCGCATCGATCTCATGGTCGATACCGGATCCTTCGATCAGGATGGCTCCGACGGGACCGACCAGACCGCGATCTTCTATCAAGGCTCCCTCTCCACCAATAGCCTCGTGATTGAGGCCGAGGTCGTTCCCACCATCAATCCCATCAACACCGTCACGCTGAGCTGGCGAGTGATGTACGAAACAAACCAGACCCTCACCATGGTCGATGACGGATCGGGTGACGATGCCACGGCTGGAGACGGAATTTATACCGCCACCATTTCCACGAGCACGCTCTCGGAAGGGGAAATGATTCGATGGAAGGTGACCGCCACGGACACCGGCGGCGGGACGTCGACCCAGCCCCAGTTTCCTGATCCCCTCGATTCGCCGGAGTACTTCGGAACGATTACAGACGACCCTTCGGTAGCAAGTTCATCCCTGACGATCTTTCACTGGTTCACCTCCAATCCCGGAGGCGCCAACACCACCAGCGGCTCCCGTGGCTCAGTCTACTACCTGGGGCAGTTCTACGACAACATCCAGGCCGATCGGCATGGCCAGTCGACGGGAGGATTCCCGAAGAAGAGTTACGACTTCGACTTCAACAAGAGCGATCGATTCCGATACAAGGACGGCGAGACCCGGGTGAAGGACATCAACATGCTTACCAACTGGGCCGACAAGTCCAAGACCCGCAACACCCTCGGCTACGAGATCATCAGGAACACCGGTCACCCCGGACACTTCGCCTTTCCCGTGCGCATCCAACAGAACGCGGCCTTCTTCAACACTGCCGACCTGGTGGAAGACGGCGATGATCGCTACCTCGAGCGCGTTGGACTCGATGGTGAGGGGGCGCTCTACAAGATGTACAACAGGCTGGATTCCTCCAGCAGTGGAGTGAACAAGAAGACACGCAAGAACGAGAACAACAGCGACCTGTCGGCCCTCGTCAGCGGCCTTGGACAGTCAGGCGAGGCGAAATTGCGCTACGGATACGACAACGTGAACATTCCGGGGACGATCAACTACCTCGCGGCCCTGGACATGACCAACAACCGGGACCACGGCCACAAGAACTACTACGTCTACCGCGATACGAACGGAACGCGCGAGTGGCGCCCGCTGGTGTGGGACATCGACCTCTGCCTCGGGCGCAATTGGCGCAGCGGCCCCTCCTATTTCGACGACGTGTTTAGAAACAACCCTCTCAGAGACGGCCCTTCGAACCGGCTGAAGACGCTCATCTTCGACGACGCGACCCTGAACCAGATGTACCTGCGGCGGATGCGGTCCATCATCGACGAGCAAATCGGCTCACCCGCCTCCCCGGTCAATTATCTGGCTACCCGCGTGAACGAGCTGGTGGCCCTGATCGATCCCGCCAACGACAATCCCAACAGCGGGAGCGACGATGCGGATCTCGACTGGCAGAAGTGGGGCTCGTGGGGAAACGACAACGCCATGCGTCCGGCCGCGGATCGAATTGTGTTCGAGCACCTCCCATCCCGCCGCCGCCAGCTCGCCGGGATCGGGGAGCTGCCCTCCTCCCAGCCGGTTGCGCCCACCATCAACATCGGGACCATCGATTACAATCCGTCTACGAGCGGCGCTTCGGCCGACCAGAGCGGAGAATACTTTACCCTCACGAATCCCAATGGCTTCGCAGTCGACCTCTCGGACTGGGTGATCTCGGGCAGTATTTCGATGACCCTTCCTCCGGGCGCGGTCATCCCTGCCGGCGGGACTCTCTACGTGGCGCGCGAGGCGGTTGGCTTCCGCGCCCGCAATGTGAGCCCCAAAGCCAATGAAAAACGCTACCTGATCAGTGGCTACGGCGGTCAACTCTCTGCCCGCGGCGAGACCATCACCCTCACCGATGATGCCGCCAACCTCATCGCGAGCGTCACCTATGGTGGAGCCGCGACCCGCGCGCAAAACTACCTGCGCATCACGGAGATCCTCTACGCTCCCACCGCCCCCACCGCCGGAGAACTGGCAAGCATCTCGACCTTGAGCGGGTCCGATTTCGAGTTCGTCGAACTCACCAACACCGGTCCATCCCCGCTCGTGATCAGCGGAGCGCAGTTCGTCGCCGGGATCACCTTCACCTTTCCCACCCCCACCACTCTGAATCCGGGCGCGCACATCCTGGTGGTCGCCAATGAAGCGGCCTTTGCCTTGCGCAACGGACCTGGCCTCAACATCGCGGGCGAGTACGTCGGGAAACTGAGCAACGACGGCGAGCAACTGCAGATCCTCGATGCGGTGGGCGAGAACATTCTCGAGTTCAGCTACAACGATGTCTGGTACGATCCCACCGCCGACAAGGGCTACTCGCTGGTGATGCTCGATCCCACCAACACCCCGGTGCCCGATTTTGATCGTCCGGAGAACTGGGGCATCAGTATCGCGGTTGGCGGGGATCCCGGCACCGCTTCCTCTGCAACGTCCATGACCTTCGTCTCCTGGAAGTATCAGGAGTTCACCCCAGCAGAATTCGAGGACCCTCTGGTCACGGGTCCGAACCTGGATCTCGATGGCGATGATCTCAACCTCGTTCTGGAATTCGGGTTTGGTCGAGACCCCCAAGTTGCCGAGACCATGAAGAACTACACGACCTCGATCGTCAACGACGGCGGCACGGACTACTTCGCGTTCACCTTCCGCAGACAGAAGAACGCCCTCGACGTGACTTACGTGGTTGAGATGTCGAACGACCTCGTCGCTTGGACCACGGTCACCACGATGGTGGGCCCACCGACCGACAACGGCGACAGCACGGAAAGCATCACCGTTCGTGACTCTGCCCCTACCAACGTGCAATCGCGGCGCTTCGCGCGCTTGTCGGTTGTGATCGGCCCTTGAACAAACTGCCGGAGTTGACGCGGGAGGGTGCTTCAAGGAAGCTTGCCTGGCTCCTTGCGACCTCCGCGGATGAAAAGGTCCGTGACGGCGCCGAAGCTCTGAAACACGCCTCGTTCATGATGCAGGCGCCGGGCGTGTCCGAGAATCCCAGCCTCCTTGGCACCCTCGCAGCAACCCAGGCAGCCGCCGGCAACTTTCAGGATGCGACCAGGACAACCGACCGCCTGATCTCCATCCTCGATGGGAACGGAATGACCGAGCAGGCCAAAACGCATCGCCTGCGCCGGAAGCGCTTTCAAGCAGGGGAAACACTCTCACAGTAGCTCCAGGAGCGCGCGTTCGCAGGAGCGGCAGGGCACTTTTCTCCTTTGACCGAAAGTTACGAGCAGTCAACTATCGTAGCATGCGCATGCGAGACCAACTTTTCACCCTCTCTCTCTCCCTGCTGACCGCGACGAGCGCCTCTGGCGGCGAGAATTGGACCCAGTTTCGCGGCGCGGGCGAGCAAGGACATTCCGAGGCCAAGGACCTTCCGACCGAGTGGGGTGAAGACAGGAATATCGCCTGGAAGACGCCCATCGAGGGCAAGGCGTGGTCCTCACCAGTGGGGTGGGGTGATCGCATCTGGGTCACCAATGCGAACCCGGAAGGCACCCGTCTCTCAGTCCTCTGCCTGAACAAGAAGACCGGCAAAAAAATCTACGATCAGGAATTGTGCACCGTGAAGGATCCGCAATTCTGCCACGCCTTTAATTCCTACGCCTCACCCACGCCCATCCTGGAAGAGGGCCTGGTTTATCTTACCTTTGGCGCGCCCTACACCGCCTGTCTCAAAGCGGAGAGCGGCGAGGTGGTCTGGGAACGCAAGGATTTCGTTTGCGATCACTTCCGGGGCTCCGGTTCTTCACCGGTCATTTATAAGAATCTTCTGATCCTCCACTTCGACGGAGCAGACCATCAGTTCGTGGTCGCGATGGACAAGAAAACCGGCGACACCGTTTGGAAGACCACCCGGAGTGTGGATTACAAGGACCTCGATGCAGCTGGGAAGCCCAAGCGCAACGGAGACATGCGCAAAGCCTACGGCACCCCCCTCATTGTGAAGTCTGAGGGAAAGGACGTCCTGGTCGGAGCCGGAGCGATGGCTCTCTATGGCTACGACCCGATGTCAGGCAAGGAACTCTGGCGCGTCGACACCATCGGAACTCATTCCACGGCCTGCCGCCCGGTCGCAGGGCACGGCTTGGTCTTTGCCACGATGGGATTCAGCAGGGGACTTCTCATCGCGGTCCGTCCCGATGGAAAGGGCGAAGTGACCAAGAGTCACGTGGCTTGGAAGTACAGCAAGGCGGCCCCCAAGAAACCCTCCCTCCTTCTCGATGGCGACCTCGTCTTTATGATCGACGACGCGGGCATCGCGGCGTGTATCGAGGCCAAAACGGGAAAAGAAATATGGAAAGAGCGGATCGGGGGCAACTTTTCCGCATCGCCCATTTTGGCCGATGGAAAAATCTATCTCTTCGACGAAGACGGGCAGGGAACGGTCATCGATGCTGCTCGGAAATTTAAGATCGTCGCGCGGAATGAACTCGACGCCGGTTGCATGGGATCTCCCGCGGTGTCTGGCGATCTGCTGATCGTGCGGACCAAGAAAGCACTCTACGGGATTAAGAAGTAGGGGTTGCCCGCCCCGACGCCAGCACGTTCGCTACAATCCTCTCGGAGGTCTTCCGCTACTTTGCGAAGGCGTACAAGTGAGTCTGGGTCTGAACATAGAGCGTTCCGTTGGCAGCCACAGGGCTCGAGTAGATGGGCCCGATGAACTGCGCAGTGGCGAGCTCCCTGAGCTCCTTGCCCTCCTTCAGGATGATCAGTTCGCCGTCCTCCGTTCCGATGTAGATCCTGCCATCAGCGACGAGCGTCGATCCCCAGATACGACTGAGGGTGTCGTGAACCCAGTTCTGCTTGCCCGTCCTGGCATCGACGCAGTGCACGCGCCCCGAAAAGTCGCTGATATAAACCACGCCCTCCCTCACCGAGGGAGTGGAGAGTGAGCGGCTGATCTTCTGATAGGTCCAGTCGGCCTTTCCAGTCTTGGCATCGACACAACTCAGCATGCCAACACCATCTCCGTTCTCGGGATCCTGCCCGATCGTGACGTAAACCTTGCCGTCCGCGAACACGGGCGTGCCCACAATTTCACTAGGACCCTTATACGAAGGATAGTCGCGAGGCTCTCCCTTGTCATTGGTCCGGTAGTCCTTGGCATTGGCATCGCAGCGCCAGAGTTCCTTGAGGACGAGCTCTCCGCCGGCCGTCTCTTCGGCCTTCAGATCAAAGGCGTAGAGGAAGCCATCACCTCCACCAAAAAATACCGCCGGCTTGCCATCGATCATTCCAACGCAGGGCGAGGACCAGTTGCAATGAAGGGTCCGCTTGCCGATCCCGGCCTGCTCCTGGCCCAAGAGCTTGCCCGTCTTGGCATCGAGTGAAATCAGGCAGGGCGACTTCGGAGCAGGAGTGTGTTCGTGCGCGTCGTCCACCCCATTCGAGGTCGTTGCGAATATCCTTCCCTGCACCAAGGTGACCGAGCTGCTGGTGATATTATGGGGCACCACGCCAAGTGATTTTGGCATGTCGTAGGTCCACAGAATATCGGCGTCGGTGGGACCCAGTTTGACCGGCTTCTTGTCGGCTCCGGTCATGTAGCTCCCCTCCTCGGCGAATCCATCGTTCCCATCTGCGAGCCCCTTGAGATCGAGACAGGTCACTTCGCCTCGATTGGTCAGCACGTATCCTCGGTCGCCATCGATCAGGGTTGAGGAACAAATCCCAAGGTACTCCCAATCGACTTCATCGCCGCCCGACAGCTTGGGCACAGTCAATTGCCAAAGAAACTTTCCGCCCTTTGCCGAAAACGCCATCACCACCCCGCGATCTCCCTCGATCGCAGGGTTGCGCGGATTCTCGTTGTTGGTTCCCACCAGGACCAGGCCGTTCGCGATGGTGGGTGATCCATAGGCTTCCGATCCGAGGGTGACCACCCACTTGCAATTTTTGGCCGTTGAGAGATCGATCTCCTTCTCGTTGTCTTCCGCTTCTTCCCCTCCCGAAATCTCCAGGGGCAGTCCCTTCTCTCCCGAGATCATGTTTTTGCTCGGTCCCCCACCCCATTCGGCCCACGACCCGCCGGGCATCAGGGGAGAAGTCAGTAAGATGGCGGCAAGAAATCCTGAACGGGTGATCGTTTTCATCAAGAGGGGAAAGGGTGCAGGCACAAGGACTACCTCCTTGCGTGCGCAATTCTTTGCTCAATTCCGCTTCCGGCGACCAGTGGAAAGCTCCGATTTTTCCTGCAGGCACCCGCAACCCAAGTGTGGGAGAGCCCTTCGAGACCCTCGTAGGCGAGAAGGCCCGCTGACATGAAGTCTGCGGGGCTCTGCTCGATATCGATTTTTTGATCCCTTCCGGGCCTCGCGACCTTAAAAAAGATGGGGCTTGGGAGCTCGCCGCGCTCTCTTTCCCCGTTCACTGGAATTTGGGGCGCCCAGAATGAGATCCGCGGTGTTGAGACGGACCTCCGTGCTGAGACTCCCGCGCCCTGAAGAAAACGCGGGCTGAAACGAAACGCCGCGACAGTGCTCGAACTGAAGGCCCCAGGTTATGGTCTCCCAGAGGTGCGGAAGATTCTGCGCGGTCACGGTCATGGCGAGAGTGACCGGCAGGCCAATCTCGCCACAGCGCTCCATCGCCCTCTGCTTGAGGGGGCGCAGATCCGCGGCCCGCAACTCGCGCTGCCCCGCCTCCTGCGGTCCGTCGTATTGCAGGTAGAGTTGCAGGAGTCCACGATCTCGATGAGAGCGAGGCAGGTGGAGAGCGTTTCCACCGTCCTCTCTTTGGCATAGGCGTTGCGGCCCAAAGTCCCGGTGGCTCCCCCCGGCTCTGCCGCACAGGCACAACCTCCACCCCGCGCTCCGCGAAATCAGTACGAATTGACAACCGGCCTTTCCTACCGGGCGGCGTCCTTCACGTAGCCGACCCAGCCAATCATCATTTCCTCCCAAGTCTGATCCCCCCAGCGAACGGTCTTGCTGGGATCCGGATTGGCAGGATTGTCCTTCGAATTGTCAAAGTGAGC
This sequence comes from Roseibacillus sp., assembly GCA_028821775.1. Lineage (GTDB taxonomy): Bacteria > Verrucomicrobiota > Verrucomicrobiia > Verrucomicrobiales > Akkermansiaceae > Roseibacillus_B. The sequence continues at coordinate 8,778 of JAPKFB010000019.1, forward strand.
CACGCAGTCGATGCGCGTCCCGCGCGGCACTTTGAGCGGCTTGGCAAAGCGATAGGTATTCTGCCAATTGAAGTCGTACCCGGGCACCGAAAGCAGGGTTTCCTCGCGCCCGTCGGGAAAGGTCGCCCGGTAGAGGAAGTCCTTTCCGCGCAAGTGCATGTGGGGCATGAGGGTGAGCAGCCTCACATCCTCGCGGAAGGTGTAGCTCGCCTTTACTTCGTGGTCGGAGTCGCCCGCAGGAATCTTGAGTTGCGTGTTCATGACCCCGGTTGAGCGGGCGATCCCCTTCGGAGGCATGGGACCCTTGTAAAAGATGAGGCCCACTTCGGAGCGATCCGTTTCCTCTTTTCCCGTCGGCGTGTAATGCATCTGGAATCGCAAATGGGCACCCTTGGGAATCTTTCTAGCCACTCCGGGAGGAAGGATGAGCGGAGGATCACCTGGAGCCATGCCGCAGACCCCAAAGTTACGACCACTCTCGCGACGACCTTTGCTCGGATCATATCCAGAGACGATGATGTGGTGAACGACCGCGCGATTCCCCGGACGGGCCTCCGCGGCCTGGATCCAGACGTCTTCTTTGAAATTCGTGGGCATCGTGAAGTAGAGGTAGGGAACGACCCCGTCCTTTTTCACCGTAACCTCCTTGGGCAGCCTGAAGATCACGTCCGGTTTCCCAATCACCCAACCCTCTTCGTACTCCGGAGTGGGCGGCAGATCACGGGCCTCGCCTTCGGGAGCGCCCGCCTTAATCCAGGCCATGAGGGTATCGATTTCCTCCTGTGGCATGCGGCGGTTGTTCGACCAGTGACCGAAACGCGGATCGGCGTGCCAGGGTGGCATGCGACGTTCGTTCACCACTTCCGTGATCATATCGATGCGCTTCTTCACATCCTTGTAACTCAACAATGAAAACGGTCCCACCATCCCGGGGCGATGACACTCATGGCAACGTTTCTGGATGATGCGGGAGACTTCCTTGCAGTAGGTCACCTTGGGCGCGGCGATTTCCGAATGCTGACGCGTGATGAGACAACCGGCGGGCGTGGTCTCTTTCATGGAGACTTCTTTCCCTGCCAGAAGCTCGTCGAGTGCTTTCTGCAAATCGCGGCGCCGCGGTTCTTCCCGCTTGTAGGTATAGCCAAAGCGATCATCGACCCGACCGTGATAGCGAACGCTGCGTTTTTCATCGAGAAGGAAGACTTCGGCCGTGCGGGTGGCTCCAAGCTGGTCCGCAACCTTGGCATCCACGTCCTGGAGCACCGGGAAGGGCACGCTGTAGTCCACCATGTGCTTGGCGATGGTCTCGCGGGACACCTCGGCGTTGGAATTGATCCCGATGATCTGGAGCTTCTCATCGTAGGCCTTGCCCAAGCGTTCAAGCTCACCGAGGTAGAGGTTGGCAAGAGGGCAGTCCGTGCCCATGAAGAAGAGAACGATGGCTCTTGGCTCCTTGTAGTCGGAGAGCACCACCTGATGGCCGCTCGCATCCGGCAAGCTGAATTCGCACTCAACACTGCGGGCAAAGATGCCCGCCAGGGAGGACGCCAGAAGGAGCCCCCCAAACAAGATCGGTTTGTGAATCATGCGATGGAAAAATTCGCGAACCCTGAAGTTCTGAGTTCTCATGCGCCGCCAGCCAAGGATTTCCGCGCAAAAACTGCTTGGATCGGCCATCTCGCTGGCAGATATCTCGCAGCGCATGAAATTCTCTCAGCTCGCTCAGCTTCTCCTGTTGACCTTTTTTCAAAGCGTCTTGGGCGCTCCTTCCGCCTGGACGCAGTTCCGGGGACCGGATGGATCGGGGGTGGCCCGGGAGTGCAAACCGCCGCTTCAGATCGGTCTCGAGTCCCTCGCCTGGAAAGTCCCGGTGCCGACGGGGCTGTCCTCGCCGGTGCTCTCGGCAGAGCGCATCTTTCTCACGGCCCTCGATGGGGGCCGACTCGTGACCCTTGCCCTTGACAAGAAAAGCGGCAAGCGGATTTGGCGCAAGGAAGCACCCGAGGTGGCCATCGAGAAGGTGCACAAGGCCAACACTCCGGCTTCGCCTTCCATTCTCGTCGATGACCAACACGTGATTGTATACTTCGGCTCCTTCGGCCTGATCTGTTACGACCACGAGGGCAAGGAACAGTGGAACAGACCGATCCCTCCCTCGAAAAGCCTCTACGGGGCCTCGACCTCCCCGATCGCCTACCAGGACAACCTCATCCTCGTTCTCGACAACGACCAGAACCTCAAGGACAGCAAACTGAGTCAGTCAAAGATCATCGCCCTGAAACGGGCGACCGGCGAACCAGCCTGGGAAACGCAACGCCCCATCATCCGAAGCGGTTGGTCAACCCCGACGATTTGGAAACACGAGCAGGGCGACGAACTCGTGGTCCTGGGAAGCGGCCGGGTGGTCAGCTACGATCCGGAGAGCGGTGAAGAGAAGTGGTTCGCGATGGGCTTCTCACGCGAGACCATCGCCATGCCGGTGCAGGGAAACGGTATGGTCTATATTTCCGCCGCACAACTCGGCGGCGGTGCTGATGACAAGGTCGATCCCAAACCATTCTGGGAAGCAATCTTGCGCTTCGACAAAAACAAGGACGGGAAGTTTGGAAGGGCCGAGATTACCACCCACTTCACCTGGCCGCTTCGGCCCGAGCTTCCTCTCGGCCACCCCGGCTTCGGCTATCCCCTCCCCAGTGATCCTGCCCGGCGGAGAAACCGGCAAAAGGGCATCTTCGGCTGGGTGGACAAGAACCGGGATGGGTTCTGGACTGAAGAGGAACTCTCCACCCACATGGCTACTCGCCGCGGACGGCCCATCCTGATGGCGATCAAGCCCGGCGGAAGTGGTGACATCGCAAAGAGCCACATCGCCTGGGAATTGAATCGCAGCATTCCTGAAATCCCCTCCCCGCTTTTCTATCAGGATCGCATCTTCCTCGTGCGCAACGGCGGCACCTTGGCCGCGGTCGACCCCACCAAGGGCAAACTCCTCTCGCGCGGACGCCTCGGAGGAACCGGACAATACAGCGCCTCCCCGGTAGCCGCCAATGGCCACCTCTATCTCCTCTCGGACGAGGGCATGATTTCGGTCGTGAAGGCTGGAGCCGAATTCCAACTCGTGCACAAACACCAACTCTCGGAGCCCGCCTCAGTCACCCCGAGCATCGATGCCAACTCGCTCTATGTACGGAGCGAAAAGCATCTCTGGGCCTTCCGCACAAAGTAGGCGCGCCCTAGGAGTCTGTCGGATTTTAAGCCCATCCGAAAATTCAGGAGTTTCAATCCATGAGAGCGCGCTTTGTATCCGTGAACCGGGACACCCCAATGCTGTTGCCACCCGACCTGCAGAATCGGGGGCCTGAAGATGACTTGGCCCATTTCGTGATCGAAGAGGTGGATCGACTCCGACTGGAGAGCATTCGCATCATGAGCACCCGCATGGTTGCCGCTTTCATGGAAAATGTTTCGCCGAACTCTCGGCACGGTGGATCTCCCGTCATGCCCGTCGGATAGGGCCCGAGGGCGCCAAAGAGAGCTTCCATCCTTTGTTCGCTGATTCCCATGGGCCAATTCCCAAGAACTCGGGAAATAATGATATTCGCCCCCTCGCGCTCAAAATTTCCTGTAGCCTCCGAGGTGGCCCTTCCCGTCTGACTACTCACCGCATACATCGTTTCGGCACTGGAAAAGTCGATAGGCCCCGTCTGGGTGTTCCCCCCGCGCCGTGGCGAAGACTCCTTGCGGGGCGCAGCTATGAGAAACTTTTTCACCGAGGCCAGAAGGTCCGAACGCCATTTCCCGCGCGACTCCTCCGTCCCCACCAGCGAATTCCTTTGAAGGATCAACTGGAAAAACGACTGCTTGAAATCTTCCGCATCGTAGGGCTCGTGTCCCTGATTTCGAATGTCGCTGTAATTCGGAAACAAGTAGGTTTCACAAAGCACTTCGATGGCACGACGAGCCTTGCCCTCGTCGTCACTGCGCGCCGCCGCAACCAAGCTCCACCGGGCCGCGGGGAAGGGGTCGTAGTTAGTATGGTCTCGAGAGTTCAAGCGGGCGGCGAGTCCTCGGTGGCTTCATCCAGAATGAGAGGCCCCCGCCGATGGAAAGTCGAAAGCCGCAGCGAAGCTCCAAATCCTCTTGCCAATCGGCCGGAACCGGCTTGGGTCGCGCCATGCCTGTTCTTCGGCCCCTGCAATCCATCCTCCTCACGGTAGTCAGTTCGCTTCCACTCTGTGCCCAAGATGGAAAAACACTTTTTACCCAGCACTGTGCGGCGTGTCACCTGGCCGACCGACAATTGGTGGGCCCGTCCTTGGTAGAAGTTTCCAAACTCTACACCGGCAAGCTCGATCAGTTCCTCGCCTGGTGCATAGAGCCTCAACAAAAGCGCCAGGGTGTCATCCAGATGCCGCCCATGCGACATGTCGGCGAAGGAAACCTGAAACTCATTCACACTCATATCCTTGCAGCCTCCAAAGGCGTGAAGGAAGTGAAGGTGAAGGGGCTCGATCCCTTTTACGCCTCCCCCTCGATGCGCAAGCGCCCGCAGGTGCAGCGCCTCTTCATGCCGGAAGCGGGCCCGGCCGCGATCGCGGTCGCGGTGAACGAAACCCTCCACTACTGTTGGGATGCCGGATCCTGCCGCCTGCGCTACATTTGGAAAGGCGATTACATCGACGGCTGGGCGGTCTGGAAAGGCAACGGAAACGGTCTCGCCAAGATTCAAGGCGACGTCTTGCTGCGCGAAGAACGAACTCCCCTTCCCTACCCCAAGGCCAAACCCAAATTCCTCGGCTATAAACTGGTGAACGGATTGCCGATCTTTCGCTATCGCCTCGGATCCGTGGAGGTCCTTGAAGAAATCCTTCCCACCAGCGACGGCCTGGCCCTCGAGCGCACCTTCACCGTTACCGGTGCCAACGTTCCCACCAACTTGACCTTCACCGCTTCCGACAAAGTGACTTACAGCAGCAAGAAAGGCTCCTGGAAAGGCACTGTTCTCTCAACTAACCCTCATCGCAATGGACGCTTCGCCGTCACCATCACCCCCAAAAACTGATGCGCTCCCTCCTCACGCTCCTTCTCGCCTCCACCTTGGCGGGTGCCGATTCTTGGACCGACACCTTCACGATCGACAAGATTGCCATCCCTCCGGGCATCGATCCGCAGATCGGCGGCCTCGACACCATGCCGAATGGGAATCTCGCGATGTGCTTTCATCGCGGCGAAGTCCTCATCTACAATCCCGAATCCGAAACCTGGAGCCACTTCGCAGAGGGCTTGCACGAGCCCCTCGGAATTCTCGCGGAGAGCAATTCGAGCTTTCTCATCATGCAGCGCCCGGAACTCACCCGGGTGAAGGACACCGACGGCGACGGGGTGGCCGATCTCTATGAAACTGTCTTCGATGGCTTCGGCATGACCGGGAACTATCACGAGTTCGCCTTCGGTCCGGCTCGTGACAAGGATGGCAATCTTTACGTGTCACTCAACGTCGCCTCCAACGGCGCAGGAGTGCGGGCTGAAGTTCGCGGTCCGTGGAGCGACATCGGTCTCGATCGATCCAACATGCTCAACGGGAGCGGCTGGGGGAAATTCAGAGGCAAAGCCGGTCGTATGTATTCGCGAGTGGCCTATCGCGGCTGGGTGCTCAAACTGTCTCCTGATGGCAAGAAATTTCAGCCTTTCGCCAGCGGCTTCCGCTCTCCGGAAGGACTGGGCTTCGACCGTGAGGGCAGGCTCCTCGTGACGGACAACCAGGGCGATTGGCTGGGCACCAGCAAGCTTCACCATGTGCGCAAGGGGCACTTCCACGGACACCCCGCTTCCCTCGTCTGGAACAAGGGCTGGACCCGCGAACCGCTCAAAGTGCCGGTTCCCCAACTCGATGAAATGCGCACTCCCGCCATGGGTCTTCTCCCTCAGGGCGAGCTGGCGAACTCACCCACCGAGCCGCGCATGATTCCCCAAGGCGTGTTCGGCCCACTGAGCGAACAGATGCTGATCGGCGAAATGAACCAGTCCAATCTCGTCCGCTTCCTCCCGGATCCAGTGGGCGAGGTTTCCCAGGGTGCCGCCATTCCCTTCCTGCGCACAAATGCGCTCGGACGCGGCAACCATCGCCTGACCTTTACCGAGGATGGCTCCCTTTGGATCGGAAAAACGCACCTCTCCTGGGCGGGCTCAAATGGCCTCGTTCGCATTCGTCTCAAGGAGAATCAGGAAGACTTCCTCGCCGTCGAGGGCATCAATCTGATTGATTGCGGATTCCATCTCAGCTTCACTCAGGCCGTCGATCGCAAAACCCTCCAGAGTGTGAAGCTTCGGCGGCATACCTACAAGTATCACCAGGCTTACGGCTCGCCCAAAATCGACGAGAAGGAAGTGGCCTGCGAAATCACCGAGATTTCGATAAACGACAAATCCTGCGTGGTGAAGTTCGACGACCTCAAGGAAGGTTACCTCTACACCATGAGCCTGCCTGGGGTGACGTCCGCGAAAGGGAAGCCGCTCCTGGGCGACAAGATCTACTACACCCTGCTCAAAAAAAGGTAACATGCTCATGGAAGCATGTCCTCGATCGGTTAAATCACCCGCGCCAACGAAGGGTCCTTCCAGCCCGGGGAAGTAACCCGCGGGCAGGTAGTCACAACGCGATCCGTGCTGGATTTTTCACGCTTGCCGGTCTACACTACGTGAGTGCGGAAGATTCTGGGGCGACTGACGATCCTTCTCATGCTGGCGGCTATCTGCGTGGCAGGATGGCACTATTCGGACGAGATTGTTGAATGGGTGGAAGGCCTCGACAGTTCTCCTGCCAAGGACGAACCCACTCCTGATCCTGAAGCCTACACTGTTCTCTCCGACGACCTGGAATCGCAACGCAAACTTCTCAGCGCGCAATACGCCAAGGCCACCACCAACGTGGAACGAGCCGCCATCCTTGGACAAGCCCGGCTCCTCCTGGAGAAAAACCTGCCCCGCCTCATGCGCTGCTGGCTCGGAACAGAATGGGATTTCAACGGCACTGCGGACGAGCCGGGCAGGGGCAAGGTCGCCTGCGGTTATTTTGTTTCCTCGGTCCTCCAAGACGCCGGATTCAAGGTCGAGTGGGCCCGCCTCGCCCAGCAGGCCTCGCAGAACATCGTGCACACCTTCCTCTCCCACGACGAAATGAAGATCCGAGTGGGCATCAAGTACGAACAGTTTCTCTCCGAGGTGACCGCCTCGGGAACCGGTGTCTACATCGTGGGCCTCGACAGCCACGTGGCCTTTCTGGTGGTCGGCGCTAAGGGCGAGATCCGCTTCATCCACTCGTCCGGAGCCAGCCCCTACTGCGTGGTCGACGAGTCCCGCGACGAAGCCCGAGTTCTGCGTTCTTCCCGATGGCGCGTCGCCGGCAATATCACCGGGAACGGCAGCGTCATCCGAAGGTGGCTCCTCGGCTCCGCGTTCAAGACGCGGACACGGTGAGGGGGGAAGCGCACTGGAGGGACCACCCTCACCCGTTCAACAACTTCTTCAGCTTCTTACTAGATCGCTTGGCAACTCGAAGAGCGCCTTTTTCGTCACCGCTCGCCTTGAGAAACTGCGCGTAGTTCAGCGCCACGGTTTCGTAATCTTCGGGAACCTCCTCCAGGTTCTTCTCAAAGATGAGAATGGCTTGCTCAAAGTGCTCCTTGGCTTCCTCAAGTTTACGACTTTCGGACAGCGCGACCGCCAGGTTGGCGTGGGATTGTCCGGTATCGGGATGATTTTCCCCGTGCAACAATTCCCGTGCATTCAGTGACATCCGGTGCATCTCCTTGGCCCGCTCAAAATGCTGCGTCTTCTGGTAGAGGATCCCAAGATTGTTGCAAATCGAGGCCGTCTCTTCGCTGTCCTTGCCCAGCAGGTCGTGCGTGATCTCGAGGGCCTTGAGAAGAAGGGTCTCCGCTTGATCAAAGTCTCCTTCGGCCTCAAACACGAAAGCTAGGTTGTTGCGGAGGTCCGCGACGTCCAGGTCGGAGGGCGGATCCATTTCTTCGAAAATCGCAATCGCATCCTGATAGTGCTGCTTGGCTCCCTCCGCATTCCCCTGCTCGTCACAAATCACGGCCATGCTCGCGTTGATGCGTGCAATCTGTTCGCTAAAGGGTTCACCTCGTCCTTGGAGAAGATCGAGCGCTTCCGCGTAGTCCATCAGACTCTGATCCAGCTGACCAATCTGCCTGAGCAAATCGCCTTTCACTTCCAACGAAAGCGCCAGCTCGCCGACAATCGAGGGGTCTGCTTCACCGGCTTCGCGTGCCTTGCGCACCGCGGTTTCAGCCGCATGAACGGCTTCGTCCCACTTCTCTTGATAGCATAACTCCCTGACTCGATCCTCCAGCATCTGGAGCAAATTCACGGTTCCTGATTCCATAGGTTAAGGGTTTCTACAAAGTAAGCGCGAGTCCTCTCACTGGCTAGAGCGAGTTTGAACTTTTTCCCTCCTGGGGAGTTCATCCTCGCTCGTTCAAGAGAGCGAGACAATCAGCTCTCCCCTTGGGGAGGCCTCCAAAGGAGCGCTCCAGGGCTGCACCCGCATTCATGCCCTCATGACCCACTCCTAACAACTCCGCGAGCTGCCGTTCATAATGCAAAAGGGCACTGCGGTTCGCTTCCTCCCTGGTGAGATAATCGAGCCCCCTTCTCAGGAGGTCAAACAACTCCGGCACCGGATGTTCCCGCTCCACCACCTGTTCCAAGAGTTGCCCGAAGTAGGCTGCCAGCACAGTGTCCGCATAGCTCTTGCGCAACTCGGTCTTGAACTCCGTCACCACAATTTCCTTCAGAATGTGCAAGTCGCTCCGGCGGCTCGGAACCCAGACAAGATCCCCCTCGATGAACAAGTCCAACTTTCCCGCGAACGGACTCTTGGGCCGCCGCGCTCCTTTTGCCACCGTCTTCATGAGACCCGCTTCCTCCGTACACCAGTGCACAATCAGGCTCGTATCGCTCAACTTGTTGAGCCTGATGACGATCCCATGAGCCTTTTCCATATGGTCCGTAGTGGTGGGCAGGAAACAGAATTCAGAAACGAGATTTTCCCGATCAACCTGTCCTCACATCGATTCGAAGTGAAACAGCCGCGAATCACCTCCAGGTTTAACGGCCATCGCATCGTCGGGACCGATGAAGGTCAGGTTCCATTCTTCCTCCCCGAGCTTGAGGTGGGCCTGATGGGATCCTGACCGCTTCCATCGCCATTGCCCGTCCTCTTTGGAAATGACCAATCCGGACTGATCCCCCGTTTTGCGAAGAAAACTTCCGTCATCGTACAAGGTGACGACTTGCCGGTAATGACCGTCCGTGAAAAAGATTTTCTGGTCCTGCGGATGATCGATGGCGCCCTTCAGGACGCTGGGAGGCGCCCCCTCGGGAATGATCGAGTTGCATCCTGCCAACCCGAGAACCAAACCCACCAGAAAAACGGCCGCTCCGGACTTCATCCCCATCGATTCCTTCATCCCCTGAACTTCTGGAGCAACGATCCTGAAGTCAAGGCCCCCATCCACTTTCCCCACCGGTTTCGATGGTCCCCACCGGACATCTCTGATACGTCAGGCTCAACTCCGCCGTGATGTCTCCTCTCATTTCTCTCCTCGGAATGGTCGTCCTCCTCTCGGTCGCGGTGCTCGCCTCGGCAGATCGCAAGGCCATCCGCCTCCGCACGGTGCTGGGAGCATTCGTTCTCCAATTCGCTCTCGGAGCCTTCGTCTTGGCCTCCGACTTGGGAGCAGCCATGCTGGGCACGCTCTCTGAGCTCGTCGGCGCGATCATCGCCAGCTGCAACAAGGGGATCGAGTTTGTCTTTGGCCGCTTGGCCGATGCAGGCGGCGGATGGGGATTCGTTTTTGTCGTGCAGGTCCTTCCGGTGATCGTCTTCTTCTCCTCCTTCATCGCAGTCCTCTATCACCTGAAGATCATGCCCCTCATCATCCGGACCCTGGGTGGAGGACTACGCAAGGTTCTCGCTACCAGTCGCGCGGAGTCGCTTTCCGCCACCGCCAATATCTTCGTTGGCCAGACGGAGGCCCCTCTCGTGGTCAGGCCGTATATCTCCCTCATGACAAAGTCGGAACTCTTCGCCATCATGGTGGGCGGACTCGCATCCATTGCAGGCTCCGTCCTCGCAGCCTACACCACCATGGGAGTCAACGTGGAATATCTCCTCGCGGCATCCTTCATGGCGGCCCCCGGCGGCCTGCTCTTCGCCAAGATCCTGATCCCCGAAACCGATACTCCTCAGGAGACGCTCCCAGAACCGGATGATGACGACGGTGAGAAACCCGCCAATGTGATCGACGCCGCGGCCCAGGGAGCTTCCTCCGGGCTCAAACTCGCTCTCAACGTCGGCGCCATGCTTCTCGCCTTCATTGCCCTCATCGCCTTGCTCAACCTTGGGATCGGAACGATTGGCTCGTGGTTTGGTCACCCCGCACTCACCATGGAACAGATTCTTGGCAACCTCTTCGCTCCCCTGGCATGGCTCCTCGGCGTCCCGTGGGCGGAAGCTGCAGAGGGCGGCAGCTTCATCGGGCAGAAAATCATCCTCAACGAGTTCGTGGCCTACAAAGGCCTCCTCGAAGACAACAACCTTTCGGCCCGCTCTGAAGGAATCATCACCTTCGCTCTTTGCGGATTCGCAAACCTCTCTTCCATCGCGATTCTTCTCGGCGGAATCGGCGGCATGGCTCCCTCACGCCGCAAGGAAATCGCCCGCCTCGGACTCAAAGCCGTCTTTGCGGCTTCCCTTGCAAATTTCATGAGCGCCGCGATTGCGGGGCTCTTGCTCACCTTCTCTCTCTGACTTCACTGATGCCGGATAAAATTACACCTCCCAGGAAAACCATGAACGAGATTCTTTTCGAGATCCTCCTCGCTCTCGCCGTCGGCTTCGTCGTCGGCCTCATCTTCAGCGCCTGCAAACTTCCCCTCCCCTCACCACCGGTCCTCGCGGGCGTGATGGGAATCGTCGGAATCTATCTGGGAGGAAAATGCTGGCCCCTGATGGCGGAACGATTCTTTTCGTAGGAGGCTCCATCCTATTCGAGAGTTCAAGTCCTCCAGTCTCCACTCCCCTCTCCTCGTGAGGCATCCAACCAATTCCTGAATCCTCGCTCCTGGAGTCCGGAGTCTGTCTCCAGCGAAGTATCCATCATGACCTATCTCCCCCAGGAAATCATTCGACGCAAGCGGGATGGCGAAACCCTGAGCACCGACGAGCTTCGCTTCTTTGTCGAGGGCCTGAACGCCGGATCGATTACCGAGGGACAAATCGCAGCCTTTGCCATGGCGGTCTTTTTCCAGGGCACCACGATGAACGAACGCGTGGCGCTCACTCTGGCCATGCGCGACTCCGGTGAGGTCATGAACTGGAAAAGTCTCACCCTTGACGGACCCGTGATCGACAAGCACTCCACTGGCGGAGTGGGCGATCTCGTTTCCCTCCTGCTGGGACCGCTCCTGGCGGCTTGTGGAGGATACGTGCCGATGATTTCCGGCCGCGGCCTGGGTCACACCGGAGGCACCCTCGACAAGTTGGAGTCCATTCCTGGTTACAACACCGCTCCCGACAACGTGCATTTTCTCCGTGCGGTGCGTGAAGCCGGAGTCGCGATCATCGGACAAACCAGCCAGCTTGCACCCGCCGATGCGCGGCTCTACTCGATCCGCGATGTCACCGCGACCGTTGAATCGATCGGCCTGATCACGGCCTCCATTCTCTCCAAGAAACTCGCTGCGGGCCTCGATTCCCTCGTGATGGATGTCAAGGTTGGTGACGGAGCATTCATGCCGAGCTACCAGAGTTCCAAGGAACTTGCCCAAAGCATTGCGGACGTTGCCACCGGGGCGGGCACTCCAACCACCGCGCTCCTCACCGACATGAACCAATGCCTTGCCAACAGCGCGGGCAACGCAGTCGAAATACGCGAAGCCGTGGAGTTTCTGACCACTTCCCATCGCAACCAGCGGCTGGAGACGGTGACCCTGGCCCTCGGCGCCGAGGTTCTCCAAACCAGTGGTCTCACCGCTTCTCCCGAGGAGGCCCAAGAGAAACTGCGCAGGGCCCTCGACACCGGAAAAGCCGCCGAGGTCTTTGGTAAAATGGTTTGCGCCCTCGGGGGACCATCCGACTTCGTCGAGAGGATCGAGACGCACCTGCCCTCCGCCCCAATCACAAGACCCGTGCTCGCACCATCGACCGGCGTGGTCGGATCCATCGATACCCGTTCCCTCGGGATGACCGTGGTCCGCCTCGGTGGCGGACGCACCAGCCCGGAACAACCCATCGATCACGCGGTCGGTCTCACCGAGGTTGTTGGGCTCGGCGCGGAGGTCACTCACAATCAGCATCTCGCAATTGTGCATGCCAGAACCGCGGACGATGCGGAGCGTGCAGCTGCCAATGTAGAGGCCTCCTTCGGCATCGCAGCGGATACGACCCCCGAAGTGAGAGATCTTTACGAACGTATTGTCCCGCAGGGCTTCTCCTAAGCACCCCCACTCCATGCCTTCTCCTTTTGGTGTAGAAATCCAGGTGTCCCCATGAAGCGGGTCATCCTTCTCATCATGGATTCGGTCGGCATCGGTAGCGCAACCGATGCCGCTGAGTTCGGGCCCGAGGGATGCACCGATGAGGGTGCCAACACTCTGGGCCACATCGCGGAATCCTTTGCCCGGGACGGAGCGCCCCTTCGTTTGCCAAATCTCACCCGTCTGGGACTCGGACACGCCTGCGAACAGAGTTGCGGACAGTTCCCGGCGGGGCTTGCTCGGCCGACCTCCTTCACCGGAGCCTACGCCTGGGCTCGCGAAATCAGCTCCGGCAAGGACACCCCAAGCGGACACTGGGAGATCGCGGGGGTGCCGATTCTCTTCGACTGGTCCTACTTCCCCAAGGATACAAACTGCTTTCCTTTAGAAATTCTCGGGAAACTCGGGGAGCGAAGCGGAGTCCATGGTTCGCTGGGCAATTGCCATGCCTCTGGCACGGAGATCATCACAAGACTCGGAGATCAACACCTCGAGACGGGAACACCAATCTACTACACCTCCGCGGACAGCGTTTTCCAGATTGCCTGCCACCAAGATCACTTCGGTCTCGCGCGCCTTCTTGAGCTTTGTCAAGCCGCCCGAGTGGTCCTCGACGAAAGTAACCTCAAGATCGGAAGGGTCATCGCACGCCCCTTTCTCGGTTCCTCCTCGGCAGGTTTTCTCCGGACTGGCAATCGCCATGACTACTCCGTGCCGCCACCCTCACCCACTGTCCTGCAGCGTCTTTGCGAGCAAGGCGGCTCGGTGATCGGAATTGGAAAAATTGGCGATATCTATGCCCACACCGGCTTGACGGAAGAAGTGCGAGCCAGTGGACACCCCGCCCTCTGGAGGGAAACCCTCTCGGCCCTGGAACGCACCGGTGATCGCAGCATCGTGATGACCAACTTCGTCGACTTCGATGCCCTCTACGGACACCGCCGTGATGTCACGGGCTACGGCCGCGCCCTCGAGGAATTCGACCGGCGCCTGCCTGAACTGTTGGATGTCCTGCACCCAGGGGACCTTCTCATCATCACGGCCGACCACGGCAACGACCCGACCTGGCCCGGGACGGACCACACCCGTGAACACATCCCTATTCTCGTGCACGGGGCCGGAGTCTCCCCCGGCCTCTTCCTCGGCGCCCGCGAGAGCTTTGCCGATATCGGTCAGACCATCGCAAATTACTTCTCCTTGCCGGCCATGGACTACGGAAGGTCGCTCCTCGACTAAGGACGATTGATTGGTAAATTGACCTGCTTTGTTTTAGCCAAAGAAGATCGATTCCCGGACTCTCATCAACCAGCACCCTTCCTTCACCGCTTGTCATTCGGTGCAGGTTCGCTAAATCACGTTCCAACTCTGCCATGCCCACTCCGACACCCCATATCGAAGCCGCACCCGGCGACTTCGCGAAGACCGTCCTCATGCCCGGAGATCCACTCCGTGCAAAGTACATTGCAGAGACCTTCCTTGAGAAGGCCAGACAGGTGAACGGCGTGCGCGGCATGCTCGCTTTTACCGGGAACTACAAGGGCGTGAGGGTCTCCGTGATGGGAAGCGGGATGGGAATCCCATCCATCTCGATCTACGCCAAGGAATTGTGGACCGAGTACGGCGTGGAGAACATCATTCGAGTGGGAAGTTGTGGCGCGGTCCACCCCGGGATCAAACTGCGCGAGGTCCTGATCGGAACGGGCGCCTGCACCGACTCCAAGGTCAATCGTTCGCGCTTCGAGGGCCATGATTTCGCCGCCATCGCGGACTTCGAACTCGCTCGCAAGGCGGTCGCGGCGGCCGAACGCCTGAAGATCCCCGTGCGCACCGGCAACCTCTTCTCCGCCGATCTCTTCTACACCCCCGATCCCGCCATGTTCGACGTGATGGAAAGCATGGGCATCCTCGGAATCGAAATGGAAGCGGCGGGGCTTTTTGGGTGTGCCGCCGAATGCGGGGCGAGCGCGCTCGCAATTTGCACGGTCTCCGATCACGTCCGCACCGGTGAGTCGACCACTTCCGAGGAACGCCAGACCAGTTTCAACGAGATGATCCAAGTGACCTTGGAGTCGTTGTTGTAACGAGCTACCTGCCCTTCACAAACGACACCCCGTAGCGTAGGAGCAATGTGCTCGCCTTCCCGCTCTGATCGATCGTGATCACATAGAGCCGGTCAAACTCCCGCTTCTCATCGATTGCTGATCCGGGCACTCCGCCCAGCAACTTGGCAAGGGCAGGGGTCGTGTTGCTGTGACCAACCACAAGGTGCCGACCGCCCATGTTTTTCAACTGCGTGATCAGAGAGGGTAGCTCGCGAGGATCATAGATCTTCGTCTTGAGACCAAGCTCCTTCGAGACCGCTCCGGCCGTGTTCCTGGTTCGCTTGTAGTCGCTGCTGTGGACGTGGGTGATGCCTGCACTCTGCAAGGTGGAAGCAAGAACCTGTGCCCTGGCCCGGCCCTTCGTTGACAAATCCGGATCGGCCTCGGCTTCCAACTTCTCGGCATGACGGACAAGAAACACCACCAGAGAATCATCGCGGTCCCGACCGAACCCCGGGGCCACCGCGAGTGCGGAAAACAACAGGCCGAGGAGTGGGGAAAGGCGGGTGATGATCACCGCGCCAAAATCAATGGCCTAAAGCACTCCCGCAAGCTTTTTGACGCGCTTCATAAGAGTCCGAAACCTCCCCTTGCGGTCCGGCAGCGCGATTCCACCCTTCTGGACGGTGACCTTGCACTCCACCAAGTGGGTTCCAAATTCGACCTCCCTGATCATGACCTCCACCTCAACGACCTCTCCGGGGACAAACCACTCTCCGTAGAGGGCCTGGGACTCGCGGTCCCCCACCTTCATGAATCTGAGCCTTCCCGGCGCCCTTCCCGATTCTTGGAATCCGTCCAGCTGGAAGACCGTGAGGATCGCCTGCTCAATATTGTATCGCGCAGTGAACTCGATCTTTGTTGAAGTCAGGGCGGCCTCAGACGGTTTGCCATTGGCTCCCGCCCCACCGGTGCCGCAGCCAATCACCATCATGGTGGTGCCGCCCAGCAGAACCCGAAAAACATTCCCGAAGAAAGCCATCACGACCCAGAGCGTGACGCTCTGCTCCCATTGTGCAAGCCCTCTCCAAAACGGACGTCTTGACTTGGCCCCTCAGTTGGAATACTCCCCGCCATTCATGGCCGATTCTACATTCAGCGACGACCTCCAGGCGCTCGACACCGCAACCCTCAAGGGCCGGCTGTCGGAACTCCGGAGGTATCTTTGACGTCTCCGAATTGAAGAAACAAATCGCCTCTCTCGATCAGAAGATGGAGGCCCCGGAATTCTGGAACGATCAGAACTCGGCCCAGAGGATCGTCAAGGAAGCCAATCAGCTGAAGGGGAAATTGAATCCGTTTCTCACCCTAGAGGACCGCTACGAAAACGTCGAGGCCGGCATCGAGCTCGCACGCGAATTTGACGACGCGGATTCCGCTCAGGAAGCGGTGGTAGAATTCGAAGCGCTGGGCAAGGACATCGATTCCTACGAGCTGGTCACTCTTCTCGACAAGCCGACCGATCCAAGCAACGCCTATCTCAACATCCAGGCCGGGGCTGGGGGAACGGAAGCCTGTGATTGGGCGCAGATGCTCCTGCGCATGTACATGCGCTGGGCGGAAGGGCGCGGATTCAAAGTTTCCATCACCGACGAGCAAGAAGGGGAAGGCGCGGGAATTTCCAGTGCCTCCTTGAAGATCGAAGGCGACTACGCCTATGGCTACTTGAAGAATGAGCGCGGGGTGCATCGCCTCGTCCGCATTTCCCCCTTCGACGCGGCCGGAAAACGACACACCTCCTTTGTCGCCATCGATTGTACGGCAGAAATCTCGAATGATATCAAGATCGAGATTCCTGAAAGCGACGTGGATTTGCAGACCACAAAGTCCGGCGGCAAGGGCGGTCAGAATGTCAACAAAGTGGAAACCGCCGTCATCCTCAAACACCGTCCCACGGGCATCATTATCCGCTGCACGCAGGAACGCTCCCAGCTCCGCAACCGGGAATTGGCGTGGGAACTCCTCAAGTCAAAGCTTTACCAGATTGAGGAAGACAAACAGAAGGAGGAAGCGGACCGCACCTATAGTGAAAAGGGTGAAATCGGTTGGGGGAGCCAGATTCGTTCCTACGTCTTCCAACCCTACCAGATGGTCAAGGACCTCCGCACGGGGCACGAGACCGGGAATATTCAATCGGTGATGGATGGCGATCTCGATGGATTCATCGAGGCCAAACTACGCGGGCAGAAAAAGAAGTAGTAGGGGTCCGGGGCTGCCCCGGAGGCCATCAACCGCCCAAGCTGAGATCTTGATCGGATCTCCGCTCCGGCAACAATTGTGGTCACCACAATTCGTATGAATTGCGACCGATCACCTTCAGGGTCGATCTCCTCTCGAGGAGGAGAACATGACTTTCGTGGCCGCGCGCTTCACCCGGTTTGAGGCCGCAGGCAGGCCTGACCTGCGCATGATGTTCTACCAGATCGTGGAGAAATCGTCTTCCTCCCGAGTTCGACCACAAGAACAAGCAATTCCAATGGCGGATTCAAGATCGAGATTCGCAACTACCTTCGCCAGATGATCGAAGACGAGGAAGTCGACGACATCATCATCTACCGAAGGAATTCCACCAGCGGCAATGGCCGGCGGCTCGGCGTGATGCCGCCGTGGTGGTGCAGTTAGCTCCACGAGGTCTACGCACAGCCGCGACTCTCTGGTCAGTTGTATCGGCGCGCATCAAGGTCGGAGGCAAGGTCTTCAAGACCGAAGCTTCAAGCCCTGACGTATTGCGAAACTACAGTCACCCATTCAGCACGTCTGAGTAGGATGTCCGTTTCCCTGGGCGATCAATCGCTTGCCAGCTGGAGCAAGACTCCGTTGGCGCGGATCAAGATAGAAGGGCCTCTTGCTGTTCTCCACCGGCATTGGGGACAAGAACGATTTCGTTGATTGGGGCTGAGGATTTCTCGCTTCCGTTTCTGAGACGATGTTGAGGATCTGGAGCGGGGGGAGTGAACTAAGAGGATGAAGGCGGGGGGCAGTTGTCATGGGGAGGGGGGGTCAGGCAGTTGACGTTTTTGTTTTCGCCAACGGGTTGGCGGTGCAAATACGATACTCGAGCTTGTCGAGAAGTTGATTGCAGCGGATGGCGTTGTCTCGCTTCAGGATGCCGAGAACGTTCGCGGTGATGAGGACCGCCGCGACCAGCGCCACCACTAGGGGCACCAAATAACTGGGTAGGATTTTCTCTGGTTTTTTCTCCAAGAACGCGGCGGCGGCTTCACTCAGGAAACCACCAAGCGTGCCGATCAAGCCAAGGCTTCTGCGGGTGACGTTGGAGGAAGCCATCTAATTGGGCGCAACGTTCTGGTTGACGGTCACGAGCTTCCCCCACAGCTGCTGAGGTGTTTCCCAAGGGGAGGTCATGACGAAGAGGGGGTCGACGGACTTGGGCAATCCGAGGTCCTGGCAGAACGCCGTGAAAAGCGTCCGCATGGCATCCCGCAATTCCGGATCAGAGTTCGCGGGCAGGAGGAAGAGAAGGGAGCGCACGCCGCCTTCGTGCGAGTTGCTCAGAATCGTGGTCCGGGGGAGAGCCTCAAGAAGTTCGCGAAAACACTCGGTCGGATCGAGGTGGTCGTCGAAGTAAAAGGGAACGCGAACCAAGGTGGAGGGAATGGCCTGCTGCCCATGGGTCGCGACGGCCGCTGCCATCGCTTGGTAGAACTCGGATTGGCTCACGGCACGATGACGCGCCTCATGGTGCAGGGGGCGCGCAAGCGCAAATTTCATCCAATCACAAATGGACTTCATGACATCAAAAGTATTCGGCTTGATGTCGTTGAATGGCACATCCTGAATCACCAGCACGTAATTGACGAAGTTCTCAACCCCCGTGATGGGATAGGCCGCAAGGTATCCCGGAATACGCGATGGAGTGGGTTCCAAGAGCGACTTTTGGATCAGGAAAGTCTTGTTGGAGAGCGCTTCCTCGATGATCTGGTGATCACTGAGTTCGAGCAACTCCGGGAACTTGGAGGAGTCTCCCATTGAAGCAGCACGGGAGAGCGGAGTCGGACGAGATCCCAGGGGAACAATGTAGAGCGCCGCCGAACGGACGCGCGTGATACGTTCAAGGGTCGAGAGGAGTTGCACAGGTGAGAACTCGCGGGAGGTTTCGGAGAGCTCCTGCAGTTCCTCGTCCAGCGAGGCTGACTCCGCACCTAAAAGTCCAAGGCGTTGTTGCAGATCCTGCTTTGAAAGCAGGAGGAGCTCACGCTCGGCACCCAGGTGGCTATTTTGACGATCCAGCCGCGCAGTCTCACCTTCCAGGAGCAACCTGCGGCGGCGCAATCCCTCGGCCACTTGACCAAGCAAGGCCCCGAAGAACGGCAAGGTGATCAGGGTGTAGCCTTGATCCACGAGACTGACCCCGTGACTGAGCACATGACGACCAACCAGGAGAAAAAAGGCGGTGAGCAGGCCGGCACTCAGGCCCGCACTAAACCCGTAACGAACCCCCAAGAGGGCCGGAATAAGCAGGAAGGGCGTGGGGTTCACCGCGAACCAGCCGATGTCGCTTGGTGAAATAAAATAGTTTATCCCTGCGAGGATGGCGAAGAGCGCCAGGAAATCGAAGAGGGAAAAACGAACCGAGTGACTCTCGTGATGAGAGTGCGGTTCATCAGCACTTAACATGGGCTTTTCGGACATTTGAAAAGGCGGGGGCAGGGATGGACAGGTAGGTAAGGTGGTAGAAAATGCGGGAGGGCATTGCTCGCAGTGGCGATGCTAACAATGTTGTTCAGATACCCGGACCACCCCTCTCTCCCCAATAGAAAATTAAAAAAACAGATTAAGGATGCTTAATGACTAGTGTGGCTTTTATAGCGGGAGAGCGCTGGAAATTCTCATATAGCTAAGAGCCGTTAAACAACTGCGTGAACTATAGAGGATCCAGAAAACCACTGTAAAAATAGTCCTCTTCCTCCAATTTCCGGGAGTCTAGATGCCCGGAATCTATCTATAACCCAAGGATACCTCGGTAATCGAGTGTCCCAAATAGCACGTGATTCGCACTTAGTAAACAAGTCTGAAAATTCATAGAACTTGGAGCCGCTGAGGCTCTTGGAAGTTTAGATGTGTTAACTATGGTTACTGTCTGGAGCCCGGAGTTACGTCCAGAGTCATCTTCTGACCTTTTCGCAACACGCTGATTTTTACCGTCACCCCCACTTTGAGGGATTCAAGGACGTAAGTGTAGTCGTAGATATTCTTCACCTCTTTCCCCGCGACGCTGACTACGACGTCGCCACCCTTGATCCCGGCGGTATCGGCGGGACCACCCTTGGTGGCCCCTGAGAGCTTCACCCCCACGAGGTCACCCTGCGAATAGTCAGGGACAGTCCCGAGATAGGCTCGAAGGTTGGCCCGCCGACCCTGCCCCTCTGGCCGTTCCACCTTGACGTAATCGGGAGCCTTCTTGGCCGTCGCCAGTCCGCGCGCCACCAGAACCATGAACTTCGTAATCTTCTCGGTGCCCGGATAGTTGATCTTATCCGCGGTGTCATTGGGGGTGTGGTAGTCCTCGTGAGCACCGGTGAAGGCGTTGAGAATGGGCACATCGCGGAGGTAGAAGGAGGTCGCATCAGTGGGCAGGTATGCATCGCTCTGCGTTTTGATGGGGAGGCCGATGGGAGCGTTGCGCCGCTCAATGACTTGGGGCCAAATCTTGCTCGACCCGATGCCTTGCAGGACCAGCGACTGATCGAGCCGGCCGATCATGTCCATGTTGAGGTTGGCCGCGAAAACCTCGTTGAGCTTGGCATCGACGTCACCCATCCGCTTCCTGGCAGTCTCCTGAACGAATTTGGAAGA
Source organism: Roseibacillus sp. (assembly GCA_028821775.1). Taxonomy (GTDB): domain Bacteria; phylum Verrucomicrobiota; class Verrucomicrobiia; order Verrucomicrobiales; family Akkermansiaceae; genus Roseibacillus_B. Next base: position 29,261 of record JAPKFB010000019.1, read on the forward strand.
GCCAATGAGGCCGATCTCTTCACCGGACCAAGCTGCGAAAACGACATCGCGGTGAAGGACAAGATTACCAACCTCCCGCTGTGCGGAGAGGTACTGCGCAATTTCTAGGAGGGCGGCGACCCCCGAGGCATTGTCATCGGCACCGAAGTGAATCTCGGAGGCCTCCTTCCCCGTGGCACGAGAACCACTCCCGTGAGTGCCCAGATGATCAACATGCGCACCCAGGATCAAGGCTGGACGCTTGTTGGCAGCAGGATCCTTCGCCCGCAATCGGCCGACCACATTGCGGCCGGTCTGCTTCTGCTGAACGATGTCGATCTTGGCGTTCAGGGAAGCTCCCGGAATCTTGATCCCCATCATCATCTCGCCCTTGTCGAGGGTGGCCTGGATGTCCTTGAGGTTTTCGCCCGCCGCAGCGAGGAGCTCTGCGCCGATCTCCTTGCCCACAGAAATGACCGCGATCCCGGAATCGGCCATGGAAGCATCATAGCTCAGCCCCACCAGATCGCTGGTCACTTCGGTGTTCGGACCGCTCACAAAAATGACCCCCTTGGCCCCCTTCTGCCGCGCGATCATCGCCTTATAGCGCATGCTTGAAAACCTGGAGAATTGTCGTCGGCGTTCATCGCTGACGTTCTCCGGGATGAAGCGCAGCATGAGCACCCACTTGTCCTTCACCGCGAGATGGTAGTAGCTCGAGTACATCGGGGTCTTGGAACCATCGGCATCGACCTGCCCCTTGGGCATCTCGATTCCGTAGCCAGCAAAGACGATGTCCTTGGCATTGATTGCGCCGAGCTGCGAAAAGGAGAGCGGTCGCCAGTCCTTGTTCACCACCAGCTGCCGGGTTTTCTCGCCCAGTCTCAAGCTCAGCTCGTTGGTCTTCCCGAGATCCACCCCGGCGGTAAACTCAAACGAATGGAAGAAGTCTTCCGCCTCAAAGGGCACGAGGCCAAAATTCTTGAATGCCTGGGCGACATAGGAGGTCGCCATCTGTTCCCCTGGGGTTCCCGTCATCCGTCCCTTGAGTTCGGGGCTGGCCAAGAACTCGATGTGGTGACGAAGGTCTGCTTCCTGAACGGCCGCCACTGTCGCCTTCAATCCGGCCAAGGCCTGGCGTGACACCCGGGCTTCCGGTCTGTTCTCTGACTCAGCCCCAGAATTCGGCGGCGACTTGGTACCCCGGGGTGAAGCGCTCTTCAGAATCTCCAACGCCGCCTGATGATTCCAGGTTGCCAGAAAAATTTGCGATCCCGCTCTGCCGGAGCGCTTCGAGGTCCACGACAAACGAGTTCCGTCAGGCGAGAATGCCGGGAGACCATCGAAGCCATCGGTCCAGGTCACCCGCACGGGCTCCTTGAGCCCGGCAGCATCGACGAGGTAGAGCTCGAAGTTCGCAAAGCCATTCAGGTTCGTCCCGAAGATCAGATACTCCCCGCTGGGATGGAAGAAGGGCGCCCATGACATCGCAGCCAAGTGAGTGAGTTGTTTTTCGCCGCTCCCGTCTGCCTTCATGGAATAAATCTCAGCCTGATCGCCTTCCCGATTGAATCGCCGCCAACATATGTTCTTCCCATCCGCGCTGAAGAACGGCCCTCCGTCATAGCCAGGAGATTTTGTCAGCTGCTTCACACCGGAACCGTCAGCATTCATGATGAAGAGATCCATCAGGAACGACGGGTTCAGCTTGAACCATTCGCGGTCCTCCTTCGACAAGGCAGCCGCCTCAGAGTAGCCCAATCTGTTAGATGCAAACACCACCTTGCTACCATCCGGGGAGTAGGCGCCCTCAGCATCATAGCCTGGAGCCTTGGTCAAGTTGCGGTACTTTTTCGTTTCGAGATCGTATTCATAGATCTCATAAAACGCGTCGTAGTCCCACGAGTAGCGTTTCTGTTTTCCTTCCGCCCGGAGCTTGAGCTCTGCGACCTGTTTGGACTTGGCATCGGGATCGCCCTGCGTAGAGGCAAACATCACTTTCTTCCCACCCGGATGAATCCACGAGCAAGTAGTCTTCCCATGCCCGGGCGAGATCCGCTCCGTATCACCGGTCTCCAAATCCATCAGGAAGATCTGGAAGAATGGATTCTCCGAATCGCGCTCACTTTGGAAGATGAGCTTGCTGCCATCCACGTTGAAGTATCCCTCCCCAGCGCGCTTGCCGGCGAAGGTGAGCTGGCGGGTGCCAGATAGCAATACGCTCTCCTGATCGTGGGCTTCATCGGCGGAGGTCACGCCGCTCAACAATGCGGCCAGAAGAAAGGTGAATGGGATACGCATAACGAGTGAATTGAAATAGCCTTCGCTATACGCTTCGTCAAACGCCTCTATTGCTGGCTATTTATGGTTTGGATAACCTAACTTCCCTACGTGCTGACTTGGGGTCTGCGGCACCCGGCCCCCAACCCAAATCCTGCTCTTGGTCTCCACAGGACCTCCCGCGACTCTCCGACCTTGGCCTCCCAAGCTCGTCGGAGGAGAAAGTGGGGCTTCTCATCCGGTCTGCTCCCAAGTCCGAGCCCCCTGCCCAACCCTGCCCCAGATGCAATTTCCACGCGTTGTTCTCATCGCGAATCCGCAAGCAGGAGTCCTCCCAGTTCCCTCTCTCTCGAATTTTGTGCCCTTTTGCCCCCAATTTTGAACACTGCATCCCGCCGCGAACTCATGCGCATCGACATCATTACTCTCTTTCCCGAGATCGCCCTCGCTCCGCTGCGAGAGAGCATCATCAAGCGCGCTCAAGACGCGAAAATCGTTGAGATTCATGCCCACAACCTTCGCGACTGGGCCACTGACAAACACCGGAAAACCGACGACTACCTTTGTGGCGGAGGCCAGGGGATGCTCCTCAAGCCCGAGCCCCTATTCGCCGCGGTGGAGGACCTGCGGCAGGCAGACAGCAAGGTCATCCTCACCACCCCGCAGGGAAAGTCGTTTGTCCAGGCCGACGCCCAACGCCTCGCGACGCACCATCACCTGCTCTTCCTCTGTGGTCACTACGAGGGAATCGATCACCGCGTGATCGAGGAACTGGTCGATGAAGAGCTCAGCATTGGCGACTACGTTCTCACCAACGGCGCGCTGGCCACTGCCGTCATCTGCGATGCCATCATTCGCCTCCTCCCCGGCGCCCTGGGCGACGAACGCTCTCCTGAAGAGGAATCATTCTCCGATCCTAATCTCTTGGAAGCTCCGGCCTATACCAAGCCCGCGGATTTTCGCGGGTTCAAGGTTCCCGACGTCCTCCTCTCCGGACATCACGGAGAGATCGATCAATGGAAGCGCGAACAAGCACTCGCGCGAACCAGGAAGAATCGGCCGGATTTGTTGGAGGCCCAAGAGGGACCTCCGACTTCATAGAAGCCTTCACCAGCCCGAAGCTACTTGCCCCAAAGCTCGCCTGCGGCAACAAAGCGTATCTGCTGAAAACGTGAGTTCGTGAAGTCACGGCGGAGCATCAGCGGCACCGAGAGCCAGGAAATTCCCAAACTTGGCCCCCTTCTCTTCGCGGGCTGCCAGCATCCCCTTGGCCTCCTCCGAGTCCGCAGCGTTCGCCAGTTCGGAACACTGCTCCAAAATACGCACTCTTCATCGGAACCAGCGCGGCCGAGAGGGGATCCATACGCGTGCGCCATCTCTTGCGCAGGGCATTCGCGCGGGGAGGAGCGGCAGCCTCCTCCGGACTCAAAAGCTCCTCCTCGTGCAAGATCCTCCCGGGCTCCCCTCGTGAGCAATTGACAGGTTGAGATCTCCAGCAACAGTGGCACTGGTGAATGCGAGTCCTTCGTTTGAATACGCAGTGGTGAGCCTGAGTTTCCCATTTCCGTTGCCCAAATCTCAACCAGGGTGGAGGGAGGCCGGGGGGCGGCACCATAGCGAAAGAATCCGGACAATCAAATAGCCCTCACTCGTCCCTTAGAGCCTCGAAGACAGGGTGCGAAAAGTAGCGCTCCATCCGGTCGGGAAAGACCGTAACGATGACCGCTTCAGGCCCCAGTTCCTTCGCTATTTCCTCTGAGGCCGCGAGGTTGAGGCCCGATGAGGGACCCACCGGAAATCCTCGCGCCCAGAGGATACGGGTAACCTCCAAACAACGCTCTTCATCAATCGCGAGTTCACGCAAGAGAGCGGCCGGATCACTCGCACGCCACTCCGCAAATATCTCCGAGCACCCATCGACCACTCCCGGAACCTTACCCGAATAGGTTAAGGAACAACACTCTACGTTGGCCGCGAATTCATCTCCACACGCAGGAATGGCGACCACCGGGATCACCTCACAACCTGCTTCGCTCAATCCTGCGTGCAGTCCGACCAACGTCCCGCCGGTCCCGACCCCCGACACAACTGCGTTCACCGCGAGACCAGAAAGCTGCTCGAGAATCTCTCGCGCCGTCCCCCGCTGATGGGCTTCGGCATTGTCCGGATTCTCAAACTGGCGCACCGCGAATGCACTCTCGCTCTCCGCAAAGCCCGCGGCCTGCGCGATCACTTCGGGCATGCTGCCATCGACCCGTCGAACCTCCCCCCCATAGGCCCGAATCATCATCACCCGTTCACTCGTTGCGCCGTGCGGCAGGAACGCGAGAAAGCGCAATCCCATCCGTGCACACGCCAGGGCCAAAGCAATGGAGGTCGACCCTGAGGAAGCCTCAACAACAAGATCCCCCATCGTGAGATCGCCACTCCGGATTGCCTTCTCAAGAATGTGACGCGCGATGCGATCCTTGGTCGATCCCGATGGATTCAAGTATTCGAGCTTACACCAAACCACCGGTGCATCGGGATCGCTCTGCACGGGCACCAGGGGGGTCGGTGCACTCCGTTCAAACTGGTAGCAGTGATCCACTCTCGGGCCATACGTGCAATCTCATCCTTTGTCGATCCCGGGTTCCCGATTTACCTGCCCCTCTCAAAGTTGGCGCTGAGCCCTTCCAATTGCCGATCGATCGTCCAACAACAAATTGATCACCACCTGCGGCGATCCCGATCTTCCGGAGAGAGCTCATCTCTCGAAGGCTTGCTCGGAGAGCGGGGAGCCAAGGGCAGGCGCCCGCGTTTCTCTCTGGTCACTGCTCCCTGGAAACTGATATCTCTCTCCCATGCACAGTATGACCGGATTTGGCCGCGGCACCCATGCCACAGAAAACGTCGTCGTCCGCGTCGAGGCTTCTTCGGTCAACCGCAAGCAAGGAGAGGTCATCTTCTATATGCCCCGCGACCTCGCTGAACTGGAACCCCGCCTCCGCAAACACGTTCTTGGCCGCATCGCGCGGGGGCGTATCAACGTCAATGTGAAGCTCGAGCATCCCAGCGGCTCAAACGGGGGAGTCAAGGTCGACCTGGACAAGGCCCGCGCCCTGGAGGCCGCCTTCAGCAAACTCTCCGAAAGACTGAGCTGTCCCCTCACCCCGGAGAGCACGGACTACCTGCGGGCTCCCGACGTCTTCCTCTTTGAAGAAGACTATCAGGTGGACCAGATTTGGCAGGCCTTGGAACCAGCCCTCAATGAGGCCCTCGAGGCGCTGGTCGCCATGCGCGCAGATGAGGGGACCGATCTCAAAGCTGAACTCATCCGCATCCTCGCCCAACTCGATGAGTTCGCCAACCAGATCGAGAACCACGCGCCCTCGGTCATCACTGCCCACCGGGACAATCTGTTCCGACGCCTGCGGGACGCCGAGTTGGAACTCGATCTCGGAGATGAGCGCGTCCTCAAAGAGATCGCTCTATTCGCCGATCGCTGCGACATCACGGAAGAAATCACGCGCCTGCGCTCGCACTTCCGCAAGTTCGACTCCTACTTTGGCAACGCGGGACCCGTGGGGCGCTCCATGGATTTTCTCTGCCAGGAAATCAATCGCGAGTTCAACACCATCGGCTCCAAGGCCAACGATGCCACTCTGGCTCAGATCGTGGTAACTGCCAAAACAGATCTCGAAAAGATCCGCGAACAGGTGCAGAATATAGAGTAGCAAGCTTCATGAGACGTCTCTTCGCACCGATCGCTCTCACTCTGCTCCTCACTGCCTGCGGTGGGGGACCGTCATCCCTCAATGCACCCGCCATCGCCACCCAGCGCGCCAAACTCGGAATCATCCGCGCCTACATTCCGCATGGCCGCTACGGACGACACCGCGTGCGCTACATGCGTCCCCGCTACATCACGATCCACTCAACGCAAAACTACAACCGGAATAGCAATGCGCGGACCCACGCCGCCATGCTGAGTCGCGGGGAGTTGCGCGGGCGAAAAAATTCTCTAGGCTACGTGACTTGGCACTACACCATCGACGACCACTCGATTTATCAAAGCCTTCCGGACCGCGAGGCAGGTCAGCATGCTGACTATGAAGGTCCGGGAAACCGATACTCGATCGGAATCGAGATGTGCGAAAATCGCGGGAACAGCCGGAGTAGGACCCTCGATCGCACCGCCCGATTGATCGCTCTACTCATGCATGAATACAATATCCCCCTCAGCAAAGTGGTCCCTCATCAGCACTGGCGGATGATCCGCCATTCGGACGGTCGCGACCTTGGCCACAAGAATTGTCCATATTTTCTAATGGAGAATGGCAAGCCCAGCCGCAAGTGGAGCAGGTTTCTCCGCAAAGTGCAGACCTCCTACAACCGATCCTAATCGCGACATTCACGGCTTGCCACTCTCCGAACGAACAGTAATTTGACCGAGCCTCTCCCCCCCTTTCCGCGATGCAACTCACCACCCCCCGGCATCTTCCCCCCCTCGACCCGGGCTTTCTTCCAGCGGTGCTCTGGAACCGCGCCTATCGCGCACTGGTGGCTGCAGATCCCGCAAGTCAGGACCTCCATCTCGCCCTCGCGCGCAAGGATGGCACCACCTTTCATCACCAACTCCGGATCCTGCCACACGAAGGAGATCACATTCCGCTCAACCGAAAATATGTTGAACGGATCGTCAAGTTCCTCCTCTGGATGAAAGGCGGGAGCCGCCTCTATGTAGCGGGGAATGACTCCGTGGCCGCAATCCTCTCGGGGATCTACTGCGAAGACGGAGAGCGCGCCTTTGACTGGGACATCGTGGGCAAGGGCATCTTCGACGAGACCATCAGCGTCACGCCCTGCGCCCTCGCCGACCTGCCCCCCGCTTCGGAGTCAAGCGTGGCCCTCGGTCGAAATCTTGACGGCTGCCGCATCGGCTTTGACCTTGGCGGATCCGATCGCAAGGCGGCTTCCCTCATCGATGGCAAAGTGGTCTTTTCCGAAGAGATTGCCTGGAATCCTTATTTTCAGCCCGACCCGCAGTATCACCTCGACGGAATCCGCGACACCTTGAAGCGCGCTGCCGATCACCTTCCCCGGGTCGATACCATCGGGGGTTCTGCGGCCGGCGATTACATCAACAACGAAGTGCGAGTCGCTTCCCTCTTCCGGGGCATCGCCGATCCTACGGTCTTCGAAAAGGAGGTTCGTCCCATCTTCCACAATCTGCAAAAGGAGTGGGGCGACATTCCCTTCGTCGTGATCAATGATGGCGAAGTCACTGCGCTCGCCGGCTCCATGAGTATGGAGGCCCATGCCGTGCTCGGAATTTCCATGGGCACCTCCCTTGCGGCCGGCTATTGCACTCCAAGCGGGCACATCACGAATTGGATCAACGAGCTCGCCTTCGCCCCCATCGACTATCGCGACGACGCTCCGGCCGACGAGTGGTCCGGTGACGTGGGCTGCGGAGTGCAGTACTTTTCGCAGCAGGGAGTCGCCCGCCTCGCTCCTAAGGCTGGATTCGAATTTGGCGAGCTGCCCTTCCCTGAGCAGCTCGTAGCGGTGCAGGAAGCGATGGAAAACGGCCACGAGGGAGCCCGCAAAATCTACGAAACGATCGGGGTCTGCTACGGATACACCATTGCGCACTACGCGGAATTCTACGAGATCGAGAATCTGCTCATCCTCGGTCGAGTCACCTCGGGCGCAGGCGGTGAACTCATTCTCGAGAAAGGGGCCGAGGTCCTGCGCGACGAGTTCCCGGAGCTGGCCGAACAAATCACGATGACCACCCCGGACGAGAAAATGAAACGCCATGGACAAGCCGTGGCCGCCGCAAGTCTCCCGGCTCTCACTCAATCCTGAGTTATGAATCTCGCTCTTTCCACCGCCTCCATCTTCGTTCCCGACCACCAGCAAGGTGATGCCGCATTCTCCCGCGTCACCCATCTTGGAATCGGCGCCCACCAGGATGATCTCGAGTTCATGGCTTACCATGGGATCGAAGCCTGCTACCGGCAACCTGAGAAATGGTTCGGAGGGGTCACCTGCACAAACGGAGCAGGCAGCGCGCGCACGGGTCTCTATGCCCAGTACAGCGACCAACAAATGCGCGAGGTCCGCCGCCGCGAACAGGAGCAGGCCGCCGTGGTCGGTGAGTACGCGGCCATGGTCCAGCTGGACTACCCAAGCAGCGCCATGAAGGACCTCTCTAACAACTCTCCTGTGGAGGACCTCGCGGCCATCCTGGAGGCGACCCGCCCGGAGATCGTCTACACGCACAACCTTGCCGACAAACATGCCACTCACATTGCGGTCACCGCAGCGGTCCTGAAAGCGCTGCGGACCCTCCCCGCGGAGACCCGTCCAAAGCAGGTGCTCGGGTGCGAAGTCTGGCGCGGACTTGATTGGATGCTCGATTCCGAGAAAGCGGTTCTCAACGTGAGCGGCCGACCAAACCTTGCAGCCGCAGTCGGTGGCATCTTCGACTCACAAATTTCGGGGGGGAAACGCTACGACCTGGCGGTGCAGGGTCGATGCCTTTCCAATGCCACCTTCTTCGATTCGCACTCCGTTGATGACGCCGAGCAACTCTGGTTCGCCATGGATCTGACCCCCCTCGTGACAGATCCGTCCCTCGACCCAGTGGAATACACGGCCGGATTCATCAAGCGCTTTGAGGAGGACGTGCGCACCGCAGTGGGGAAATATTTCTAATTCCCAAGAGACCGTACAAGATCACATCTGCCCTCCGATCTACAAAAATAGGCCTCTCCGGCGCTTTGCCCACGAGCAATCGTCCTTTGACACTTGCTCAATCGCCTCCATTTTGATTCCTACACTTCCTCTCTGCCCTACCTCTCAGGAGACTCCCATGCGATCACCCGCTCGAATTACCCGCGCCTTGCGTTCCCTTGGCCTCGCCTTGCCTCTTGGCTCTCTGGCCGCCACCGGCCTTGAAAACGGAGAACTCTATGCCAACGCAGTCTCCCAACTTGGCGGGACGACCAACTCCGCAGTTGAGCCCATCAACATGGTGCTCCAGACCTCTGATTTCTCGGCAGGAGCGTCCCTCACGGGATCCATGACACCCCTCAACCTCGAGGCGAGCGGGAGTATCAGTTCGGATTTAAATCAGTTTGTCTCACAAGCAACTTCGCTCGTGGAGTTTGTCGACAATCTTGTCGTGAATGCGGAGGGCATCGCAGCAGGCACCGATTTGATCGTGGAAATTGCCTGGGATGTTTCAGGAAACACTCTCATTGGCGGTTCCAGTAATATCAGCAAGCGCAGCAAGGTGCAGGTGCAGGCGGACGGAATTGATCTCGATCCCGATCCCAATTCCCCTCCCCCGCCAAAGCAAATCTGGACCCACGACCTCTCAAGCAGTTTTCCCGATACCTTCGATGATTTTGGCCAGGTCAATTTTGAATTCCTTGTCAAAGCCGGGACTCCCGATGCCGGAAACATCCGCCTCCGCGCGGTGGCCGGGATGCTGGTGGGGGGACCGGGATCCATCTTCAGCGCAAGCTACACTGCCACCGCGCTGGCCGACCTAACCGTTACCTTTGTGGGCGCCACCAATGTCAAAACCACCACCGGTCAGACTCTCTACCGCTGGGATACCAATGCCCACTCGGGACTCGACTATGGCATGCGAGACGAGGATGCCCCCGTCATTCCCGAGCTCATCGTCGACGATTCCACTGGCGGTCCGGACTTTGTCAATCTCAGCTGGTTTACCGCCACCAACAATTACTATATCGTCGAAACCACGACCGACAACACCACCTGGACTCCAGTCACGGAAGTTCTCGGCACCGGAACCCCCGTCAACATCGACCTCTTCAAGAATGAGGCCGTCATCGCTTATCGCCTGGTCGTCAACACCGGGAATGGCTCGCCCAACCCGACCGTTGTCGCGCCCGAGATGCGACTCTTCCAAGTCGCCGATGGCAGTTCCAACGTGCGCGTCGCATGGCTCACCAACCACTGGGAGATCTACCAACTAAACGAAGTGGAGTCGGACGGCAACCTCTCCCCGCTCCACGCCGCGGTGGGTGATGGCGGCGTAGTGTGGTTTATTTTCACGGCGACCTCGCCGGGTCAGCTCTTTCAAATCCAGGCGATCCAGAACTAGCAGCGGCTAGGTCGAATGGCGCAAGGTTACGATGGGTTCCCGACCCCGGAGAGGGCGCAGAATACCCGGCCATGCTCTCAACCTGAATCCAGGATCTCTCGAGTTGGTATAACCTTGCGCCAACTCCTGCTAGTCCCGGCCGCCGCTCGAAGGGATCTTACGAGAGCATCTGCCCGCTGCCCGGCGATCAATACCTAGGGTGCCCTAGGCCACCCTAGCCCAGCCGCTGCGCGACTTCTTTCGCAAAATAGGTCAGGATCACGTCGGCCCCAGCGCGCTTGATTCCCGTCAGGCTCTCGCAAACCACTGCCTCTTCATCGAGCCACCCGCCAGCGCTCGCCGACTTGATCATGAGGTACTCCCCGCTCACCTGATAAGCCGCGACCGGCAAGGTGGTCGCTTCCCGAAGGGCGGAAATGACATCTAGATACGGCCCGGCCGGCTTGACCATCACCATGTCCGCGCCCTCTTCCTCATCCAACAAAAGCTCCCGAATCGCCTCCTGAATATTCCCGGGATCCATTTGGTAGGTTTTCTTATCACCGTCCTTGGGTGCAGAGTCCAAGGCCCCACGGAAGGGCCCATAGTAGGCCGAGGCGTACTTTGCCGTGTAGCTCAGGATCGAAGTCTCCTCAAAGGACGCGGCATCGAGAGCGCTGCGAATGGCGGCCACCCGCCCGTCCATCATGTCGCTCGGACCCACCATGTCGGCCCCCGCTTCCGCGTGACTCAATGCCTGACGACAGAGAATCTCCACCGTCTCATCGTTGAGGATTCGGATTGATCCGTCTTCCTTCCTTGCCACCAACCCGTCCTGCCCGTCCGAGTTGTAGGGATCGAGTGCCACGTCGGTGATCACAACCAGGGAGGGCTGGGCTGCCTTGAGTGCACGCACGGCCCTCGGAACCAGTCCCTCCGGATTGTAGCTCTCCTCTGCACCCGGAGTTTTCCGGTCCTTCGCGATCGCAGGAAAGAGAATCACGGCCGGGATTCCGAGGGCATGAGCTTCGCCCGCCTCCCTCACCAGCCCTTCGAGCGCCCACCGTTGGCAACCGGGCATCGACTCGATGGCCTCGTCCTCGGTGCCATCGTGAAAAAAGAGCGGATAGACAAAATCGCTCGGCCTGAGCTCGGTCTCCCGCACCATGGCGCGGAGGGCTGCCGACTTTCGATTGCGACGAGGGCGTTGAAACAGGTTCATGCTGTTAGATAGTCTCTAGTTCGTAGCCATCCTGGGAATCTTTCACCACCCAGCCCAGTTCCTTCAATTCATCGCGCGCGGCATCCGCAGCGGCCCAGTCTTTGGAGGCCCTGGCGCCCTGGCGCTTCTCGGCGAGGACAATCACCTCGGGCGGAGCTTCGGGGGCCTCCAGCTCTGGAAGGATCAATCCAAGGGCTGCGAGAATGGCGTGAAAACCCTTCCAATTCACCACCGGATCGCCCTCCGTGGTGGCAATGCGCAGGGCCTTGAAGAGCTGACCCAATCCCTCTGCGGTGTTGAGATCGTCGTTCAGCGCGACAAGGGCGGGCGCAAAGACGCCCAGGTCATCCAACTTGCAGAGCTCCTTGTAGATTGGAGCACTCTCCTGCCCAGCTGCCTGGGCGAGTTCCCCTTCCGCACGAGCCAACTTCCCAAGGGCCTCCCTCGCGGCGTGCAGCGAGTCGAAGGTGAAGTTGAGCTGCCGACGGTAGTGCGCACTGGCGAGGAGATAGCGAACTTCCATCGCGCTCACCCCCTCCTCGGCCAGATCATCGATGGTGTAGAGATTCCCCAGGGACTTGGACATCTTCGCACCATCAACAATGAGGAACGCGGGGTGAAACCAGTTGAGCGCAAACTGGCCCTGGCAGGCGCAACGGGACTGCGCGATCTCATTCTCGTGATGGGGAAACTTGAGATCCTCCCCGCCACTATGAAGATCAAAGGTCTCCCCAAGATACTTGTAGCTCATCGCCGAGCACTCCAAGTGCCAGCCGGGCCTTCCTTCTCCCCAGGGACTCTCCCAGAAATTGTCGCCATCTTCCGGACGTCGCCCCTTCCAGAGCACAAAATCGCACACGCTGTCCTTCTCGTACTCGTCCGCATTGGCGCGCTGGTTCTGCGTCCTCCCGAGATCGAGGTCCTGCTGGTCCAAGCGGGCCAGGCGGCCGTATTCGTCGTAGGAGGAAATCTTGAAATAGACCGAGCCATCGCCGGAGGGATAGGCATGTCCTTTCTCGATAAGAGTCTCGATCATCGCGACCTGCTCCGGAATGTGCTCCACCGCACTGGGCTCCACATGTGGTTTCAGGCAGTTGAGGCTTTCGCAATCCGCATGAAAGCGCTCCGTCCACTTGTCCGTGAATGCGGGGAGGGACATCCCGGCAGCCTGCGAATCACGGATCGTCTTGTCGTCCACGTCCGTGATGTTGCGCACGTGCTTGGTGCGCATTCCGCTCACTTCCAGCACTCGCCGAAGGACGTCGTTCAGAACAAAGGTGCGGAAGTTTCCGATGTGGGCCGGGCCGTAGACGGTGGGTCCACAACAGTAGAACCCGAAGGTTTTCCCATCCACCGGCTGCAGCTCGCGCGTCTCACGCGTCATGGTATCGAACAAACGCACGCCGTGCTCTAACGGTGGGGCCACTTCTTCGCAAGCCTCGCCTCAGCCTGAGGGGCCTCCTTCCCGCAGATTTTGGCAGCTTACCATGGCCTCAGCCCCCATCTTGCCCCAGACTCAGAGCGTGACCCCCCGGAGGATACTCGTTGCCTACCTTCTCTGGTTTTTCCTGGGAATTTTTGGGGCCCATCGCTTCTACCTGCGGCACACGAGGTGGGGAGTGGTCTATTTGCTGACCCTCGGGCTCGCCGGAATTGGCCTCCTGTCCGATCTCTTCCGCATTCCATCCCACGTCCGGAGCTTCAATCGCACCCTTGCCCAAGGAAGGACGCCGACCCCTCTCTTCACGCCGGAACAAGGCAAGGCCCTCCTCATCGGCTTCGGCATGATTCTAGTGGCAGCCTGCCTGATCGCCCTCATCTGGATGGGGACCTACCTGCCGGGTTTTCTGGGCGAAGCATTCAGTGTGTTTGCAGGGATGATGTGGACTCCGATCGTCCTCGACATCACCATCTTCCTCTTCGGATTCATCCTGATCCTCTGGCTCAACATCTTCATCCGAGCCCGGGACGGTGATGAGTTTGTCTATCTTGAGCAGGTAGACGGCCCCGATGTCCCGGATGATCTCCCAGCGAAAGCTCGCTCCGCAGTCTTCAAGGATCCCCCCGAACCACAGGGCCTGGAACCAAGTCTCGCTGCGATTGAAGGTGCCCTCCAGTTGGATGACTCCGCCGCTGCGATCGATTTGCTCCTGGAGCTCCCTCCGGACCAAGTCAACGAACCCGAGGTCCTCGCCCTCCGCATCCGGCTCTCCCTAAAGCAGGATCACCACGAGAAGGCGGCCGAGTTGTTGGCCTCGCTGTGCCTCAAGTCACCTCAGCATCCGCTTTGCTCGAAAGAGGCTCCGGAGTCTTGATTTCCTCCCCGCAACGTCGGCAGAACTTGGCGTCGAGGAGATGGCCGTGCACGCCACAGGAGGGACAGGCATCGGTCGTTTCATCCTGGCGGTTCACCAAGGCATTCACGGTCTCGCTCACCACGATGCCGGTGGGCACTGCGATGATGCAGTAGCCGAGGAGCATGCAAAAGGAAGCCAGGATCTTCCCCGCCACCGTGATCGGAGCGACATCCCCGTAGCCCACCGTGGTCATGGTCACGATCGCCCAGTAAACACTGTCGGGAATGCTGCTGAACTTTGGGTTGAGGGAGGATTCAAGGAGATAGGCAATCGTTCCCATGATGACCGCGAGGAGCAGCATGGTGAAAAAGAAGACCGTGATCTTGGCCCGGCTCGCCATCAGTCCGCGCATGATGATGTTCGCACCCCGCACGTGTCCCACCATCTTGAGGACACGAAACATCCGAAGCAAACGGAGGATCCGAATGACCAGGAGGGAATGGCTTCCCGCGAAAAAGATCCCGAGGAAGGTGGGGACCCACGAAAGAAAATCGATGATCCCAAAGAAACTGAAGATGTAACGCCTGGGCCTCCGGACGAGGTAGATGCGCAGAAAATACTCGCCCATGAAGAGCACGGTAAACACCCACTCCAGGATTTTGAGTTCGTCACCCCACTGGGCCTTCACTGAGTCGATGCTCTCCAGCATGACAGCCACCACGCTGAGCCCAATGGCCCAGAGCAGACAAACGTCGAAGACCTTCCCGGCTTTCGTTTCCGCTTCGAATACGATTTCCCAAAGTCGCTCGCGAATCGCGCTGCGCTGGACGGGTGGAGTCGGCTCCTTGGGCATCGTGAATCAGTCTATCAGTTTCTGCCCCAGCTGGGAAACCTGCATTCCCGGTCCGGGAAAACGGCCTGCGGAGAACTGTCACCCAATCCGGCTCTGCTGTCGGTTGGAATCAGCGGCCAATTTGGTAATCGCATCCGCGAAGCGCCCTCAATCACGCCCGAGGATACCGCGGGACTGCTCGACCGTGAGCCGGTCGTAGTCGGCCTTCGACATCTTGGTCGGCTGGGGGAAGACCCGACGGCGGAAATCCGTCCACCCATCGCTGGGTTTGTCGAGCGGCTGCGCGGATGATTCGCGAGCTGCCCCCGCCTTGTAGTTGGTGGTGGGGGCCCCCGTGCCCTGAAATCGTGATTGTTTGGCCAAATGGCCGGCACTCGTGCCTTGAAATTGGGAAGGCCCTTTGAACTGCGATCCGTTCGTGTTCCCGGCATACACTTTGGAAGCCGCGCGGGTGTTTCCCTTCCAAGTGGGGGACTGGTAGCGATTTGTCTGGTAGGAGGCGGTTCCCACCCCACCACCAGTGGAGACATTGCTCCGGCCTTCATAGGGGCTGCGCACCGCGCCCACAAAGTTCCCCTTATTGTCCTTTTGCAAGGAACGGGTATCGAAGGCAAAACGCTTTTCAAGGGCATTGTATCCCTCCCCCTCGCCCAGCGCGATGACCTGCGTGCCACGCTTGCGCGTCTTCACCGTGCTGGTGGTGTTGGCGCTGTCGACGCCCGCACTCCCTGAACACGAAGAGGTCGCGGCCACCACCAAACCGAGGACAGGAGAAACGATTGAGAGTAGGAATAAACGTCGCAAAGGAGGAACAAGATGCGCGCGGGGCCCTGAATTGTCAATCTTGCGCTCCCAGGCCGAATAATCCAATTCCCCAATTCCCGATCCGTCATTCCTCGTCTATAACAGCGTGCGTGCGGCCATCCTTGTTTAGCCAGACGCCCTCCGATCTCACCTCCACCCTGGAGAATCTTGGCGAGCCAAGCTATCGAGGCACGCAGATTCTGGAGTGGCTCTGGCAAAAGCGCGTCGATTCGATCGACTCCATGAGCAATCTCCCCGCCAGCCTGCGGGCCCATCTCGAGGAGGCCTTTACCTTGCAGACCCTCACCCATGCCAAGACCCAGGGATCCGCGGACACCACTCGCAAGTTTCTCTTTCGCTTGCACGATGGCCGCTTTGTGGAATGCGTTCTCATCCCGGCTTCGCCCGCCCTCTATGGAGAGCGATCCGACCGCCACACGCTTTGCGTTTCCTCCCAGGTCGGCTGCGCCTTCGCCTGCAAGTTTTGTGCATCCGGGCTCGATGGGTTTACTCGCAACCTGACTCCCGAAGAAATTGCCGGGCAGGTCCTCCTGAGCGAAGAACTCAGCGGCAAGAAGATCAACAACATCGTCTTCATGGGGATGGGCGAACCGCTCGCCAACCTGTCTCATCTTCTCAAATCCATCGAACTCATCACCTCCCCATGGGGGATCGGAATCGGTGCCCGCCATCTCACCATCTCCACCTCGGGACTCGTTCCCCAGATTCGAAAGCTGGCCGATCATCCGCAACAGATTCGGCTTGCGATTTCGCTGCATGGCGCGACCGACGAAGTGCGCGAACGAATCATGCCCATCAACAACAAGTGGCCGCTCTCGGATCTCTTCGATGCCTTGCGCTACTGGATGGAGAAGAAGAAGCAGAAGATCACCTTGGAATACATTCTCATCGAGGGCGTCAACGACGAGCTCAAGCAGGCCGAGCTCCTCGTCAAGCGAGCGCGTTCGATCCGGGCCAAGGTAAACCTGATTCCCTACAATACGGTGGAAGGCCTCTCGTGGAATCGACCCGACGATGCACATTGCCGAAAGTTCCGCGACATCCTCAGCGGCAACGGAGTTTCCGCCACCCTGCGCCTCGAGAAAGGACACGATATCGATGCCGCCTGCGGACAGCTCCGCCTCAAGGAGGAACAGTTGAACACACCGGAGTGAGGAGGGCGCCGGTCTGAGATTCAGTAGGCGGGCGGACCCCGCCGAGCGTGGGCGGTAATCAATCCCTCTTGGCCCCAGCTTCGGATGGGCAGGCCCAGCCAATTTCCCATGTTCTGCGTAGGGAGATGCCGGGGTAGGTTCCCGAAGCTTTTCGAGCCATCAACTCAGTCGCGCCCATTCGGACAAACGAGGTGCTGAGCCCGGAGATTTCGCTCTGCAGAGTGCCAGCCCTGCAAGCGGAGCGAGGAAAGAGAGAATCCCTTCCCCCCGCTTGAGGCCCAAAGAATTAGACTCCCCCTGGAGAACATTCAGCCCTCATTGTGGGCCTAAAACGGGATCTCGTCGTCACTATCGTCCGAGGCGGCCGGGGAGCCCCCGCCCTCCTGAGGCTGGGCCGCCTGCTGTTGGCCTTGGGGCTGTCCCTCTTGTTGGCCCCCAGCGGGACGGGCGCCACCACCACCGCCACTGCTGCCCAGGAACTGCATATTCTCGCCGACTACCTTGAGCTTGCTGCGCTTCTGGCCTGAAGCCTTGTCCTCCCAAGTATCCATTTGGAGCCTGCCCTCAATATAAACCGGGCGGCCCTTGCTGAGGTACTGCTGCGCCAACTCGGCCTGGCGTCCCCAGAGCGTAACATCAACAAAAGTGGTATCTTCCTGCCGCTGACCCTGTTCATCGGTGCGCACCCGATTGATCGCCATTCCAATTTCCGCGACCGCAGTCCCCTTGGGGGTGTACCTAAGTTCGGGATCCCGCGTGAGATTCCCGATCAGCATCACCTTATTCAAATTCGCCATAGCTTGTAGCGTAGCGCGGGCGACGCCTCCTCCAAGAAAAAATGTGGAGCTCGAGAGCTCCACATTGTTCACAAGACAGGCGCAGTGCGCCTATCAATACTCTCGGATCATTGCCTCTGCTTAGTCGAGCCGCAGATAGTGCTGAAGATGGACAAGGCCATTCAGCTTGAGCTTTCCTTCGATATTCTGCAACTGCTGGGGATTGGCCT
Organism: Roseibacillus sp.; assembly: GCA_028821775.1. Lineage (GTDB taxonomy): Bacteria > Verrucomicrobiota > Verrucomicrobiia > Verrucomicrobiales > Akkermansiaceae > Roseibacillus_B. The sequence goes on from JAPKFB010000019.1 coordinate 46,984, forward strand.
CGAAAAAGTAGTTCACATAGTGACCTGCATCGAGGTGGCGGGCGTTGTAGGCGAATTTCCGGCGGCCTAGTTGCTTGATCTCGTCAAGCTTGGCGCCTTCCTCTTCCATCTCTTTCGCCACGGCGCCGACGAGTTCGTCGACACTATCTTCATTCCCCTTGGTGTTCAGAACAATCAGGCTCTGGTATTTCCTGTTCATCCTCTTTTGGTTTAGGTGGTTTTATGCGGACGTTGAATTTATTAGCTGCTTTGCTAACGCCCTGTGAGAGAGCAAACTGAACAGCATCCACGGCCGTGGCAAGCGCCTTTTCCGCGCTCTTTCGCTCCTCTTCTCGAAAACGCCCCAGGACATGCCCAGTCAGCTTTTCGCCCGCCACCCCACCGATCCCGATCTTGAGCCGTGGAAACTCCGAGGAGCCCAAGTCGGCAATGAGACTCTTGATCCCATTGTGGCCTCCTGGCCCTCCATTCACCCGGAATCGGAGCTGCCCCAAAGGCAACGAGATGTCGTCGTAAACCACCAGGATTTTGCTCGGATCAATCTTGTAGAAATGGGCCGCCGGAGCAGCCGCCTTTCCACTCAGGTTCATGTAGGTCTGGGGTTTGAGTAAAAAAAGCCCGGTCGTGGTGCGGCAAACCTCGGCCTTCCACTTTCGCTCGGCCTTGAAATCGAGTCCCGCCGCCGAGGCCAGGCGATCGAGCACCTCAAAGCCCACGTTGTGCCGAGTCCCGGCATACTCCCTTCCAGGATTTCCAAGACCAACAATGAGGAGCGGTGCATCCAACACGCGCACTTCATAGCCGCTCTGCCACGGAATTGCTGCCCGAAAATCCCGCGCCCGCGAACTTGTGAGGTCCAGAAATCCTGCGTCCAGCGCAGGAGAGCCTCGATATCCTCGAAATCGCCCTGATGAGTGTCCACTCCGGCCTACTCAAAGGAAACCCCGCCCCGGGAGCGGGACCACAGTTCCCGGTCCACGCTGATGCCGGCACTCCAACGATCCCAGTGACCGTTCGCATTGCTGAGGAGATCAGCCTCATCCCAAGTGTAGGTCAGAAGGGCGGCCACGGTGTAGAATCCGTTGTCCCACACCCCGGTCAGCGCCGCCTTGAGGCCCATCGGATCGCCGGTATCAAAGGTTTGGCCCCGGCACACGGTATCAATTCCGTAAAAGAGGCCATCTGCAACATAGAACTCATCGATCCCTTCGCCGCGACGCACGTCCTGATTGTCGCTATCAAATCCCTGGATAAAGGTGCCGCGCAAGGCGGTGGTCAGCTGGCTGATACCGGGGAGGAGAAGGGTGAGAGGAGAGGATTTCATGGTGCGATTTGTGGCGCCCTCAAAGGGGGAACACTTGTCCCCGCATGAGAAAGAAGCCTTCTCTCCCTGCGCTCTCAGGACGCAAAAAACCCCGGGATGGTAACCCGGGGTTGAAATTCGGTCAGGGCGGAAGACCAGATCAGTTGCTCGCTTCCTCGCCCTCAGTGGGGGCTGGCCCAACGAGAGGACTTCCATCTTCACCGCCTTCACCGCCTTCACCGCCTTCACCGTCTTCTTCGCTTTCTGCCACCCGGGCCTTGGCCACGAGAGCCACCACCACGTCGTCGTTCAGGGTAGGCATCGCGCCCTCCGGCCACGGCACCTCACCAATGTGGAGCACACTGCCCACGTCGAGATCAGTCACGTCCGCGGTCAGGCTCTCGGGGAGATCCTTGGGAAGACACTTGATCTCGATGTTGTAGAGGAGCTGTTCAAGTTGACCGCCAGCCTTCACCCCGATGGCTTCACCGGTGAGAGTCACCGGAATTTGCGCAGTGATCTCGGTATTCTCACCTATCGCCAGAAAATCGGCGTGCAGGACGTTGCCGCTGATCGGATCATGCTGCAGGTCCTTCACAAAGGCCAACTGGCTGCCTCCACCGTCGAGCTCAAGGGTGACCAAGATGTTCGTGGAAGCACTTTGGGAAATGACCTCGCGGAAGGCCTTGGACCTCACCTTGACATTCCGATTTTCAGATCCGCCACCATAGACCACCGAAGGAATGAATCCTTCCCGGCGCATAAGCTTGAGGGTTCCGGTTCCGGTTCGCTTGCGGTCCTCTGCCTTGATTGTGTGCGTCTTTGACATGGTCGTGAGAGTTGGGCTTGGGAAAAAGCGGCGAATTCGCCGCGGGGGGCGGCTTGCTACACAGATCCCTCGTCGATGTCAAAGAGAGAACTGATGGATTTTCCGTTGTGAATCCGCTGAATTGCCTCTCCCATCAGTCCGGCTACCGAAACTGAGCTCACCTTGGCGTGGCACTCCGGGGGCGGAGGTGGGGTGGAATCGGTCGTAATGACCTCGTCGATTTCTGAAGCCATGATCCGCTGGCAGCCCATTTCCCCCAGCACGGCATGGGAAACTCCGGCAAAAATGCGCTTGGCGCCATTGGCTTTGAGGGTCTCCGCCGCCGCACAGAGAGTCCCCGCGGTCTCGGTCATATCGTCCACGATGATAGCATCGCGGCCCTCCACCTCGCCAATCAGTTTCATGGGCTTCACCACCGTGGCGGAAATGCGCTGTTTGGCGACGATCGCCAGTTCGGCCCCCAGGGCGTCGGCGTAGCTCCGGGCGATTTTCACTCCCCCGACGTCGGGAGAGACCACCGTCAGATCGGCGGTGGAACCCTTCCGCTGATCGCGCAGATGCTTGAGAAGGACCGATTTGGCGTAGAGATGATCGACGGGGATATCGAAAAACCCCTGCACTTGGGCAGCGTGCAAATCCATGGTGAGGACCCGGTCAATCCCGGCGGCCTCGATGAGATTGGCCACCAGCTTGGCGGTAATGGGAGCCCGCGGTTTGTCTTTGCGGTCCTGTCGAGCGTACCCAAAAAATGGGATCACGGCCGTGATGCGTTCCGCACTGGCGCGCCGGACGGCATCCGCCATAATGAGAAGCTCCATCAGATTCTGGTTCGTCGGCGGGCAGGTCGGCTGGATGATAAAGACGTCCTGACGACGAACATTTTCATTGATCCGGACATAGGTTTCGCCATCGGGAAAGGAAGAGACCTCCGCATCTGCGAGGCTCGTGCCGATGTAATCTGCAATGCCCTCCGCGAGGGCCGGGTGGGCGTTTCCGGTGAGAAGCTTCATGTCACTGAAAGCGAAAGCGCTCGGAGTGTGGCCAAAGCGTCATGGGGCGCAAGCATCCAAATCAGTTATTGCCAGATCGTCTTCATGCTCACGACGCGGGGAGCAAACGTCCGCGGCAGGGCGCGCGAAGGATCAAGGCCCCGAGGGATTGGCTGCGAGGTCAGACACGCCCACTCCTCACCAAAATTCACCCACGAATCCCTACTTCGATCCTCGCCTGAAGAGCACCGCGGGCACGGTTTTGAGGAGGATTTTTATGTCGAGCCAGAGCGACCAGTTGTCAATGTACTTGAGGTCGAGACGGACCCAATCCTCGAAGCTCGAGATCTTGTTGCGTCCGCCAATCTGCCAAAGGCAGGTGACTCCTGCCTTCACGCTCAGGCGTCGGCGATGCTCTGATTTCGCAAACTGATCCACCTCGTAGAGCGGCAGGGGGCGCGGACCCACCAGGCTCATGTCTCCCTTGATCACATTTAAAAGCTGGGGCAATTCATCGATACTGGTGCGACGAAGAAACCTTCCAAAGCTGAAAACCCGCGGATCATTTTCCAACTTGAAGACGGGGCCGCTCATTTCATTGCCCTTCTCTGCCTTGATCACATCCAATCTCTCTTCCGCGTCCGGGTGCATGGTCCGGAATTTCCACATCGTAAATGGCTTTCCATAACGACCCGCACGCTTCTGACGGAAGAAAATCGGACCGCGGGGACTGCCAATCTTGATCAGGATGGCCACCCACCACCAGATCAGGACAATCGCACTCGTGAGGACAATAGCGGACCCGATGAAGTCGATCGCTCCCTTCACCCAGAGCGCCCAGGAGAGCTCTGGGGTCGAGCGTAGAACCAGCATGGGTTTGCCACCCATGTTGTCAAAATCCGGGCGCGCGACCTGCGTTTGAATGAAGTCCGCCGAAATCCAGGCTTCCACGCCCTGGACCTCACAGATCTCCACCAAGACGGCAAGATCGCCAAACTCCGTGTGTTTCGGCGCAAAGATGACGCGGCCTACCGACTCCTTCTTCAGAAGCGAATTGAATTCCTCGGAAGTTCCACTGGAGGGGTCGAAGTGCGCTACGACCTTGTAATCTGCCAGGATTTCCGAGGGCATGGCCCGCTCAAACTCCACCATCGCCTCTTCCGACCCGACGTAAATCACGGCTTCCTTCGCATCTTCAGCACGCACCGAGTGGTGCACAATGCCCCGAACCAGGGACTCGCGCATGAGGAGAAAGATCACCGCGATCGGAACTGCCGATCCAAGAATGATGCGACTAGCGTCCTTGATTTGGAGAAAAACGATCAAGGCCCCCACCACCACTCCGACGATGATCAACGACTTGAACATCTGAAGGAGCGAGTCTCGCACCCGCTTGCGCAAGGGATGACGGTAAAAGCCAAACGCTTCCAGCGCGATCGGGGTGAGGGGAATAATCACGAAGAGGAGGGGCATGAGACCGCTCAAGCCTGGATCGTCCACCAGCCCCCCCTTGAAGATACCAAGCTTCTGGGTCAAGGCCCGGACCGGGTTCCTGATCAGGGCCCCAATAACGAATGCAGAGTACACAAAGGCAGCATCCACGAACTGCAGTGCTTGTACCGAAAGTGCTTCTTTACGTCCTTGGGCCATGAGTGATTCGAGCTAGCGAATGTTTTGAGGCACCGGCACGTCGCGCGGAACCTTTGATTGGATGCCTGCGATCTGCAACATGTTGATGCGAGTTTCCAGCAATCGTTTTGTTTTTAGGAAGTTCTGGTATCCCCCAAACTTGTATCCCCGCGCATAGGAGGTCAGGAGATACTCCTTGGCCATGAGAAAGTTGCCCAACGCTTCCTCCGGATTGCGCTTCATCCTCAGGGCTTCGCCTTTCAGAAGGAGATGCCGGGACATTCCCGCCATCGCTCCGTACTTGTTCTCCCTTCGGTGCGCCATTTTCAAGGCCTGCAGATGGACCGGCTCAGCCTCCGCGTACTCCTCCTTGAGATCGAGAATTAGGGCATGAGTAATAATCGTCGCGGGGTCCTGGGGATTGCGCTCATAAGCGATGGCAAGCGCCCACCCAGCCTCTTCCAACAGTTCACGCCTCGAGGGGTCTTGAAGGAAAGCCGTGTAATGCATTCGCCCATAACTGAGTGCAGCTTCATAGTGCGGTGACGCCTCCAACAACTCCTTGAACCGCGGAAGCTCGGAGACGGGCAGCTTGCCACCTTCCTCCACCGTCGCCATCTCCCACCGCAACCATTCCATGCCTGCGAGACTTTCCCGACCAACTGCCGTGATGGCCAATATCGCGGCCAGGACTACAGAAAGAAGATGGGAGATCCTCGCCGGGATTCCCGCCCGATGTTTACTCTGCACCAGGAGCCCGACCGCGATGGCAAGGAGCAAAACAATCGGCAGGAGGTGAAGCTGGAAATCGAACACCGCCTGCGCAAGCACGCCCAACACTCCCCCGATCGCACCGAGTCCAAGCCCCTCCCGCCATCGAGATCGATCTTCCTCGCCCTTGAAGCTGCCGCCCACCACGTATCGGCCGAGGATCACCGCGAAGAAGACAATGATCAGAAGAAAGCCGATCAGTCCATAGTCTGTTAGAGCTTGAAGGTATTCGTTATGAACGGTCTCGGGGTTCCCCACCCAGGGGGGCATGACTTCGGCGTCCCAATTCTCCACCAACTGGTAACGATAGCTCTGGCTTCCGTTCCCGAAGATCGGTTTCTTCAACCACAAATCGTAGGCCGCTCCCGCGAGGGCGAACCGAAGGCTCTTGCCGAGAGCCTGATCGAGATCCGCGCCGTGACCACGATCGGCACTGACCCTCGATGCGGCGGCGAGGATCATGATGATCGCCAACACCATTCCAAACCCCACCGCACTCCACGACCCCAAGCGAGCTCCGAAGCTCCACGAACGTGAACGGGTGATGAGAGCCAGGGCCCCGACCGAACCAAGGCCGATTACCACCGCGGCAAATCCCGCACGGGACTTGGAGAGGTAGGCCAACACCACCCCAGATACAACCAGAACAACCATCAACAGGCCGAAGGCACGCTGCCGACTCGTGAGAGCAACCCCAAGAAAGATGGGAAGGACAATTGCCAGATAGGCGCCCAAGTTATTCCAATGCCAGAAGAGTCCGCTCACTCCCGCGGCAGTACTCCGGGGTAACCGCAGGAAGACGAAACTGGGATCGACGAACTGCTGGTAAAGGCCGGTGGCAAACTGCGCGACAAAGCTGACCATGAGGATGATCAGGAGGAAGGTGCCTCTCCCTCTGACGCAACCGCAGGATGCAAGGGTAGCCATCGTGAGCCAGGCCAGGGACACGAGATGCAGATCATAGCGACCCAGGTCCCACACTGGTGCCCCCAGGGAGCGGAACGAAAAGTAGAGCAGCGCAAGTCCGCCTGCCAGCATGGCCGGCATCCAGATCGTCCGGCCGCATCGCCATGACTCAATCAATCCGCAAAACGCCCCCAGAACGACGAAGGGCATCGCGAGCGCGCTGCGATGCAGTTCGAATCCATCGCCAAAGATCAACGCCACAAGCCAGCCTGCACAAGTGAGAGCCAGCGCAGCCCAACCAAAGGCATGGCCTTTGCTACTCAGGGTGGGTTCTTCGGTATCTTTTCGCATGAGGCTGTGGAATTGCTCTAAACAAAGTCGACGATTCCGATCATGGACTAAAGACCGGTGAGGAACGCTACCATCGCAAGCCAGGCCGCGACAGAGGCCACCAGCGCAGGGCTATGCAAGAACAACCGTTCCGGAGTTTCCACTAAGGTCGATCGCCAGGCCAGACGCAAGTAACTCATAATTCCAACCAAGACCGGAATTCCCGTAATCACAAAAGGAATTCGGTCTGGACGCTCCCAGCAGTAGGCGATGTAAGTGCCTCCCGCCAGGATGGCACTGCAACCCGTCAAGACATCAAGGAGCTCCGAGGTATAGCCTTGCAGTGCTTTTCGAGTAACACCCATCTGGCTCTTGGTCTTCTGAATGAGCAGCCATTCCCCCTTGCGTTTCCCAAATCCCAGGAGCAGGGCCACGAAGTAGGTGCAGCTCAGAAGCCAGACCGTCGGGTGGACCGTGAAATCGTAGACTTGGAGTGCATAGGAGCCCGCCCCAACTCGCGCGACGAAGCCAACTGCCAGGACGAGGACGTCGATCAAGGGCAGGCTTCGCAAGAAGGTGGAATAGAAAATCTGCAGAATGAAGTAGCCTCCGGCAATCCACACTACTTTGCCCCACCCATAGAACCCGATCAGCAGGGCCATCGCAAGAGCGAGGAGAACAGCGATCGTTTGCCACGCGACTCTGGGGGAGAGCCGTCCACTGGCGAGCGGACGGCGGCGCTTGCGGGGGTGATGCTGATCCTCCTTCAGATTCAATAAATCGTTCAGGAGGTAGCCCGCACTCGCAAGCACGCTGAAACCGATCAAGACCGGCAGGACCGCGAGCCAAGCGTGATGATCATACGCATTGCCATGGAAAAAGAGAGCCGCCAGGCAGAAGCCACTCTTAATCCAATGCTGCATTCGCAGTGATTCCAGCCAGATCCTGATATTCAATGTTCTCAGTAATTGTTAGATTGAGCGAGCAAACTTCCCCCTCGCCGTGCCCTCGGATGACGCGAACTCTCGATCATCGATGATACTCCCGGACATCCATGAACTCGGGGAGCTTGCCCACCGCTAACCAGAGGCGCGTTCGTTCTGGCATCTCCTCACGCAGGCGCCTCAAGTCCTCGCCCGGGACGGAGAGATTCCACCAGGGCTCTGGATCATACGCAGTCGCCAAGCGAGTCGGCGCGATCGCGATTCCCAGACGGCTTTTGACCTCCCTCAACACCTCGGGATCACGAGCCACCACCGCTCCGCGATGTCCCTCCAACTGGTCGTCGGGCCAGTTGAACCTCCCTGGCCGAGACAAGAGAAAGTCGTTCCCTCCAAAATGGCTTGAGAGCGCCATGGTGACACTCACGGAAGGGTCCGGGGCAGTCTGCGGGGCATTCACCCACAACAAAATTCGGCGCCCTTCCGCTTCGCCCACGGTGCTGACCTTTCCACCGGAGAGCAAGTCAGTGGCCCAGCGCCGATTGGGACCGTCGAATCCATCCACTCCTCGCTGGCTCTTGGCAAGAGTGCGATCGTCAAAGAGGACATAGTCTGCATCCTCCCACGACTCTGCCCTGGGAAGCTCCCACCACGCCATCGCCAAGAGACCATAGGAGACCAAGCCACTGCTCACCACCGCCCCTTTTCCTTTGGGCAAATCTGCAGGGTCAACTTGAGACCACGCCTTCCAGACCTCCTGATTATGGTCAAGAGGACGTTCCCCGGCCTGTCCGAGGCGTTGATAAAACCACGCGTAGGCCCCGAGGGGCCAGAAGCCATCTGCGGTTGGATAGAGGGTACTTGATCTCGCGACCAGACCCCCACCCTCCCAACTACTCATCCGAACGCCAACCACCCAGGGAAGAATCGTTCCCACCAAGGCCACGAAGAGGACTGTCCGGCCCACTCGCCTCTTCCCGAGGGTGGCCCAACAATCCCATCCCCTGGGAAAAAACACGGTGCTTAACAATCCAAGCGCCACGATGAAGAGATGCCGGGGAGTGTACAAAAGGCAGGCGTAAAACAGCAGCGGCAGGATCACTGCGAACCCCAGCATGATGCCGCGCCAGGATCGACTCCACGCCTCAACCCCGGCAAAACAAAACAAGAGCACCAAGAGCATCCCCAACCCCCCTACAAGATAAGTGACGAACGTCGGCAAGACGAAAAACGGTTTCGGAAGGGAGGTATGAGTCGCACCCAACACGGAGCCAAGCGCGACCGCAGCCAGGCACCCAAACGCCATCGCCCAAAACACCCGTGAGCCGAGGAACTCCCGCAACGACTTTCCAGGAACGGCCAGCAGGGCAAGGAGGGGAATGACCAGAATGACATCTTGGCGCGCCGCCGTAGCCGCCCAGGCGAGTAAGCCGACAAGCCCGATCCGAAGCGGAGACGTCACTGGCTCCCGATCGGAATCAACTCGCAAAAACACGACCAGGAGCAAGAGCCAGGCCGCCGAAATCATATTCGGGGAAAGGAGAACCCCGGTAAAGGCGACCACCGGACTGAACAGGACACAAGTGAGGACTCCGACCTGCACCCAAGACCATCTCCGCTGTGACAATACCAGCGCCATCAGCGCCAGCGAAAACAAGCCTATGGCAGCCAGATTGCCTTCATGGACCAGCCTTTCCAGAGTTCCCGTTTCCTTGTCAATCCCCCGAACTTTCACCCAGGCTGCGATCACCCAGTAGGAGAGATACTGCTTGTCGTAGTTGTAGCTCGGATTCTGAATCCAATCCTGATTCCGGACCAAATTCATCGCACCCTGGAGGAGGGATGCCTGATCGCTTTCCCGCATCGTGGGCCCCGTCGACCAGAGCGCAAGGCTCACCCAGAAAGCCGTCACAAGGACAGCTCCGAGACGTCCTGCCCTCGCGCGATTCATCGGTGTCCTTTCACTCTCGTCCTACTGAATCGGGTTCAGCACTGCAAGGTACTGCAGCCTGCGGCCAAAGATCAGATTGAGTCCGGCGGGATAGAGATTGATCGACGATCGTTCCTCCTGCACTCGCAGTCCACACTCCTCAAAGAGAGCATGCCAACCCTCCTTACTCGGATAGCGAAAGAGACAACGCACGCCATAGCCGGCGTTCGCAGCCCAGTCGATCAGTGAAATCCGAGGCCAGGCGAGCAAGGCGCCCACCTTGTGGTCCTTCACGATCACGCGCTTCCGAGCAATGCGAGCCGCTTCACAGAGCAATCGTTCTGGTTCCTCCTCGTGATGGAGAACGTCTGCGATGAGAACTGTATCCACCGAGTTGTCCTCCTTGGGAAGGGTTGCGCCATCGTACGGTTCAACTGGAATCGCACACCCCTCCCTGACGTTGGTCTCAATTCCAGAGACTTCCACCCCGTGCGCCTTCGCGAGGGCAGAACCCAGAGTCCCTGCGCCACAACCGACATCGAGCAAGGTCTCTCCCCCCTCAAGATAAGAACCCAGCAACGAAACCAGAACCTCCAGTCGCCGATCGTAAACAGGCGCATGCAATGCTCTCAACAATGCCTTCATGCGTTGCTTGAATCCGCATCGGCCGAAGGATCCGTCAACTCCTCGGCTCCCAGCGACTTTTGAAACATGGGAGCGTGGAGTTGGATAAAATCCATGGCCCGCTCGCTCGCGTCCACCTCAGCGGCCTCACTCTCTTCCCCGATAGCCCCTTCCTTGAGATCCACAAAAGTCGTCACGCTGGGATAGCCCCATACATTGTTGATGTTTCGAAAGATGTTATCCACCACCGTGATCCAGACGCGCCGAAAGTCAGAGGAGGTCGTGGTCGATTTGCCAATCCACCAGTAAACATAGTGCGCGCGCGATTCCTTCATGGACCCGTCCGCCTGTTTGTCCTGCCGACGAATCGAGTAGTCCATCACTTCAAAGGGTTCCTTTCCCTCCACCTTGATGGTGGTGGGCGTCTTCTTCCAGATCGTCCAACCGGCCGCTTCCAGGCAGACCTGTGGTCGGTGCAGGCTCCGGCGATCATTTCCGCTCAGAATCAAGCTGGCCAAGAGACTTCGGCGCAGGGCTTCTTCCTGCGAGCTCGACGAACGGGGATAATAGCGCCGCTTCAGCAGGCCGGTATCAGAAGGCAGCCACTCCTCCTCCTCCTTGCTCGGAGGGACGAGCCGCGAAACATATTTGTCCGTTGTTTCCGGAAGTCTAAGCACCATCCCTGCTTGAGCGGCATCCGCCGCATTTGGGAACGCGGTACACATGCCGTAGGTCACGCCGGCAAGTGCCAATACGATCCCACTTCTCAACACTGCCTGGCGAATTGTCATCATGAAGTCGTGGCTTCGTCTCCGGCATCCACCTTGCGCACCCGGGCTCTTTTGCGACGCAAGGCCTTCAGTCCTCGCTTCAAAACCTGCACCTCGATCAGCATGCAGATGAGGGCCACCACAAAAACCATAATGCCGGCTCCGATGTGAAATCCAGACGGTTCAAGCTCTGACTTGCCGATCGCAAACTCTTTCGAAAACAAAAGTGTCCCTGCATAGAGAATGAGCATGCGAATGAGGTTTCCCATGATTGAAAATGGCACCGCGGAGAGCGCCAGGACCAGTCGATGCCACCCTTTTTCAAGAGCGAGATAGCCGTAGAGGATACTCACCATCCCCAAGGCAAATAGCGATCGCAGTCCGGAGCACGCCATCGCGATTCCCAGACTGAATCGCTCCCCGGCCTCCGCCGCTGGGGTGGGTGCCGAGTACAGGGTGTAGCCATCTCGCACCACATCTTCGCCAATCACCTGGAGGATATTGTAGGTGAGAATCACCATGATCTTGCGCAGCGGAACGCTCACCGGCTCGATCAGGAAGATGAAGGGCCAGGTGAGACCAAAAAGGATCCAGAGCCAGAAGCCGCGGCGGAAATACTCGGTGCCCAGGAACCAGAGGACAAATCCCGCGACAAGAAACTGGCCGGAAAGGTAACCCACATACTTCTCGTTCGCCTTGTAGCCACCGAAGAAAACAAAGAATCCCAGGGCCAAGACAGCCAGCCCAAGCCAACTCGCCTTGGGCGAGATCCCTTTGAAGCGATCTCGCGTGACCCACGCCAGAGCAATCACCGTGACCGGAACAACATATCCGAACGCCCACTCTCCTCGTTCCAATTTGTATCCCTGCCTCATGTTCCACCAGAGGGTGGACCGTGAGTCCATATACCCTGTCGAATAGCCAAACTCGAAGAAGAAGAACCAGAGCACCCCAAGAACCGTGGCCGCCATAATGGCGGTCGGGATCCACTTCTCGTTTTGTGAGGAGATCATTGCGATCAATCAGTCAGGGGTGAACCCTCAGCGGGCCCGAGTGATAAGGTCACCCGAATTTAGACATGCTCAAGTTGTTGACAAGCACTCTTTGAAGAACGCCAACTTGCGCTCTTCGAGCACATCCACATCAAAGTATGGTGCCGAGTGCCGGTGGGGAATTCGCCGCCCCTTCATCTCCTGCGTGAATCTGACAATCTCCTCGCTGAAGCGTTCGATGTTGTCGTCCTCATTCGAAATTTGGAGAACCCAGTCAGGAAGGGCTTGATTTTCGAAGGCCGTTTCGCGACAGGAAAGAATCAGGGGCAATCCGCAGGCCATGTACTCCCGGACCTTCAAGGGGCAAGCCTCCTCCATTCCCTTGCGATGAAGTGCAAGACCATCGAGGCCCACGTCGCAACCCGCCAGGACAGGAAGGTAGTCCTCCGGCTTCAAATAGCCATGACAAGTCAGATTGGGCGGGCGCTCGGGCAATTCCGAGGCGCTCGCACCAATCAACTCAATTTCGATTCGACCCTGCGTTCGCTTGGCCAGCTCAACGATCTTGTCCACGCCATGCCAGGCCGCGACCTGCCCGATGAAGGCGATTCTGGGCAACTGCATGGCACCAGTCGCAGGGGCCACTTGAAACTCCGCAAGCCGAATGGAATTGGGGGTCACATGTGAAGGGTGATTCCACTTCCGCACATAGGGAAGGTTCGCCACCTCATGGGTGACCGCGACAAATCCAGCGGCCTGACGAAAGAGCAGCGGGTAGGTCAACCGGGTATGATAGTATGTCAGTCTTCGCCTCAAGCTGGTCGGCGCGATGAGCTTCGCCGTCTTCAGGACGTCCCCGTTCAGTTCGACCACTACTGGAAATTCCTTGCTCAGGTTCGTGACCTCAGAGCGGTGATACTGCCAGCGAAGATAAATGAGATCGGGGGCATACTCCCGAATATCCGAGATCATCTTGCGGTAGGCTTCCGCCCGTCCACCAGTTGCCTTTCGATCGTAAATCCGGGCAGAAAAGGGAGGGTCTCCCTTTTCCTCGTCTGTGATAAAAAACACTTCTGCCTCGTGCCCGGCTCTCCGCCAGGCCTCGACCTGGTAGCGAATCTTTCGCGTAACCCCATCTACCTGATAGGCAGGATGAGTAACTACATAGGCAATCTTCACAATCGACATCCCTCTCCCGATTTGAGCGCGTTCACCATTGCGCTCTCCATGTTGTCACAAAAGATCTCCCGCGTGTACTGAGCGAGATAAGCCGAGCGCGCAGCTTCCGCCATCGATTTCTTCATCTCCGGACTAGTGCAGAATCTCTTGATCGCGTCCGCCAACTCCTCGATAGCACCACTTTCGCAAAGGATCGCGTTGAGGTCCTCGTCCACCACCTCCGGAATGCCTCGCCACCGAGTCGCTACCACCGGCAATCCACTTCCCAAGGCCTCAATCAGGACGAGAGGAAAGTTTTCGGACTCGTAAAAGGAGGGGAAGAAAAAGAAGTCCGCCCGCTGGAAGGCTTCCCATTTTGATTCGCCAATGAGCTCGCCCAGCAAGATCACCCGATCGCCCAGCTCCATCTCCGTCACTTGCGCCTCGAACCGGAGCCGCTCCTCCTCAGACACCCAGACTCCCGCCAGTTCCACTCGCACCGGAACATCCCGTTCTGCCAACAGGCGGACTGTCCTGAGAATGTCGAAGATCCCCTTGCTCTGGCGAAGACTGCCGACGAAGAGCCCGCTCACCATGCCGTCCTCACGGGGTTGGCGCAGAACTGGAACGGGCACTTCCAGACCGTTGCGAACGATCACCTGTGAGGCCGCTCCAAGATAGTCCCCCACTCCGGCCACCGACTCCGCAATCTCGATCGCAAGGCGCGGTTGACCATAGGCCCAGCGAGCCAAGGCTCCGAGCACACGATGGCGCGCAAGGTACTCCGCAAGTCCTCCGGCGTGAAAATGATAGATCGTTCCAACCGTAAACGGACGCACCAAGGCCAGATAAAAAATATCCCGAACCACCGGAACAAAGTGGGGACTCGCCGGCAGGTAATAGAGGACCGGAGCGCGCAGGCTTCGCAACACCTTCCAAGTGCGTAACACGAGCCGCACAAGCGAAATCAACTTCCCCACTCCAGCCTTTCCAACCTCATCAGTGCTTCGACTGTAGTCCATCCGGAGACAGCGGACCCGTATCCTGGTCCAGTCGTGCTCAAACAAAATTCCGGTCGCGACCGCCTGACCATGATAGGGCGGAGGGGTTTGCCCCACCATCAACAGATCGTGAGAAAGTGGTGCGCTCCGTTGCATTTCAATCTCAGACATGTTCCACCCTTGCGCTCGAGTCTCCCTCGCTTACCGGCATTCGCCACTCTGTGAGATCACGACCGATCAACTCTTCGAGGTTGGCAAGGTCTTCCTTGTAGTAGTCGTGCAGGCGCGCACTCAACTCGGCCGAGATCGCTCCACGTTCTGCCTTCCACACTCGGGAAAGAACCTTTCGATCAAAGACGCGCCCGGCGCCATATATCCAATGGGAGAGCTTCCCGAATCGTGGGTTGTGATTGATGCGATCCGGATGCCACTGGCGAGCGATGCGATGCCACACACTCAGGATCCTTGCCCGCTCCAGGGAGTAGACCACGGCCTGAGAACGCCGGTCTATGTTTGCGGACACGTGATCCGGAGAAATCTCGAGAAACCGATAAATAGCATCCATCTCCGCGGTGGGATCTGCGATGAGATCCTCCTGTAGGCGCACGTGAATGCGGGCCGGGGAGAAATGTTTCCGCCACTTCTCGAGAGCTTCTCCATATCGTCCGTAGCTGAGCACTGTCTCCGCTCCCGGATACTGGCTCCAGTGCCCATCAAGGATCGCGGCGAGACCCTCTTCGGGTTCGCGGATCGGGAAGTAGGCTGCACTCAAATAATGATAGTAGGCAGAGAGGGCCCGCTGGATCGGATGGCGCAGGACCACGATCAGCTTCGCGCCCTTCGAGTGGGAGGCGACTCGCTCGGCACATTCGGGCAGGGCGAGATAGTCGGGCCGTTTGATTCCAATGCGCTGATTGTTGCCCGCCTGGGCAAACAACGCCTCAAACTGTTGAGGGCGGGTTTCCTCATAGATGCTTCGCTCAAAATAGTTCACCTCCCCCGGGGGCATGAAGACCTCCGGGTGATCCATCAATGCGCGATGGACAAAGGTCGAAGCCGACTTTTGCGCACCGATGATCAAAAAATCTAACGAACGAGCCATCTTGCAGCTAATCCAACGCCTTGAGGGCCTCGGCAACCCGTTTTGCGTTGTTCTCCACACCAAATTTCTTGGCCAGCATTCTCGAGTGCTCCCCGGCCTCTGCCGAAAGGCCCCCATCCATGACCTCCCGCATTTTCTCGGCGAGGTCCCGCGCATCGGGCGCGATCACCCAACCGTTGAGTCCATCCTCCACCAGAACCTGCGACGACCCTGCATTTCGACTGATGAGCAGGGCACAGCCGTAAGAGGCTGCTTCATGCGTCACTGCCCCATAGGTATCGTAGCGTGACGCGAGGACAAAACAATCGGTGTCCCGGTAGAGTTGCTCAAGGGCATCGCCTTCTACAAATCCGGAAAAATCGACGCAATCCGCAATACTGAATTCCCGCGCCATCGCCTCGTAGTCCTCGTCGGGCTTCCCTCCCGCCAGAATGAGCCGAAACTCACGGCCCCGCCCCGAAAGTTCTCGGACCGCTTTCAATAAGATGTCGATTCCCTTGCGGTGGATCAGACTGCCCGCGTGCAAAAAAGTATACGGAGCCTTGGACTCACGGGGTCCGGCAGGAGAGGGTTCACGAATGGCATGAGGAGCAAATACGACTTCCTTTCCCTTCTCCCTCGCCATCAATTCGGTGTCCCTGGTGTGCGCGATGATGAGCTTCGCCCGACGGGTGACCGCTCCGTGCACCGCTCTCAGGGGAGCCGGCAAGCGCGAACGGCCCTCCTGGCCCAGCTCACTACTGAAGACGAGCTCACGCCCCTTTTTCCAGGCCCACCCCGCTGCACTCAGAACAAAGGGTGAACACTCGTGAACCCAAACCACATCGGGATCGGCGGCATTGAGTGCCTTGCTCATCGCCAGCGAGGGCAAGGGAATCCGCAGGCTCTTCTCCTGGTTGCGGTAGAACCTTGCAAGCAATCGGCTCTCCACAAACCGGCTCGGCACTTGGCGGAAGGAAAGGAATTCCTCTGATGGCCGCAAGTCCGTCCAATCATGATCCGGAGCATCCAACTCGGGTCCAATCAGACACACTTCATCCTCCGATCCCAGCTCCCGGGAGATCTCTTCATAGAGCGCCGTGCGGTAGGGCGCCATGGTCTTGACGACAATTGCGAGTTTCATCTTTCCTCAGTCCCAATCTCCAATACCTCCGGTCCCTTCGCTCCACACTCCAACCCGGTGGGTCGCACCTCCTGAGGCGTTCACCTCCTCTGGGTCGTCCAAAAACCGGTCAAGGCTGCGAGAACTCCCTCAGAGCAGCAGGGTCCATCCCTTCGCGCCGAGTTCCTCGGCAAAGTCCCGGTGAAGATACACCGCGTCTTCCTTCCGCAACTTGGTCTTCGAGATTCTTCGCGCCTGATAATCGACATAATACGGACCCATGAGCGACTCGGGCAGGAGGGCATCAACTTCGCCCTCACCTGCATTCTCCTCAATCACGAGGAGTTGGATCCCGCTCAGGAGATCCCCCAAACCACGGAGCACTTCCACTTCGTGGCCTTCCACGTCGAGTTTGATGACAGAAGGCACCAGATCCTCCTCCTCACAAACCATGGCGCCCGTTGAGACCGAAACACGAATCGTGGCTTGTCCCCGCTCCCCGTCATTCATCAATCGGTTGACTGGGGATCCCTCGTCGTCGGTGAAGGACAACTCCCCCACCTGATCGGAAAGAGCTTTTCGGATCACTTTCACATTCTTCCGATCATTGCTGGCAAGGTTGCGCTCCAACTGATCGGCCGTGGCCGGGTGGGGTTCGAACGCAATCACCCGCGAGGTCGTCTCTTCACTGCAAATCAAACTGTAGACTCCGATGTTGGCGCCGATATCAAACACCACCTGTTCCGGCCAGGTCTCCAGGACGAGGCGCAGAAAATTCATGTTGTTGAAATCATAGGCGCCCTCGAACTGAGCGAGGCAAACGCATCCGTTGACGTCGCTCGGGCGCTCGATCAGCAGGTGGCTTCCCTCCGTCAATTCAACGCGAAAGGGAAAGCTCAGTTTTCGCCGCCGAATCTGCCACCCTACGTAGCGGGCCAGACCCCGGATCAGGGAGATTCCCGGATTTGATACAATGTGCCGGACTGTTTTGATTGCCTGCATGTGAGATGATGGGTTGCGCTCTTCCGCCTCGTTCAACCCTCTTCAGAGGGTGCACTGTAATGCTTCTCGACCCACTTGTCATCAAGCTGAATCTCACCATCGAGTTGGGTCAACCAAGGATGCAATTCCCGTCCCATATCGGGTTTCAGAACCGCGACCGCGATATTGTTGGCAAACCAGGGCAAGGTGCCGAGGAGGGAGACAATGGGCCGAGCTAGGCGAGATCCCAGACGCACAAATACACTGCGATGCAACCGGTAGGCCTCCCAGTAAACCTGCATCCGGAGCAAGACTCGATAGTGGTGCCGGGCATAGGGAGCATTTGTTTCAATGCACTTCTCCACTTCGCGCGCTGTAAACCGATAGACGAAATTGGGAATCCCACCAAAGCGCAAGCCGCCTCCCTTGAAGTTCGTCTTTCCAATGGTGGAGGCGACTTCGAACTCCTGGGCAAATCCCAACCGGCAGGCCAACCGGATGAAGGCACTGTCGTTGGGTTCGATGAACAGAATTCCCGTCTTCGCCACCCGATACATTTCCAAAATGGCGCGTTGGGGAGACTGGCAGTGATGGAGGCCTGCATGCACCACGCAGTAATCGTAATCACCGTCATCACAAGCGATCTCTTCCGCATCGAAAGCCCGGGCACCATAGGGCGCGAACTCATCTGGACGCAGGTTCTTCGAAAGATTGCTGATGGTGACGTTTTCGAATCCCAGTCCTTCAAAGACCTGCTTGTCTTTGTCGCCTGCACAAAGCACGAGGATTCGGTGGTCTTTTTGAAGCTGCCCTTCATGCAGAAGCTTCTCAAGAGACTCCCGATAGAGTTGGGTGCCTGGGGGAAATAGCGGGGCTGACATAGAGACAAACGGAGTGAACTGCGGGGATAAAAAGACGGACAATGTGGGGCCCGATTCCCCCTTCGAACCCACCGCGCCAACACGGGCAAGAACCTGCGGTCTGTTCGGAAACGGTATGGAGGGGGCCGCGCAACCAGCGGTTTCGAGCCGTCAAGACGGGGAGGGTCTTGGACCGCCGCCCGACGAGCAACAAGGCTTGCAGCCAAAGGGACCGCCGCCTTCGGGAGAGCGCCATTCACAGCCGACTTGGCGGCACCGCTTCCACCTAAATCTCTGCGGTCCCGCAGTGCGCCAGAATACTGAAATTTTCCCTAGTCGGCTGGGACGCTCACTCGTGGAATCTCACCGACCAGTTCGTCAGGATTCGGCGCGCTGGCAACCGGCGCAGTCTTCAATTCCTTGGCTCGCACTGCCATCGAGAGCCCCATCCCGACGAAGAAAAAGAGGAGCGCGTTAATCGGGACGTGCATCCCCGAACTGAGTCCCGACACTGCAATCGCAACAATACAGCCCAAAATCATCACGGAGAGGCGACGATCATTGGGATCCCGAAATTGGAAGGGCAGTGAATGGAACCAAAACAGCATCACAAGCGCTCCGATCCCGATCACGGAGAAGGGCACCAGCCCGTATTTGACGATCAATTGCGTCAGGGCATCGTGGGTCATGCCCCCACTCATGTTGTCAATATGTAACCCGGTCTCAAGGTTGGTATCCCCAACGTTGTCCAAGGTTGCTTCGTCCACCCCGAAGGCACTCCACAGGCTCGAATCCTTGGTCAAGTTGCGCCATCCAACCAACCGAGCACTCAGGGTACTGAGGCTCGTAGCCTGCTGCCCAAATGCGGTGTCGGCCCCGACGAATTCGGAGGCCACTTTGTTAATGACCTCCCATTTTTCCAGAATGGCTTCGGAGTAGGCAACGAGGAGACTCAACAAAAGCACGCCCACGCCATAGATCCCAATCGTCCGCTTTTTACCAGCGAAGGCCACCGCCAGCACCGGGAACACCAATGCCGCGGCCCAACCAATCCGAGTCAACGAGAAGATCATCGCAAGGCCAAACGTCGGAACGATAAGAAGGGTGAGCGGATGAAGCATTCCCAGCCAGCTCCTCGCCTTGCACACCCGCATGCTGATGAAGATCATGATGCAAAGCGCCATCGTAACACTCAGACTTCGCGCCGCATTCATGGTGGAGGGAATCCGCATCACGTCGTTTTTCAATTGCCTGGCCTCCAAGGTGTATCCTGACTTCAGGTACTCGATTTCAAAATCACTCATTCCGAAGAAACCCTGATTGATCCCGTAGAGCGCGACTGGAAAAAACACGATCAGGAAGGTCTTCATGAAGCGCAGAATCTGATCCGGAGTTTTTATGATCATCACCATCACCCAAGGGAGCATCATGTAGGCGCTTCCCAACACCACATTCTTGAGCCCGAGGATAAACGAGGCGTAGTAGAACATCGAATAGGCAGCACTCCCGAGCGCCACCACCACACAACCAGTAAAGATGTGCCAGTGCAGTTTTGACATCTGGATGCGTCCCGAAATAGCCCCCCACAGTAAATTCACACAAATGCCTGCCAGAGTGAGCGGGCCGGAAACCAGCACTTTCCCGATATCCACGTAGCTCAAAGACCCAAAGAGAACCAATCCCCGCTTCACCAAATCACCGTAGGCAATCAACAGGAGAAGAAGGAGAATGGCCCTGCCTCCGAAGAGGAGCCCAATCACGAAGGAGCCCACCGCCATGTAGCCTGCAAGTTGGGCCAGCGCATTTTGGTCGTCGGTGATCACGCTGAGCGTAACCCAGAGGCTTACAATCAAACCACATGCCACGATGACAATCGCCTGGATGGCTTTCGAATTTCCCATGAAACTTGTGTTCCTCCCTATCTCAAGATTAAGTCCCTTGCAATCGATACCTGCCCGGATCCACCCACGCCGTAACGCACTGCGAGCTGGAAGAGGGTGACCCTTTGCATCGGTTGGACGGCCCTTTGCCTCGGTTCAATGCAACCCCAATTGATCCCAATGCTAACAGTTAGTGTCCTGAACCCTGAATTCGTTGAATCTCCGTTTCGAAGAAATCACCCGATTCGACCACCCTTCGACCATTCTCCCGCGATTTCACCATGAAGTCCACCGAGCAGGGAGCCCGCTCCGGTCCCAATCCAATGTCCCCGCCTCTCAGACGAGGCCCTCGGGGCGCTCCGTGGGAGCCGATAAAATTGCCTGGTACAAATCGCGCTCCCGCGGGTTTACGAGTCGATTATTGTGCCAGAGAATCGTGAAATCCCCCTCATACTTCCGGCAGGTTTCCCGAAGATCGAAGAGATACTGGAACGCCTCCTCCCCACTGCCCAAGCCCATATACGCGTCGTCGAGCACTGTGCAGTCCATCGCAATGAGAGGCCTTTCGCGAAGCGCCAGCACTCGTCGGTTTTCCAGATCGTAGAGCGGAAATTCATAACAGACTCCGCAGCGAAATCCGCATTGATCGGCAAATCCCAAGGTGCTGTCGTAACTGAGCCCCGCCGCCTCCCAGCTCCTGGCCGTGGAACGGGAATTCCATCGGAGAAAGTGCTGTCGTCCCCCCAGAATCTCCTGATCGATTTTGAGCTTTTCGAGTTGTCGGCGAATGAGCGTTGCTCCACGCGCGATTCGTTCCGGGTGCTCACACGTTTCGTAGCCCGGGTGGATCCCGATCTCATGATTGCGAGCCGCAATGTTCCGCCACTGAGATTCGATCTGTGGGTGATCCAGCGGCATCCCGACATCGTGCGAGACAGATGTTCGTTCCGGAATATAATTGAACACACTCTTCAAGCCACACGCTTCCGATTGATCCATGATCGCCTCAATCGTATCGAACGGATCGAGCCGCCACTGGGCTGGCCCCCGTGCAAATCCGCCGCCAGCGACTCTCAGGGCTCCCAGGGCACATCGAAATTTGACAAGCTGCCGAGCGGACTCCCGGATGACCGCCCCTGCCGAGCGGCGCCAGTAGAAGGACGGCACATCAATATCGTGAGAGGGCTGGATCCGGAATTCCCGCGAGCGACGGGTCAAGCCGGGCCAGAGGCCCGTCATTTCCCTCCAGAGGGTCTCGATGTATTCATTCCCAATCGCACGATGGAGCAGGTTTTCGCGTCTCAGCACCGAGGCCTGGCTGGGAAAGCGCCCGTGATGATCGCGCTCCTCCACCACGGCCTCCTCATAGCTCGAGAGCAGAAAAAACAGGGAGCCCAAGACGTCGATCGAGAACATCCGACTCCTCTCCCTTTCCTGGATTCCATCACGACGTCCGTAGAGCACCGGCAAGCCCTCAGGGCTTCGCCAGAGCGGCTCCTTCGGAAGAGTTTCAACTCCAAGCCAATTCTTACTCGCCGCACTGAGAAACGTGTCCGGTAAAACGAGACTTTCACGCGCTCCCTCCGCTTGAAGAGTCTGGTGTGGGAATGCGCCGGCTTCAAATCGAACCTCCCACCCAAATATCTCCTCGAACAACCACTTCGCAATGTAGCGCCGTTCCGCTCGACAAGTGTCGGGATGCCTATAGTGCAGGATCATGCGATGACCTCATTCTTACCAAGAGGATGGGAGAGGGGCTAAGAGAGAGACACTCCGGACGAGAGTAGTCGGCCCGGATGCACTGGCTTCTACTCTGGAC
>JAPKFB010000076.1 GCA_028821775.1 Roseibacillus sp.
CACCCCGTAGGAAAATTCTTTGGGGGGTGGCCCCCCATCAGGGTGCAGGATGCGGGGTGGGATCGCAACCTCCTCAAGGCTCATTTGCACCCCCATCTGCCCCGGCCCCTGAGGCTCAATGAAACCCGGTCTCAAAAAGGAAATTCCTAGCAATAACTCTCTGAAAAGCCTGTTGGATTGCTCTGAGCTTGCTTCTAATCCTTCGCAAAGGGCCGTCTAAGTGAGTAGCATGCCTGCGCTATGAGACGCGCACCAATTGCCCTCGCTGCCCTGTCTTTGCTTGTTGGGTATTCTGACCCAGCTGGTGGCGGGGAGGCCGTTGTTTTGCGGCATGCGGATGGTCAGGCGAACCTTGGTGGATACACCAAGGGAAAGAACATCCGCGTTGGTGAAGGCGGCTTGTCGCATAAGAACGGGCAGAAGGAGTCAAGGGGCAAAGCCAACAAGAAACCCAAACAGGCCCCCGGATTCTTTACTCTGATCGTTCTGCCTGACACACAAGGCTACGCAGATACCCGGCACAAGGAGACCCAGAAGCACTGGCCGGGCATTGGTGATCAGCGATCCTGCTTCTTTAAGCAGACCCAGTGGATCAAGAAGAACAAGGGAACATTGAACATCGCCATGGCGGTCCACGTGGGAGACATCACCCAGACCGAGCACGATGAAGAGTGGAAGATCGCCGACGCCGCCTTCAAGACGCTCGATAACCATGTCCCCTACATCTTGTGTTCGGGAAACCACGACATGGGTTACTCACCTGAACATCGAAAGACCAGCTACTCGCGCGCCAGCCGTTTCGGCGCTTTTTTTCCTCCGTCGCGCTTTACGAAGAACCCTCTGTATGGCCCCCACTTTGGAAAGAACAAGAGCCGGCATTTTCGTGAAGAAGGGAAGATCGAGAACTACTACCTGTTTCTAGAGGCAGGGGGGATGAAGTTTCTGATCCTCACGCTGGAGTTCAAGCCCCGGGACCAGAGCCTCGCGTGGGCCAATAAGGTGGTCGCCGAACACCCTGAGTGCCGCACCATCATTGTGACCCACAGCTATCTCACGAGAAACAAGGGGCAGCTGTCGGGCGCTGACCATTATCCGGTACAAGGAAACTCTGGAAGATCCACCTGGCAGAAGTTCGTCAGCCAACACAAGAACATCTTCCTCGTCCTTTCTGGACATGCCTTGGAGAATCGGCTGACCAGTCAAGGCGAGCATGGGAACACCGTGCACCAGGTTCAGGCGGACTACTGGTATTTTGATATCCCCAAGATCAAGGCAGGGAGTGGGTTCTTGCGAATCATGACGTTCCACCCAGCCAAGAACACGATCCAAGTCGAGACCTTTTCGCCTGTGCTCGGTGAATTCCTCGTACGACCCAAGAGCAAGTTCTCGCTGGATTACGACATGTCGGGGAAGAGGAAGTAGGGCGCTGCCGAAGGTGTCTGCAAAGCTGGCAAGAAGGTCGCACCCCTCCCCAAGAAGTAGCGACTAACTCCAATCCA
Organism: Roseibacillus sp.; assembly: GCA_028821775.1. Taxonomy (GTDB): domain Bacteria; phylum Verrucomicrobiota; class Verrucomicrobiia; order Verrucomicrobiales; family Akkermansiaceae; genus Roseibacillus_B. The sequence goes on from JAPKFB010000076.1 coordinate 1,500, forward strand.
ACATCGAGTTCGTTCGATTGGTTCTGAGCTTGTTGAAGGGGTCTAGGATGCAAGCCTTGGGTACAATTTCAGGTACACGGGCCTTCACCAAGAATCGACCGCTCGCAAACCCTTAATCTAAGCGGTTTCAGCGGGGTGCATGATGGGCGTTAAAGAGCCTCTGATTGCACACCCCATTATCTCGGTACTTTTGCCCGTATCGGACTAGCTCTAAGCCCCTCCAACGAGCTTCCCACAGGATTGGGTTTGGAAAGAACCTAGGTGCTGTTGGGCCTCCAGGGGCATACCCGACGCACCATGGTTGGAGTCCCAAATAGTCGATTGGACTAGGTATTTGGGCCTTTGGTGGAGGAAGCATGATTCTTACGACGCAATCTGTGCTGGAGTTTTGAGGGGCTTAGGATGGAGGGATGGCGAAGTATGATGGAGTGAGGTTCCTCTTCAATCTGGGCCTGCCCCTCGAACAGATTGAGCTCAAACTCTCCTGGCACCAAGGCCCGCAGAACGTGTTCCGGCACCGGTCAATGGAGGAAGAGCGGGTCTCGCCATTGTTGGTAGCCGCGAGGAGCGCCCTCTGGCCGACGGGTCGGAGCAATGCGATCGGTGTCGTCTGCAACCCGGGCTCCTGGGCCTTCAGGAGACCCGGCCTGAAAAAGGAAAGCCTTAGCATTAACCTCAGATCTTCTCACTTAGAGTAGACCATACCCTGGAGGCAGGTCAGTCTGCTTGCCGGTTAGCAAGAGGACGCCATGAAAAACGCAAGCATCGGGATTCTGCTGATAGTGCTGGTTGGAACACGGCTCGTCGCGGACGACGTCGCGGATGAGGCTCAGAAAAACTGGCCGCAGTGGAGGGGGCCAACCTGGAACGGGGTCGCATCACAGGCCGATCCTCCGGTAATCTGGAGCGAGACGAAGAACTTGCGGTGGAAGACGCCTATCGAGGGCCGCGGCCACGGAACTCCGATCATCTGGGGAGACCGGGTTTTTCTGTTGACCGCGATTCCCCTCGACAAGGAAATGCCCATTCCGGACGTCATTCCTGCCGGTACGCCGAACATAAGGGTGCATCCCAAGACGGTGCATTCATGGAAACCGCAGAGGTTTGAACTGGTGTGTTTCGACCGGATCACCGGCAAGCTGCGCTGGAGCCGCGTCGTTCACGAGGCGATGCCACACCAAGGGCATCACCGCAAAGCCGGATTCGCCTCGGCGTCGCCGGTGACGGACGGCCAGCACATCTACGCCTCCTTCGGTTCGTTCGGGCTCTATTGCTACGACTTCGACGGCGAATTGGTCTGGAAAAAAGATCCCGACCCGCAGGCGATGGAGGACGGGTTGGGCGAAGGCAGTTCGCCAGCGCTTTTCGGGGGTCTCCTTGTGATCGTCGTCGATCAGGAACAGCAGTCCTACGTAGTCGCGCTCGACAAGAAGACCGGCAAGGAAATCTGGAGGCAGGATCGTGACGAGGGCTCAAACTGGAGCACGCCGCGAATATTCACTCATGCCGGTCGACGCCAGGTGGTTCTCAACGGAGCGACGGTGCGATCGTACGACTTCGCCACGGGCGAACTTCTCTGGCAGTGTTCCGGGCAGAGCTTGGGCGCGATTCCCATGCCAGCGGTTGGGCACGGCTTGGTATTCGCCGCCAGCGGTTGGCGGAAAGACACCCTCCACGCAATCAAATTGGGCCAGCGCGGTGACTTGACCGACAGCAAGAATGTGGTCTGGTCGCTCAAGCGGGGGACGCCCTACGTGCCCAGTCCGATGCTCTGGGGCGAGGAGATTTATGTGCTGGAAGACCAGGGGTTTTTCTCCTGCTTCCGCGCAACCGATGGAGAGCGTCACTACGTCAAACACCGCCTGCCAGGAATTCTCAACTTCAGCGCCTCGCCCGTCGGCGCGGCGGACCGTATCTATCTGCTCAGCGAAATAGGCGTAACGGTCGTTCTACAGCGGGGCCCGGAATTCAAAGTTCTGGCGATCAACAAACTAGACGAGACGTTCTATGCCTCGCCCGCCATCGTGGGTAACTCCATCTACCTGCGAGGAAATAAACACCTGTATTGCTTCGCGAAGGGTTCGCCTTGAGGGGTATCGGGATGTTGAGAAATTTCTGGACACTACGCGGTGATGCCAAGCGCGATTAACGTCGCTCGTTCGCTTCGCTTCGCTGATTACTTGGGTTTCTCGTCAGACCTGGCGGGTTCTTCAACGGCGAGCTTCGCCGAAGATCTGAACCGAAAGATCGGTGACATCGACATACTTGCGGGCCGCCAGATCTGGGTTTGCATCGATGGTGACGCGGACGGTGATCTGTTGGAGTCGGCCGTTGGTGCCGTTACCGCCCACGTGGTTGATGCGGAGGCGGTCGAGGGTGTGGCCTCCGGGTTCGAGGTTGAGCAGGGTCCTCTGGGGGGCGGTGGTGGTGCTGGGTTGGGTGGTGTAGGTGAAGGTCTCTACGTTGTCGTCGAAGGCGTTTTCGAACACGTTGTTCGCGGTGCGCACGGGTCCGGGAAGAACCGTGCCCGCGACAATGTCGAGTTTGGTATCGAAGTTGGCGTAGGCTTCGATTTCGCGGATGGTCCAGTGCTTGAAACTGCCCTCGTTGGCCCATTCGAACTCGATTCCGGTCGCGCCGGGAACCGGGTCGAAGGTGACCGAGTAGAACCCGTCGTGGTCGGTGTCGAGGTGTTCGATGGTGTTGCCCTTCACCACGGCCTGGGACATCGGTCTCCCGGTAGACTTGAGGTAGGCGAGCAGGTCAGCCATCTGGTCGATGCTGATCGCGGCTTCGAGCCCCTCGGGCATGAGCGAGCGACCGGCTGACTCCAGCGATGCCAACTGGTCCCGCGGGATCTTGGTGCGCGATCCATCGACACCGACGAGCGTAATGGCAGAACTTGTTTCCTCCGCCACCGCCCCTGCGAGGGTGCGTCCGTCTTTGGTCTTTGCGATAAAGAGCATCCACGTCGCCTCGATGGCTTGATTGGGATCGAGGATCGCAGTCAGGAAGGTCGCCGGGGCGCGGTTACCTAGGGCCGCCAGATTTGGGCCGACCACTTTGCCGATGCCACCGAGCCGATGGCAGGCTGCACAATGGGTTCCGAAAAGGGCGCGGCCCTTCTCGCGGTCGCCCGTCCTGGCCAGGGCAGGGGTGAATTTCACAATCACTGCAGCACGGTCTGCACTGGTGGCACCACCCAGCAACTCGGTGGCCCGCTTGCGGATCGGTTCGCTATCGTGCCGGAGCAGCAGCTGTCGGCGGCTTACGCCGAGGGAAGCGGCCAGTTCGTTATTATCGGCAATCGCATCGAGGAGGACGCCGGTGAGCACCGGCCGGGCGAGGAGGGCCTCGATCGTGGCGCCACGGACGGCGGGTCCGCGCTCGGGCCAACCGGCCAGGAGGCGGCGGGCCGCTCCGGTGTCGTCGTGGCGCAGGAGAGATTTGGTGGCCGCGACCTGCAATTCGATCGGAGTGGTCAACTTCATAAGGCTGGCGAGACGGTCTACGTCGTCGTCAGGTTTGGCGGCAGCTCGTTCGATCAATTGCACCGCGGCGAGCCGGCTGGCCAGCTCGGCCTTCTCGTCGTCGACCAGGGCACGCGCGCCTGCGAGCATGGGCCCGATCTCCGCGCGCACGGCGGGGTCGTTGCCGACCGCTTCCAGGAGACGGGTGGATGCGATCAGTTTCCAGGGCTCGTATCGCTGACCGTTCGCGGGTTTGACGGCGATTCGAGCCAAGACCCGTGGCACGAATTTCTTGGCGTCCTCCCCGAGCATGCCCATCAATTCAGTGCTGAGGGCGGAGGTGACGGGAGTGCGAGGCATCCCGAGGACCGCGAGCAGGACTTCGTCTGGAAACTCGCCCGCCGAAGTGAGGGCAGCGGCGCGCAGGTGGGGACGATCGGCGTTCTTCACCAGGAATCGGCCCAGGGCCTGTCCCGCTCGTTGGTCCTTCCACGCGCCGAGGGCGAAGGCCGCCTGCCGTTGCACGTGCCCATCATCGTCATCGAGTAAGGCGACAGCTCGTTCTCCCAGTGCGGTATCGTTACTCAAAAGGTGGGCGCCAACGCGCAGCGCATTGCGCCGCACTCCGGGGTGTGCATCGTCGAGACCGATCTTCATCGCCTTGGCGGAAAGAGCACCCAGGTCCGCAAGGGCGCTCAGGGTCTGAGCCCGGGCGGCTGGATGTTTGCTCCGCAACACCCTGGTCAGGGCCGGGATCGCCTTTCGCTGCTCGTCCTTGCCGAGCCACGTCAACATCATGTGGGAGGTGTCGCGTTGCCAGCCGTTGGGTGAATCGAGTGCACCTGCCAGCTCGGGTGAAGCCAAGCCTGCTAGTTTCTCCGGCTTGCGCAACTCTGCCCCAGCGGGAATGACCTTGTAGATGCGCCCCCGGTCGTGCCCCGCGCGCAGGCGCCCGTCGGCGATCATCTCACGCTCCAATTTGTCGTCGATCCACTCGGGGTGCTCGATGACCAGGCGGTACATGTCGGCGACGTACATTCCCCCGTCCGGTCCGGTGCGGATCGCGGTGGGACGGAACCATGAATCGGAACTGCGCAGGAACTCGCTTCGCGCCTCATCGCTGGCGCGCGCCGTTTCCATCAAAACGCCATTCCACGTGATGACTTCGCGATGAACGCAATTGTGGACCGGGCAGGAAAAGTAGACCGAGGGTTCGATCAGGCCATCGAAGAACGAGTCGCGGTAGAAGGTGTAGCCACAGGCCGAGGTGAGTTTACCTGGAGTTCCGGCGGGCGGCGGGTTGTAGCCGCTGTAGTGGCTGAGGACGCGGCTGATCGGGTAGAGATCGATCACACCGCTGATGGCGTGGCGGACCGGGGGTTGAGAGATCTTCGGGTTGCGGCGAATGTCGTGGTCCTCCAGCGCGATCTGCCAGCCGTTGGAATTGTTGCCGGCCACCCAGTTCCCCCAGTCGTCACGATTGCGTCCGTGTTGCGTCACGCCGCTCGCCCGTTGAAGCGCGCCGGTGTCCGGTTTGATCCGCAAGTCGAAGCCGCCGAGGCCGAGCTTCTTGTCGGACCTGGTAGCCCGGATCGTCCCACCGCTGTCGCCATTCGCTACGTAGACCCAGCCATCGAGTCCCCACACCAAGCCGTTGCCGCGGTGTTGCTCGTTTCCGCGGCCGAATCCCTCGTAGAGCACCTCCTTGAGATCGGCCCGGCCGTCGCCCGTGGTGTCGCGCAGGAACCAGATCTTTGGCGGTGCCACCGCCAGCACGCCATCGCGCCAGGGTAAGACCGTGTTGGCCGTTTCGAGCCCGTTCGCAAAGACGGTGCGCTTGTCGTAGCGGCCGTCTCCGTCGGTGTCGGTGAGAGCAGCAATCCTTCCTCCGGGTTTGCCCTTGTGATCAAGGCCCATCGGGTAATCCGCCATCTCGGCCACCCACATCCGGCCGTCCGGTCCCCAGGCCACATCGACCGGGTCCATGACGAGCGGCTCGGCCGCCACCAATTCGACGTGGAATCCGGACCGGGCCTGCATCGCGCGCAGGGAAGACTTCGGGCTGCGCGGTTGATTCACCTGGTCGCCCAAGAGGTCGCCGAAGGTGCGCTGGTCGATGTGGTGCGGCATGATCGCGCCCGTATCTTCGTTCTGCCAGTAGAGATGTCCGCGCTTGATCCATGCGCCGTTGTTGGTGCCGTTCTTGCGCACGATGGGAGCCAGCGCCGTGCCTACGCGGGTGTGTTGCTCTCCCACTCCGTCGCCCTGGCGCTTGCCATGAAGGCCAATCCGGGACCAGCCGGTCTTGAGCGAATCCAACATCCAGGTGCCGTAGCGCTCGCCGTTCGAGAAGATGACGTCCTGTTGCCCGTCGTCATCGATATCGGCGAAGCGAAGTCCGGCGTCTCCACCCGACTCTGTCACAATCGAAGATCCCTCCGGCAGTCCGAAGGGAAGCTTCTCCCAGCCTCCCTTCTCCAGACGATAAACGGCGGACTGCGCGGACGTCCCGACGATCAATTCGCAGATTCCGTCGCCATCGATATCGCGCAGACGTACGCCCCCATCGGCGCCCTTTCGGTGCGTTGTTACCCTGGCTAGTCCCGCCACCAGCGACTGGTCGGCCACCCAGGCCTTGCCGTCGAAGCGCCAGGCACGGTTCACTCCGCGCTCGTCTGTTTCGATCGCAGTCGCCCTTCCGCTTTTGTCGAGGATCCCGAAGCGCAGGGCGGGAGTGACGAGAGTCGGGAAGGGGGCCTCGTGCCAGGATTCCCTCTTCGGATCCCAGATGCGGCTCAGTCTGGTCTTGGCGTTGCCGATGACGACGTCCATGTAGCCGTTGCCGTCGATGTCAAAGACGCGCACGCCATTGTCACCACCCTTCGCGTCGCGCAGGGAATGGCCAGCCAGCATGTTCTTGACCATGCGTTCGTCCATCTCCCGCATGGTGAGGAACTTCACCTTCTTGCCGTGGGTGCGGGCGGAGTGATCGACGATCTCGACCATCTGGGAATTGCGCATCCAGCCGCCGGCGTGAAAGCACAGCGAGACCGCGCCCTTCTTGGCCACGGTGGCGTCCACCGCCGCCTTGAAGTCGGCGATGGTGATCGGATTCTGGGCTCCGTGCAGGGCCTGACCGGTGTAGTCATTGGGGTAGATGAACGGGATCTCCCAGATCAGGTTTCCGATCGTGAACGGATAAGGGTAATCTTCGATGTAGTTGACGAAGCCCTTCATCAGGTACTTGGAGAAGCGTCTCCCGCCTGCCGGGTCGCCCTCGAAGATCGAGCTCGGCAGTTCCCGGTCCGTCGGTGTGAAGACGATGCCCACGCTGGTGCTTGATGACATGAAATTCCCCGCCTCGCTCACGCCGTTGAGGATCTCCGCGTAGGCGCGAGGGCTCGGCGTGTTCTGGCCGTCCATGCACGGGAAGCGAAATCCCACCGAGCGGTTGTTGGGGATGGTGGCCAGGAGGTCGACGCAGCGGTGGTAGTCGGTGGCGGCCCGTGCGAAGTCGAGGTGATGCAGGAGCGGACAGGGATGACTCAGGGTGTGGGTCTCCAGCGAGACGCCCTGACCGAGGAGCCACTGCATGTTGGGATGAGTGGGATCCGGACGATTGCAGGTGATGCTGACCGGACCGCGGCCGTCGATGAGCTTGAGCCGATCGATGATGGGGCCCAGATAATTGCGGAAGTGCTGTCCATCGCCCGACATGTCGTCAATGGCGAGCACTGCCACCCCGTGTACGCCCCTTTCGCCGATCCACTGTGGGGTGATGAGCTTTGCCGACTCGCGGTGGAACTGCCACGGATTGTTGGGTTCATCGAGGTGCACGAGGCGGTTGCCGTCGGCAGCCCAGGCGGCAGGAGCGCAGATTGAAAGAAGCAGGGCGGCGCTGAGAGGAAGGGTGGTTCGCGTCATGTCAGACTCGGGTTCTAGGAATTGGAGGCTGTAACAAGGAGAAGAAGAGGGCAATGAAGAATGAGCAGGCGTCTCGATCAAAGCTACACGCTCGAGGTGCAGAAGACTCCTAGGTTTCAGGGGATGGTCACTACGACGTTGTCCAGGTACCGTCCGGCCAAGGCCTGGGGATCGAAGTCGTCGGCTTGCAAGTTGAATTCAATGCGCACGTTCTTGCCCAGAGCGGCGGCTGGAATCTTCTTGCTGTACGATTTCCAACCAGCCGGATTTTCCCCGTCGGTGGTCGTTTCGAGCACTGCAATCTCGGCGTCGGCGTTGTCGGCATCGAGGAGGCGGATCCGTCCGAAGTCGAACCCATCCTCGATATCCATCCACTGATCGAAGTTCAGGGTGGAGGGGAACTGCCGCGAGCGGCTTGGCGGATTACTTCGCTACTACTATCGGGATGCCGCATAAAATCGACGATTCCAATTTCTGGACACTACGGGGTCACCGGACTCGATATCGTCCACAAGAATGAGCACGATGTTAGGTTTGGCTCGCTTGGCTTCGGATACAGGTTCCTGGGCATAGAGCTCACAGCCAAACATCAGGCAGACTACGAGCAGCAGCGCTCGTGATTTGTCAGAATAGCGGGAAGAGATGGCTTCATTTAATCGAGCCTCCTTCAACATAAAATTGAGCGTTCGGCATGGGGTTCATCTCCTCGCCCGGCACTTGCCACTCCAAGGAAAGGGCCGCGGCATCCGTCGCAGCCAGATAGTTGATCCGAAGAGGATGAAGGCCTGCCTCCAAAGCGATTTCACCTGACTCAACCCTTGAGCCGGCGGTGTATTGTGAATCGGCGTCAATTAAGAGGGCGTCGTGCAGGCGCACCACTGCCTTGCCGTCAGTGGTCAACGCAAAATGGTAGACGCCGCTTTTCGGAACGCGCAAATACCCGGCGAACTGTTGGGCTCCGGCAGTCGCGTCCAGCCCGTCCACCGGACTCTGCCTGGAAGGCTCTTGTTGATCGAACTGTGGCACCCAATCAAAGTCACCGGGGTATTCCCTGCGCATCAAGCCAAGGTCGGTCGCACGTTTTGTCAGGGCCGGGATCAGCGCCTTGTCATAGGGCCGCTTCGCCGATGGGTCGATGCGACGTGTCCGAAGCACAGCGGCCTGGATTTGTTCCTGGCTGGGCACATCTGGTTTGCCTGCGAGATTCGTCGTTTCCTTGGGATCGGCCAAGGTGTGATATACTTCGAAAGCGCTCTGGTGGTTCTTGATGTTCACCCGGATGCCTTTGTAGTCGCCGATCAGCACACTTTGCATCTGACCGCGTGGGCGCCCGCGTCGCGCTGCTTCAAATTCCATGTAGTTCGGCGTTGTTCCACGAACCAGGAACTCGCTATAGACGACGCCCCGAGCCTGTTTCCCCTTGCCCGTCAGGGTGGGGACGATGGAAACCCCGTCACTGACAGCGGGAGCTGGAATTCCGGATAGATCGCAAAAAGTCGCCATCCAGTCATGAAACTGCGAAGCGACCGTCGACTCGCTTCCCGCCTCAATCACAGAGGGCCAACGGACAAAGGTCGGCATCCGCACCCCGCCTTCCCACTGATCCAGCTTGGCGCCATCGTAGCGACCAAAAGTGTCCAGGTAATCCGGTTTGTAGGTGCCCACGTTGTCCAGTCCGCCCTCGTGCAGCGTCCCATTGTCGGAAGTGAATACAATCAGGGTTTCGTCATCGATATCCAGGTCCACGAGGAGCTGGATCAAATCTGCCAGGGCATCGTCCAGGCGTCGAACCATGGTGGCATGGCGCCGGGCATGGTTTGGCCAGGGCTTGCCGTCATCCCCCACCGCATCGGCAACCTCGGGATGCATTCCCTTATCGATCACGCCTTTCGCCGTGTTGATCTGACCATTGGCGGCATCCACATTCCACTGCACTCCCCCGGTTAGTCCGCCTTCTTCAGGGTAGTTACCCTTGGCAGTCAGGTGAGAGGTCGTGGGGATACGCAACCCTGAATGGGGCGCGGTGTAGCAGAGATAGGTGAAGAACGGCTGTTGCGGATGCGCCTTATGATGGTCGACAATCCATTTCTTGGCGCGCGCGGTGAACAGGTCCGTCGAATAGCACTTTGCCAACTGATCCGTCACATCGACAAAGCCGTCATAGAGCGGACGGTTTCCCAGCTTGGCATAGTGATAATGGGCATCGCGATGGGCCGTGTAACCGTAGAAAGAATCGAACCCGCGCAGCAGCGGATGGGACGGTTCCGTCTCGGGCGAACGGTCGCCGCGCACCGGCTTGATCCTCAGCCCATACGGCCCACCCTGCATGCCCCATTTGCCGATCGCAGCCGTGGCGTAGCCGGCCTTCTTCAAGACCGAACCCAGGGTGTGCACGTCCGGCAGCTCTTGATCGAACTGGGTATTCCGTCTCGCGCAATGTCCCTGATGTCTCCCCGTCATCAGGGAAGAACGGGATGCCATGCACGACGATGCCGGACAATAATGACGGGAAAGGGTCATGCCCTCCCTGGCGAACTGATCGAGATTCGGGGTGGAGAATTTCTGCTTTCCCTCGCGCTGATTTTGCCAAAGGACTCCGATGTCACCGGCGCCCAGATCGTCGCATAAAATGAAGATGATATTCGGTCGATCCGCTGCCGTCAAAAAACCGGCTGAGATGATCCAGATGAAGGATAGAGTAGGTTTCAGGTCCATCGTGACTTTCTCTCTACTTCTTCTTAGGTGCTCTTTTTGTCGCCAGGAAGGCACTATCCCCGATGCTGGGGACCCTGTCAGGGGGCGGGTCTGGTGGTGGTGGAACAGGAATTATTCTCGCCATTATCCTAAAAATAAGGTTATTGGGGAACACATGAAGAAACAATTTATTATCCTGTCAGGCCTCTGCTTGAGCTTCACGTTCCTGTCTTCTTGCGGCAAGAAGGAAGATCCATCCACTCAGGATCCACCCAGCAAAGAAGAGAGTGCCAGCGGCAGGCCCAAAACCAGTAATGCATCGGAAGAAAAACCTTCTGGGCAGTCCACTGCCAAACCTGCGCCGGAAGAAGAACCCGCACAGGTTGAGCCCGAGACTCCAAAGGAAGAAACGAGCAACGAGCCCAATTCCCTGGATCCTGCCGAAGGGACCACCCCGCCAGCTGTTGTCGCCTTCACGAACGAGCTCAAGGAAAAGGGTATTTTTAAACTCCTCAAGAGAATGGAGAACCAGGAAGAAGGGGGAGGTCAGAATCCGTTGGCAATGCTCGACATGTTTCGGGACCTGAACGACCTGAGCGACAAGCTGAAGACTGTCAAAATGGAAGGACTGCCTGCAGACCTCAAGGAACCGGCTGAGCAATTCCGGGACGCAACCGCCGACATGACGACTCATCTGGAAGAGATGCCCATTCCCCTCGATATTCTGACCGGTGGTCAGGAAGCGGTGGGACCGTGGTTTGCTGAAAAAATAGCCGGGGACCCTCTCTTCCTGCAGAGCATGCAGGATTGGGGCCAGACCATGGGAGAGCTGGGAGGAGAAATGGAAGAGGCTGGAGAAGATATGGAGAAAGCCTTTGCCAGATATGGCTTCGATTCTTCAGCAGAATAAAGGCATCCCCGTAGCAGGGTGCAGGAAACAGGGGGCGGGATCTACTCGACCCTGAACCGGAAGAAGAAAGCCCTGTCCTCAGGCGCAAACTCAAGGCAGATTTTGCCATCAACCACCGATACCGAATCAGGGTCCACGGTGAAGGGTGTGAAGGGTTCCAGATCGGCGGATTCGATGAAGAAGATCTTTATCTGCACGTTGCCCGCCTCATTCAGCCCCCAGCTACGCCGGGTGAGGGGGCTTCGTTCTCTGCGAAAAGATCCCCTTCTTGGTTCTCAGATCAACCCTCAGACTCGGGTCGCCCAAGAGCCCAACCGAGCAACCGATGATAGAACCAATCCCAGATCTTCTCACTTTGAGTGGGCCACAAACGGGAAGCGGGTCAGCAGCTTCCCCAGACGCGCGTCGCACGGTTTAACTTCTCCTCGCTAATGGTCGGCGAGCCGACAGGGGATGGGGAGGTCCCCAAGATCGGGAGAGGAGTGGAAGAATGAGGGTAAATGACGGACATCTTCGAAAATAGGAGGGAGAACATCTTCTATGGCATCGCCCGAAGAGTCCCCACGTAAGATCGAATTCCCCTCCGCCTGCTCGTGGAAGAAGTTCGATGCCTACGATTCCTCCCGCGATTTCAAGCCCTGGTGTAAGCTACCCCTCGCATGGTCCGGACCGATTTCGCTTCGACAAAAAGAGAGCTTTTCTGGAATTGGCCATTTCTGTCGTCGGACTGCTGAAGCCACGCTCGCGTTCGCGCCCCTCGAGGGTGGAAGTCTGAACTCGGCAGGGCGCGCTTCCAAGTGCTCAAAAAGTGCTGGGTCAATAGGCGAGATCCCCCTTCCTGAGATACAAACTCAGGGGTCGAGAGGCCCCAACCTTCGAAGGCCAAGTCGTCACGTCCTCTCTGGCGCCGGCCCCATGGTGCCTCCCTTGATAAACTCGGCCTTGGTGAGCGATTGGCGGCGGTCGGTTTTGCCGCGACTGATGTTGGCCGCCCAGGCGACGATGCGGCGGACGATGGGTTGGGGATCCCAGCGAATGTGGGCGACGGACGGCTCGGCCCAGGCGAAGGTCGGGTCGGCGTCGCCACAAACCAGCGAGACGTCTCCCGGCACCCGGAGTCCTCTGGCGGCAGCAAATTGCAGGACCGCATTGAAGATGACAGGCTCTTCGCAAATGAGGGCCGTGGGGGGGGTGAGTTGGAACAATGAGGAAAGGCAAGCTTGCAGGCCTTCCTTGCAATCGTCCCATTCCGGGAGATTGAAATTACCTGCGGAGAGCCCCTGTTCTTTAAGTTCGCCGAGGAAGGCCTGCTCGGTAGTGCCCGGTTCAGGAAGTCGACGTCTCGGACGTGCCAGCAGGGTGATGCGGCGATGTCCAAGGTTAATCAATTCGCGGGTTACCATGATGAAGGCGGGCACCTTGTCAGGTCCGGCGCCGGCGATGGGCAATCCTTCCCGGCGCCCGAAGAGGGCGAAGGCCGGGGTCGGGTTCGCCGCGAACCACTGGAGGACCGATTGCGAGGCTGCACCGATCACCCATACATCGGCTTCGGTTGACTCGACAAATGGAGCGATTCGACTGACATCCATGCCCAGGGCTAGTAAGGATCGAGCGGGATAAACCACCGTGTGCCCCGCCTCGCTTAGTTCGCGGTCGAGCTGGACCACGTAATTAGTATTCCGGTCAACTGCCTCTGAGAGCAGGAGTGCAACTCTCATGGGCCGGGCGGAGGCCAGTTTTGTGGAGGATGTGATGAGACGACGGCGTCCTGCCCCCTGTCCGGTGAGAAGTCCTTCCGCTTCGAGATTCCGCAGGGCGGATTCCACCGTTTTGTGACTGACTCCCAACTCTGCAGCCAGGTTGTTGCGCCCGGGCACGGTCGTGAGCCATCGGCCCTTGCCCAGTTCCTGACGCAGGTGGCTGGTGACTTGCTCCGTGATCGACGAAAAGTCGGATAACGCCATAGGAAAACCTGCATTTTTTGTGACAGGATGGCGAGAAAAATTGCGATAGGTTGGATCGGTTTATTCGGTTAAGAAGCACGAACAAACCCGCGATTTCCCCCAATTTCACCATGACAAAAGAATCCGAAGACATTGAAGCCATCGAGAAACTGGGCAAGGCGAGGGATGCGATCGTCGCCGAGCTCCGGAAGACGATCGTCGGCATGGACGAGGTCATCGACGAGATGATGATCGCCATTTTTGCCCGCGGCCACTGCCTGCTGGTGGGGGTGCCCGGTTTGGCCAAGACGCTCCTGGTCAGCTCGCTGGCGGAGACGATGTCGCTCGGGTTCAAGCGCATCCAGTTCACCCCGGATCTGATGCCATCGGACATCACCGGCACCGAGCTGCTGCAGGAGGATCCGGAGACCCACGAGCGGCGCTTCAAGTTCCAGAAGGGCCCCGTGTTTACCAACCTGCTGCTCGCCGACGAGATCAACCGCACGCCGCCCAAGACCCAGGCGGCCCTGTTGGAAGCGATGCAGGAAAAGCGGGTCTCCTCCGGAGGCGAGGACTACAAACTCGATGAACCGTTTTTTGTGTTGGCCACCCAGAACCCGATCGAGCAGGAGGGGACCTATCCGTTGCCGGAAGCGCAGCTCGACCGATTCCTTTTCAACATCATGGTCAAGTATCCCAACCGGGCCGAGGAACTCGACATCATGCGGAGCGTCACCACCGACGACGAGCCCGAGGTCAAGAAGGTCGTCGACGGCCCAACGATCCGCGAGTTCCAACACGTGGTGCGGCGCATTCCGGTTTCCGAACATGTCTTTGAATATGCAGCCTCCCTGGTGCGGTCGACGCGGCCGGACGAGCCGGACGCACCGGAGTTCGTGAAGAAACTCATGGCTTGGGGAGCGGGACCTCGTGCTTCCCTGAACTTGATCGTCGCGGGCAAATCGCGGGCGGCCTTGCGGGGACGTTGTCATGTGTCCATCGACGACATCCGGGAACTATGTCTGCCGATCCTGCGCCATCGCATCATCCCCAACTTCGCGGCCCGCTCGGAGGGGATGACCTCCGACTCGCTGATTGCGAAGCTCGTGGAAGAGGTTCCGTCCGACGAGAAGCTGCTCAAGAAGAGAGCCAGCTAGCGCAGCACGGATCCTCATCCATGTCTGAGCATTTGCCAGAGACCAACTACCTCGACCCCGAGGTGCTGCAGAAGTTGAGCGACCTCGAGCTCGTTGCGCGCGAGGTGGTGGAAGGATTGCGGGTGGGCAGTCATCGCAGCCCGTTGCGCGGATTCAGTACCGAGTTTGCGCATCACCGGCAGTACTCGCCCGGCGACGCGATCCGGGATCTCGACTGGCGGGTCTACGGTCGCACCGACCGCTACTACACCAAGCTCTACGAGGCGGAGACGAACTTTGATTGCACGATCCTGATCGATGCCAGCGCGTCGATGAACTACGCCTCGGGGAAGGTCAGCAAGTTGGAGTATGCCAAGTTCCTCGCGGCCTCGCTGGCTTATGTTGTGCTCAAGCAGCGCGATTCGGTGGGTTTGTCGGTTTTTGATTCGGAAGTGCGCGCCTACCTTCCGCCACGATCTGCGATGGGTGTCATCCTGCAGATCGACCAGCTGTTGCGCGAAGTGAAGTCGGTGCCGAGGACGACCATCGCGAAGCAGTTGCACGACATCGCCCTCATGATGAAGCGGCGCTCGTTCGTGATCCTGATCTCGGACTTGTTTTCCGACGTGGACGACATTCGCGCCGGGCTCGACCACCTCCGACATGACGGGCACAACGTGGTGGTGCTGCACACCCTCGATCCCTACGAGCTTGAGTTTCCCTTCAAGGGCACCTGGCAATTCGATGGGCTGGAAGGGGAGGAGCCGCTCACCACGCAGCCGGAGCGGATCCGAGAAGACTACCTCGCCAGTTTCGGCAAGTATATGGAGGAGTTGAAAGCGGGGTGCGTGGCGAGCCATGTCGACTACACCACGGTCGACACCTCCCGCCCGCTCGACGCGGTGCTGAGCGAGTTTTTCCACGAGCGCCAATCAACCCTCAACGGTGCGTCCGCCGCCCGATCATGAGTTTTCTCAATCCGCTCCTCCTCATTGCTGGTTTAGGGATTGGGTTGCCGATCCTGGCCCACTTGCTCAGCCGCTATAAGGTGAAACGCACCGACTGGGCGGCGATGCAGTTTCTCAATCGAAGCGTGCGGGTCCGCTCGCGGCAGATTCGCCTGCGGGACATCCTGTTGTTGTGCCTCCGTTGCCTCGCGATCCTGCTGTTGGCCCTCGCTCTCGCGAAACCGTTCATGAAAGATGCGGAGAGCGTACCCGCGGGGATCGGCGAGCGTCGCGTAGGAGTAGTGATCGCCTTGGATGCCTCCTTCAGCATGGAGCATAGCGACGGCACCTCGACGCGATTCGAACGAGGCATCGAGAAGATTGACATGATTGCGGAGGGACTCCATCCGGGAGATCCGGTCAGTCTGGTGCTTCTCGGTGCCGAACACCGGGTGGTCGCGCGGAACATGGCCTTCGAGCCCGCCCGCTTTGACGAGTTGCTTCGGTCCCAGCAGGCAACTCCGGAACCCCTCGATCTCGACACTGTTCCGCTCACCCTGGAAGCGCTGGTCGAGGCGATGGATGCTCCGCAGAAGGAAGTTTACCTCGTGACCGACATGCAGGCCCGGGACTGGAAGGACCGGCCGGCGTGGTTGGGGGAGGCCTTCGAGGACCTGGGCGAGCGCGCGCCGACGACCATCATTCCAGTGGGCGGCGGCGCCGACAACCTGGCGATCACGAACCTGGAACTGGTGTCCGGGGTGCTTCGCAAAGACACGATCGCACGCTATCGTGCGACGGTGCGAAACTACGGAACGAGCCCCGTTGCAAATGTGCGGGTCAAGGGCCTCGTCAATGAGATCACGGTTGATACCAAGACGATTCCCGCGATTGCGCCGGGGGCCTCGAAGACGGTCTCGCTTTTTATCCATTTTCGCAATGCCGGGCCGGTCCGGATCAGCGCCGAGTTGGAGTCGGATTCGCTGCCGGTGGACAACGCCCGCCGGACGGTGGCAGTGATCCGGGATGAAGTTTCCGTGCTGAGTGTGGAGGGATCGCCAGGGGGAGGAGGGGACTTCCTCGCCGCGGCGCTCCGGGCGCGTGGGAGCGATGCGGGTCAGGAGAACTTTGCGGTAAGATCCGTGTCATGGATCGATCTGCCCTCCCAGGACCTGGCGCGCTTCGATGTCGTAGTGCTGCAGAACGTCCCCGACATTACGCCCGAGCAGGCCCGGGTATTCGAAGCCTACGTTCGCGCCGGCAACGGTTTGATCTGGTTTGCCGGTGACAAGGTCGACGCCGCTGCCTGGAACGAACGTTCGGCGCTGGATGGGATTCCGTTGCTCCCGGCCGCGATCGAACAGCCGGTGAGCACGAGCGACGCGCTGGGAGTGGGCAGACCGCTGGATCCAACCATGCCCGACCATTCCGTGTGCCGGCCGCTCCGTTCGTTGCCGGAGGATTTGTTGAGCGAAACCCGGTTCCGCAAGGTGTTGCAGGTCAAGCCTACCGCCACCAGTTCCACAGTCCTGTCCCTCGCCGGGACCTCAGCGCCGGTGCTGTTGGAACATTCGGTCGGGCGTGGGCAGGTTTTCATGTTCACGACCTCCGCGGATTCGGCGTGGAACAACATGGCGGTTACGCCGGTCTTCCCCATGGTCCTCCAACAGATGGTGACTTACCTCACAGCCCGCGAATTCGAGAG
Organism: Roseibacillus sp.; assembly: GCA_028821775.1. GTDB lineage: Bacteria > Verrucomicrobiota > Verrucomicrobiia > Verrucomicrobiales > Akkermansiaceae > Roseibacillus_B. The sequence continues at coordinate 18,229 of JAPKFB010000076.1, forward strand.
GCCGCGGCAGGTGGGTGATTCCCTGTCGCTGTCCTATGTTGATCAGCCGGATGCGAGCGAGGCCGTGTTCGACGCCCCGTCGAAGGAGATTATCGCCGTGCCCGTGCGCGAGCATCGCAACCAATACGTGGCTCTGTTAGAGCACGCCCGCGAAGCCGGCTTCTATCTTGCGCGCGTCAGCCTGCAAGCTCCAGGCGTGCCCATCGCGGTCAATGTCGATCCTGCGGAGTCGGAGGTTGCCTGCCTGTCCGCGGCCGAGACCATGCGCAGTTTCGAAGAAACAGGCATCGCAGTGGCGCAGTCGGAAGCGGACCTGCTCGATGCGGTGAACGAGTCACGCACCGGGCGGTCGCTCTGGCTCAGTTTCCTGCTGGCTGGCTTGGGGTTGCTGGTCATCGAAAGCCTTCTGGCGAATCTCATGCACAAGCGGCCGGGCGTCCGGGCCAAGCAATCCTCGCCCACCATGGCGCAAACCGGAACCACCTAGATGATCGCCTGGATTTTGAATGACGGACAGATCGAGCGGCTCTTCTGGGCTCGCCCGGCTTCGGGGGCGCTCATGATGGGAGCCTTTGCCGTGGTCATCGTGCTGACCGTTCTCCTCTACCTCCGCCGGCGGGGCTTGCCGGACTGGGTTCGCCTCGTGCTGGCAGTTTCCCGCCTGGTAGCCCTGGCTCTGATCGTGGCCGTCGTGTTCGAGCCGACCGCAACCGTTACGCAGACCCAGACCGAGAATCGCCGTCTCCCGGTCCTGATCGACGTGTCGGAGAGCATGTCGGTTGTGGACCAGCGCAAGCGCTCCGAGGATATCGGGGAAGCGGCTGTGGCCCTCGGGATTCTGCCGCTTTCGGTGACCCCGGAGGAGGCCCGCCGCCGTGCCATGTCACTCGCCGGGAAGCAGCGCGATGCCATTGCTGCGGCCTCGCGCCTCGATCTGGTGACCAACCTGCTCTCGCAGTCGGCGCGACCGGTATTCGAGTCGCTCGGCGTAGATCTTGATCTCAGTTACCATGCATTTGGCGAGTCCGTGCAGCGGCTCGGAGTGGGCGAGAATAGCGGAGTCGAATCCCTTGCGGCCCTGCGGGCGGACGAGTCGGGAACCTCGATCGCGGGAGCACTCGAAACCGTCGCCAAAACGGAACGCGGGGCGCCCCTGTCCGGCATCGTGTTGTTCTCGGACGGGTTGGACACCTCGTCCAGCCGAGTCGAGGCGGTGGTTCGTGACCTGGGGACACGCGGGATTCCGGTCTACACCGTGCCGGTGGGGATCGCCGATCCCGACGACGTTTCGATCCGCAATATCATTGTGCAGGATGTGGCCTTCACCGGGGACAAGGTTCCGGTCCGCGTTCAGCTTCAATCCAAGGGCTACGAAAAGCGTAGCGCCGACCTGACGGTAAGCCTCAACGGCCGGGGGATTGCACGGCAGAGCGTTTCGTTGGCAGGTGGACTGCAGTTCGAGGAGATCTTCTTCAACGTTGATGTGGCGGAAAGAGGCGCAGCGCGCATCGAGGTCGCGATCACCCCGTTTTCCGACGAGGCCACGGCGGCCAACAACCGGGTGGAGCGTAGTGTTCGGATCGTGAACGAGAAGATCAACGTGCTCTGCATCGAGGGCAGCGCCCGCTGGGAGTTCCGTTACCTGCGCGCCATGCTGAAGCGGGATCCGCGCATCAATGCGACCTTTATCGCGACGCGTGCCCAGCCCGAGTTGGCGCAGCAATCGTCGGAATACATCGCTGAGTTCCCCGAGGATCGTGAAGAGGCCTTCTCCTACGACCTCGTGATCCTCGGTGATGTCAATTCGTCCTTCTTCTCGGTGGAAGCGTTCCAGCGGCTGGAGGAATTGGTCAAGGACCGCGGCGGGTCCTTGCTCATGCTTTGCGGATCGCGCTTTGCTCCCGCCAGCTATGCGGGGACTCCGGTGGAACGCATGCTGCCGGTCGGATTCGATCCGGACGCGGCCTGGGAGGAGGTGGATGAGAGCGTCTATCCCGTGCTCACACCCGAAGGCCGCAGCAGCCTGGTCATGACATTGGAAAATGATCAGGAGGACAACGATCTCGTGTGGAGTCGGGTCGCTCCGCTCGACCGTGTTCCGCCGCTCCTCGCCCCGCGCCCCGGGGCGACCGTCTTGGCCGAGCTCTCCGACACCCAGTCCCGTGCCGATCGCTACCCGCTGGTGGCCTGGCAACGCTACGGGACCGGAAAGTGCATGATGATGGCGACCGATCGCCTCTGGTTGCTGCGCTTCAAGACGGGTGACAAGTACCACTGGCGGGTCTGGTCGCAGTGTGTGCAGTTTCTCACCTTGTCGCGGCTCATGGGCGAGCACAAGAGGATCCGCCTTGAGACAGATCGGGCCACCTACCCGGTCGGTGGACAGGTCATGCTTTATGCGCATCTGCTCAATGAGGACTTCGAACCGGCTACCCAGTCCGGATTCGAGGTGGAGGTTCGTGCCCTGTATGCTGACGCCGCGGAGGACGCTCCCCAGCGCGTCACCCTCCGGCCCGACGCCTCGAACCCCGGGCTTTACGAAGGATACTTCTCTCCACCCCGCGCGGGTGGCTACCGCGTGGAAGCGAATGCGACCGATCGCTCCCTCTCCAACTCGACCGAGTTCCAAGTCGCCGATCTCAGGGCCGAGCTGGCCAACACCGACATGCAGAGCGACCACCTGCGCCGGATCGCCGAACTGTCCGGCGGGGCCTCCCTCGGAGTTCTGCAACTCAAGGAGCTGCCCGCCTTACTCAACCGTGAACCGCACACCACCACGGTCCGCAGCGACCTGCCCTTGTGGGACAACTGGTTGATCGCCGTGGTGCTGGTTGTCTTGCTTGGATTCGAGTGGATGATGCGAAGGAAATTCGACCTGCCATGACCGAGCACCACCAACCAAATCTCCTCGATGCACGCCTGAGGTCGGTCTGGCGGCGCGATCAGGTCCTGAACCGCACTGCGGGGTTGCTGGCCTTCTGCCGCTGGGCGTTGCTCTTGTTCTTGATCGGCATGGCGGTCGACTGGTTGGTGGATCTGCCCGCTGCAGGGCGCGTCGGGATCCTGGTGATCCTGATCGTCGTCGCGTTGTCCAAAGCCTGGCAATCCGGCTGGCGGCACCTCCGCAGGTTCGACCCGTCGCGCACCGCCTTGCGGGTGGAGAAACACCACGGCGGACTGGAGAGCCTGTTGGTGACAGCGATTCAGCTTGGCGAATCCGGGTCGGTTCCAGGGACCTCGGAAGCCTTGCGTGCGAAGACCTGCCGCCTGGCCGAGGAAGCCGCTGGACCGTTGCGGCCGGAAGATGCCGTTTCCTACAAGGGGCTCCGGCGCTTTCTGTTGCTCGCCCTCATCCCGGTGGTGATCATCGGGGGTTTCGCCATAGTCGATGGGCCGTTTCTGGCAGCCGGCTTTGGCCGCATCTTCACTCCCTGGCTTGCGATTGCCTACCCCACGCGCACGCAGATCGAATTGGAGCAGGGCGATCGGATCGTCAAGGAGGGCGTAAGCCTGCGCCTCGTTGCCAGGATTGGAGGCGAGGTTCCGGACGGTGCCGAGCTCATCTTGCGCACGGGCCAGGGCAAGCCCCGCGAGCGCAACTTGGCGATCGTTAACGGCGTCTGCGAGTACAAGGCTGAGGCGGTGTTCCGGAGCTTCGACTACCGTGTCTCCGCTGGCGATGCCGAGACGGCATGGCATACGGTGCGGGTGATTTCGGCGCCCCGGATCGAACGGGCCGAGGTCACTCTGAAGTTTCCGGAATACGTCCGGCGAGCTGCGGAGACTGTCGAGGCGCTGACGCTCACAGTGCCGGAAGGCACCACGATCCAGTGGAAGCTCGCGCTCGACCGAGCGGTGGACGAGGCGGAATTCCGACCGGCGGAAGGGACCGCCCTTCCGCTGAAGATCAGCTCGGACGGCCGTTCGGTCACAATGGAGCAAGTGGCCGCCGAGTCGCGGGCCTACAGTTTCGGGTGGGTGGACAAGGAGCACGAATTCGACTTCTCGAGCCCGCGTTATTACCTCCAGGTGGCGCCGGACCAAAGACCCAGCGTTGATCTTACTTCGCCCCGCGGCAACCTGTTCGCGACCCTAGAACGCAAACTTGATTTCGCCTTTCGCGGCCGGGATGACCATGGGATCGGCGAAGCGGCGATCACTTACCGTCTCAACAAAACGGAAGAGAAGAGAGTCTCGTTCTCCGCGCCCGAACGGAGCGACGGGGGAGAGGAACGAATCGACTGGGACTACCGCGAAGCACTCTCTGATCTCGCGATTGGCGACACCGTTTCTTTCGCGGTCGAGTTGGCTGACCGCTATCCGGGACCGGACGGTCCGCACCGGGTGCGTTCGGATGCCCGGCGGGTGC
>JAPKFB010000020.1 GCA_028821775.1 Roseibacillus sp.
AGGGTGGGCGTCGCGATGATCGGGGCGGTGGGCGCCGTGATGATCGGGGCGGTGGACGTCGTGATGATCGGGGCGGTGGACGTCGTGATGATCGGGGTGGTGGGAGAGGTGGCCAAGGACGCAGTTTTGATAACCGTGACCGGGGCGGGTCCGGGCGGCGCGATGATGACCGAGGCGGCGGATCTCGCGACCGGGAGGAAATTCCGCCGCCGGCAGGATTCACTTCCGAAGTGATGCCGGTTGAGGATGGCCTCGATAGATTGGCGAAGGAGATTCTGGCGAGTGGCCGGACTTACTCGGTCTTTGATTTGACGAAGCTCGTCCTGGGAGCGCGCGACCGCTTCAACGTAAATTTCCGCACGAAAGCCGAGGGCGGGATCATTCGGTGCAAGAAGGATGGGTCGCTGTGGCTCACCAAAGAGGAGGCGATTCGTCACTTCTGGCACTCGGAGTGGCGGAAGGACTACTACGAGGAAGCCGTTTCCTCGTCCAAGCCTCCCCAGGGAAATTTTCAGACCGTCGCTCGTTGCGGAATCAGCGGAGAGTGGCTGGGCCCGCCGAACTATCACGGTTATCAGCCCGCCCTCATGCAGTTGCACCGCGAGCGCTTTGGGAACATGGCGCTTGAGACCTATAAAAGGAAGGTGCGGATGGAGCGCGGGGAGGAAGCGGTTGCAGCTTGGCTCGACAAGATGTCGAAGCGGATTGCTTACCGCCCTACGGGGGGCGTGCGTCCGGGAGAAGCAGAGCCTGCCAACGAAGAATCGTCCAAAGGCGAGGCGGAAGAACCAGAGGTAGCGACAGAAGCCCCGGTCGCGGAAGAAACTCCCGTGGACGAAGGGGCCGCTGTTCCGGAAGAATCCGCTGAGGAACGCGAGTCGGCCACGGAGGACGCCACTATAGAATCTCCTGGCGAAGCTGAGTCCAAGGCGGACGAGGCCATGTCGGAGACGGAAGGGGAGGAGGCTCCAGCAGCTGCTTCCGAGGAGCTTGCTCCGACCGAGAGCGATGAGCCACTGCTGGCAGAGAAGCGCGACGTGGAGCGGCATTTCGTGGAGAACTACTTCGAAGAGGCCTTCCAGTCCACCAATCGCGCGTGGGTGGGGGGCAATATTCCGGGCAATCATCTTTCGCCTGGATTGCTCACGCTCCTGCGCCTGACGGTGGCAGAAGAGCGGCGTTATCCCGGCAAGCTGACCCCGATGCTTTGTCGTCAACTTTCCGGCCGCCACGTGGCGGTCTTCAAGTGGCGCCGCAAGTTGAAGGCAGGGCCCTCGCGACCGCACCCCGTACCCGAGGAGATTGTGATTGCTGATCGGCCGAGGAGCTTGCTGAACTGGATCACGGAGAACTCGGGTAAGAAACTTGAGCCACTCTGGGGCGCCTTGCTTCCCAAGGAGGTCAGCGATGACGAGAAGCGGGAATGGTATCACGATCTTCACTGGTTGCTCAATCAGGGCTATGTCCTCCTGATGGCAGACAGCAGCGTTCATCGGGCCAAGAAGCCGGGCGAAGAAGCTAACAGTCCCCCGGCCAAGAAGGGGAAGACGAAGAAAACCCGCAGGGGGCAAGCTGAGGCGAGATCGAAAAAGCCCGCAGGTGGCGCTCCCCAAGAAAAATCTGCCGCAGGTGGCGCTCTCGATTCTGCTCCGAGGACCGAGGAGGCGGAGCCCGTGATTGCCTCGGTGACGATTGGGGGCACCTCTGGGCTCTATGCCTTGGGAGGCCGTACTCTGAGCGGCGAGCCGAAATCGATTGAAGCCCTGACGGGCCGGGGATTGTGGCCTTCACGACACCGACTCCAAGGTGAAGATGAGGACGAGGGCGAGGGCGATGAGTCTGATTCGAGCGACGGGGTTCTTGTTGACTCATAATCTGTTGATAGAAAGTGAGTAATGAGGTGTTTGAGCTGGAGCCGCACCCCCGGGTTGGAGCACTCCGTGATCCATGGCCTTCGAAATTGACTAAGACCGAGGTTTTGGCCCACGTTTGATGGCAGAGAGTGAGCTGTCCACCTCCATCACCCGACGGTTGGTTCGGTCGCCAAGACTATGAGCCGGCAGCTTTGCGTCTGGTCAGAGGACCGAACGTAACGCCTCGCGCGGCGGAGCTTTTTCCATTTTGGTTGGCGCTCGTCGTCGCAACCGTTGCTTTGGGATTGGGTGCGGTGGGAGCCCGCCAATGGATCCTCTCTGGCTTCTTCGTGATGCAACATGAGGTTCCGTCCGTGCTGGGCATCAGTATTGTTGAGTTGCGAGAGGAAGAGAAGCCGCGGGAAGCACATCTGCCAAGGGTCGCACCGGCTCGGCCCTTCGCTCCGAGCACCGTGCGGCCGGTTCCCATTCCCTCGCTTCGCCCGGAGCTTGTGCAGGCGCCGCCCTTGCCCGCGAAGGTGGAGCCCTACGATCCTTCCGAAGACCTTGAGGCGGCGGCAGATCCATTTCCAACCAGGCCGGAGGCCAAGCCCGAACCGGTGGTGGCCGAGAGGAGGCCGAAGGAAATTTCCAAGCCAGAGAGGCGCCGCCCGACCACCCGACAGAATGTGACACCCAAGCTTGTCGCCAAGGGGCCTTCTTATCCGGCTAAGGTGTTGCGTCGTTACCAGCCAGCTTATCCCAGGAGCGCGCGTCGCGCCGGGGTGGAAGGGCGGGTGACCTTGTCGGTTCAAGTGCAGGCCGATGGCCGGGTGGGCTCGGTTCGTGTTTCGCTTTCCTCGGGCAGCGCGGCCCTGGACTCCGCGGCGATTTCCGCCATCAAACGATGGTCCTTTTCTCCGGAGCAGAAGAATGGAAAATCGGTGCCCACGCTGCTGAATGTGCCGTTCCGATTTGCACTGAATTAGGACGTTGTTCCGAATCGAAATCTAGAGCCCGGAGGTTTCAAGCGTTGTGCGCATGGTCTCGACCTCGTCAGAGAGCTCCGACCATTCGCTGAAGGCCTTTTCCAATTGGTCACTCACGGACTGAAAGGCTGAACTCGTCTTGCGAAGCTCGTCGGCGTCGCCGGCCACACCCGGGTTGGACATGTGCTCAGTGAGGGTCTCCTTGGCCGTTTCGTATTCGGAGATGCTCGTTTCGAGTTTCTCCAATCGTTCTTCGAGTGGTTTGAGGACGCGTTTGCGTTGTTGGCGCAGTTCGGCTTCACGGCGGCGCTGCTCCTTGCGGTTGCTCCCGGCCGTCGCTGCGGTGGAGGATTGGGGATTTGCGGTGGGTGCACGGCCTTGCCGCGAGTTAACGGCTTCCTCTTCCGCGACTTTATCGAGGTAGTAGCTCAAGTTGCCATGGTAGAGCTTGGGCGAGCTGCCCTGGCGGAATTCGAGAGTGCGTTCCACCACCGGATCGAGGAATGAGCGATTGTGAGAGACGATGATGATTGTGCCCGGATAGCTGATGAGGGCGTGCTGAAGGACCTCCTGCGATTGCATGTCGAGGTGGTTGGTGGGCTCATCGAGAATGAGGAAGTTTGCAGGACGCACCAGCATGCGCACGAGCGCGACCCGCGAGCGTTCTCCTCCCGAAAGGACCCCCACGTCCTTGAAGACATCGTCCCCGCGAAAGAGAAAGCAGCCGAGGAGGTTGCGGACTAGCCCGATGTTTTCGCGGCTGGCGACTTCTTCCACCGTTTGGAGGACGGTCCGCCTGGAGGCCAGGTCGTCTGCATGGGTCTGTGAAAAGAAGGAAGGAAAGACCTTGGCGCCGAGTTCACGGGTGCCCTCGGAAGGATCTTCCTCGCCCGTGATGAGGCGGCAGAAGGTTGACTTGCCAGCGCCATTGGGACCGACCACCGCGATCTTTTGTCCGCGAGTGATTTCGAAGTCAAAATCCGCGAAGACGGAGAGGTCGCCGTAGCGCTGGGCACTTCCTTCGAGCTTTGCCACGCAGTGGGCACTGGGTGGGGGAGGGGGGAAGGTGAAGTTCATGGACCCCTCCTCCACCTCCAGAACGATGCGCTCCATCTTGTCGAGCTGCTTGATGCGGCTCTGCACTTGGGACGCTTTGGTGTTCTTGGAGCGGAAGCGATTGATCCACTTCTCGGTCTTTTCGATCTCGCGCTGCTGGGCGCGGTATTGTTTCTCGAGGATCTCCTTGCGCAGGGCGGCCTCCTTCACAAAGAAGGAGTAGTTGCCCGCGTATTCGGAAGCTTGTCCGCGTTCGAAGGCGATCGTTCGGGTAGTGAGGTCATCGAGGAGCGAGCGGTCGTGAGAGATGATCGCAATTGCGCCCTTATAATCGCGCAGGTGACCTTCCATCCAGCGTTGGGCGTCCACATCGAGGTGATTGGTGGGCTCGTCGAGGAGGAGGACGTCCGGTTCCTGAAGGAAGAGTTTCGCCATCGCGATGCGCATCTGCCAGCCCCCGGAAAATTCTCCGCAATCGCGTTGAAAGTCGCTCCGTGGAAAACCGAGTCCCCCGAGGACGGATTCGATGCGCGGCTTGATGCGGGTGGGGTCAAAGTGCTCGAGTTTGAGTTCGAGGTCGCCGATTTCGTGAAGTTGATCGGAGTAGGGCGCGGAGCGGGGGTCGAGGTTTTCCAGTTCCTTGGAGAGGCGATCGATCTCCCGTTGCAGGTTTTTCGCTTCCGCGAAGGCGGACTCCGCTTCGTCCCACAGGCTGTGACCTTCGAGGTGGATGCCGTCCTGGGGCAGATAACCCACCCGGCAGCTCTTTGGTTTGGTGATGCGGCCGGCATTGGTTTCGATCACGCCAGCGATGCATTTCATGAGGGTGGACTTGCCGGTTCCGTTGGATCCGGCGAATGAAATACGGTCTTCATTGCCCACGACAAAGGAGAGCCCGTCGAACAAAACGCGGGCTCCGACCTCGACACGGAGTTGCTGAATGGCCAGCACGGGGCGGAGGTTGGATATTTCGAGGGGAGGGGCAAGATGAAAGGTGTCGGACGGGCATTGTGTTTCCAGCCTCGGGCGCTCAATCCAATTTATTCCCGCAAAATCATGGAGGGATAGGCATCCGGGGCTCCGGGAAAAAAGTGAAGGCGAGGGGTGGGAATCGAGATTCCCCTGACAAAACTAGGAGATTGCAAGCGTTCCCTTTTTTCAACAGAACAGTCCTACGCCGTCGCTTGCCCAAGTGACCCCATCCCCCAACTTATTACCCCATGATCACGCCTTGGAAGAAGTTCATCACCATCACGACCGCGGGCCTGCTCTTTGCAGGCATCTCGGCATCGTCTCTGGCCCAGGAGATGAAGGAGGCTCCGCTCGTGGGCAGCCTCAAGGATCTTCGCAAGTTGAGCAAGCAACTGGTGGCCATTTCCCAGTCGAGTGCGGAGGCTACGGTTTCTTTGGTCTCGCAAAGAGGGGGCGGAGCGGGAAGCGGAGTGATCGTGAGTAGCGAGGGGTTGATCCTGACCGCTGCTCACGTTGTGGCCGCGCTTTCCGATGATGTCATCGTCATTTTCCCGGATGGCTCGCGCAAAGAGGCCAAGAAGCTTGGGGGCGATTATGACCGTGATGCCGCGATGGTGCAGATCACGGAGGAGGGTGATTATCCGCATGCCAAGGTGGGGAAGAGCAGAGATTTGTTGCGCAACGAATGGTGTGTGGCCCTGGGGCATCCTGGGGGCTTCGATGTCGTGCGCACCCCGCCTGTGCGCCTTGGGCGGGTCTTGAGCAATGGGCAGTTCATCACCACGGACTGTGCAGTGGTGGGAGGCGACTCGGGTGGACCGCTCTTTGATGTGAACGGAAAAGTGATCGGCATTCACTCCAACATCGGCGCCACCCTGACGGAGAACCGCCACGTGCCGATCGCGGTGTTTGTGGAAAAGTGGGAGACCCTGAAGTCCGGGGAGAACACCGGGCGGCGATTTGCCGGTGAGCAGCGCGTCAATCCGAATCGCCCGGTGCTCGGAGTCAATCTGGCCGATCCCGGTGAGGGTGGCGGAGTGCACTTGGAGAGCGTAATGCCGGAGTCACCTGCCGAGAGAGCGGGTCTGCAAGCGGGAGACCTCGTCTTGAAGATCAATGGAGATGTCGTGAACAATGCCCGCGAATTGATTCGCGCAGTGGGGGAGTTCAAAGTTGGAGATGAATTGAGCATCACCTACAAGCGGGAAGACAAGGAAGACAAGGTCAAGGTGAAACTGGCCCGCTGGGGAGACTTGATGGGAGAGCCGGAACGCCGGGAGCGTTCGCGACGTGGCCCGCGCCAAGAACGGGGTGAAGCTCCGAAGGCGGAGGAGGAGCCCAAAGAGAGAGAGGGCGACAAGGAGAAGAATCAGGAGGAGGTAGAGAAGACCAAAGCGCGGATCAAGGAACTCATGGAGAAGTCCCTGAAAAATGGGCAGCTCGAACTCGATGACGAGCAGTTGGAAAAGCTGGGTGGGATCAAGGAATTACAGAAGATGCTCGAGGAATTGGCAGAGACGATTGGGCCGGATGGGTTGCGTGAAATGCTGGAATTGCGGGAAGAGCCCGATCTATTTTTTGCCTCTTCGATGAAGGCGCTGATCCCGGTGACGAACAAGGCCGCCAAGTCCACGGTGGTGGTTTTTGTGAATGGTAAGCCGGGAGTGTTTGGCACCGTGGTTTCGAAAGAGGGACACATCATCACCAAGAACAGCGAGACGGAGAAGGGTAAGATCACTCGCAAGGTTGGAGAGGAGAACTTGCCTCTTGAGCTGGTGAAGCGTTTTCCGCAGCGCGATCTCGCCCTCTTTAAAGGACCGGGGAAAGACCTGGAGCCGGTGCGCTGGAGCGGAGGCAAAGTGCCGGACCCGGTGGGAACTTTGCTGACCACTCCCGATCAGGTGGGGGAGCCGCTCGGAATCGGTTTGGTCAGCGTGCTCACCCGGCCGCTGAGGGATGTAGGATTCCTTGGGATCCAAGCAGGCGAAAGCGATGAGGGGGTGCGAATCAAGCTCACCGTGGAGGACGGCCCGGCCAAAAAGGCTGGCCTGAAACAAGACGATGTCATCACCCAAATCGATGGCCAGAAATTTAAGGGACCCGTCGAGTTTGGAGAAAAAATCCGTTCCTATCGCGCCGGTGATGAAGTTGAGTTTACCTATCGGCGGGGTGAGAAGGAGGCGAAGCTCAAGGTGAAGCTGGCGGCCCGGGATCAAGGCCGGAGCGAACCTCGGTTCCGCAAGATGAATGAGATGAGTGGCCCGCTTTCGGAGCGGCTCTCGGGTTTCCCCTCCGCGTTGCAACATGACATCCCTCTCGACCCCAGCATGTGTGGCGGTCCCCTGCTCGATCTTAACGGACGCTGTATCGGGATCAATGTCTCTCGGGCGGGACGGGTCAAGACCTTGGCCATTCCGGCCAGCGATGTCCGCGAGTTGCTGGCGACGACCAAGGGCTTTCCTCAGGCCAATCACGCCCAGTCGACGCCCAATCCCAAGGCCCGTCCCACGAAAATGGAGGACCTGATGAAGGAACGTGGGAAGGTGCTCAAGGAGTTGCGTGCGGTCGAGGAGCGCCTGAAGAAGGTGGAGGAGGAATTGAAGAGCTTGAAATCCGGGTAAGGGCCTCGGACTTGGAGTCTAGCGGGGTTGCTCGGCGTCCTCCACAGGGCGGCGCCCGGGCGCCATCCTGCCGCCGCGAGGGAGGGCGTAGTGCGAGTGCTTGCCGGAACCGGGGCGGGCAACGGCAGTTTGCGATGGGAGGGGCCTCTTACGAGAGGGAACTATTCCAATCGTCGATCCGGCTCTGATTCGCGGCGAAGAGCTCGTCGGTGGAGCCGTGGATGGTGATCGATTCGAGCTCGTCGCCACCTTTGATGGTGTCGATCACGTCTTGTCCTTCGGTGGTCTCTCCGAAGACGGTGTGCTTGCCGTCGAGCCACGGAGTGGGCACATGGGTGATGAAAAACTGGCTGCCATTGGTGTTGGGGCCGGCATTGGCCATGGAGAGGATGCCGGGCTTGCTATGGGTGCGGTGGGCCTTGCACTCGTCCTCGAACTTGTAACCCGGGCCCCCGGTGCCGGTTCCCTGCGGGCAGCCGCCCTGCACCATGAAGTCGGGAATCACGCGGTGAAATTTCAGGCCGTCGTAGTAGCTCCGGGTTGCGAGGTTCAGGAAATTGGCGCAAGTGACGGGAGCGTCATCGGGAAAGAGGGTGAGATTGATGGCGCCCTTGGAGGTGTTGACTGTGATCTTGATGTCGTCCATGGGAGTTGTTGTAGAGGCCGGGCTTCAAGTTTCAAGAGCAAGAGGCAGGCGAGTGCGGATCTTTGCCGGGGAGAGGCCCGACTCTCTGAGGACTGCGAGGCTGAGGGCCTCGGTCCGGGTGGCGAGGCGCTGCCCTGATGGATCGCAGACCAGTTCGTGGTGCAGGTAGCGGGGTTCGGGGAGATCGAGCAGGGCCTGGAGCATGCGGTGGGCGTGGGTGGAGGCCAGGAGGTCCTCGCCTCGGGTGACGTGGGTGACTTGCTGGTCCGCGTCGTCGACCACCACCGCAAGGTGATAGGAAGTGGCGATGTCCCTGCGGGCGAGGACGACATCTCCCAGGAGGGCAGGGTCAACCTGGTGGCTACCCAAGCGGTCGTCGACGAAGGTGAGTGCTCCCGTGATTTCTGTTGCGCGGCGGGCATCGAGGCGCCAGGCGTGCGAATCTCCCGCGGAAATCCTCTGTTCGCATTCCAATTTGCTCAGCGACCTGCAGGTTCCGGGATAGAGGGTGCCCTCGGGGCCGTGGGGAGCGTTGGCGATGCGGGCAACCTCTTGGTTGATGTTGCGTCGGGTGCAGAAGCAGGGGTAGAGGGCGCCTCGTTCGCGAAGCGTATCGAGAGCGCGCTGGTAGTGAGGGAGGCGCTCGGATTGGCGAACGGGCGTGCTGTCCCATTCAATCCCAAGCCACTTCAAGTCGTCTTCGATTTCCTGGTAGAATTCGGGGCGCACGCGGGTGTGATCGATGTCCTCGAAGCGGAGGAGGAAGCGACCGCCAGCACGTCGCGCGAGATCGTGAGCGACCAAGGCGGCGTAGGCGTGGCCGAGATGAAGACGGCCCGTCGGGCTGGGCGCAAAGCGCGTGGTCACGAGGGAGAGTTCAAAGCTGGGAAGGTCAAGTGACAAGGTTGAAGTTGCAAGGGCTCTCTACAAATGAGAGCCCGCTGATGAGGGGAAGGAGCAATCTTTGAACTTGAACCTTTATCCTTCAAAGCAAGTAGCTGTAGGTTGGGAATGTGATTCGCTTCTCCAGTGGGGATGGACTTCGCTACGAACCCATTTCTCCAAGACCCAGCCTCTTCTGGAACTGGGTGATGAAGGGGTATCGCAACAATTTCATTCGCAAGACCCACAATGTCAGTGGTTTTGTCTATGAAGAGATTGATCGGCTCAAGGGGCTCGTCGGGAGTGATGCGCGGATCTTGATCGCGCCCAATCACTCCGATAACGCTGACGGACTGGTCCTCTATCGATTGGCGGAGGAGGTCGACAGCATGTTTTGCCAGATGGCGACCCGCGAGCTTTTCGAGGGGAATTTTGGGTTCCGCCACTTTATTTTTCCTCGCTGTGGAATCTTTCCCATTGATCGCGAAGGCTCGGTGCTTGGGGCGCTCAAGTCTGCCAAGGATGTCCTGGTGCGGATCGCAAAGCCTCTCGTCGTCTATCCAGAAGGGGAAGTCTATCATACCAATGACCGACTGACACCCTTGCGCGAGGGCGCGGCCGCGATGGCCCTCACCTCGCAGAAGGCCCTGAAAGACGAGGCGCCGGTTTATATCGTGCCCGTCGCGCTGAAGTACCACTACCTCGACCCGGAAGCGGCGATGGTCGGGCTGGCCAAGCAGCTCACGGGATTGGAGTCGCGATTCAAGTGGGTTGCCAAGCCTGAGGAGTCCATCTCGCGGCGGATCTATCGCTTTGCGAGCGGGTTGCTCGCACTGAAGGAAGTCGAGTTCCTCGGATCGCCCGGATCCGGCACGGTGCCGGATCGAGTGGAGAATCTGCGCGATAAGTTATTGGAGCGGTTGGAAAACCGTCACCTGGGAAAATTGGGCAGCGGGGAGCTTCCTGATCGCATCAGCATGGTCCATCGTCGGATCGTGGAGCGAATCAAGGAGGAGGCGACCGATGAAACACGCAGGGCTTGCCGTCGGGACCTCGATCTTCTCTTCAGTGTGGTTCAGCTCTTCAGCTATCCCGGCGACTACATCCACGAGTATCCGACGGTGGAACGCATTGGGGAGACCCTCCTCAAATTTGAGCAGGATCTTGGTGACGGTGGCTATGTGACACCTGTCAGCGCGCGCCGACTGACCTTTCGAATCGGGGAGGCCATTGATACGCGGGAGTATGTCAACCAGAAGTCGCGGGAGGCGGTGCGCGCGATGACGGATGTGTTGTCTGAGCGCTTGCAGAAGGCTCTGGACGAGATCGGACCGGGAACTCACATCAAGGACCTCAAGGGTTGAGCGGATGAGTGGCGAGGGATTTCTTTCGGTCAAGACTCCGCAGCATCGGCGGGGAAATCGGTCCGAGTTTGGCCTGCTCCTCAGCATGGTGATGACGGCGTGGGCGATTGAGCTCATTGACTTGGTCCTCCCCCTTGAGCTCGATCGCTTTGGGATCATTCCGCGCGAGCTGAGCGGGCTTCCCGGCATCCTCTTCTCGCCCTGGCTGCATGGTGATTGGCAGCATCTCATCGCCAACACCCTGACCTTCTTCGGGCTCGGCATGATCGTGCTCATGGCGGAGGGAAAGCGATTTCTCTCCACCACCTTTGTGCTGGTGTTGATCAGCGGACTGGGAACATGGATCATTGGGCGTGAGAACTCCGTTCACATCGGCGCGAGCGGGCTCATTTATGGCTACTTTGGCTACATCCTTGGCCGTGCGATCTGGGAAGGGCGCCTCTCCTGGATTGTGATCGGGATTGTGGTAGCGACCATCTACGGAGGGATGATCTGGGGCATCCGCCCAACCACCTTTCCCATATCGTGGGAGGGGCACCTGACGGGATTGCTGGCCGGCGGGTGGCTCGGGAAGCAACACGCGGGAAGAAGAAAGCGCCGGTGAGGGCTCAGGGATTGGGGTTCAGGGGAGGAGGTTGACTTGGGAGCGGGCCCTTGACGCATCGGGATTGCAGGGCGATGCTTGCAGCGGGCGTCTCATCGCTCTGGATAGAAGATTGAGTCTTGCTCTAAGGCGCGGCTGTGGGGAGTAATGGCGCATCGTGAAACGCAACCTAGTTACTTTCGCAGCGGTGATTCTGGCTCCTCTGGGGGCCATTGGGCAGAAGGAGCAAAAGCTCTTCAATGGGAAAGATCTTTCTGGCTGGGAGGGTGATCCGCGATTGTGGGCGGTGGTCGATGGCGTGTTGGTGGGGGAGACCAACGGGAGCGACAAGAAAGTGAGTGCGAATACCTTTCTCATCTGGAAGGGCGGCGAGGTCGGAGACTTTGACTTCAAGATGACGGCGCGGGTGACAGGCGGGAATAACTCCGGGGTCCAGTATCGCTCCAAGGTGCTCGACAAGGCCAAGTCCTCGGTGGGCGGTTACCAGATGGACATGCACCCCAAGCAGGAGTACCTCGGGATGCTCTTCGAGGAACGCGGTCGTGGCATTCAGTGTTTGCGGGGCGAGAAGGTGGTGTTGGAGAAGGGCGCGAAGAAGGCGAAGGTGACGGGAAAGCTTCCCGTGCCGGAAGTGGATCTTGCGAAATTCAACACCTACGCGATCTCGGCGCGGGGAAACAAGGTCATGCACTTCATCAATGGCCAGCAGGCCACCGAGATTGTGGACAACGATCCGGAAAAGCGTTTGCTGAAAGGAGTCCTCGCGCTCCAACTGCACGCTGGCGCTCCCATGAAGTTGGAAGTGAAGGACATCGTGCTGCGAACGATCGAAAGCAAGGCGGCAGCCCCTCGGAAGAAAGAGAAGAGGCAGCTCGCTTCCTGGATCTGGAGACCAGGGGCTCCCCCCACCACGGAAACAGTCTACTTGCGCAAGTCCTTCGAACTGGCGGAGAACGATCAGGCGGCCTCGCTGACCATGACCTGTGACAACGGCTACACCGTCTGGCTCAATGGCCAAAAGGTGGGTGAGGGCAAGGAATGGGCTCAACCGGGCACCTTCGAGGTGCGCCGGCAAATCAAGAAGGGCAAAAACGTCATCGCGGTTCGGGGGACCAATGAAGGATCGATGGGTGGCCTCGCCGCTTCGCTTGCAATCAAGCTGCGTAGCGGCCCGAACGTCCAGATTGTGACCGACGGGTCCTGGGTAGGGACCGGACAGGAAACGGCTCGCTGGGAACAGAGTGACTTTGATGACTCTGCCTGGAAGCCGGTGGCGGTGCAGGGAAAGATGGGCATGAATCCGTGGGGCTTCCTCTTTGGGACGGGGCCCGGAGTACCAGGTGAGCCGCAGGAAGCACAGGATGCCACGGACCAGTTCAAGGTCGCGAAGGATTTCAAACTCGAGAAGCTCTATACCGTGCCCAAGGCGCAGGGATCGTGGGTGTCGATGGCGGTTCTTCCCGATGGGCGCCTCATCGTTTGCGACCAGTATGGGGGACTGTATGAAATTGCACCGCCTGCCTTGAGTGACGTAGAGGCGACCACGGCCGCCAAGCCGCTCGCTCTGGAGATTGGCGGGGCTCACGGATTGCTGTGGCATCGTGGAGCGCTCTATGTCGCGGTGAATGAACGGGGGAAGGGCGCCAAGAAAAACGGTATTTACCGCGTGACGGACTCCACCGGGGATGGCGATCTCGACAAGATCGAACTCTTCAAGCAGTTCGGAGGCGGCGGCGAGCACGGCTTGCACTCGATGGTTCCCTCTCCGGATGGGGAATGGATCTACTTCATTCACGGGAATCACGCCAATCCACCCGAGATGGATCACAATTGGATGTCCCGGAACTGGGCGGAGGATCACCTTCTGCCGCGCAATCCCGATGGGAACGGCCACGCCGCAGGAACGATGGCGCCGGGGGGCGGGATTTTGCGATTCAGACCCGACGGATCGCGATGGGAACGGGTGAGCAGCGGCTTCCGCAATCCCTTTGACCTCGCCTTCAACGAACACGGCGATCTCTTTGCCTACGATGCCGATATGGAGTGGGATCTCGGAATGCCCTGGTATCGTCCCACCCGGATGTGCCACGTCGTTCCTGGAGCGGAGTGGGGCTGGCGCAACGGGACTGGCAAATGGCCGGTCTATTATGAAGACAGTTTGCCGCCGGTGGTAAACATCGGTCCGGGATCACCGACCGGTGCGCTCTCCGGGCTCGGAGGTAAGTTCCCGGCGAAGTATCAAAAGGCGATATTCCTTTTTGATTGGACCTTCGCAACCATTCAAGCAATCCATCTTGAGGATGACGGATCGACCTACAAAGGAAGGAAGGAAGAATTCGTCGCTGGTCCAGGTCTTCCGTTGACCGATGCGGAGTTTGGAAAGGACGGAGCGATGTACTTCATGACCGGTGGGCGCCGCACGGCCTCCGCCCTCTGGCGAGTCACCTACATAGGCAGTGAAAGCATTGCTCCGATCAAACGTGACTCGGCAGGCTCACCATTACCGGAGTTGTCCGCCGAACTTCTCAAGGCGCCCTACGAGAAAGTGATCGAGCACCTTGGCTCGAGTGATCGGTTTACACGGTTCCTGGCACGGGTCGAGGTTGAGCGCCGGTCCATGGATGAATTGAAGAAGGCGCTCAAGGACAGCAACGACCCCTGGCAGATCATTGACGGAGTTATCGCGCTCGCGAGGCAGGGCGCAAAGAGCGATCGCGGCATCGCGCTGGATTGGCTTTTCAGGTTGAAGTGGGACGCGCTCGACAAGCCGAAGAAGCTCGCCTTACTTCGAGCCTATGCCTTGACCTTCTCACGTCTGGGCGCGCCCGGGGAGACGGAATGGAAGGACACAATCGCGGCGCTCGACGCAGGATTTCCAGCGGGGGACGACGAACTCGATGCGGAGCTTTGCCGCGTGCTGTGTTTTCTCCAGGCTCCGCAGGTGGTTGACCGCACCCTGGTCCTGATGGCCGCGCGCAAGGACACGAAGTGGCCCGACTGGGCGGAGTTGGCGACTCGCAATTCAGGCTACGGCGGTGCGGTGCTCAGCATGCTGCGCAATTCTCCTCCTGCTCTCGATATTCACTACGCATTTTGCGTGCGCAACGTGAAGGGGCCGTGGACGGAAGGGCAGCGTCGACAGATCATGGAATGGTACGCCAGCGTGCAGTCCAAAAGTGGCGGCAACAGTTACAAGAAATTCCTCGCCCGCATGCAGGGCGACATGCTCAAGAATGCAACCGAAGGGGAGCGCAAGATGGTGGCGGGATGGAAGCTGCCGCAGCCCAAGAGTCTCTTTGACGGGATTCCCTCTCCGAAGGGCCCCGGAAAAACCTACACCGTGGCCGAGGTGGCGAAGATCGGGAGTGATCTCTCCCAGGCCAATCTCGAGAATGGCAAGAAAATGTTCAAGGCGACCCTCTGCTACGCCTGTCATCGGGTGGGTGGCGATGGGGGCTCCGCAGGGCCGGATCTTTCCGCGGTGGGCGGGCGGTTCACGGTGGCTGACATTGCCGATTCGCTGCTCGATCCCAACAAGGTGGTTTCGGACCAGTATCAGTTCAGTATTCTGACCAAGAAGGACGGATCGTCGGTTTGGGGGCGCGTAGTGCAGGAAAAAGACGGTGAGCTGACCGTCGCCAGCAATGCCTATGACTTCACCCAAACGCACGACCTTCCGCGTTCAGAGGTAAAGAGTATCAAACCATCTCCGGTTTCTCCCATGCCGGCGGGGCTGATTAATACTCTCAACGAAGAGGAATTGCGGGACCTCTTGGGATACCTGTTGAAGAAGTAGGAAGAATCAGAAGTCCCGGACCTCGAGCGGCACCAAAGTTCGTCGCTCGGGGGCGGGATTACGCGGCTTTGGGTTTGCGCTTGAATAGGCGCTTGAACCCCGTCGCACCGTGTTGGTCGACGAGGACACCAATGAAAATCACTCCGCCCGTGATGGCGTCGCTCAGCGGTGTGGGATAGCCCATCAGGTTCACCATATTGCGCAACACGATGAGGATGGTGGTTCCGATCAGAATTCCGGGAATCGATCCTTCGCCTCCGCGCAAGCTGCACCCACCCAAGACCGCTGCCGCGATGGCATAAAGTTCGAAGAAGGCCCCGTGGGTGGCGGGCTGGACAGAACCAGTGTAGATGCAAAACGGGATCGCTGCAAATGCAGTGCAAAAACCAGCAATGAGGTAGGCAATCGCGATGACCATGCCGGTATTGACTCCGGAGTATTTGGTGGCCAATTCGTTGCGACCGGTAGCAAAGATATAACGCCCCAATACCGAGCGATGCAGGACGATGGTCGCGACGACTGCAAAAACGATCAGGTAGATGAAGGTCATCGGCACGTTGTGCAACATCCCCTTTTCGGCGTTGCCGTAGAGGACATCCCCAAGACTGCCATCTCCCAGTTTGCGAGCCATGGACAGGTCTTGTGAGGCGTCGCCAACGTTTACGGTGGTGTCGTTGGCATAAAACCGCGCCAACCCCCGATAGGAAAGGAGACCGCAGAGGGTCACCACGAATGCCTGTAGCTTGAGTTTTCCCACCAGGAGGCCATGCAGGAAGCCCACCAAGGTCCCAATCACCAGGATCCAAAAGACAGCCACAGGCCAGCTCACTTCAGGAATCCCACGGGCGAGGGCGGAGTCCGGGCGCGTCCCCGGCGGAGTGACGAAATAGAGGAAGATCACTCCTAACAGGGCCATGAGCGATCCCACCGATAGATCGATTCCCGCTGTGATGATGACGATGCCAACTCCGATGCTGAAGATGCCGTAGATTCCGATTGTTCGGGCCAGGTTCTTCAGGTTGTCCGGAGTGAGGAACATGCTGTTAAAGAGTCCTTCAATTCCTTCCTCAATGGTGCCGATTGTCGTGATGGAGACCAGAATGAAGAGGAGCCCCAGCATCCCGGTTTCGCGACGGTGCTGGTTTGCAAAGTTGACGATTGAGTTTGTCATGAAATGTTTGCCTTAAGGGTTGCCTCGCGGATGAGCAGCTTAGGTCTTCGGTCCCCCGACGGCGAGATGCATGATGGCCTCTTCTCCAAAGGCGTCGCGCTGGAGCTCCCCGGAAATGCGTCCTTCGTGCATGACGACGATGCGATCACTCACCCCCAGCACTTCCTCCATATCGCTGGAAATCATCCAGATGGCGACTCCGCGCTCAGCCAATTTGCGGATGAGTTTGTAAATCTCATTCTTGGCCCCGACATCAATACCCCGGGTCGGTTCGTCGAAAATGATTACTTTGGGGTTCATCGAAAGCCATTTCCCCAAGACGACCTTTTGTTGGTTTCCCCCGCTGAGATTGATGGCGGCAGTGCACGCAGAGGGAGTCTTGATGCGCAGAGATTCGACTTGTCGCTCGGCTTCGGCTCGTTCGGCGTCTCGATCGATCAAGCCGAACCTGGAAGCGTAGCTACCCAGCGATGCAAGGGTAATGTTCTGGATGATCTCAAATTCGAGCACGAGACCAGTCTGCTTCCGGTCCTCTGGTGCCAGATAGAGGCCGGCTCGAATCGACTCCTTCACGGAGCCTCGCTTCAGGGAGGCCCCATCGATGTTCACGCATCCTTCCAGCGGCGGGTCGACGCCAAAGGCAGCCTGTGCCAACTCGGAACGACCGGCCCCAACGAGCCCGGCCATCCCGAGAATCTCGCCGCCGGCAACTTCGAAGCTGACTTTGCGGTTGGGGTAGAGCGAGCTGCGTAAATTTGAGACGGTGAATCGCTTGGAATCGAGTGCTCGGGTCGAAACATGGGAGGGAGTGCGCTCCAGATCTCGGCCGACCATGAGCCGGACCATGGCATCGTGATTGATCTCTTCGCGCCTCAACTCACCAGCATTGCATCCGTCTCGCAGGGCGACCACTCGATCCGCGCATTGGTTGACTTCACCGAGACGAT
This sequence comes from Roseibacillus sp., assembly GCA_028821775.1. Lineage (GTDB taxonomy): Bacteria > Verrucomicrobiota > Verrucomicrobiia > Verrucomicrobiales > Akkermansiaceae > Roseibacillus_B. The sequence goes on from JAPKFB010000020.1 coordinate 16,902, forward strand.
GGGAAATATAAATTACCGCGATGCCATTTTTGCCAAGATCGTGGATTACTTCGAGCAATCGCTCGGTTTCCGACAGGGTCAGGCTGGAGGTCGGCTCATCCATGATGATGATCTTTGCATCCTTCGAGAGCGCCTTGGCGATTTCCACCATCTGCTGTTGGCCAATCGAGAGGGCTGCCAAGGGGGTCTCAGGATCAACATCGAGTCCCAGGACTTCGAGATAAGGGCGGGTGTCTGCCGCAATCTTCCTGCGATTGATCAGACCCAGCCGGCGGGGCTCTCGACCTAGATAGACGTTGGCTCCGACGTCCAGATTATCCAATATATTCAGCTCTTGGTGGACGAAGCCGACTCCCAGTGCGTTCGCGTCCGACACCGAACGGATTTTCGCGGCCTGCCCTGCAACTTCGATCTCTCCCTCGTCGGGCTGATGGACACCGCCCAAAATGTTCATGAGAGTCGATTTTCCGGCGCCATTTTCTCCGATCAGGGCGACAATTTCACCTTCGCAAATCTCGAAGCGGACCTGCTCCAGAGCCACAACCCCTGGAAAGCGCTTCGTAATATTCTCCATGCGGAGAGCCGTCGCACGGGACTCGCCAGTTGTCGGCATTCGCAAGGTCGGGTTGTGGCGGAGGGTTCCCCCAATCCTACTTGATGGAAGCCTTCCAAGCTTCGCATTTTTTCAGATAGTTCAAGCCCTCTCCCTTGCGGATGACGAGAGTCTCGATGAACTTCTGATTGGTGGCGGGGATCTCGAGATCCTTGGGAGTCTTCCCCTCAATGACCATCGCCCGGAGTGCCACGATCGCCTGGTAACCGAACTCGTAAGGCTTTTGCACGACCGTCCCGTGAATCTCACCCTTATCGATGGCTTTGAGCGTTCTGGGATCTTCGTCGAAGCCGATAATCTTCACCTGATCGAGGACCCCTTTGTCTCTCACGGCTTCAAGAATGAGTGGTGCGTTGTATGACCACAGGCCAACCATCCCCGCGATGTCGGGATAATTCGTCAGGGTATCTTCAGCGTTGCGCCGGGCCTTGCCGAAGTCGACCTCATCGGTGCGGAGATCGATGATCTCGATCTTGGTGCCTTCGACGGCTTCCTTGAGGCCCCGGTAGCGCTCGACGGCATTTGCTTGATCGCCAAGACCAACAAAGGCCATGACCTTTCCACCGTTGGGAAGAGCCTCTTTCAGGAGTTCGCCGGCCTGGCGTCCGGCGGCGACGTTATCAGTGCCGAGGTAGAACTTCCGATTGGAGTCAACGGCATCACTATCCACCGTGATCAGAGCCGCCTTCTCTGCCCATTCATTGAGCATTTCTTTCTGGCCACTCGGGTTGGTCGGGCTGATCGCAATTCCCTTCACGCCGCGGACCAGGAGCGCCTCGCAGAGTTCGCGCTGCTTGGCCGCTGAGCCGTCCCCCACTTTGAATTCGACTTCAATGTCGTCGAACTCGGCCTCCGCCTGTCGGATTCCTGCTTGGGCATAGGCCCAAAAATCGGCTGAAGCATTGGTGACAAAAGCGAGGCGGACCTTCTTCTTGCCGCCGGATTTTTTACTGCCTCCGCAAGAGGTCAGGATCGAGGTAACACATGTCAATGCGAGGAAGCAGAAAGCGCTTCTGGAAATAAGTGAGGTCATGAGTGTCATTGTGAGGCTGAGGGATATTCGAGAAGCCACGGCATGTTGGCCAGCAAAAACACTGGGTGGAGAGGAGCCCGCCATACTCGTCGAACGATGGACAAGGATGCGAAGAATGTCCGGAAAGTTTGAGATCGGACCAGAGGGGCAGGCTGGGATCGATTCCCGACCGTCGGAGGTGGGAATTGAGGATTTGAGCGCACTTCGGAGCCACAGGAGTGAAGCGTGGCACGAAGAAGGGATGGGGCCCTCTCTCAGCGTGTGCTGCCAAAGAAATTCAAAGACGGCAAGATGTTCGTATGATTTGTAAACTTTCGTTGAGTGCCAGGTGGGCCTGCTCGAGAAAGCCTACCAAGGCGTCATTCCGCCGTTCACGTAAAGAGTTTGGCCGGTGATAAAGGCGGCTTCCTCTGAAGCGAAGTAGCGGACCGCGTGGCCGACGTCATCGGGAGTTCCCCAGCGTCCGGCGGGAATCTGGGCGAGGTAGGCGTCCTTGTCTTCCTGGGCATCGTGTTCATGGCGTTCCACGGGGATCCAGCCGGGGCCGACCATGTTGACGGTGATTCCGAAGGGAGCGAGTTCCTTGGCCATGGAGCGTGACCAACCGATCTGTCCCCCCTTGGCGGCCACGTAGCCGGAGAAATTGGGAACGGAGTTGGAGAACACTTCGCTGACGATGTTCACGATCCGTCCCCACTTCTGTTCCTTCATGGCAGGGAGGGTGGCTTGGGCGAGGAGGAAGGGGCTCTTGATGAAGAACTCGTACATCTCCTGGTAGAAGGCCTCGTCGTATTCCTCAATCGGCAACTGCGGTTGGGGTCCGGTGGCATTGGGAACGATGATGTCGATGGGTCCCAGCTTGTGGGCGACCTCCGCAACGAGGGTCTTGATGTCGCCTGCCTCGGAGACGTCAGCACCGATCGCGATCGCGGTTCCGCCACCATCCGTGATCTGATCGGCGATCCTTTGAGCTCCGGCGACGTTGTTGAAGGCATTGACGACCACCTTGGCTCCGGCGGAAGCGAGGTTTCTTACCACCGCAGCTCCGAGTCCCCTGCTGCTGCCAGTGACCAGGGCGACGTGCCCTTCGAGGGAGAAAGAAGACATGTGCGGAGGGTAGGAGGGAGCGGAAGATCGGGAAGTCTAAAGTCGGGTGGAATCGGAACTCGCGACTGGTTCTCGACACACCCTAGGTGATCGCTGAGATGCTCCAGGGAACAAATTCGTGATCACCGAAGCCCTGCGCTTCCGATTTCGTGAGCGATCCACTCGCGACTTCAATCATGCGGGCGAGGATGCGCTCCGCGACTTGCTCGTGCGATTCCGTGCCGTCCGCGATGGTGCCCGCATTGATGTCCATGTCCTCCTCCATGCGGTTGAACATGGAGGTGTTGGTGGCGATCTTGATCGAAGGGCAGGGCTTGTTGCCGTAGACGGAACCTCGGCCGGTCGTGAAGCAAATGAGGTTGGCCCCGCTGGCAACCTCGCCTGTGATGGACATGGGATCGTAGCCCGGGCTATCCATGAAGTGGAGTCCCGGTCCGCGGACTGGTTCAGCGTAGCGGAGGACGGATTGGAGGGTGGTGGTTCCGCCCTTGCTGATGGCCCCGAGGGATTTTTCGAGGATGGTGGTGAGCCCGCCCGCCTTGTTGCCGGGGGCCGGGTTGTTGCTGATGTCCCCGTCCAGTTTGGCGACGTAGTCTTCCCACCAGTGAATGAGCTCGATGAGTTTTTCGCCCACTTCCCTGGTGGCCGCGCGACGGGTAAGAAGGTGTTCGGCGCCGTAGACTTCGGGAGTCTCGGCCAGGATGGCCGAGCCGCCGCGCTGCACCAGTTTGTCGACCGCGAGGCCCAGGGCGGGGTTGGCGGTGATTCCCGAGTAACCGTCGGAACCGCCACATTGCAGGGCGACGACGAGTTCGCTGACGGAGATCGGTTCCCGTTTCGCCTCGTTGGCGAGCGGGAGGATCTCGTTGTGCAGCTTGTCGAGACAGGCCTCGATGGTGCGTCGGGTTCCGCCATTGTGTTGAATGGTGGTGAAGTGGAGGCTTCCTTCGGGCGGCTTGCCGAAGTGTTCGACCATCAGTGGAATCTGATTCGCTTCGCAGCCCAGTCCGACCATCATGGCGGACCCAAAATTCGGATGCCGGGCGTGTCCCCAGATGGTGCGTTGGAGCATGCGGAAGCCTTCGTTGACGGTGCTCACCGCACAGCCCACGCCGTGCGTGATGGCGACTATGCCATCGACATTGGGAAAATCTTCGAGGACCGCGCGTTTTTCGATTTCGCGGACGATGAGAGAGGCCACGGTGGCGGAGCAATTCACGGAGGAGATGATGCCCACGTAGTTACGCGTGCCGACTTTTCCGTCCCCGCGGCGATAGCCCATGAAGGTATCGCGATCACGATCGGGGAGGAGCACGGGCGAGCAGGCATCCTCGGCATAGGCGTAATCGTTGCTGTGTGCGGACATCCTCAGGTTGTGCTCGTGCACATGTTGGCCGGGTGCGATCTCGCAGGTGGCCTGCCCGATGACCTGGCCGAACTTGATCACGCTTTCACCAGCAGCGATGGCATTGACCGACATCTTGTGGCCACTCAAGACCAACTGGGCTGGAACGGTGGAGCAGCCTTCAATCGCCTCGCCGGGATTGAAGTTCCCGCCAGCCACGACGACGTTGTCAGAAGGGTGAAGTTGAAAGGCTTGAGTGGTTGGCATGAAGAGAGCCGCAGTCTCAAGAGGCTGCTGCGAATGGCAAACCTGAATTGAAGCGGAGGCCTTAGCCTTCCGGGTGGGGGACCTTGGTCGGAGGGAAGGAAAGGCGTTCTGCTACTTCAGAGACTTGATATAGAGAATCAGGGATTCGATTTGATCGTCGCGCAAAACGCCGAGATAGGAGGGCATTCCCACCCCGGTTTTGGTGGTCTCGAAGCCCTTGGTCACATTCCGGGAGGGATCGAGGATCGATTCGCGGAGGTAGATCTCGTCCGCCTTTTTCACATAGGTTCCATCCGTGAACTTGCGCTTGGAACCGTAGAGCCCCTTCCAACTGGGCCCCACCATGAGGCTGGGATCTTCGGCGACCTTCTTCGTTCCATCCGCGCTATGGCAGGCGATACAGCCATAGGTGGTGGCGATCTTGTTGCCGAGTTCGGCGGATGGCTTGGGTCGCTTCGTGCCTGGAGTGACCGCTTGCGGAGTGAGGTCCACTTCTGTTTCTTCGAAGCCGAGGTTGGTAAGATGGATCGGGGAGAGATTGCGAATGGTCAGGAAGGCGTTCTGGACGTGTTGGGGCTCCACTTGGAAGGTCACGCGCAGGCTGTCGACGGGTTTCATCCCCGGGATCCCGAGGAACACCGATTGGTGGTCCTCGGTGATGAAAACGCAGGAGATGGCGAGGGACTCCTGTCCCGGGGTGCCATCCAATTTGTAGTGGCCGGATCCGTACTGATTGCTGCGCTTGTAGTTCCAACGATCCACGGTGTAGTTCACGAGGTCAGTTGCCTGGGCGGGTTCGAGTTCGTGATCAAATTTGAGCACTAGGCCTTCCTGGTAGGCATGAATTTCGCGGGGGATGGTGCTCGGGGTTCCGGTCGGGCGCACGCGATAGAGCCCCTGAATCTTCTTGCCCACCGTGCCCCAGATGTTGAGTCCCCCGACATAAAGAAATCCGTCCTTGGGATTGATCCGCCCGCCGAGCAACCCGGTGGGAAACCCCTCGAGCAAGGGGACGATGGCGCCCTGCCGGTTCTTCTGGTCGAGGTAGAGCTTGAAAAGTGCGGGGCGGTTGTAGCCCAGGTGGATGAGGCAGTCGTTGAGGGCTCCCATCTTGGTGGTGCGGAGCCAGATCTGGCGTGCGCCAGATTGGTTGACGAAATGCGGAATCCAAAGCGGGGGTTCCTCAATCTGTCTGCCTTGGTTGGCGTTCGCTCCCAGGCGAGTCGGTTGAAATCCGTAGTAGTCGCCCGGTCGAATGAGATAAAGGGGCGTCGCAGGCACCCAGTGACCCTGTTGATCGCTGGCAGTGAGGAGGCCGGTCTGTGAATCGACTCCGATGAAGGGTTGGCGTAGTCCGGTGGCGATGACCTTGAGCTTCTCACCATCGGCAGAGATCTCGACGAGGTTGCCGTTGTACTTTCCACGAGTGCTGCCAACCTGTCCTCCCTTGGCGAGGTAGTAGCCACCTCCGGGCTTGAGTTCGAAGCTCATGGGAAACTCGCGAGTTTCGGCAGTTTGAGCTGCGAGAGCAGAAAGTGATTCGTGATGGTCGGCTTCACCATTTCCGTCGCGATCGATCAGGCGAGTTAGCCCGTTGCGATCGAAGATCACGATCGTCCCGTCAAGGATCCGCAATCCCATCGCTTCGTGAAGACCGCTGGTAAAACGACGCCAGGCGATTTCGGGGCGATGCTGTTCGATGCCATCTGCGATCCAAACGTCCCCATCAAAGGTGCAGAGCGCGAGGCGGCCATCGGGAAAAAAATCGAAGTCGGAAGGGCGCACATTGCGTTTCCAAGGATTGGGGAGGGGAAGGGGAACGTCCTCGAAGAGGAAGACTCCCTTGTTTGGTGCGGCCGGGGGGGCTGGCACGCGGACTTCTTCCTTCCAAATGCGGCGGGCTGCCTTCGCGGGGAGCGTCCCGGGTTCGACCAAGTTGGAGTGAGGCGGAGCTTGGACCGGCTGGCCCCCCAAGTGAGTGTCCACCGTCCAGAGGAGGTTGGCGGTTGGTGAAGGGTCGGCGGTGAACGAATGGGTAGAAGTGAGGGCAAAGGTGAGGGGTTTCCGGTGGGGCGCAATCTTGAGGGTGCGTCTGAAAACCATGGGCTGACCTTCGGAGAGCTCGAGGACGGCCCATTCTTCCTCGATCCGCGTTCCTTCGATTTGGTAGGTTAGCACAGGTCCCATTTCGTCGAGGCGCAGTCCAAGCCAGCGAGTCTCTTTTCCGGGCAAGGGACCGAGGCCAGGTTCCCCCGAATCCAGGCCTGGCGAGCGTGGATCTTTGCGAACCACGGTTTCTCCGATCTGCACGCCTGGATACAACCCGTTGGCCAAGACGGGTTTGCCAAGCGGGAGAGGGAGCTGGTCTTGTCCGGACGGGGACTTACGATTGGGCTGGCGGTAGGAACCGGGCGCCATCCCATTCATGCTGAGATAGTGCGAACTCGAGGTCCCCTTCCAGAGGAGAGCGAGGCGGAGCAGGTCAGGATCGAAGCAGGCTTGGTAGCCGAAGCCAAGATGGAGGACTATTCCTCGGGGTGTGAGGTTGTCTGAGGGCCAGCCTACGCCGAGCTTGCGGGCATCGAGGGTCTGACCGAAGAAGGGAAGGCCATTGTCACCGTAGGTCCCGTAGGGGGACTTCAAGGAGGCATGATGCCGATCCTGCCCAAGGGCGAGCGGGCTTGGGACGAGGAGAATGAGAGCGGGGAGGAAAATGCGGCAGGCAACGCGGGACATGGCGACCCCGAACGCTAGGGGGTCCTTCGGAGCGTCGCCAACAGAAAACGCCCTGCAAGAGGGCCGGGAGTTTCGAGGGGAGAGTTCGGGCGATGGATTAGCGATTGTCGTCGCCTTCCTCTTCGGCGTGGCGGAGATGCTCGAGCGGTTCCGGGAAATGCTCTTTGAGAAAGCTACGAACTTCGGATTTGGTGCGCAGGAAGATCTGGTGATCGTCCTCCCCATCGGTGTCCTCGGCGATACCAGGGAGTGCGATGGCAACCAGTCTAGTGCATCGCCGCGAAGTTCTTCCGCATGAGATCCTGCGGTGAAATGTCACCAAGGTTGCCCTGCACTTCGTCGATCCACTTTTGCTCGAGATCGTTTTTGGAGGGGCGATCGTCCTGATAGAAGACGCCGAACTTGCCGGGAAACTCGAGCTGGGCAAGTTCGAAGGCATCATTGATGCAGGCCGTATCGTGTACCTCCTCGTCGATGAGATTGAACTCGCCGCCCTTGCGGGGAATGGCGGCATCGAAGGCGCCGGGATAGAACATGGTGCACTCGGAAAGCACTTCCACCACGGAGAATCCATTGTGATTGATGGCGCGTTCGAAGATCTCGTTCATGTGTTTCACATGGGTGGCGTGGGAACGGCCAATGAAGGTCGCGCCACTGCCGAGCAGTTGCATCATGGGATTGATCGGGCGGTCAACGGAACCATTTGGATCCGTCTTGGAACGGCGACCGATGGGAGTGGTGGGGCTCGTTTGGTTCTTGGTCAATCCATAGACAAAGTTGTCCATGATGATGTAGGTCAAATTGATGTTCTTGCGCGCGGCGTGATTGAGGTGGTTGCCGCCGATGGAAAAGCCGTCGCCATCACCGCCGAAGACGAAGACGTGTTGGTCGGGACGACTGAGGGATATTCCGGTGGCGAGAGGAACGGCACGGCCATGAATGAAGTGAATTCCATGGGAGTTCACGAAATAGGGAATCCGACTGGAGCAGCCGATCCCAGCAACACAGACGAAATCGGTCTGAGTGAGTTCGAGTTTCTGAATGACGTTGAAGAAGGAGGCGAGAACGGCAAAGTCTCCGCAGGCGGGACACCAGGTCGGGTGGTCAGCCTTGAGTTGCTTCTTGGTGAGTTTCTCGGCGGGTTGCGCCGTTTTGTTGTCGGACATCGGACTGGAGTTCCTTTCCTTGAGGGATGAGGGCTGAGAATTCAGGCGAGAAACTGATCGACGCCTTCCACGATTTCACGGACGCGAAAGGCGAGGCCGTCAGTCTTGCAAATCGATTGGATGGCGGGATTGCAGTAGGCCGCGCGGAGGATGGTGGCGAGCTGCCCATTGCCGTAGAGGCCGGAATCGTTCAGCTCCACAACGAAGACGTGTTCGTATTTCTTCATCAATTCACCCATTTGCTGGGGGAGGGGATGGAGGTGGCGCAGGTGAGTGGCGCTGGCGCAGAGTCCCTTGTCCCGCAAGCGATCACAGGCTTCGCGGATCGGGCCGTAGGTGGATCCCCAACCGAGGAGGAGGATTTCGCCATCCTCTTCCCGATAGACGTCGGGGAGGGGGAGATCGGCCGCGAGTTTGACAAGCTTGTTGCGCCGCTTGTCGCTCATCATCTGGTGATTCTCAGGATTGCCCGAGGGGTGGCCCATTTCGTTGTGCTCAAGTCCGGTGACCTTGGGAAAGGTTCCTTCGTGCATGGGTGTTCCTGGAGGAGCGTGCCGCGTCTGGTCCTCGAGCGGGTAGGGCTTGAATTCTTCGCCGCGATCACTGAGGTCGAGTTCGGGATCGATCCAGTGTTCCTCAAGATTGGGCTCAGGAAAGGCCTCGATGCGAGTGGCGAGGGCCTGGTCGCTCAGGATGATGACCGGACAGCTGCATCGCCTGGCCAGTTGGGCTGCTTCGAGGGCAATGTAGAAGCAGTCTTCCACATTCTTGGGTGCGAGGACGATGCGGGGGCTGTCGCCATGTGATCCGTAGATGGCCTGCAGGAGATCGCTTTGCTCCACGGAGGTGGGAAGACCGGTGGAGGGTCCGCCCCGTTGCACATTGATCACAAGCAGGGGAAGCTCGGCCATGCTGGCGTAACCCAAAGTCTCGGACTTGAGAGAAAGACCGGGACCGGAGCTTCCCGTGACCGCCAAGTGGCCCGCGTAGGCTGCGCCGAGAGCAATCGCCACGGCGGCGAGTTCATCTTCGGCTTGCATGAAGACGCCACCGTACTTCGGAAGTTCGCGGCGGAGAAGTTCCATGATGCTCGACCACGGGGTGATGGGATAACCTGCGCCGTAGCGAACTCCGGCTGCGATGAGGCCGAGGCCCAGCATGGTATTGCCGTCCGTGGAAAGACGCTTGGAATGGCCGGCCTCGCCAGGAGCGAATTGAAACTGGCGCAGGTCGGTGGTCTGAAAGGCAAAGCCCGCGTCGAAGGCGTTGAGGCAGTTGCGCAGGATATCTTCGCCTTTCTTGCCAAACTGGGCCTCGATGATTCCGACCAGCTTCTTCTTATCAAGGCGGAACATGGAGCAAAGGAGCCCAAGGACGAAGATGTTCTTCCCGCGATCCTTGGCGGTGCCGCCAATGGCTTCCACGGTGGCGGAGGTGAAGGGGATCGCGATATGATGAATCCCTCGCTCGTCCTTGATCTGCTCAACCTTCTCGGTGTCATAGAGGCAGATCCCGCCGTCCTTCAGGGCCCCGATGTGACTGTCGTAGCTGTGCTGATAGAAGGCCACCAGCACGTCGGCGTCGTCACCGGCGTGGAGAACCTCCCCCGAACCGAGATGGACCTGGAAGATGGAGGGGCCTCCCGAGATCGTTGAAGGGATGGTCATGTAGGTCATGACTTCCTGTGCAGTGCGGCCTGCCAAGCGGCCTAACATTCCGCCGACGGATTGAATGCCGTCTTGCGAATTTCCTGCGAGGCGGATCACTGCATTTCGCAGCGCTTCGTCTGGGTTGGCCAATGGAGAGGCGCCGACTGATCTCATGGGGTAAGTGAAATAAGGGATGCTAGATACGCGTGCTTTTGCCCCTTAGAAAGAAAAAAGGGCGGGCCAAGAGCCGAATTATCAAGTCTCCGAGAGCAGCTACGGTGGCAGCCTGCTCCAACTTGCGTGAAAGGCGGGGAAGGGCGCCCTGAATCCCTTCCCCGGAGAGGTGATCCAAAGGCGGGATTATTCCTCTGGGAGGACATTGGGTTCTTCCGTGGCGCGGAAGAATCGGCGTCTCAGACCCGGCGTCCTCTCATCGACGATATGGATCGTCCCATCCAAGGAAATCAGGCAGAAGAGGGTCTCCCAATCACGCAGATTGGAGGTGCTTTCGATTCGGAAACACACTCCAGCCCGTCCCGGGAAGCAAAAGTGGAGCAGGCCGTCAGGGAGGGGGACACAACGAGGACGATCCGGATTTTCCATCCTGTAGTCGTAGATCACGGCATGAGCGCGGCGCGGAAACTCCAGGCTGTAAGGTCCTTCGTTCAAGATCAGCTTCACGGACTCGGGTCCCTCGCGCTCCTCATCCGCGAGCGGGACAATGGGGACATGGACTCCGGATTCGCCGTCGGGAATGACCGCGGTGCCTGAAACCCGGTCGTAATCGACTCCGTTCTCAGCATTCCCACCGATGGTGTAGGAGACGGTGAGGGGGCCCAGGGTGGAGCCATGGCGGCGGATGTGAAAGGTGGCGGGATTGGCCCGCTGGTGCTCGCTGGGTTCCACCGCGTGGGCATCGCGGGCAACCACGTTGACGACTGGTCGGGAATCGCGGGGAAGGATGGTGACATCCACCGGGCGGGATCGCTGGCTCCCACCTTCGCCGTCGGTCGCGAGGACGGTGAGATCATAGCGGTCGGGCATGGGATGTTCCCAAAGGAAGGCAAAGCGCTGGGGTTGACCGTCGGGGGGACGGATGAGGAAGTTGATCTGCTGTTCGCCAATCTTCATTCCGTTGGCGAAGAACTCGACCCTGCTAATGAAGCCGTCCGGGTCTGCTCCCTCGGCGACAATCTCGATCGATTCACCGGCGGGGAACTGATCTGAGGAATGCGGGGATGTGATTCTCATTTCCGGCGGGCGGTTCGTGGGCGGGTCACCCACGGAGATGCGGACTGGAGCGGAGGTGATGCGGGTGGCGCCAGAGCGGGAATCGGCGTGCGCGGTGAGTGCTGCCGCTCGGAGACCTGAGCCGCATTTCGCTTCTGCCCACCATGGGGCACTGCGGAGTGCGGGGGCGTGATCCGCAAGCTTACCCCGCGAGGGTTTTCAATTGGGACCGCACCTTGGGGTGCGCGCAGTAGGGATCCTTGTGCGTTTTTCCGTAGGTGATCAGATCTCGAGCGAGGGACTTGGCGACTTCACGATGCCGAAGGCCGCCGATGAAATTGGTGAGCTCATCGGGGTCTTCCTTGAGGTCGAGGAGCCACGGATCATCGGAGCTGGAGAGGATGAGTTTGTAGCGGGGGGTGACGGCGGAGATCCAGCCTACTCGTTCGTCGTTTGGTTTGCCGGTGGAGCGCATGAAAGTGACGTCATTCCACTTTGCGGGAGCCTGGGCGGCTGTGAAGAGTGCGGAGCAGTCGCGACCCTCTTCCTTGCCTGCAGTCTTCACCTTCATCATGGCCAGGATGGTGGGAAGGAAGTCCACGGTGTTCACGACCTTATCGATGCGGCGGCGGGCCGGAATGTTTTTTGGATAGCGGATCACGAATGGCACCTTGGCGGAAGCCTCGAGAGGGATGCCCTTGTTTTGCCGGTGGTGTTCGCCCCGCATGTCGCCGTGATCGGCGGTGAAGATGAGGATGGTGTCGTCGAGCAGTCCCAGTTGTTCCAAGTGCCTGGTGATGCGTCCCACGTTGTCGTCGATGCATTTCATCATGCCGTGGTACTGCGCCATCTTGTAGTTGCATTTTGGGCTGGGCTTGGCCCAGCTGGGAGCGCGGGCGGCGTCCTTGTCGAACGTGCGTGGCTTCTCCACCACGCGGTCATCGAACATGGAGTCGTAGGGGGCGCGGACTGTGTCGGGCCCGTGGGGATCGGGAATGCTCAGCATGTAACAGAAGGGTTGCTCCTTGTGCTCGTCGATGAACTCGATCGTCTTGGTCGAGAGCCAGTCGGTCGCGAAGGACTTGTCATCGGCTCCTTGCACGCTGTAGGAGGCCTTCCCGTTTGTGCGTGCTTTCACGCGCGGGCCCTGCGGGGTGTCCTCGAACTGTTTCCAATGGCCACGATTGAACATGTAGCGGTTGTCGGTGAAACCGAAATTTCGTTTTGGTTCCCACTGTGGCTTGCCTCCCCCGTCGAGATGCCATTTGCCCGCATAGCCCGTTGCGTATCCCGTCTGCTTGAGGAGTTCCGCGAAGGAGATGACCTCATCGCTGAGAATGAGATTGTTGTTGGTGACGGGAGTGTTCTGCGGGTACTGTCCGCTGAGAAGCGAGCTGCGTGAGGGGGAACAGACCGGGGTGGCGGCGTAGAACTTGGTGCAGAGCGCGCCTTCCCTCGCGAGGCGATCGATGTGAGGGGTCTCACAAACTGCGCCCTTGGCCTGACCCCACATGAAGGCTTGCTCCGGGGGAAGAGTATTGCGGTAGCAACCTAGGGTGCGGAAGTTCAGTTCGTCGCAGTGAATGATGACGAGGTTCGGTTTTCGCGGTGCGGTTCCCGTCTTGGCGAGGGCGGGCGTTGCGAGGGTGGCGCCGGAGGCGGCAGCCGAGTTCTTGAGGAAGCGGCGACGTTTCATGCAGTCCGCCATAGCGTATGGTGAATCGGTGCACAAACATTCAGTGATCTGGAGCGCGCCCTGCTGCTCCGGACCCGGAGTCTCGCTCGGAGGGGGTTCGCGCATTCCGGCGTGGCGCGGGGGCTGGGATGTGCAGGTGGGAACGATCCGACGCTGCGGCCGCTCTTCAGAGCTGATCGGCGATTGACTCGATGAGAGGGCCGAGGCGCATCTCGGTTTCCTTCAAGGTAACCGGCTTGGAACACTCCATGTCGGGGCGGAAGACGACCGCTTCCAATTTCGCAATGAGACCAGGGTCGGAGAATGAGAGGTTGAGCTCGCGGTTGATACGCAAACTAAGGGTGTCGAGATTCGCGGAGCCCACTGTCGCCCAGCCGTCGCAGATCATGGCCTTGAGGTGAGTCATGCCGGGATAGTGATAGACCTTCACTCCGGCCCGCAGGAGATTGCGTGCGGTGACGAAATTTCCGGCGTCCATGATGCCATGGTTGGCTCGGGCAGGGAGGATGAGGCGCACGTCGACGCCGCGCGCGGCAGCGGCCTCCAGAGCATTCTCAATGATGTCGGCGGCAAAGTAGGGAGTCTCGGTCCAAACGCGGGTCGTTGCGCCGCGGATCGCCTGCAACATCGCAACGAGAATCTCGCTGCGTCCCTCCACGGCATCGGTCCGAAGAATGCGCAGAGGCACGCCTTCGCCCTTCGGGACATTGAGTGCCTTCGGCGGGTCAAAGAGGGCGAAGTCGCCACGTGGTCCGGTGCGTTCCCAAGTGGTGTCGAAGTCCCGAGCGAGGGCGGTCAGGATGGGCCCGCGCACGCTCACCATCAGGTCGTGCCACTCGTGCCGCGATTCCCGCCCCAGATTCATTCCTCCCAGGAAGGCGATCTCGCGGTCAACGATCTGAAGCTTGGTGTGATCGGTGACCAACCAGGGGTTGAGGGTCTGGTGGAGCTGGACCTGGGAGCCTTCGATCAGGTATTGGCCGATGTCCTTGGGTTGAACGAAGCCCTCGGGCAACCCGGTGGAGGGCAGGCGGCCGTGGGCGAAGGTGCTCCCGAGATCATCGAGGATCAAGCGCACGGGAACATCCTTGGCGCGGGTGCGAAATAGGTCGGCGCAGTGAACGGAAACGTCATCGTTGTCGAAGATGAAGACCTGGACGTCGATCGACTGCTGGGCCGCTGCAATTCGCCTTTCGAACTCGGTGAAGTAGGCGGTGCCGTCGACGAGGTAGTCCAGGTTGCCCACGATTGCTGCGGGCATGCCGAGGGCGTCGAGGTGCCGGGAAAACTCTGGGGTGCCTGGGATGGGAGGATGAGGGTGGGGAAGGGCGAGGGGAAACAGGAGCGGGAGGTTGTCTTCCATGAGCGCCATTCCCCGGCGCCAATACATCGCCTTGGCCAGGCGGAAGGTGGTGATCGGATGGCGGATGCCGGCCTCAATGGTGGAGCGGAAGGCGGTCTTCAAGAAGGCGCGCCTGGGGGGGGCAGTCCCTTGTTCGTGGAGGGTCTGCTGGGCTTGCTTTTCAAGCGGAGATGCGGGCGGAAGTTGTGAATGGGCAGGAGTGATCAAGGCGCAGCTCGCGAGCGCGACGAGGAGGGCAAGGCATTTGCGGATCACTAAATCTGAGAATGCGGTATCGCAGGGTCCCGGGCAAGGGGTTTTGATTAGAGCGCTTGCGTCCCGCTCCGTGGATGATGGGATCGGGGGAGGCGAGGAGAAGTGGCGTCCACCGCTCACTGGGAAGGAGACCGTCATTTGGAGGTCTTCCGGGGTCTGGGTCCGTCGGATCTTCTCGATGCCGAAGTAGTCGCTGGCGTCATTCGTGGTTGTATTGGCGATTGCTTTGGCCGTCGCCGTCGAGATCTTCGTCGGCGTCGTCACGGAAGGGATTGGTCCCACCCTTGATTTCCAGTTCGTCCGCGTTGTCGTGATCGGCGTCTGAGGACTTGCCGTCGATGCCGTCGTGTTTGGCAAAGACGGCGGTGGTCGAAAGGGGAGTGGACCCCAGGAGGGTCACGGACGCGAAGGCAGCCGGGGCGGTGGTGTTGAGGGCTGACTTGAAGGTGCCCTTCATTGGGTTTGGTGGTTTCAGGTTGATTGGTGTTGGCGACTTATTGGGCCTTCTCCCCACCGATCGTGAGGGCCGACTGCGATTCTCAGAAAAGGGGCAAGGCGTGTGGAAGAGAGCCCTGAAAACCAGATAGTTGGTGGATTTGCAGAAAACTCACGGAAGTGCTGCATAGACCCGCAGGAGGTTCGTCATGGGCGGTTCTTGAGGGGCCGAGGGGAGGTTTGATGTTTGGAATATGGAGGGATGAAATGGTCTCCAATTTAGTAAAACCCGACCCCGTGCGTTGCGGTTGAAGAAGCAGACCAACCAATCGCGGACCAATGATCACCAGAATCAAACTTCACCTCATTTGCCCTTGCGGGAACTGGCAGCAAGCACGCTTTCACCTCGCCGGGATCGTCCGCGAGTTTATGCCAGACCGACTGCAGCAATTTGTCCGGTAACTGAGTTCTCCAGTCGACCGGGACGAAATTGCGGAACGACGAGCGGTTGTCACTCGTCATTTCCCAGGTAAGAGGGCAGGGTGCGTCCGGTTACTCGATCCGCCGAAATCCCTCGGGAGGATTCACCCACCAGCGCAACCTTGGACACATTCAAAGATCTTGGGGTCCCTCCTGACCTGATCAAAGGGCTGGAAGAGCTCGGTATTCTCACCCCTACCGAGATTCAAGGGCTGGCGATTCCCTTCCTGATGGTGAATGGCGGCGATCTCATCGCTCAAGCCCAGACGGGCACGGGCAAGACTGCAGCCTTCGGGTTGCCGATGCTCACCAAGGTCGATCCCAAGTCGAAGGAGGTCCAGGGATTGGTGGTGGCGCCGACGAGGGAACTGGCCAAGCAAATCGGCAAACAGCTTTTTCGTTACACGAAGTATTCGACCAAGATTTTTGTCGAGGTGGTGGGTGGGGGAGACAGTTTCGATCGTCAGGCTGCGGCACTGCAGCGACCTACCCAGATTGTGGTGGGCACTCCGGGGCGCATCCTCGACTTGATCCGGCGCAAGGCGCTCAACCTGTCGTCGGTGCGGCATCTCGTGCTCGATGAAGCCGATGAGATGCTGAGCATGGGATTCAAGAAGGAATTGAAACAGATCATCTACCTCGCCCGGGATCGGCGCAGTACCTGGTTGTTTTCTGCAACCTTCCCGGACGCGATTGAGGAGCTCATCAAAGGGTCCATGTCTCCGGACCCCCATTCGCTGAAGGTCGATGCCTCGCATGTCGTCAACCGGGACATTGAGCATCGCTACGCCACCTGTGGTCGGGGGGACAAGACCGATTTCGTGGCCGGATTTCTGAAACAGCAGAAGGAAAAGCGGGGCCTGATTTTTTGTCGAACCAAGGCCGGGGCCATGAAGCTCGGCCAGCAGTTGACGACCCTCGGGCTCTCGGTGGGAGTCCTCCAGGGGGACTTGGTGCAGAAAGAGCGGGACAAGGTGATGCGCGCCTTCAAGAAGGAACGGCTTCAGTTTCTCATTGCCACCGATGTGGCGGCGCGTGGTATCGATGTGGAAGGATTAGCCTTCGTGATTCATCACCAGCTTCCCGATCAGATCGAGTACTACACCCACCGGAGCGGTCGAACCGCGAGGGCGGGCAAGAAAGGGGTCTCGATTGTCCTGATCGAATCGAAGGAGCGGCGGCGTTTGGAAAAGATCGAGGAAGAGTTGGGTTTGACCTTCACTCAGCTCTGACCGGTGGTCGTCCGCGGGGAGACAGTGGGAGCGCTGGGGTTCGCAAGATAAAATGAGTTGTGGACCACGACTGCGCTACAGTCCGAGCTCCTTCAGTTTCGGCTCGATCGCGTCGGCCCAGATTCCGTATCCCTTTGGAGTAAGGTGAAGGAAGTCGGGCATGATGTCCTTGGTGAGGTGGCCGTTTTGGTCGAGGAACTTCTCACTGATGTCGAGGAAGTGCACCCGCTCGCCGTCGTCGAACTTTGAGATGATCTCATTGATCGCGACATTGATTTTGCGCTTCTCATCGGTGGGATAGGGATCGCGAGGGAAGACCCCGAGGAGGAGAATCTTGGTTTGCGGACAGCGGGCCCGCAGGATGGAGAGGATGCGCGCGATTCCGTCGGCAGTCTCGCTGGGGTCCTGCTTGGAGTGGCCTGTGTTGTTGGTGCCGATCATGATCACGGCCGCCTTCGCTGCCCGCTGATTGCGGAGGTTGCCATGGTTGAGGCGCCAGATCACGTGCTCGGTGCGATCTCCCGAGATGCCAAGGTTGAGAGCCTTTCGTTTTCCGTAGGACGTTTCCCACACTTTTTTGCCTCCGCCTTCCCAAGCCTGGGTGATCGAGTCGCCGATGAAGAGCAGGTCGTGCTTGTTGGCGTGGGCCTTCTTGTTCATGGCGGCGTGCCGTTTCTGCCAGTTGCCTCCTCGCGGGACGGGAAGGACGGCGCTGTGTGCGCGGTAGGCGCTTTTGATTTGAGCGTATTGCCCCTGGAGGTCCTTGAAGACAGTCGCGTAGGCGGGATCGTTGTGAACGCTCTTCATCTGCTGCGGGTCCTTCTCGTTGTCGAAGAGTTGCCACTCTTTGTATTTTGGAACGTAGAAGAGGGTGTAGCGCTCGGTACGAATCCCGTCGTGGGCGGCGACCTGGTGGGTCGCCTCACCGTAGTAGGTGTAGTAGACGGCCTTACGCCAGTCCGCGGGTGCCTTGCCACTGTTCTTCAGGATGGGCGCGATACTCTGGCCCTGCATGTCGGCGGGAATCTTTGCGCCGCAGACATCGAGAAAGGTCGGGCCGTAATCGATGTTCTGGATCAGCGCCTTGGTCTGGATTCCCGGCTTGATCGTTCCGGGCCAGCGAATCACGAAGGGCATCTCGAAACTTTCTTCAAACATCCAGCGCTTGTCATACCAGCCGTGTTCACCGAGGTAGAACCCCTGGTCGCTGGAGTAGATCACGATCGTGTTCTTCGCGAGGCCGCTCTTGTCGAGATACGTGAGAATCCTGCCCACGCTGTCATCCACGCTGGCGATGCTCTTGAGGTAATCCTTCACGTAGCGCTGATACTTCCAACGGAGGATCTCCTTCTTGGAGAGGTTGCCGGCCTCCAGATCGGCGAGGAATTTCTGGTTCTCCGGTTCGTAGACGGCGTCCCAGGCTTTCTTCTGGGTGTCGTTCATGCGCCGGTATTCCGCGTTGGGAATGCCGCTGGCGAAGTGCTCGGGGAACTGGTTCTCGCCGTGAAACTTCATGTCATGTCCCCAGTACATGTGCTTGTCGATTCCCATTGCGTGTTCGGCGAGGACCTTGCTGCGATTGGCATAGTCATCGAAGAGGGTCTCGGGTTCCGGCATGGTGACACCCTTGAAGAGATTGAGATGGCGCTCGGCAGCGGACCAGTTGCGGTGGGGAGCCTTGAATTGAATCATGGCCACGAAGGGCTTCTTCTGGTCCCGGTCTTCCTTGAGCCATTTGAGGCCGAAGTCGGTCACGAGGTCGTTGCAGTGTCCCCCGTAGCGCTTCCGGCTGTTGTCCATCTCGATGAAGTCCGGGTTGTAGTAGGAACCCTGTCCGGGGAGAATGCGCCAGAAGTCAAAGCCGACCGGGTTGGAGTGGAGGTGCCACTTGCCGATCATGGCGGTCTGGTAGCCCTGGTTGCGGAGGAGTTGAGGGAAGGTTTGTTGCAATCCGTCGAAGTGCGACGAGTTGTTGTCGAGGAAGCCATTCAGGTGGCTGTGCTTGCCGGTGAGGATGTTCGCGCGGGACGGGCCGCAGATGGAATTCGCACAGAACGAGTTCTCGAAGAGCATGCCTTCCCTGGCGATACGATCGATGTTGGGCGTGGGTGCGATCTTGTCGAAGAGGCCGCCGGGATACGCCGAGATGGCATTGCAGGCGTGGTCGTCCGAAAACATGAAGATGATATTCGGGCGCTCCATTGCGCCCGCGGAGGCGAGGAGCGAGAAGCAGAATGCAAGGATGAGGAGAATGTGTTTCATGAGGATGCGGGTTAGGAGAGCAGAGTGGGGGCGCAATGCAAGGGCCTTGCATGTGATCAAAGATTGATCTCTGCGCAGACAATCTCCTCCTCGCGATAAGCTCCGCACGCACGCACCTCGCCATCGGGGTCCACCAGTATCGAGCATCCCACGCAGGGATGTCCCTCCCACGCGCCGTGGCGGATCTCGCCCACGTTGCTGCTACCCGCAATCCAGAGATGGTGCTCCTTCGCAACGCGGTCGTAGACATCGTGCCAAAGCTCCCTATAGGGTTCCTCTTCCTGATTGTGTTCGGGCCGCACGGCCAAGGCGCAGGGAGAGATGATGACTTTCAGTCTCCCGCCAAGCTGGTTGTGGCGGCCGGCACCGTGGTCAAGGACGATCGCGGCGATCTCCAGGGCGACGGGTTTAATGAAGGCGAGGAGTGCTACGTGGTGAGGGTGAAGAAAGTGGCAACCCTTGTGGCAGAATCTCTTGCCCGGCATCAACCCGCGATCAAGTTTCTCGAGTGCGGGGTCGAGGGGATTCCGGACCTGTTAGTGGGCGGAAAATTAGCCGCCAGGGAACACTGCAATCTGGCCTGGACCGCTCCCAAGAACTTGTTGCTCCAGTGGTGCAAGGTGATCGAAGGGGGCGAGACGATTCGGTTCGAATTGAAGTAGCGGCTTCGGGTCACATGGAGGGACGTGCGATGAGCTGCTTGATGTCGAGCGAGAGGGTGGCTCCGCGCTGCGCAGGAGGAGGTTGGCAACCGGTTTTCTCCAAGGGATGTGAGAAAGGAAGGTGGGGGCGCGTATCATCTCGAATGTCCTTTCAAAGTTCATGACCTCTCGATGCTCTTTCTGCGGCATTCTCCTTCTTTCGGTTGCTCTCTTCCTGCCGGCTTCAGCGCAGAAGCCCGATCCGGCCAAGCTCTACCCGGAGGACCTGGATGTCACACCCCGGTCGCTGCGATCGGACAAGAAGATCGCTTACGATTTCGACATCGTCTACGTGCGATCACCCCGGCAGGGGGACAAGACGGCCTCGCGATGGGCTGAGATCGCGCACCCGGCCCTTATCGGTCCGGTCGCGGACCTCATGCTACTGCACCCCGATGGCAGGGAGGAAGTGCTGATGCCGGGAGGCGGGATGGGCCGCGGAAGATGGCAACGTCATCCCCGCTCACAATCTTAATTTTGGCATCACCCGTGCCTCGCCAAGCGCCTTCGGGTCGGCTACCCCTAGTGGGGATGAGTATGTATCAGCACGGAGTGCTTCGGCAGCAACGAGTGTTGTTAGGCCTGATCCTGGTGATGGCCGCAGCCTTCGTGTGGCAAATGATCGTCGAGCACGCGGGCTATTCGCCCTTCATGTGTCGCCCGGCGGAGGTGACTGCGAGCTGGCGCCGATTGACGGATGGGGGACTTAATTCCAGTGACATCGCGACCTTCGGGACCATGCTAAGCTGCGCCATTTTGCATGCCGACGGAGGGCACATATTGGGCAACATGTTGTTCCTATGGCTCTTCGCGGCGCTGGCGGTGGAGCTTCTCGGCTCCTTCTGGATGCTCACGATCTTCTTCTTCACCGCGCTCACTGGTTCGCTCGGGCACACGCTCTTAAATCCCTACGACTACACGCCAACTCTCGGGGCATCGGGTGCGGTGATGGGATTTGAAGGAGCCTATCTAGCCATGGCAGTGAGATGGAGGCTTCCCGATCCCCATGTCTTTCCGCTCTCTCGGCCGGTGCCTCCGACCAATCTTGCGATCATGGCGGTGGCCTATTTCGCACTGGACTGGTCGTCGGTGATGAATCATTCCGACTCGAATGTCGCCTTTGGCGCCCACCTCGGGGGGTTCATGGGCGGGCTCTTCCTGACTTCGTTCATCGTGCCCAAGCCAAAGATGGCCGAGCTGCGGTAGGGAGATTCCGGATCTGGTCTTGCAGCCTCTGGGGATCTGATTCAGGGATGAGGATGTGGACGGAAAGGATTTCATCGGAAGGGGCGCCGCGCTTGTCGTGGTGATGGGATTGATGGAATTGATGGGGTGTGCGGGCTCGCTCTCCGGTGGGCGCGCGAAAGTGGAGGCTGTTCCCCCTCTTCCTGCAGGCTTTGTAGCACTGCCCTCGGAATCGACGGGGTTCCGATCGGCCTGGATCCAAACTCCCACCGGGAGATGGGTGATCAATTTCGATGACGCGATTACCAAGATAGAGACTTCGCCCTACGTGGTGACCAAGTTGGATTCCAAGTGGTATCCAGAGGAAGGGGGAGCCGATGCCGCTCTCTGTCGGGGCTACCAGAAGGGGGAGGTGACCATGGTGAGGATGGAGGGATCCAGTAAGTTCAAGACCGAGGAGACGAGAATCTTGTTCGTCAACAGCAAGTTGAAGGAGATCATCAAGTATTCCCTCCCTGGAGAAGGGATGGCACCTGATGAGCTGGGCGAATGGGTGCCCTACGACAAGAGAGTGCTACGGGAATCCTTCTAGGGCATCGCGAGGCTGGGGGGCCTTGTGAAACATGTTGGGGATCTCAATGTTCTGGGATCCGTGGTCACGACGACCTTCGAGCTGAGCTCGTACGAGCTCAACTAGCAGACTGTTGAATTTCTCCACAACGCCGCGCCACTCCATCCAACGGGTTCCGCGCAGCATTCTCGAGAAATTCAACACCCTGCTAAAAGGGCCGGGCCAAAGGAAAAAAGACTGCGACTCCTGTTTCGCTGAGGAGTTTGATCTCCTTGGACATGTTGGAGAACGCGAGAATCACAGGATTGGTGGCTGCCGTTGCCCTGAGTGGCATGGTGATGGCACAGGAGAATCGACCTGGAGCGGGCCGCGATTCGTTGTTTCCCATCCTCGATAAAAATGGCGATGGAACACTGGGGCAGGGGGAACTTGACCTTGCGATCTCTTCGCTACGCAAACTGGATCGCAATCAGGATGGGACCATCTCGCAAGAGGAGTTGCGGGCAGATCAGGGGAGTGGAGGAAGTCCGCGTCCCGGAGGGAGTCCCCGCTCCGGAGGGCGAGCCATTGCTGCGCCGACGTGGTCTGAGATCGATCAGGATGGTGACGGGAAAGTGAATCTCAAGGAAGCGCCGGAACGCATGAAGGGGCGCTTTGATCGCATGGATCAGAATGGCGATGGGTTTCTCGACAAAGAGGAGCAGGAGCGCATCGACCAAATGTTCCGTCGCATGAGAGGGGGCGGTGGGCAGTCCCCGGAAGGTCGTGGTCGCGGGCGCTCTCCCCGCGGTGGAGGCAGTGGGAGTGAGGACGTGTGGAAGATCCTTGCCGAAAAGTACGACAAGGATCGGAATGGGGAAATTTCCAAGGAGGAGTACACCCGCGGTGGGGAGAAGTTTACGCAGCTTGATCGCAATGAAGACGGGAAGCTCAACGAGGCGGATTTCCTCGGTGGGCGTAATAGAGGTGGGGGGCGTGGTGGTCGCGGTCGCGGGCCAGGAAGAGACGGTGGGGCGGGTGCGCGCAGTGGAGTTCCTGAGGAAGGAGCGGATGCTCCAGATTTTGAGTTGGCCTACGCCTCCAAGGATGGCACTGCCAAGAACGGCAGGAAGGTCAAGCTCTCCAGCTTCAAGGGAGACAAACCTGTCGCGCTCGTCTTTGGGAGCTACACCTGACCGCCCTTTCGCAGGGAAGCCGGTCGGCTTACCGAACTTTACAACAACTACCACAAAGAGGTTCAGTTTTTCCTGGTCTACATCAAGGAAGCCCATGCCCTCGACTCGCGCTCTCCAAGCAGCTTCAAGGGCATCGAGGATCCCATCACTTTGGAGGAGCGCAACAATGTTTGCGTGGCTGCGATCGAGGATCTCAAACTGCCCCTTCCCGCGATTGTGGATGACATGAAGGATACCGCGAACAGGGCGTACTCGGCCCAGCCTGATCGGCTCTATCTCATCTCCAAGGACGGCACGATCGCCTTCGGTGGTGGCAAGGGGCCGGGAGGCTTCAAGCCGGATGAGTTGGAGGACGCGATTAAGAAGGAACTCGCGAAGTAGCTCGCGAAGAAACTCGGGAAGGGATTCGAGAAGGAACAGGAGGGATTCGGCCTGAATTCTCGGCACCCTCCTTTTCGGACGGAGGCGAATTGAATTTGCCAAAGCTGGTCCTGTCGCGAGGATCCGGGGGTGATGTTCAATGGGCAGAGGAGATGACGGGAGGAGTGCCATTCATCCTCGCGGCGTTCGGCCATCTTCGGGTGGCGGACGTGATTGTTCTGGCAATCTACCTTGCCGGAATCGTCGGATTGGGATGCTGGTTGATGCGTCGCAGCAAGACTGCGGAGGGATTCACGACCGGCAATCGGTCGATGGCGGGCTGGGTGGTGGGCTTCTCGATCTTTGGAACCTACGTGAGTAGCATCAGCTTCCTCGCCAATCCTGGGAAGAGCTACCTGGGCAATTGGAATCCTTTTGTCTTTGGTCTTGGGATTCCATTGGCCGCCTGGATTGCCACCAAATGGTTTGTGCCATTTTATCGTCGCGGGGGCTCCGTTTCGGCCTTCGCCCATCTGGAGGATCGCTTTGGGCTTTGGGCCCGGTGGTATGCCGGCATTTGTTTTGTGCTCATGCAGCTGAGCCGGATGGGCTCCATCCTCTTCCTAGTCGCGCTCGCGGTGGGTCAGTTGACGGGTTGGAGCACGGCCGGAATCATCGTGGGGGTCGGTCTCCTCGTTGTGGCCTATACCATGTTGGGAGGAATCGAAGCCGTGATCTGGACCGATGTGGTGCAGAGTATCGTGCTCACGGTAGGGGCGCTCATCGCTCTCTGGATTCTGCTCTCCGGTTCGCCGGAAGTGGCGGTGCACTTGCGCGAACACGCGAGCGAGAAAATGAGCCTGGGAAGTCTTGGCGCGAGTCTCACGGAGTCGACCTTCTGGGTGGTCTTGATTTACGGCTTCTTCATGAATCTCAACAATTTCGGGATCGATCAAACCTATGTTCAACGCTACCTCGCGGCGAAGAGTGACGAGTCCGCGAAACGCAGTGTGTGGCTGGGAGGGTTGATGTATCTGCCGGTCTCGGCGCTGCTCTTTCTCGTCGGCACGGCTTTGTTCTCCTACTACCAAGTGCACGCTCATGAGATGTCCGCGGAGCTTGCGGGACGACTGGCCGAGGGACAGGACGGGGACAAGGTGTTTCCTTTCTTCATCGCGACCCAGATGCCGGCTGGCATCACAGGGCTCCTGGTGGCGGCCATTCTTGCGGCGGCGATGAGTAGTGTGGACTCTTCGCTCAATTCTTCAGCCACCCTCGTGCTGGAGGACTTTGTGAGGCGCACCGGAATGGGGATGAGCAAGTCTCAGAAAGGGGAGCTCCGGGTGCTTCATCTCGCTACCGCGATTTTTGGATTGCTGGGAATTGGGGTGGCTCTTGCCATGATGGGAGTGTCGAGTGTGCTCGATACCTGGTGGACCTTGGCGGGAATCTTTGCCGGCGGAGTGCTCGGACTGTTTTTGCTCGGGATGCTGGTGGCGAGGGTGAATACTCGCGCTGCGGGAATTGCAGCGGGGTGCGGAGTCGGCTTGATTGTGTTCTTGAGCCTGGATGCCAACCCGCTCCACAAATTTCTCACCGTCGTGATTGGAACGTCCGCAATCGTGATCATCGGATTCGTCCTGACGGTCGTTCTCGAACGAGGGCGAGGGGAGAGCCGCTGACCGATCGCGGCTTGATGGAGGGCGTGTTTCCAGAACGCCCGAGGCCCTGAAAACAAAATCGCCCGCATCACTGATGCGGACGATGGATGGGGAGATCGAAGGGTGAAGATCGTTTCTGACTACTCGCTATCCTTGGCCACCTTGGCGGGATACTTGAGCATGTCGCGCACGTCTTTCTGATTCATCCTGGCCACGACTTCTGCTTCCACGCCGAGAGCGACGAGGCGCTTGCGATGGTCGGCTTGGCGACGACGTTTGGCTGCACCTCCCTTGCGAGGGCGGGTGAGCTGCGTCTTCATGAACTTTCTTTTGGTTCGCATAACGGGGTCGTGTTGGGGTCGCGGAGGGGGCGGGTAAATAGGGTCTCTGGAGCGCCGGGTCAATCTCAATTCCGCCAATTTCCCGGCCCGAAAGCGCCTTGCCCTGCGGGAAAAGGGGCCCAGGATGCCGCTCCAGTGAGCGAAGAGTCCTACAGCGCAGTCTATGAGCAGGCCATGACGGTCCCCGCCTCGGTGATCGACGGCAATGGTCACGTCAACAATGTGGCCTATGTCCAGTGGATGCAGGACGTCGCGATCCTGCATTTCGAGGCCTTGGGCGGGGCAGGCATGATGGCCGAGCACGGCGCGGTCTGGGTGGCGCGATCCCACCAGATCGAGTATCTGCGTCCAGTCTTCCAGGATGACGAACTGGTCATGCGGACTTGGATTGCTGGCATGGAGCGCGTCAAATCCGTGCGGCACTACGAATTTGTTAAGGAGGGAGTAGTGATTGCGCAGGGTGAAACGGACTGGATCTTCGTCGATGCGCAGAGTGGCCGGCCCAAGCGAATTCCAGAGGAGATGAAGGCCACGGTGCGGAATTGAGATCATCGGTTTGAAAGGAGGGTCGGTTGCGGTTCGTTGCAGCGCCGTGCAGATCGTTTACATCGCGTTCCGTTTGGTGCTCGTCCTTGGCTTGCTGGAAAGGATGGCGGCGGAGACCCTCCCTCCTCTCGACGGCAAGGAGCCGCCGCAGACTGTGGCCGAGCTCTGGTCCAGCTACGATCCTGACGCGGAACCGCTCGAAGTGAAGGTCATCAAGGAGTATCAGGAGGACGGGCTGACCATTCGCATGCTCACCTACACGATTGGAACGTTCAAGGGTGTGAAGTCCAAGATGGCGGCCTGGTACGCTTTTCCCGCCAAGCATGAGGGGAAGTTGCCGGCCTTGATCCAGATGCATGGTGGTGGTCAGCGGGCCGAGATCCACAGTGTGAAGTATGGCGCGCAGAACGGCTATGCCTGTCTCGCGATCAACTGGGGTGGCCGCCTGTTAGAGAGGGCGGGCGAGGATGATCCGGGGACGGATTGGGGTGCGGTGGATGCCACCCAGACAGGGCACAATGGGCACTACGGTTCTCTCCTGCCGGATGACAGGACGATCGATCCGGTCGAGTCGCCGAGAAACAACAATTGGTTTCTCATTGTGATCGGAGCGAAGCGGGGGGTCAGTTTTCTGTGTCGGCAACCCGAAGTGGATGCCAAGCGGATCGGGGCCTTCGGGCATTCCATGGGCGGCAAGCT
The DNA here is from genome assembly GCA_028821775.1 of Roseibacillus sp. Classification (GTDB taxonomy): domain Bacteria; phylum Verrucomicrobiota; class Verrucomicrobiia; order Verrucomicrobiales; family Akkermansiaceae; genus Roseibacillus_B. The sequence goes on from JAPKFB010000020.1 coordinate 43,010, forward strand.
CACCGTGATGCTCAGCGGTGCCGATCCGCGCATCAAAGTAGCCGCTCCATCCTGTGGTGGCTGCGGGAGTGCGCCGGACTCCATTCGCAAGCGACCCAATGCCGGGGTGCGTCCCAAGAAGAGTGCGCTCTATCACCAGACGATCGATGACACGCCCTATCTCGAGCGCATCACGGCTCCGATCCTCTACATGGGGCCGCAGAACGACTTCAACGGAATTCTTGATAACGTCTATGCGAATTGGAAGAGCCTTCCGAGCAAGGTGGTCAACTACACGGTAACTCCCCACATGAATCACCGGGCGACGGCAGAGCATGTCTATCCGGGGATGCTGTTCTTCGCGGATCATCTCAAAGGGACTTTCGAGTTTCCGGCCACCCCTGGGCTTGAGGTGAGGCTCAAGAACGAGAAAGGGATTCCGACTGCAGTTCTCGTTCCGGACCAGTTGGGAAACGTGGCCCGAGTGGAGATTTTTTACTCCGTGGATTCGCACATCCTGACTCGTTTCTGGCGCACCGCGAAGGCGACCCGCCAGGGGCAGTCCTGGGGCGCGGAGCTCCCGTTCTTCAGCGCGGGCCAACCGCTCTTCGTGATGGCCAACGTCTACTACAAGTTGCAGCACAAGGTGGTCGGATACCCCTGGATGAAGAGGGCCCCCGAGACATTTGGTCTTTCCTCCAAGATGCTCAGCTACTCACCCGAAGAGCTCAAGAAGTCCGGCCTGCAGGGAAGTCCGGAACGGAGCAGGCTGATCGAAACCGACTTTGCAGACTATCAGGACTGGTACCGACTCAACTGGCAAAATCCGCACCATTGGGGTGCCTATACCCGCAAGCTGAAGGATCCCGCCTTCGCGGCTCCGGATGGAGCGAGCCTGGCTCTCGAGGTCCGGCTGGAGCACGACCTGACATTTTTTATTCACCTTCAGAACAACAATTGGAATGCCTTCCCCGGGGAGAAGAGTGGGGAGTACTTCGCGCAGGTTGAGGTGGTGGGGTCGCAGGAATGGCAAACGATCAAAGTGAGCCTGGACGATTTCCAGCCGGTGCATGAGCGCAGTAGTGAGCCGCTGCGAAGCTGGGGTCATGTGACGGAGTTTGGGCTGCGCGGGAAACTGACGCTGCAACGTGGCGGGAAGCAGCTGGAGCTTCCTGAAAGGGGAGTGAACGATCGCTGGTCGACTCCTCGATCCTTCCGAAATCTCCGATGGGAAGGTCCTTGAGGGGCCGCGGATTACGAAGCCGTGATCCTTGGGGGCCTCTGCGGTCGAGGGGAAGATCATCCTTTGCCTGCACCGCCGATGGAGGCACTTTTTCAAATGCAGAGTTGAACGATTCGTTCCGCTCCTCAGGGTGGACCTCGCCATGAGCAAAGATCCATTGGATGAACTTCTCCGCCTCTCGCACGAAATTGGGCGAGAGGACCGCAAGTTGACAATTTTGGGAGAGGGAAACACCTCCGCGCAAATTTCCGATTCCGAATTCCTGGTCAAGGCCAGCGGTTCGTGTCTCGCGAACCTGAAAGCCGAACAGGTCACCCGTTGCCAGGTCGAGACCGTGCTCACCTTGTTGGAAGATCGCCCCTTTACCAACGAGGAAGTGGACGAGGTGCTCCTGGCAAGCAGGGTCGATCCGGAGTCGAAGAAGCCCAGCATTGAAACCATGTTTCATGCCTGGTTGCTCACCTTGGAAGGGGTGGATTTTGTGGGACATTGCCACTCGGTGGCCGCCAATAAGATTCTCTGTTCTCCACGCGGCCGCGACTTTGCGGGCCATCGGATGTTTCCGGACGAGATCGTGTGCTGCGGGCGCGCCTCGGTGTTTGTCGAGAACTGCGATCCGGGCCTGCCCCTTGCAATTGGAATTCGCGAGCAGACCGCAAACTACGTCAAGCAACATGGGGAAGCGCCGCGGCTCATCCTCCTGGAGAATCACGGGATCATTGCCTTGGGGAAGACCGCCGACGCGGTCCTGGCCTGCACCTACATGGCCGATAAGGCCGCAACGATTTTTGCCGGGGCTGCCACCATGGGCGGCCCCGTCTTCCTGCCGCAAGAACAGATCGAGCGGATCGCGGGGAGACCGGATGAGGTCTACCGGCAGAAACAGTTGAATCTCTAGTGCGGGAATCGAGGCGGTATTGGATTCATTGATTGGAGTGAGCGATGGCTTTTCTTGGAATTGATCTGGGCACCGGTGGGGTGCGTTGTCTCCTAGTGGAGGACGATGGATCCATTCGCGCCGAGACCTCGTGCGGATTGAAGAATCTCAATGTCGCCACCGTTGAGCGCGGGTCGGAGCAGGATCCGCGAGAGTGGATTGAAGTGCTGGAGGCGGCCCTGGACGAGCTCTTTGCCGAGCCGGCCAACCGCCAGGTGCAAGCCATTGCGGTGGACAGCACTTCGGGCACTGTCCTGCCGGTGGCAGAGGATGGCACCCCGTTGGGAATGGCATTTCTCTACAATGACATGCGGGCGCAGGAGGAAGCGGAGCAATGTGCGGCTGTCTTTGGAGGCTCGTGTTCGCCAACCTTCTCCTTGCCCAAGATTCTTTGGATGCGCGCGCGCATGGACTTGGCCGACGATTGCCTGTTCCTCCATGCGGCCGACTACTTGAATAGTTGGTTGGCGGGGACCATCGAGGTGCCCACCGATTTCACCAACGCGATGAAGACTGGGGTGGATCTCAAAACGGAGCAGTGGTCCGAGGCAATGCCTGTGTTGCGATTGCCCGAGGTCATCGCACCCGGGAAGAGGTTTGGAGTGCTGCGTCCGAAATTGCAGAAACGTTGGCAGCTGCCGCCCGACATTGTTCTCGTGAGTGGTGCGACCGATTCCAACGCCGCGTTCTATGCTTCTGGCGCCGCTGCGGCGGGGGACTGGTCCACCACGATTGGCACGACCCTGGCGGTCAAGGGCCTCAGTGCATCGCGCCTCGATGATCCTGAAGCGCGTATCTATTGCCACAAGCATCCCGACGGCACGTGGCTTCCGGGTGGGGCCTCCAATGCCGGTGGCGAGATTGTGCGCGAGCGGTTTGCGAACCGGATGGAGGAACTGGAGGCGGCGGCCGCTGAGCGAGAGGAGAGCACACACTTGATTTATCCCTCGGTGCGAACCGGAGAACGTCTGCCATTTTCATCGAGTTCCTTCGCGCCCTTCCTGGAGGGAGACCAGAGCGACGAAGTGGGTGTTTTTCTGGGCTGCCTCGAGGGGGTGGCCTTCGTTGAGGCACTGGTCTACGAGTTATTGGAAAGCCTGGGCGCGGCGGTGGGCGATACAATTTATGCCACCGGTGGAGCGGCCAAGAGCAGGCTCGGCCTCCAGGTGCGGGCCGATCTCCTTCAAAAAAAGCTCTGCGTTCCCTCCCATCCGAACTCCGCGATGGGAGCGGCCATTCTCGCCGCAGCGGGATTCCTCGATCGGCCGGTGGGCCAACTTTCGCGGCAGTTGGTCACGATCGAAACAACGATCGATCCCCGGCCATCCTCTTCGCTACAGGATCGTCTCGCCAAGTTCCGTCAACGTTGTCAGCTAGCCCTCGCGTAACCATGCCACTGGAACTTGTTGTCTCCGATCTCGACGGGACCATCCTCGAAACCGAGGACTATCATCGTCGTGCCTACAACGTGCTCTTTGGGGAACTGGGCCTTGCTCAGCGATGGAGCAAGGAGGACTACAGCAAACGACTGGCAACCATGGGCGGGGAGAAATTCCGGGAAGTGTTTCGATGGCTGGATCGTCCCGCGGACGAGTTCGAGGAGACCCAAAAGGAGCTCTATGCACGGAAGACGAAACTCTACGTCTCTTTGATTGGGGCTGATTTGAATCAGCAGAAGCTGCCCATGAGGCCCGGAGTGAAACGGCTTCTGGGCGATGTTCTCTCCGAGGGAATCCCGCTCGCGATTGGGTCGGCCTGCGTCAAGTGGGCGGCTCTCGAGGTTTTGCATGCGGCCATGGGCGAGGAGTTCGTGTCCTCACTGGCGACGGTCTGTGCGGGGGATGATGTGAACCGCAAGAAACCTCACCCGGATATTTATCTGCTCGCTGCCGAGCAATGCGGAGAGGCGCCAGCAAACTGCCTTGTGCTGGAAGACACGGCCCATGGATTGCAGGCGGCCTTGAAGGCAGGGATGACTTGCGTGGTGACCCCGAGCGAGTTGGCCCTGGGTGATGATTTCACGGGGGCGCACATCCTGGCGGAGAGCCTCGAGGTGCCGGCGAGGATCGAGGTGGAGACCCTGAAAGCCTTGGTCGACTAAGTCGCCAAAATGGCGTGGGAGAGCGATGGGGGATGACTTCTTCCCAATGACGCTAGCGGATCTCAGCGTGATCAACGCGCTCAGACCGCCCCATAGGCCAACATCGCTTCGGCGACCTTGAGGAAGCCTCCGATGTTGGCACCTTTGACATAGTTCACGAATTGATCATCGCCCTCGCGGCCATGCTCAACGCATTTCGAGTGGATTTCCCGCATGATGCTCTTGAGTCGACGGTCGACTTCCTCATGATCCCAGGAGATTCTCAACGCATTCTGGCTCTGTTCCAAGCCGGACACGGCCACGCCCCCCGCATTTGCGGCCTTGGCCGGGCCAAAGAGAACTTTGGCTTTGAGAAAGGCGTGTACCCCCTCAAGTGCGGTCGGCATGTTGGCCCCTTCACAGACGGACTGCACGCCGTTCTTGATCAGGGATTGAGCATCCTCTTCGCTGATTTCGTTTTGAGTGGCACAGGGCAGGGCGACCTCGGCGGGCACGCTCCATGGATTCTGCCCGGCGTGAAATTCGGCACGCCCGAATTTTTCCGCGTACTCATTGACGCGGCCCCGGCGGACTTCCTTGAGATCCTTGATGAAGGCGAGTTTCTCCTCGTCGATCCCGTCGGGGTCGAAGACGAAGCCCGAGGAGTCCGAGAAGGTCAGGACCTTGGCGCCCATCTCGAGGGCTTTTTCGATACTGTAGATTGCAACGTTCCCCGAACCTGAAACGAGGCAACGTTTTCCTTCAATGCTCTCGCCGCGGTGCTGGAACATGCTTTCGCAAAAGTAGACGCAACCGTAACCGGTTGCCTCGCGACGGCCGCAACTGCCACCGAAGGCCAGCCCCTTGCCGGTCAGGATCCCGGTAAAGCGGTTCTTCAACCGCTTGTATTGTCCGAAGAGATAGCTGATCTCGCGGGCTCCAACGCCAATGTCGCCCGCAGGTATGTCGGTGTCTTCGCCGATGAAGCGGTGCAGTTCGGTCATCATGGATTGGCAGAAGCGCATGACCTCATGATCGCTCTTGCCCTTGGGATTGAAGTTGGATCCTCCCTTGCCGCCTCCCATCGGCAAGCCCGTCAAACTGTTTTTGAAAGTCTGCTCGAACCCGAGGAACTTCAAGACACTTTGGTTGACGTCGGGGTGAAAGCGGAGTCCTCCTTTGTAGGGGCCGATCGAATTGTTAAATTGTACCCTCCACGCCCGGTTTGCTCGGAAGCAGCCCTCGTCGTCCTCCCAAGTGACGCGAAAAATGATGATGCGATCCGGTTCCGTCATGCGTTCGAGGATCTGCGTCTTTTGGTACTCAGGGTTATCGAGGATGATCGGCATGAGCGATTCCGTGACTTCGCGGACGGCCTGATGAAATTCAGGTTCCCCTGGATTTCGCTTCACCAATCCGTTCATGAACTGGTCGACTTCGTGTTGGGTTCTCTCGGACATGGCGATGATTCTAGATTGAAGCGTTGTCTACTTCACCGCGACTTTGATCGCAGGACGAGCAGTTTCTTGATTTGCAGGTCCTCCATCGGGTGGGCGATTCCTCCCGTCCCCAGACAAAATGATTTGTTCCGCGAAAATAATTCGGTCAAAACGAATGGCGGTATGATCGTCTCCCATGAACGACGAGGCCGCAATTCTTGAATAGCCTCTCATGGCAAGAACCGATCTTGGAAGTGAACCGCCGCTCCTTGAGAGGAGGGAGGGGAAGATATCCCCGAAGGCCACGCCTGGGATGGAGTGCGTGCAGGCCTCCGGAGCGGATCCTGATCGTGGTCAGGCGCTGGTGGTCTCGTGAGCGCAGGGTTGCTTTACGGATGATTGTATTCGACGGGGAGTGTGCAAATCTGGGGGCGCAGCAGGCAGAAACGTGCGCAAGCGCAACCCTATAGACTATGTTTACCACGCTCTTTGTCCGGACTTCCCCTGTTCTCATGACAGCGCTGCTCGCATTCTCAAGCATGCAGGCGCAAGTGCGGATCAACGAGATTGGAGCATCCTCCAGCGAGCGCCTCTTGACGCGAAACAGCAATGGAATTGCCCACCTGGGTGGCGGAACCCAGTGGTGGGAACTGCAGTTTGACACTGCGATCTGGAAGAGCGGGCAGACCCCGATTGGATTCGGCTACGGCGGTCTTGCGACCGACGTGCGGGCGGGCATCCAGAATGTGACCCCCACTCTCTATGTCCGCCAGGAGTTTCAAGCTACCGCCGCCCAAGCCGGCTCGGGCACCACCCTCTCCCTTCGGATTGATTTTGATGACGCCTTCATCGCGTACTTGAATGGCGTGGAAGTTGCCCGAGGCAATGCGGGCGCGCGAGACGGCTACCTCTACGCCGACCAGAGCGCCTACCAAGCTCGCTCCGCGACCGGGGTCGGGGTCAACTTTCCGCTCGGTTCCGCGAACCAGCTTCTCCTGACCGGCGCCAATGTCCTGGCGGTGGAGGTGCATAACATCCTTCCGGGATCCCGCAACCTGAAGCTTGACACCATCCTCGGCATGTCGGGGGCGACCTTCCTCCAGAGCGGTGATCCCTGTGAATGGTTTCCGGGGGTGCTCTCCCCGTCCGGCGGGGTCTTTGATCCCTCACTGGTGGACGATGATCCCGGATTGCTGGTGGCGTGGGGCAGGCCCGGATTTGATGATTCCTCCTGGCCGGTCGGCGAGGGACCGCTCGGATTTGAATCAGGTGCGGACTATCTTCTCGGCACGAACCTCACCAGCATGCAGCACAACCAGAGTGCGCTCTACATGCGGACGAGCTTCCATCTCAGCGCTGCGCAACTTGGTGCCATGACCGGGCTCGAGCTGGAACTCGATTACGATGACGGCTGCGTGATCTTCCTGAACGGCAGGGAGATCAGCCGGGGCAACCTGGGCAATGTCGGGGACCTGATTTCCTTTGCCCGCAAAGCGAACGGCGCGCACGGAGCGAGCACCGACGACGGAGGGGCCTTCTCACCTGCAGTGATCGTGCTCGATCCCAGTCAGTTGAGAGTCGGTGAGAACATTCTCGCCGGGCAGGTGTGCAACGACCAGACAAGCGACTCCGATCTTCTCTTGCACATGCAGTTGCGCTCGGTCGGAGGAGGGGCGGTGGATCTGGTCCCCGCCGCTGCGTCCTATCGCTATTTTATCGGGACTTCCGAGCCCGCCCAAGCGGTGGTGAGACCGTCCTTGCCCGCTCCTGAGTTTGAAGACTGGATCGAGTTGTCCAACCCGGGTCCCCTCGGGGTCGACCTGTCCGGCTGGGGCCTCAGCGATGAGGTCGGTAATCCGCTGAAGTGGACCTTGCCGGCGGGCACCTTTCTGAGGTCGGGTGGTCTCCTTCTGGTCATCGCCGACGATCGCACAGAGCTCAACGGATTCACGACCTACCTCCACTCCAAGTTCAAGCTTTCCGCTGAGGGGGAGGCCCTCACTCTTTCCGATGCGACGGGCGTCCTTCAATCGGAGTTTCCGGGAGGTTTTCCCCCGCAGTATGCGGACCATTCCTACGGTTGGGATCCCGTCAGCGCCGCCTATGGCTACCTGGAAAACCCGACCCCCGGCGTTCCCAACAGCGGTCCGGTTCGGTCCGATCGCGTGGATGCTCCAGACTTCGACCCCAAGGGAGGATTCTACAGCTCCACGGTCACCCTCACACTGACCAGTTCCACTCCGGGTGCCACGATTCGCTACACCTTGGACGGAAGCGAACCGACGGAGAGCAATGGCATGAGCTATACCGATCCGTTGACCCTGACCGTGATCAACAACAAGACGGGACGAGTGGTACGGACCCGCGCCTACAAGAGCGGGCTGATCCCCTCCAAGCCCAAGAGCCACACCTACCTGATCAACCAAGCCCGTGAAATCATGACCATCCCGGCTCTCATCTTCACCGGAGAGGCCGAGGAGGTTTTTTACAAGCCACACGGAGTGATGTCGATCGAAGGTGGCAATTACGTCAGCAATCGATGGCAGGCGAACGGGATCAATTCCTACAACATTCCCATGAATCGCGGCATCCAGTATGAGCGTCCGGTTCATCTCGAGTTTTATTACGCAGGCAACGAGCCCGGGTTTCGCAAGGACGCCGGAGTGAGACTGGCCGCCAGCAGCTACTCGCGTCCTCGTCTGCGTCTCGACAACGTGAACTCGTCTCCGTGGCCGAGCAGCGGCCAGCAGAAGCCGTCTTTCAATCTCTACTTTCGCAACGAGTACGGCGAGCCGAGCCTCGACTTTCCGTGGCTCGGAGAGACTTATCCCGCCACCAGTTTCGAACAGCTGCGCATTCGGGCGGGAAAGAACGACATCCGCAACCCGTGGATCCGCGACGAGTTGATGCGCCGGCTCTATTCCGACATGGGCCAGGAGAGCAGCGTGGGCATCACGAACACCCTCTACATCAACGGGTCCTTCAAGGGGTTTTTCAACATGGCGGAGCGCCTGCGGGAACCCTTCATGCAGGCGCATCACGGGGGCAAGGAGGAATGGGACGTCCGACAGGTCGGGGACTTTCCGAACGGGGATTCGAGGGCCTGGGACCGGATGATGGCGATCTTGAATCGAAACCTGGCCAACCTTGCGACTTGGCAGACGGCCGAGGCTTATCTGGATCCGGTCAACATGGCGGACTACTTTCTACTCAATATCTATGGCACGACCTGGGACTGGCCGCAGAACAACTGGGTGGGGGCTCGGGAGCGCACTCCGGAGGGGAGGTTCCGCCTGTATATCTGGGACGCGGAAGGAGCCTTCGGCCACAGCTCAAGCTTCCCACCCTCCCGAGATTCCATCGTGGTGGATCTCCTCAACAAGACCAATCCGCTTTCCGATCTGTTCAAGCGTCTCATTTCGAGTTCGGAGTGGCGGCTCACTTTCGCGGACCGCGTTCACAAACATTTTTTCAATGGCGGAGTGCTCGACGACCGCCGCTCGGCCTCCAACATGCGCGTGCGGGTGTTTCGGCTGCGTCGCGAGTTTCAGCCGATCCTGAGCTTCGTCCACGGGGAAACCCCCAACATCAATTTCTATTACACTTGGACCGCCCCCGTCACAGGGCGCCGGGCTTATCTCCTGGGGCCCACCCGAACCTACCTCGCGGATCACAGCCTCTGGCCGGCGATCGCACCGCCCGCCTACAACCAGCACGGAGGGGAGATTGCGGCTGGCTTCGAGCTCACCATCACCGCCGACCCCGGCCGGACCATCCACTACACCCTTGACGGTTCCGACCCGCGCCTTCCGGGAGGAGCGGTCAGTCCCGAGGCCACACCCTATGCTTCGCCCGTTGCGCTGAATGCTTCGCGGATGACTGTGAAGTCTCGAGCCTACGAGGCGGCCTCGGCGATTTGGAGCGCCTTGACGGAAGCGGAGTTCGTGAGCGGGTTGGTCGCTCCCGACCCGAGTGCCTTGGTCATTTCCGAACTGATGTATCATCCCGCCGATGTGAGCGGGAGCGAGGCGGCAGCAGGCATCACCGATCAGGACGATTTCGAGTTTGTCGAGTTGAAGAACGTTTCGGGAAACGAACTTGATTTGAGCGAGGTTGCGTTCACGGCGGGGATCAATTTTTCCTTTGCGGGGAGCAACGTCACCACTCTCCTTCCGGGTGAGCGCGTCCTGGTGGTTGCCGAGCTCGCGGCCTTTCGGCAGCGCTACGGAACCTCGCTGGACAGCCGTATTGCGGGGGAGTTTGGCGGAAACTTGTCCAATCGGGAGGACACCGTGACGCTGAGCCTGGCGAGCGGGGGCGTCTCTCCTTTGCACAGTCTGACCTATCTCGATGTCGATCCCTGGCCGGACTGTGCGGATGGGCCCGGACACTCCATGCTCCTCGTCTCGCCCGACAGTGCGCCCGACCACAATAATCCCGCCAACTGGATCTGCTCGTCCCACTTTGGGGGAGAACTCGGGGGCGAGGGCCTGGTGTTCGATTATGGGCAATGGGCGGGTTTCACCTTCGATGCGGCCGGGGCGGGCAATCCTGCGATCTCCGGAGCTCTTGCGAATCCCGACGGGGACGCCCTCAATAATTTCGGAGAGTTTGCCCTGGGCTCCGATCCCCTGGTCCATGATTTGGGTGGGCGACTTCCCTTCGTGAGGCGCACCCGGGATGGTGACCGCGAATACCTGGTCATGGAGTTCTGGCGTTCGCGCTTTCAACTTCCCGTGATCTACACCCTCCAGGTGAGTTCCGGGCTGACAAGCTGGAGGGATGTCCTCCCGGCCGAGATTGAAGCCGCCCCGCCGGAGGTTGAACTCGATGGAACGGTCCTCGAAAGTTGGCGTTTTCTTGAGCCCGCAGAGCAAGCGGGTGTACGCTTCCTGCGCCTCGTGGTGGAATCCTCCGGGCCCTGATCGCGGAACAAGCGTTGCGAATCAGGGGCAGCGATTGTGCACGCCCGGGCAGGGCTCCCCAAATGTCGCGCCCCGAGGGCTCGTTCTGGCGATAAACGAGGTCCATGATTTGCCGTTCGCGCCGACTAGATTCTTCTTCCATACGAGAAGTTTTTCTCATCCATTGAAGGTCAGTCGCTTGGAGGTCGCTGTGGTCAGATTGAATTGATAGATTGTTATCGCGTCGGACATATAGTCCTCTGTCGCTCCGCCGCATTTTTTCTCGCATGTTCTTCCCGAAACTGCCTCCGGTCCTCTGCTGTGCCCTGCTTTGCTGGTCTGGAGTGATCTCGGCGCGCGGTGAAGAACTGGAGTTCAATCGGGACATTCGACCGATCCTCTCGGACAAGTGTTTTCAATGTCACGGACCGGATGAGAACAAGCGCGAGGCGAAGCTGCGCCTCGACGTGCGTGAGGAGGCCCTGAAGGTGATCAAGCCGGGCGATCCGGGGGCGAGCGAATTGATGGTGCGCGTGAAGCACCGCGATCCCGAAGAGCGCATGCCGCCCTTGAAGAGCCACAAGAAGTTGAGTGCTGGGCAGGTGGCTACCTTGCAGCAGTGGATCTCGGAAGGAGCTCCCTATGCGCCGCACTGGGCCTTCGTGCCGGTGGTAAGACCAAGTTTCCCCGAAGTGAAGGACGCTCAGTGGTCGAAGAACGGGATCGATCGTTTCGTGCTCGCGCGTCTGGAACGGGAGGGGCTCGCGCCCTCGCCGCCGACGGACAAGATTACCTGGCTGCGTCGAATCACCCTCGATCTTTGGGGGCTTCCCCCGACCGTGGAGGAGGTTGACGCCTTTGTGCAGGATGAGTCCAAGGCTGCTCATGAAAAGGTGGTCGATCGGTTGCTGGCGTCCACGCGTTACGCCGAATACATGGCCTCCTTTTGGCTCGATGCCGCGCGCTATGCGGACACCGATGGTTACCAGAATGATCGTTATCGCTATCAGTGGGTTTGGCGGGACTGGTTGATTCGCGCGCTGAATTCGAACCAGCCATTTGACCAGTTCGTGATCGATCAGCTCGCTGGCGACATGCTTCCGGAGGCGACTCTCTACCAGCAGATCGCAACCGGATTCTGTCGGAATCATCGGATCAACTCGGAGGCAGGTTCCCTGCCGGCGGAATGGCACGTGGAGAATGTGGTGGATCGGGTCGACACCCTGGGCACGGTCTTCCTGGGCCTCACGATTGGCTGTGCGCGTTGTCACGACCACAAGTTCGATCCCATCTCACAGCGGGAGTACTACCAACTCTTTGCCTACTTCAACAATGTGCCCGAGTCCGGGCTTGGGCCGAACAACGGCAACAGCCCGCCGTACATTGAAGTGCCCAAGAGTTGGCCCAAGCTGAGCAAAGCAGAGAACCGGGCCATTCAACCGGGGCCCTTGGAGTTTCAGAGTGGGGGTTTTGGAGGGGGCGTGGTTCGTCCGAAGCCGGGGAGTCCCAAGACCGTCATGATCATGCACGAGATGGCGGAGCCGCGGGCGACCTATTTATTGGAGAGAGGGTACTATAGGAGCCCAGACAAATCTGAGATCCTGTCGCCCGGAGTGCCCGAGGTGCTCGAGCAGGTGCCCGGAGAGGCGCCTGGCAACCGCTTGGAGTTGGCGCGGTGGCTGGTGGATCCGAAGAATCCCCTTACGGCGCGAGTCACCGTGAATCGTTACTGGCAGCGATTTTTCGGAACAGGAATTGTGAAGACGAGTGAGAATTTTGGTTCCCAGGGAGAGCCTCCCAGTCATCCCGGCTTGCTCGACTGGCTGGCGGTGGAATTTGTGGAGGGTGGTTGGGATGTGAAGGCGATTCACAAGACGATCGTGATGAGTGCGAGCTATGGACAGTCCTCGCGAGTGACCCGCGCCCTGTTGGAGCGCGACCCGGAGAACCGGCTTCTGACGCGCGGGTCGCGCTACCGACTCCCGGCCTTTGCGCTTCGCGACCAGGCGCTCTACGTGAGCGGTCTCCTGGTCGAAAAAATCGGAGGTCCCTCGGCGAAGCCTTACATGCCTCCCAAGGTTTGGCGGGCCTTTTCCAACAACACCTACAAGCGCGACAAGGGGGAGAATCTCTACCGTCGCAGTCTCTACACTTACTGGCGCCGCACCATTCCGCCACCCACAATGGCCAACTTCAATGCCGCCGAACGGGATGTCTGCCTCGTGCGCAAGGAGAAGACCAACACCCCGTTGCAGGCGCTCACCATGATGAACAACGTCACCTTTGTGGAAGCCTCCCGTTTTATGGCGGAGCGCATGACTTTGGAAGGAGGTCCGGAGACGAAAGGGAAGCTGAGCCATGGGTTCCGTCTGGTGATCGGACGACGGCCGACCTCGCGGGAAATGAGTTCCCTGGTGCGAGCCTTTGGAAAATTTCACGAGCACTACACGGCCTCCGGGGCCTCGGCGGAAGAACTGCTGCAGGTCGGGGAGAAGGCGCGCGATGCCTCGATCGATCCCGCAGAACATGCTGCGATGACGATGGTGGCGTCCTTGATTTTGAACCTCGACGAGGCGATGACAAAGGAGTGAGGGGAGACTACAAATTTCACCCTTCAGATTAGAGATGAATCCACAAAGAGAAAGAGCTCTTGAGCTGACCCGGCGTTCCTTTTTTGGAAAGTCTGCGACGGGTATCGGGACCCTAGCGCTGGGTTCGCTACTCAGTCCCCGGATGCTCGCGGAAGCGGGCGGTGGTCCGCATGCCTTGCCCAAGGCGAAGCGCATCATCTACCTCTTTCAATCCGGCGGGCCGGCGCAGATGGACTTGTTTGACTACAAGCCCGAGCTCTACAAACGTTTTGGCGAAGAGGTGCCGCGCTCGGTGTATCCCGATGATCGCAAGACCACCATGAGCTCAGCGCAGAAGAGTTTTGCGACCGCGCCGAGCACATTCAAGTTTGAGCGCAAGGGGAGAGGAGGAATCTGGATGTCAGAGGCCATGCCTCATCTCGGCGGAGTGGCGGACGAGCTCTGTGTCATCAAGTCGATGTTCACGGAAGCGATCAATCACGATCCGGCCATCACTTTCCTGCAGACGGGTTCGCAGATTCCCGGGCGACCGAGTATGGGTTCGTGGCTGCACTACGGTCTTGGGTCGGAGTCGGAAAACCTGCCGGCCTTTGTGGCGATGAGTTCGAAGGGGAGTGCCAAGACAGGACAACCGCTCTATGACCGGTTGTGGGGGAGTGGGTTCCTGCCCTCGCGCTTTCAGGGGGTGAAGTTCCGCAATCAGGGCGCACCGGTTTTAGATATTCATGACCCGCCTGGAGTGGATCGAGAGACCCGGCGACTTCTCCTGGATGAGCTGGTTACTCTGAATGAATTGAAATATGCCCAAGCTGGAGACTCCGAAATCCAGACGCGGATTTCCCAGTATGAGCTGGCCTACCGGATGCAAATGTCGGTGCCTGAGTTGCTGGATTTTTCGGATGAGCCCAAGCACGTGCTCGATCTTTACGGAGCAGAGGTGAAGAAGCAGGGCAAGTATGCCTACAATTGCCTGGTGGCGCGGAGACTCGCCGAGCGAGGGGTGCGATTCATTCAATTGTTCCACCAGGGATGGGATGCGCACAACAATTGTCCGAAGGGCATTAGGGCGCAGTGCAAGGACACTGATCAGGCCACCGCCGGCTTGCTGACCGATCTCAAGAATCGCGGGATGCTCGACGACACCCTGGTGATCTGGGGAGGCGAATTTGGCCGCACGATCTATTCGCAAGGGAAACTCACCAAAGAGAACTACGGCCGCGATCACCACCCGAGTTGCTTCTCGATGTGGATGGCAGGGGCGGGCGTGAAACGCGGATTTTCCTACGGCAAGACGGACGACTACAGCGTGAACGTGGCGGAGAACGGGGTGCATGTTCACGATCTGCAGGCAACTATCCTGCAGCAAATGGGGATCGATCACGAGCAACTCACCTTCGCCTTCCAGGGCCGGGAATATCGCCTCACGGATGTGCATGGCAAGGTGGTTCGCGAGATCCTGGCGTAAGGAGCCCCCACTTCATTTAAGACTCTTAATGAAAGCACTTGCACTCTGCACTCTCCTCCTTTCGTCTTCTGGGAATGGCGCACCGGTTGGCGAGTGGCCGCAAGGGGCGGGACCCGGTGGCACCTTTGTCGTTCCGGAGGGAGAAGCTCCGCAACGTTGGAGCGTGGTGCGTAACGAGAACATCGCGTGGCGCCGGACCCTGCCGGAAACGGGTCAGAGCACGGTGGTGTGTGCGGAGAAAAAGGTCTTCTTCACGATCAACAAACCGGTGGAGAAGGATTCGTCGCTCGGGCATGATATCGTAGCCTATTGCTGCGCGGCCGCGACCGGGAAGGTGCTCTGGACCCGTGCGATTTCCGGGCGGCACCCTCTGCGCTTGTCGGGATGCTTCAGTGATAGCACCGCGCCGCCACCGGTGATCGATGGGAAGCGAGTGGTCTTTTTCAATGCCTCAGGGACGATCGCCTGCTTTGATCTGGAGGGGGAGGAACAATGGTCCGTGGAGCGACTGGTGGTGGGGCGGACGCAGCCGTTTTTTCGGGAGGGCCTGGTTCACTACATCAGGCAGAGCTATCCGCCGGACGAGCAAGGACATTTCACGCACGAGCACAAGAACGCTCCCTTGGAGCAGTGGACCCAGTTGCAGGCTCTCGAGATCGTGAGCGGGAAAGTGAGGTGGACGACCAGTTGTGGCGTGAACATGGGTTCCGCCCCGATACCCCAACGGTTGAGTGATGGGAGAGAGGTTACCTTTGTTGGTCGGGGTGGGGGACATGGGCCCCCGGAGAAACCGGAGGGAGTTTCCATGATAGATCTCACCAACGGAAAGACGATCTGGTCCCTTGCCCTGCCCGGGTTCATGGCGACGCAGACGATCAGTGTGCATGGCGAGCACGCCATGGTGTTCCATGGATCAGATTTGCTGAGGGTGAAGGTGGCGGATGGTACCATTGCGAGGCGCATCTCCATCGTGGAGAAGATTCCGGCCCGGTTGCGGCGCGAGGGAAGATGGGTGACGGAGTCGATCACGATGAGTGCGAGCAAGAAGGGGCGTGAGATCACCCAGCACTCAAACCTGTTGGTGGGAGACATCCTGTGGTTCCGCAACTACCGGCGCAATTATCTCGGCCGCGTGAACTTGAAGAGCGACCAAGTGGAGTATCTGCAATTGCCGGTGCAACTGGTGAGAAAGAAGGAATGCGATGATGTCTTGCTCTGGAGCGCGGAGGGATCAATAGCGCCCTGGGGAAGGAAGAAGGCCAAGGGTGGGTTGAAACAGAATTACTGGTCCTTGGTGCACAACGACATGAAGAATTCCCGGGGATTCGAGGTGGTGGGGGACGAGCGTTCGCGTGGCAATGGCTGGGGGCATGTTGCGACCCAGGTGCCCACCGCGATCGGGGAACATCTTTACGTGCCGGTGATGGGCGGGACGGTCTATGTGCTCAAGCATGAGGTGGCTCGATTGGACGAGAGGGCCTTGGTGTCGCTCAACGATCTCGGTCCCGCGGGTGAGGCCTGGAATCGGGCCAGCCTGAGCTTCTCCGAGGGCCGGCTCTTCGCACACACCATCAAAGAAGTCATTTGCATCAAGTAGGCACGAGGTTAGAACTCGCAGGCAGTCATCCTTTCTCGATCACCATCATGAAACACGGAATCATCCCCTTTCTGGCCAGTTGCGTCCTGCTTCAGGCTCCTCTTTCGGCCGTCAAACCCAACATCGTCTTTATCATGGCGGATGACTTCGGCTATGAGTGCGTGGGTGCGAATGGTGGGACCTCCTACCAGACCCCGGTCTTGGACCAGATGGCGAAGGAGGGCATGCGCTTTGAGCATTGTTACTCGCAGCCGATCTGTACGCCGTCCCGAGTGAAATTGATGACCGGGATTTCCAATATGCGGAACTACGGAAAGTTCGGCTTCCTCGATCCCAAGCAGACCACCTTTGCGAATCTCCTGAAGAAGGAAGGTTATGCGACCTGCATCGTGGGGAAGTGGCAACTGCAAGGTGGATTGGAGGGGCCGAACAAATTTGGCTTCGACGAGTATTGTCTCTGGCAGCTCAATCGTCGGCCCGGGCGCTATCCGAATGGAGGGTTGGAGATCAATGGCAAGCAGGTCGACTATACGAAGGGCGAGTACTGCCCTGACGTGGTGAATGATTTCGCGTGCGATTTCATTGCGAAGAACAAGGCGAAGCCCTTCCTGCTCTACTACCCGATGATCCTGACGCACTGCCCCTTCGAGCCCACTCCGGATTCCAAGGACTGGGATCCCAAGAGCAAGGGCTCGCCGAGCTACAAGGGGAAGGCGCAGTACTTTGGCGACATGGTGCGCTACATGGACAAGATGGTGGGCAAGATTCTCAAGAAGCTCGACGATGAGGGATTGCGTGAGAACACCCTGGTGGTCTTTGTCGGTGATAACGGAACGGATACGCCGGTGGTGTCGATGATGAATGGCCGGAAAGTAGCAGGGGCGAAAGGAAAGATGCACGACGGTGGGAATCGGGTGCCCTGCATTGCCAGTTGGCCGGGAACCATTCCGGCCGGGCAGGTCTCCAGAGAGATCCTCGACTTCAGCGATTTCCTGCCGACCTTTTGTGAGATCGGAGAATGTCCCACCCCGACGAATGTCGATGGGAGGAGTTTGCTCAAGACTCTGAAGGGAAGCGACGCCAAGCACCGTGATTGGATCTACATGTGGTATTCGCGCAATGGAGGCAACAAGCAGGCCAGGGCATTTTCGCGCAACCAACGGTACAAGCTTTATGACGATGGCCAGTTTTTCGACGTGAAGAACGACGTTCTTGAGAAGAGCCCTCTTAAGGGAAAATTGACTGATGAGGAGAAGGTCAACCAAGTTCTGCTCCTCGGCGCCTTGGATCAGTTTCAAGGCAAACGTCCCGCTCATCTCGGGAACGCGAAGAAGAAGAAGGGATAGAAGTAGTCCTTCCCTGTCGCGCCTAGGAAGAACTGGAGAATCGGGATTACGTGTTTTTTTGTTGGAGAACTGCCACAAGCATATCCGGCCGTTGCGCCAGAATAACCACAATAGATACAAGCAGATGGAGGGCTTGATATTTTCTCTTTGTCACTTCCAGCGCTTTGGTTTTGACCATCTGCCTCCTGCTCTTTCTCTTTACAGCCCGATGAGAGGACAAGCCCTACAAGCAAAAGAAGGTTAAATCAGGATCTCATGGGATGCCACGGGCCTTGGATACTCCGGAAGGGAGCGTTCGCTTTCGTGGAGGTGAGGGGACAATGCCGCATTTTGGGTAGTGGCTACAGAGAGAATGGACCCTCACAGGCAGGTCCGATGGGCTGACAGAGTGCGTCCATTAAAGCTTGGATGGGTCTGCTAGATCCATGCAAATGTTGCTCAAGAGAAGAGAACCCTGCCGAACCGCCCTGAATGCGACAGGCCTCGCCGTGCCCCGACCTTCTTCGGCGTCGAGGATTTACGACAATTGGCGCGAATCGCTACGGCAACTCTCCCTCCGCAAGGAGTGGCAGTCCGCTCCAGATCCTGATCACGTTCTCTCCCTTGCGTAGTGTTTGCAGCGGTCCGGGAATTGCTGTGCCATCCTGCGGGACAGCATTCCTGAGGAAGTCCAGATCGACCTGGTGGTGATTGCTGGATCCGATCCCGGAGGGATCAAGCGGCATCGAAATGGTCAACTCGAGGGAGTCCTCCTCGTAGGTAGCGGTCATCCCCTCGAGGGTAATGCTGTGGCGGTCGTTGGGAAGATTGTGCGCGGACCAGAAGCTCCGCCACTCCTCGAGAGTGAGGGCCACTTTCGCTCCTCCGTGGAGCGCTTGGGGGCCGTTTGCGCCGACCTCCTTGCGAACCAGCGCAAAGAACTCCTCCGCTTGCCAGGGGGAGGGCTTGTCCGTGGCGCTGTTGATCAGGAACGTCCGTTCACCGGGAGAGGCATCATAGACATTGTGATCGAGGCGCTGGGGACCGCTGCGGTGCGCGGGATAGTTGATGTCGAGCATCACGCGGTGGTTGATGAAGAGATTGTTGAAGAACGAATGGTAGCCCGTTCTGGTTCGTGCGGAAACCTGGTAGATGTATGCGCCCTGGCCATACTTGGCGTCCTGCGGACTGTTCGCGAAGAGGTTGTGCATCACGGTAGAGCCCGAGGCATCGTGCACATAGAACTGAATTCGGTGGTTGCCCACCGAGATGTTGTGATCGACCAGCGCGGCGTCGAACTTGTAATCGCTCATCTCGAGAAAGATCCCCCGCCCGCCGTTGTTCACCACCACGTTGCGCGTGATGCGGGTTCCTAAAAACTGGTTGTCGAGCCAGATGCCGTCGGAGCGCGGACTATTGGCAACATAGTTTCCCTCGATTACTCCGTCGCGAATGTAGTGACACTTGATGCCGGCGTGCTCGTAACGCTTGGGTCCGAGGAAGCCCTGCGTGTTGTTGCGCAGGATGACATTTCCGCGGATGATCATGCGAGTGCTTTGGGAACCGACGAGGCCCGCCGCTCCGTTATCGAGGAGATAATTGTTCTCGATGAGATTGTCCTGGCCGAACGGTGCGCCTTCAATTTTTCTTGGAAGAAGTTCATTGTCGTTCCCGCCGGCGCCCACATCCATCGCGACCGTGTTCGCGTAACGGATCAGGTTGTTTCGCACGATCCAGTGATGACCACCGCGCAGGCCGAGCGCTCCTGCCTGCGCCCACCGAGGGGTGTTCCAAAAGTTTGTGGGATATTGATTGGCGCAATGCTCCATCACGAAGCCCTCGACCACGATGTGGCCAAGTCCGCGCACATGAGGCGCAAAGATGCGGCGGCGCGTGGTGATCTCAACGCTCTGTGCTACAGGAGCGAGACCGCCAAAATTGACGTAGATCCGGCCCGTCTCCCGCACATAGGTCCACGTCTTCTCTTGCCTCTCGACCTCCCTGAGGTACGGCCGCTGCTGCCAGGGCCTCCTGTTCACGATGACCTGGCCACAGGTAAAAATCAGGCTTGGGTCTCCCTTCTTGAATCTCTCTGCCTCCGGCTTTCCATCTCGATGATAGGGCGTCGATGCCAATTCGACCAAAAACGGATTACCACTGCCATCGAGGTAAAGGGTTCTCCCAAACAGACTCTCGTCCGGCACTGCAAAAAAGACCGTTCCCTTGTGCCTCTGCCAGTCCGGCTTCCACTCCTCGGAACCCCGGATGAAAACCCGGCCCAGTTGTTCACCCCGATAAGTGACCCCACTGCGCGGCGGGGCGACCCGTTCGCGATAGACTCCTGCCTTCACAAGCACGGTATCCCCTGCCCTGGCCACTTCGGCGGCCTCCGAAATGGTGCGGAACGGCCGCGCCACGGTGCCCTCTCCTCCATCCGCGCTCCGATTGGAAACCTGCCAGGTCCTGGTCTTGTCCTGGGCCTCCTGCCGCCCCTGATTCTGCTTCCGCACAGGCACAAACTTGAGCGGCCACGTTCCGTTCGAAGAAGCTTGCGCGATGTAGAGATTGCCCTCGCGATCGATCCCCATGCCATGCGGGTGATGAAAGAGATGCGTGGTGTGGGCCATCTTTGCCAGCTTGCCCTCCGCGTCATACCTGGGAGCACTCCCGCTGAGGTTGGCGACCACTTTCAGGTCGCGATCTAGCACCGAGATGTAGCCCGGTGCGTTGCGGTCCTTGGGCCAGTTGTCGCCGAGGTGGTGCACGAAGAGATGATCCCGGTGGAAAACCACGTCCCGCGGATTGCTGCCGGGAAACGACTTGGTATCCAGCCAGGTTCCGTCCAGCTTGAATCGTTTCATCTTCTGCTGGTCGCTGAGGGCGAGAATCATCACGGGATTCCCGGCATCCGTGAAGTCGATCGCACCGCCATGGGGCCCCCAGTGTTTGAGCTGCGCTTCGCCCTCCCCGAGGTTTCCGCCAAAGGCCGACTGCCATTTTCCCTCCGCGCTATAGCGATGGATGTAGTCTTTCCCGTAGCCATCGATCACGAAGAATTCGCCACCGGGCAGGTGCAGCGTCTTGGCCGGTTTGAACTCTGCCGGATTCTTGTAGAGATCGGACTCCATGGGACAGGAGATCGTCATGAGGACCTCGCCATCGAGCGTGGTCTTGTAGACCTTCCCACCTGCGCTATGGTCGGAGATGAAGAGGACTTCGCGTTCCTTCTCCTTCACCACCGAGAGTCCATGCGCCGCGACGGTGAAGTCACCCCAGGCATCGAGCACCACGCCCTCCGGACTCAGGGCGATCAGGCAATGCTCCTTGCTGGTGTGCAAAAGCAGGATGCGCCCGCGCGAATCCTGGGCGATGGCATTGCAGTTCCCTAGTTTGTATTTCGCCGCGTTCTGCGTCGCCCACCCCGGCACCAAGCGATAGCGAAAGTCACCCTCGCCGATGACCACTGCTTCCCTGGGAGGCGAGTAGTCCCCGGCGGTCGCGTGTTTCTCATGAGCAGCAAGGCTGGCAACAGCGGCCCAGAGCAAGAGAACGATACGTAAGGATCCCATGGCGCCGCAATGCTATTGCTAGGAATTCGTTTTCTCAAGCCGAGGTTCCTGAAGGATCAGAAGCTTGGGAAGGTGGGGGTGCCGTCTGAAACCATATACTCTATGGGCTAATCGAATGCTGCTTTCCCCTCCACCGCTGTTTTGATCTTGGTGAACGCGAATGAATTGGGAAGTCCGTTATACTTATTCCCCAATGGAGTTAATTGATTTGCGACTCAGAATATCAATGGTTTTTCAAAAAACTGAATTCAAACCCTTTGGGACTCCGATAGGAATACTCGTCATGTGTAGCAAGTAATCGGTTCTCCAGAGTGGACAGGTCAACAATTGCTCTGATTTATTTGCGAGCTGGCTCCAATTTCGGTATTCCATATGAATTCATAAACAACTTCATAGATTCCTGATTCGTCGCGTCGAGGTTCTCAATTTTGGAGCGATCGTCGCGCGAGTTTGACACCCTGGCGAGGAAGGGAGAGCGGAAGGGACTGATGATTACGGTCCAGACGATGGGTGAAGTTGGGACCGCAAGGGACTCGGAAGAGAGGTCGGAGGGGCTTGATTTCTTGAAGGCAAGGGTCGAGGGGATGAACATGCGCGATGTTCCGGGCCCTGCCGTGCTGCAGTATCTTTGTGAAGGCCGGAGAGGCTGGTACAAAGTCGATCATCGCGGGGTAATCATGCATGGGGTCGGGCCTGATCCGCTGCATACGATGGAGGAGAGAACGCTGGCACAATGAATCGCTGGTGATGGCGCGGCTGTGGACAGGCTACAATTGGCCCTTGATGGTCTGGGCTCCGAGTTGCACGGGGAGCTGATGCAGTCGGAATCTGAGGTCCTTGGAAGTGAGGAGTTTGCAACATTTGCGGTCGCGCTCGAACATCTCACGTTGCTCGCGGGC
Source organism: Roseibacillus sp. (assembly GCA_028821775.1). Taxonomy (GTDB): domain Bacteria; phylum Verrucomicrobiota; class Verrucomicrobiia; order Verrucomicrobiales; family Akkermansiaceae; genus Roseibacillus_B. The sequence goes on from JAPKFB010000020.1 coordinate 65,038, forward strand.
GAAGGGAGCATCGAGGACGTGGAGGTTGGCTTCATCGTTGATGAAGAAGGAGCGATCGTCGAAGTTGGCGGATCCGACCGCGGAAAAGTAATCGTCCACGACGAGGAGTTTGCCGTGCATCATGGTGGGAGAGTATTCCCAAATCTGGCATCCAGCGCGGTGGAGTTGGAGCAGGGAAGGGCGCTGTGCGATGCGGCAGATCTCGAAGTCGGTGTGTTCTCCACAGACGATGATTTCCACGTGGACACCGCGTTGGCGAGCACGCAAGAGGGCGTCCACGAGGTCGCGGTGGGGGATGAAGTAGGCGTGCTCAATGAGGATTGATTGCTGGGCGGCATTGATGGCGAGGAGGAAGCTGGATCCCAGAGTGTCGCCCCGGTCCTCCGGGGCGCCGAGGCTGAAGTGAGAGATCATTCTACCGACCGCGGGAAGGGGCGGGAAGTAGTCAGGACCGTGGAGAGTCTTGCCGGAAACCTCCTTCCAGTTTTCGAGAAATCCTTCCTGAAATTGGCGCACGACTGGTCCGCGAATCTCGTATTGAGTATCGCGCCACTGGTACTGGTTTTGGGCGTCGCCGATCCAGAGATCGGTGTATCCCGCACCCCCGGTATAGGCGAGGGTGCCGTCGACGACCATCGTCTTGCGGTGAGTGCGGTTGTTGTAGCGGCCCAGTTTGAGAGGGTTGAAGGAGCGGAAGAGGAAGAACTCCACGCCTTCGGCCTCCATCATGGCGATGTCATTCTTGTCGACCCAGCGGGAGCCATTGGCATCGAGGATGACATGGACCTTCACGCCCCGGCGCGCGGCTTGAGCGAAGGCGACGCTGAATTCCCTGCCAACGCGTCCTTGTTTGTAGACGAATGTTTCGAAGGTGATGGTCTTCTTCGCTCGGGCAATGGCCTCCAGCATGGGTGGGAAATAGCCGTTGCCATTCTCGAGAGTGGTGACGTGGTTGCGGTCGACCCAAGGGGCCTGGGCGACCTGGGTCATCAGGGTGGCGAATTCAGCGCTCCGCACCCCCGGGGGCGAGAGCGGGACTTCCTGAAAGCGGCCGCTGCAGGAGGAGAGGAGGGTCACGATGCTGCCCAGGAGGAGAGCGAGGAGCGGCGGTCGGACGATCATGGGTGCGGAGGAAAGCGAAAAGCGGAGCGAGGCGGAAGTCTATTTCCGTTTGCGCTTTGCCTTCGGCATTTCGACCGCGGGAAAGAACTTCGAGGGTTGGTGCTCCCTGGCGAGGAGGGTCTCCAGTTGCGCGACGATGGCGGGATGCTCCTTGGCGAGGTTCGTGCTCTCGGTGGGGTCTGCGCTCAGGTCGTAGAGTTGGAGTGGAGCCTTGGTGCCGGGGCGGAAGGCCTTCCACTTTCCCGAGCGGACTGCTTGCTGGAACGGGTGGTGAATTTCCCAGTAGAGATTGTTGAGGGCTGGTTGCTTCTTGCCGAGCAGAGTGGGGAGGACAGAAACGGAGTCGGTGGGGGCGGGGAGTTTCGCGCCGGCGAGATCACAGGCGGTGGCGAAGAAGTCCTTGTGGGTCCAGGCAAAGGAACTGGTGGTGCCGGGTTCGATCTTGCCGGGCCAGCGGACCACCATGGGACAGCGCAGGCCGCCTTCGGTGAGCTGGCGTTTGACGCCCCGGAAGGGCTTGTTCGATGCGAGGGTGGGGACGAACTGCTTGTTGGGGCCGTTGTCGGAGGTGTAGAAGACGATGGTGTTGTCGTCGATGCCTAGTTTCTTGAGGAGCTTCATGAGGTCGCCGACGTTGCTGTCGATCAGGGTGCACATCGCGGCGTAGTTTTTGACGGGATTGCTCCACGGCTTGTTTTTGTAGATTCCTTGATCCGGGACGACGTATTTGCCATGGGGAGGACAGATCGCGAAGTAGGCAAAGAAGGGCACTTCGATCTGGGCGTTCTTCTCGATGAATCCGAAGGCTTCCTCGATGATCGGAGTGTGGGAATAGGTCTTTCCGTCGAGGGGAACCTTCTGCGAGTTTCGAAGGAGATGATCGGTGTAGTAGGTGTGGGCGTGGACCTGGTCGTAGTAGCCAAACCAGAGATCGAACCCCTGCCTTTCGGGGACGCCGTCCGTTCCCGGGTTGCCGAGTCCCCACTTGCCGAATCCGCCGGTGGCGTAGCCTGCAGTCTTGAGTTGCTCGGCGACGGTCAGGTCGCTCTGTTCGAGAAAGACGAGGGGTCGGCGGTCGAGTTTCTTGAAGAACTCCAGATTGCCGGTGGCGGTGTTGTCACGGCGCTTGCAGTGGCCGGGGTGCAGGCCGGTCATGAGCACGCAGCGGGTGGGAGCGCAAACCGCGGATCCCGAGTAGCAATCGGTGAAGCGCAGCCCCTCAACCGCCATGCGATCGATGTATGGGGTGACGATGTGCTTGGATCCATAGCAGCCGAGATCGGCGTAGCCCTGGTCATCGGCCATGATGAAGATGATGTTGGGCTTCTGCTGCGCGAGGGAGGACAGAGCCAGAAAACCGGAGGCCAAGGTGGCGAGAAGGGTAGTGCGCGTCATGGGGCAAGGGTGGAAGTCAAGGCTTCGCATGGCGAGAACTTCTCGATGCGATCGTTGGTGGGATGAGCTGTGTTCTATTAGGATTCAAATCTCCCGCGAAAGCGGCCTCTTGGAAGCCATGACACGCTTGGGAGTTTGGGGTGATGATCATGGGTGCTTTTGTTCAGGCGGCAGAGGAGGTGGAAACGGTCAAGGTGAAGGGAATGGAGGTTCGCATCTCCCTCCCCGCCGGTTAGGTGGGGATCGATGGAGTGAACGAGGAGTTTGATCGAGTGAAGCGCAGTTTTCTGCCGGCCACCAACAGGCAAGTTACTCGACATCGGGTCGGAGGAGGCAAAGTCTGCGCTCCTTCGGGGAGTGGAGTCGGAGATGGGACGGAGCATGAATGTTCAGGTCTTGCGCGTCTTGGAAGAGAAGAACCTTTCCGTGAAGAACTTTGGTGTTTATTGGAAAGAGCTGAGGAAGTAATTCGCGAGAATGGAGGGTTCAACTAAGATTCTGGATCCGGAATTGCGGAGAATAAGCGAGCGAGGATCGATAGAGTTGAGCAAGGCATCGGGGAGCGAGGTGAATGTTTCTGTGATTACGTCGGCACGCTCGGAGTGCTGAGCGAGGCTATGTAGCGGGGATCTTTCTTCGAGTTCACGACAAGGTGATCAACCTCTACTGTAACGCGGACTCCTTCGTGGGGCCATAATCGGGGGAGTGATCGCGGTGCTAGTGGGGCTCTTCAGTTTTCTGTCGAAAGGTAAGGCCTGAG
>JAPKFB010000147.1 GCA_028821775.1 Roseibacillus sp.
GGCGTTGGCTGCGGTTTCGGAGGGGTCGGCACCGGGGGGCCGGGGGGCGTGACCACGATGGTCGGCGGCTCGGGTGTCGGCACCGGATCCGTCTTCCGGTAGTAGGGCATCAGCAGCACCATCAGCACCATCACCGCGCCCATGCCCGAACAAAACAAGTCGATGGCCGACAAGTTGAAAATAACGATCTCTCGGTTTCTACGAAGCATGGCAGGAAGAATTCATCATCCCGGCAACCGCACCACCACCACGGTTGTGTTGTCTTGTTTGGGGGCCTCTCGACTCTCTACGGCCTGCAAAAGCCCCTCTGCAACAGTAGCCGCGTCTCCCTCGCTCAGGCTCGACACAACCGCGAAAACTTCCTCCTGACTCAGCGTATCCAGTCCGTCGGTTGCCGCGATCAGAAAGTCTCCAGCTTTCACCTCCAGGGGCGGTGAATCATCTACGTCATAAATCGCCTCCCCAATCAAAGCGGACACCAAGACATGCCGCTCGGGATCCTGGCTGGCCTCAGACTCCGTGATCAAGCCCTGCTCTACCTGTTTCGCCAACTCTGCCGCCTTGGAATGGATTTGATTAAGCCGTTTGATCTTGCCGCCGCTTATCAGATACAGTGGTGAATCGCCCACACTGATCCAGCGCACCTCGGTGCCTCGGAGCAGGACAGCCAGCAGGGTGGTGCCCATGCCTTGGACCTCCGAGCCCCGCGCCGAGATTTCGCGACCAATACGCCGGTTGGCCTCCTCCAGGCAGTCCCACAAACGTCCTGCATCACAAGCCGTGCCCGACTCGAGAAATGTCTCCGCGAAGCTGTTGACCGCCAGCGAACTGGCCACCTCACCCGCGGCGTGCCCGCCCATTCCATCGGCGACCACTAGGAAAAGATCCCGAAGGTCACCACCAAACTCTGCACGTGGCACGACACCGTAACTGTCTTCCTGAACGGCTCGGGCACCCCGGATCTGCCTTCCGGCATAATCACGCTCGTCCACCAACCCTCCGCCTTCATCGGCCAGGGGGGGTGGACTTCCCGACGACGGGGAACGATCAGTCCCAGTTGAAGTCATCACCACAAAGCGGGACGAACCTGAGAACGGTAGCGTCGCCAAGTCGGATAAGGTCGCCGGACTTCAACTCCAGTGGCGACAGGACAGGTTGATCGCCCACATAGGTCAGGTTGCTGGAGTCTCCATGTTGGATAAAGAATTTGCGTCCCCTCGGGTCGTAGGTCAGCGTAGCGTGCTTGGCTCGAGAGATCAGCGCATCACCAAAGGGGAGGCAGACTCGGTTTCCGGCTTCCCGGCCGATGGTATTCATCCCATAACCCAAGGTCACCGATTTCCCGCGGCCACCTCCCTCAACCACGACCAACCAACCCACTACAGGTCCATCGATGGAATCGTCTGAAGGCAATTCAGCATCACCAGAACCACTTCTTGAAGATGGCCTCACCAACACGGTCTTGGAGTCGTCATTTCCCGCCGGTGATTGAGGATTCTTTTCTCCAGGATTATCCCGGCGGATAATACGGGTTTCGTCCGGCCCTCGGGCAGCACCCGCCCCCCCGTAGACGGTCACCTCAGGATCGTGCGGATGATTTGGAGGAGTGGGAGGCGGCGTTGGACTAGCCTCGTTATCCCCTGATGAACTGCGCCGTATCAGGCGGGTCTTGTCGTTTGGATCGCTCATAGTAGTTGTTGTTTTATGGTTTTGAGGGTCGTCAGGTCATTCAAGTAGATCGCCCGGACCCACGAGCCTCGTCAAGCTGTCCGGGCTCCATCAATCGCATGACAAGGTTCTCCATACAGTATTGACCGGCATCGTTCAGCGCCTTTTCCTCGCCAGCTTGCAGGGTATTCATGCCGAATACAAGCACCCCGCTCTGTAATAAGGCCAATAATGTCGTGTAAAAGGCAACTGCCAGCTTCTGGGTGGTCTGCGGCAGAAGATCGTCCATGTCCACCGCACCGCCTCCGGCGACGGCCATGGCATTCGAGATCCCGATCACCGTCCCCACGAAACCCAGCGTCGGAATCACCCAAACAAGATAGCGAATCAGCGTGTAACGCAGATCTAGTTGATGAAGAAACAATTCGAGGCTGGAATCTTGAATCGCATTGACCCGATCAATGGACTTCGACTTTCGGAACTCCATGGTCAACCGACGGACCAGAACCGGGAGCACCAATGACTTGGAGATACCCCGCGCCTTGAGGTAAATCGGTCGAAGGTCATCAACGGTCAGCAGACTCCGTTCATCCTCGGGCAATAAGCGGTAGCGCAAGACTGCCCGCTCCACGCGGAGGGCTCTCGAGCGAATCCAGAGTTCGCCGATCCCGACAAACATGGCCAGCCACATGACAGCCTGGACAGACGTGTGATTACGCCGATTGATAAGTCTACCTGCTGAATCTTTGTAATACGTCCAGTCGATCAGAATACGGCTCAGATCCACTCGAACGATCTCCTTCCCCGACGGGGCCCGGCCCTTGATCTGAAACGGACCGAAAACGTTGAGCATGACAACAAAGACCACCCCGAGACAAGCGGCCAACACCAAGGTCCAAAACCGCTCGAACCTACTTGGGGCCTCGAGGATTGGAGTTGCTGGCTTTGGATTACTCATCGTCGTATCGGGCGCAGGCCCTCGAACTTAGCGTCACCGCCTGATGAAGGTCCCTCGGTCTGGGTCCCACTCCACGCCTGGGTCCGAGGAATCAGAAGGGGGCGGCGATGGCGGCGCGGGCGCGGAAAGTTGAGACACCAGGCTCCTCGCGGTGGTGCGGAAGGTGCCCAGAAGGAGAGGTGTATCCATATCCACGTAGTCCTGGCTGATTGGCTTCCATGAACCGTCAGGAGCCTGCACTTGGGTCGTATTCTTCGGGTGGAGATGGACGATGTAGCAGCGTCCACCGGCTGTCACGGTTAGCTCAAGGTGCTTGCGACTCACCGATTTTTCACTCTCGGGCAGGGATATATCGCAGGACACCGTGCTATTACGGCGGCCAACAAGGTAAGTTCGTATTTCGTCAGACATGGCCCGGCTCAAATTGCTTAGACGGCTTGCTATTCACGCAAGAGAAAGCGCATTTTCAGTTCTCCGAGTTCGATCACGTCGCCGTGTCGCAGACCAGCCTGCTGGACGCTCTCTCCATTGAGAACCACTCCATTTCCTGAATTCAGGTCGGTGATGCTCCACTCCCCCTCGCGATTACAGTTCAGGACGCAATGATTTCCAGAAACACTATCGTTCCGAAGCGCGACATCATTATGCTTCCCCCGTCCAACCTTGAGGTTGGGAATCCTGATTGGCTGTCGAGTTTGCTGAGCATCGCACATTTCCAGCCATGCAAGCGGAGCCGCCTCGGCCTTTGTCGTTTCAGCGGCCGCAAGTTTCGTCTCTTCATCTCGACGCCGAGCCTCTTCCCCAGCGCGCTCCTCTTCCAACCTGGCTTCCTCCGCGATTCTGGCTTCTTCAGCAGCGCGCTTGCGAGAGCTTCTCACCATCAACAGCGCGATCAGAATAACGATCAGCACGCCCCCCGTCACCAGCCAAACCCACAGCGGCACGGCTGGCTCCTCCGGCACAGGCGGGGCCGGCTCAGGCTCAGGTTCAGGTTCAGGTTCAGGTTCAGGTTCAGGTTCAGGTTCAGGTTCAGGTTCAGGCTCAGGCTCAGGCTCTTCTGGAGGCAATTCCTTGAGCGCTGCCTCCACTTGCTCGAGTGGGATACGCACCACGGCCTCCTTACCGGTCGCAGTCTTCACCGTCAGGGTCAGAGGCACGGGCTCGGCGAGCTTCGAGAGATCAATATGGGCGGCCCCCGCACCATGCATCACGCCCCGCAAAAGCGAGAGAAAGCCTGAAGGGGTGTCCTTTCCCGCCAGCGCAGTCTGCACGAAGAGGCCCTCGGTCTTTTTCGCGATCTCCTTGAAAGCACCAAAGTGGACCTGGTCATCAGCGGTCTCGGCATAGCCCACCGTGTGAATGACGATCCCGGCAGCTTTGGCTGCCTCAATCAATTTGTCCTTCTCGATCTCCTTTGCCGCAGCGCCTTCGGTTTCATCCTTTCCGGTTTCATCCTTTCCATCAGTGAGGAGCACGACTGCCTTGCGCCCCTCTTTCCGCCCCTCTAGGTCGCCAAGTCCACCTCCCAGACTCTGGTGAATCAAGGTTGTCAACGCGGCGTCCCCGGCTGCCTTGATGCCCAGCAACCCCTTGGAAATCTCTTCCGGTGAACTTCCATAAGGCACTACTTCCACAATATCCCTAGCAAGAGAGTAAACTGCGACCTTGTCCTTCTTCGGCAAGCCGAGCAAAAACGAGCGAACGAACTTCACCCCCAATGCAATCGTCTTTGCTCGAGCAGGATTACTCGTATCCACAACGATCATCCAAGCACAAGCTCGGGCCTTGTCCCCTTCCCAGGCCTCCCAGGTTGCGGGAACATCTTCTCCTTTGCCCTCCGTCTTCACCTGAACGGAAGTCACCCCCACCGCGTCCACAAGCCTCAAACCCACCACTAGCTCCTTGGCCTCGGCATCCGGCAAATACTCGAGCGAATCTGCGGCAACCTTCGCCGCCTGCGCCACGGATGTCGAGACAGCAAGCATCGACGTCCATGCCATGGCAAAAATCAATTCCCGAAACCTGTTCCTTCCATCCAAATTCATTTTCATCGTGTGCGGTTGCTTGCAAAGCCCCACGAAAAGGCGGGACAGGTTGCCCTGCAGCGCCCTCTCGCCGATTCTTCTTTGCAGCGCCAAGGACTAACATTCCACCAATCAAGGCGACAAGCACTATCTGCCGCCCCCCTACCTTGAGCGATCAACAGCAAAATCCGCCCCTCTCTGACCCTCCCCACGCGCCCTTTAAAATGCCCGGAATGATCAATTTCTCGCCCCCCTAAGAACAGGCTTAAGCCCATGGGTGAACTAGACACCGGGGGGAGATCGTCGGCGTCCTCCTCGACCACTTTCAAAACATCAAGCACCAACCAACAGAACCAAGATTACAAGCGCCTGAATGCACAAAAGAATTATAGCAGCGACCTTGTTCGCACTGCTCCAAGTTTTCAGATACCCACTGCTAGTGCTGGAACGACGATACCAGGGAACCTGGTTGATGTCCGTGTAA
>JAPKFB010000077.1 GCA_028821775.1 Roseibacillus sp.
GCCGGGGCAGAAGCAGAGTTCCTAAGCAAGAATGTCTTTGAGTATCCCGGTACTGTCAGCATAGGTTTTGCGCTCAATGCCCAGCGCCTGCAACTGGGTCAACCAGAGATTGGCGAGCGGAGTGCCTCTCTCGCAGTGGATGTGGCTACCCAGATTAAGCATGCCTCCACCGCCACCGGCGACGACCAGCGGCAGGTCGTTGTACTGATGGGTGGTACCGTCACCCATTCCTGCTCCGAGGGTGAAGATGGTGTTGTCCAGTAGCGTTGTGCCGTTGGCTTCCTCAATGCCGTCCATACGTTCAAGTAGCCGCGCGAAGGCCGAGACGTGGAAACGGTCCAGCTTGAGGAGTTGTTCCAAATGGTTACTTATGGCGTGGGTCATGGCGTGATGACTATACGGCTTGTCCAGGATGCCCTCCCAATTGGTGGGCGTCGTCCATCGCTCGGGACCCGCCATCAGAGTGCCGACGTTGGTCAGGCCACTCTGTAAAGCGGTTACCAGCAAGTCACCCATCAGGTGAATATACTCATTGCGTGGCAAATACTCGGCTGGTCGCTTGATGTCTGCGGCCGCCAGTTCGGACTTCATTCTTTCGATACGATCCATGCGCTTCTCGATTGTTCGGACCGACTCCAGGTACTCGCCGAATTTTTCGCGGTCATTAGTGCTCAATCGTTTTTGCATTTGGCGGGCGCTACCGAGGGCGAGATCGGTGATGTTGCGAAACCGGGTGTGGGCTTGCGTACCGAACAGCCGGTCGTAGACCTTTCGCGGATCTCTCATGGACGGCGCGACGTGACCGGTACCGTACCAGGACATGTTGTCGAAGTAGATCGACTCGATGTTGTTCTTGTGGTCGTTGCAGCTTAGCTCGAGAGTCGAGTAGGGAACCGACTGCCCGATGCTGTCGGCTGCGATGTGGTCCAGGGTGCGGGTCAGCGGATAGGCGGAGCCTTTGACCTCGTAGGGTGCCACACTGGTGAGGAAGCAGGACGCACATTGCGCATGCGAGTCGGTGCCGTGCTGGAAAGTGCGGTCCAGTCCGGTGATCAGGGAGACTTTGTTCCGCATCTTGTGAAGTGGAGCCAAGGTCGATGTGAGCGTCAGGGCATGTCTGCCGGGCGGAACGGTCTTGCCTTCGAAACGCCAGACGTTGTTCTGGCCCGCGAACGGCGGCAGCGGCCGGTCAGATTCGCCGGGAAAGAACCCTCGACGCGTAATACCGTTTGGCAGGTAGAAAAAAGCCAATCGTTGTGCCGGGACCTCTGCTTGATGATCCTTGGCATTGGCAAAGCTCTCAAGCCACGGCAGGCTGAGGGCCGCACCGCCGGCAAGCGTTAGAAAGCGGCGGCGCGAATGGGAGGAGAGTTGGTCTTCGTGGTGGCTCATCTTGAAAATGTCCTTCGTTGATTGATCTTAGCGGAGGTTGTGAACTTGCCGATGCTTAGCATTTTTCTGGTGACCCAAGGTTCAATTTGCTGGGTTCGCTTTCTTCGCCGGCGCAGTCGGCGCGAGGGTGTTCTTGTGAAGAAACGGCTCACTCATCGCGATGTTTTTGAGCACCGCTCGTAACTGGTCCTGACCTGCCATCGTCTCCGCTGTCATGTCATCCAGCGCGGGCGAATCTGCGGCTCCTAGTTCCCTGCCCAACGCGTAGGAGAGCAGGTGCGCGATGAATCCACGAAGGAACCGTTGCTTCTCTTTCAAGATCAGCTGCTTGAACTCAAGCAAGGTTTCAAATTCATGCTGATTGAAGAGCACGCCGCTGACATCCACCTCACGCCCGTTCTCATACTTGTCGCGCCAGACGCCTGTCGGTCCGTAGTTTTCCAGAGCAAACCCAAAGGAATCGATCTTGTTGTGGCAACCGGCGCAATCCTCGCGCTTGCGGTGAACGGCCAGACGCTCACGAATGGTAAGTTTTGCCAGTTCTTCCTCGCTGGCTTCAGGCAGCGGTGGAACATCGGCCGGAGGCGGCTCGGGTGGATCGTTGAAGATCACCGCATTTACCCAGGCGCCCCGGGTGATGGGCTGGGTGCGCGTCGGAGTTGCGGTCATCGTCATGACGGCCGCACTGGTAATCACGCCGCCCTGCCGCGGGTCGGTCAGGGGCTCACGCTTAAAAAGCTGCACTGTGACCTCGTGGCCTCCCTTGAAATGTCCGGCGTAAATAGCGCGGAGCATACTGCTCCGCCAGGTGAATTTCGGATTCAGCAGTTCCATGATGGACCGGTCCTCGATGTATAAGGTCTCAAACAGGAGCAGCGGTTCCGCCAACATGTGCATGCTGGCGCGGTATCCGTCACTGTGATAGAAACCGGGAAACCTCTTTGGATCCGGAACCGACGTGATCAGTCGATCCAGCTGCAACCATTGGGCAGGGAAGTTGTCGCAGAATCGACTCGACCGCCGATCATTCAACATCCGGTCGATCTGCGTGCCGAGCGTCACTGGATCGTTCAGCTTGCCCGACTCAGCAAGGTCAAGCAACGCATCGTCAGGAATACTGCTCCAGAAGAATTGTGCCAGCCGCACAGCCAGCTCGAAATCATCGATACGCTGACGACCTTGGCCTTTGTGGTCTGAATTTTCCTTGTCAGGCGATTCGTAGAGATAAAGGAAGTCCGGCATGCCGAGGACAGCTCCGACCACCGTGCGCATGGTCTGCTCGAACGAAGCCCCAGAGGCGAGCTGACTCTCGGCGAACTTTGCGAATCGAGCGAATGTTTCCGGATCGATCGGCCGGCGAAACGCACGCCGGAGCAGTTTCTTCAGCCGAGTCCGAATCGTATTAGTCTCAGCGAGTCTATCCGGACCGCTGGCCTCTTGACCTGGCGGAGCAAACAGCCAGCTCCAGCTTCGGCATTCTTTGGGGTTCAGATCAGGACTCTCCACGATGGTCTGGCTGAGCTTGAGAAACGACTCCATCAACAGCGGCGAAAGGGTCAGGTGATCCGCTCGGTTGTCGAAGCCGTGCTCGGCGCGCTTGTCCTGTGGAAAGGACGCGACACCCTTGAATCCCTCGGGCCGTTGGTTGTCGATGTCTTTGCTGAGCGGACGACTCGAGATCCGTACCTGATCGGGCATCTTCATTGTTTCCGGACGGAAGTAGTCATCCCGCCGCCGAATGAGCCGCTCGTTGAGCCGGAAGATATCACGATCCAGCTCCAGGAGATCCACGACCGCATTGTTGTACTGAAAGCGGTTCATGCGCCGGATCTGGGTGGGCTCGAATGCCAGGGTCTTCTGGGTCTGCCGAAGCATCGCTTGGAGCTGCTCAACCATCTGCATTCGCGTGGCCTCTGGGAGCAGAGGCTCGTCCTTGGGCGGCATCTCGCGATCCTTCAGCACCGTGACCAAGGTCTCGAGCAACTCTGGTTTGGCCAGGAGGTCATGGCCCGATTTCAGCGCCAGGAGGTTAACCTTGCCCTTAACCTTGCCACCCTTGCCGTGACATTTGATGCAATGCGCCTCGAATGCCAAAGGAAGCTCCGTCGAGGAATCGTCTGCCAGTAACGACGGCGAAATACCGGCAGACAATACGAAGGCTATGAAAGCCGGGAAAGTGGTTTTCATAGGTTTTAAGTCACTTTGATTGAGTCTGCCCAAATCGAGTTGTCAGTCAATGAATTCACAGTTTTCTAATTCTACTTCTGCTCCAGAACCTGCTTCGTCTCCATCTCCTTGCCTTTCCGTATCTGGATCTCCGCCCGGTTACGCTGGGTTTTTACATAGGCGCGCTGGTCGTTTGAATTCTCAAAACCGGCGTCGGGTCAAACTTCGCGATCGGTCCAAAACGGCGCTACGGGCAAGCCGGTGCTTCCGCCGGTCACCAGCGTTCCGGAGGGAAATGTTCCCCACGCATAGCGGACTGCGGCCGACTCTTTCACGAGGTCGCTCCATCCCCGGCATGAGTTGGTTGTGTCCAACTTGGCTTGCGCCGGATAAAAATGCCCAGCTCCCGCGGCGAGAAAGGGGCCGCGAAAGCCGATTTGGAGAAAATCGGCTCGCAGAAATAAGGCGCCGGTGACCAGTCAGCTAGCGACAGGTTTCCAGGAAGGCGATCAAGTCTGCGAGATCTTGTTTTGAGATGACCAGATCGAGTCCCTCGGGCATTGTTGATACGGGAGAACGGACCATGCCCACGATCTGATTACGGGGAACTCGCTTCACCCGTTGGTCGGCACCACGGAGATAGATTGCATCGGAGGTTTCCCGCTGCACCAGACCCATGTGGGAGGCGCCGTCCTTGATGGTGAGTGCGTAGGACTCGAATCCGTTCACGACGGTGGCGCTTGGATAGACGATCGCTTCAAGGAGGTCCTTGCGACTGCGAATTTCGCCGATCTTGCTAAGGTTTGGCCCAAGCGACCCGCCCCGCTCGTTGACGCGGTGGCAGAGCGAGCAGGTCGCCCGGTTGGTGTAAAAGAGAATGCGACCGCGGGAAGCGTTGCCACTTTCAGACTGAAGAACAAGTTGCGCGAGCTTTGTTTCCCGTTCCTTCGCACTCTCGCTATTCTCCTTCGTTAACTCCTTGAAGGCAGCATGAGCCGCGGGGAAATTCTCAGGGAACAAACTGCGGAGAGAAGCTAATTGATCAGGAGCCAATCCCTTGCGGCCTGGACTCACTCTCAGAGCATCGGCAAACCTCACCCCGAGAGCATCGAATTGATTCTCCGGCCAGGCCTTGGAATCGAGACGTTCTAACGGCTCCAGGAGTGGCGCGAGGTGGTAGGGCGAAGCAAATGCAATCAGCTCGAGGCAGGTCTTGGTTTGGGAAGGGTTCTCTGTGGTTAAATCCACCCGGCTGAGTGCGCGGGCGGCTTGACGGTGGAGGAGGGGTGAACTCTCGGTGCTGCGCAGGACGCCCTCAATGAATTTCAATTCAACGGCGTTCAATGACTTGCGCTCTTGAGCGATCGCTTCGTAGGCACTCAAGCGAAGAAGGGAATTCTCCTTGCGGTCAACTGCGATGCGATTGATCTCCGGCGCTAAGGATTTATAGGCATCGAAACGCACAATGGCTCGCATAGCTTCGGCCTTCATGTCGTTGGACGACGACTGGAGAATAGTTCTTAGGGCTGATTGGAGAGAATCAGGAAGAGAGTCCATCTGAGCGATTGAGGCGAGGAGGACGCTCTTGATCTCGACAGCAGTTTTTTCCTTGGCGAGGGCCTGCACGACGATCTTGTGAAACTCCCCGTCCTGATTGAAAGCGAGAGCGATCTCTTCCAATTGTTGCGCTGCATCGCCTTCCAGAGAGTTTCCTTCCAGCAGACTTTGAAACAGCTGGAGCACCTCAGGCTTCCAGTCCTTCCGGCTAACGATGATGCGGCGGGCTTCATCGCGGAGAGCGGGGTGCGGAGAATTGAAGTAGGGGACGACGAGGGAGGGGATCAGGAGCTTCGATTTGCGCTGATCGAGAACTCGAAGAGCAGTTCTCTGATGATGTGGCGATTTCGAATCGGAAAGATAAAGTGCGGTGGCGACCTCGTTGTCGATCTTGATGAGGGCGAGAGTGAGGGCGTGTTGCAAGAGGAGCTCGGTGTCCGGCTTGAGCGCATTGAAAATTGGCGCGATGCCCGACTTATCGCCAATTTGACCGAGGGCAGTCGCAGCAGCGCGACGCACGGCGCTCTCTTCGTCAGATAGAAGCCTGATAAGATAGTTCACCGCATGGTTGTCCTTCATGATGCCAAGGGAGCGGGCGGCGAGGGCGCGAACTCCGGCATCCTTGTCCTCAAGAGCAGAACGAATGGCGATTTGAGAAATCTTCGAATCGATCTGTGAGAGGACACTGACGCAACGTTGCCGGACTTTGGGGTCCTTGTTGTTTTCCAAATGGGAAACAACGCTCCCCGTTGCCTTTTCTCCCCGGGTAATGAGCAAGGCCTGCGCCCGGTCACGAAGAGCGGGGCGAGGATCGGCGAGGCGGATTGAGAGTTCGGAAGACTCTGCCTTGTCCCATGCAAGCTTGAGGCCACGGGGATCATCCAATCTCTTTCCGCCTATACGGCGAATGCGATAAATTGCGCCGAGCACTTCGGGTTTGGCTGTCTTGGAGTGAGGGCAACCCCAACTCAGCCAACCCCCGGTGTCGAGGACCAGCAAGCTGCCGTCAGCGTCCTCAAGAACATCGGCAGGTCTGAAGTCGAAGCTGGTGGAGCTGAGAAAGTCGTTCTCTTCAGTCGTGAAGGTGGAGTCGTTTTTTTTCAGGTGAACCTGAACGACCTTGTTGGTGTTGAAGTGACAGGCGAAGAGAGAGTCAATGTGGCGGGGACCAAAGTGAGTGCCTCGATAACGCATTAGTCCGGCCGGAGCTACTTGCCCCCAACGAATAACTGCTGGCAGGCGATAGCCAGTATCGCGAAGGAGAGGCAAGCCATACACGCGCTGAGTCAGTCCGCCCGGGACCCAATGAATGAGCGCGTCGTGTCTCTTCCCACCGAAGCTGTCAAAGATGGCGCAGGTGGAAAGCATCTCGCCACTCCGCGTGAAGACGAGGTCGACGGGATTGATCCCGCCTTGTCCCTCGATGCGAACATCGCTGCCGTCCGGACGACAGGAGAAGACGCCGGCCGCTCGGCTGGTGCCGGTCTTGCTGCCGTCCGTTCCTTCGAACTGGTATCCGAAGTGACCGCCAGTGAAATAGAAGCGGCCATTCGGTCCGAGGTAAGGGCCGTGTTGATTGGCGCGTCCGTCGAAGTTCATCGAGCCGATGATCTTTTCGCGCTTATCAGCGACACCATCATCGTTGGTGTCTTCGAGGCGCCAGAGGTAGGGAGGAGAAATGATGTAGAGTGCACCGTCGTGCCAGAGTCCACCTTCTGGCATAGTCATCTTGTCCGCAAAGATGGTGCTCTTGTCGAAAACGCCGTCCCCATCGGTGTCGAGGAGTCGGCGCACGAAGCGAGGAAGTTCCTTCTCGATCTCCGCCCTGGTGGTGAGGTTGCGTCCATCACTCTCGGCGATGTAGAGGCGGCCTCGATCATCGAAGCAGGCCATCATGGGATATTTCACCAGTGGTGGTGCGGCAGCGACGCTGACCTCGAAACCGTCGGCGACTTCAAAGGGGGGCGGTATGAATTTCGACGGAGTATCCTGTGCGCTCGCGAGCAGTGCCCCGAAAACCAATGCGCCGACGATCAGAGCATCCGGCCGTGTGAGGAGCTTGCGCGGACAGATCGTGGGCGGTAGGGCCTTCATTGATAGTGATCCCGGCCGGTTTCGGTTCGAGTCACTGACACTGCAAAGAGGATCTCAGCACTTGTCAACCAACCAACACATCATGTCCACCCACCCACCACAAAGGAGGGCCGAGAGTTGCCCCTCCAAGACGAAGTGGGGTTCCGCCAAGAGCATGAATCGAGATTCTCCACAACCTCTTGTGGGCCGCACAACTGACCGGAACAGGATGAATTTCCGGAAGGCCCCGCTCTCACTCTAGCTCTGCCAGATTTGTGGCTCTCCGATCATACAATCCTTGAGCAATCCCATCTCAGGATATCTAATCCGGGGGGGGCACAGGATTGAGTCCTGACGGGAATGTCCTCTTCGTTCTCCAGTCCTTTGCAACGTCCCCAATTCTTGCCTGATCCATGCGTCCCTATCCTGGCCATCTCATCATTCTCGAAGGCATCGATGGCACTGGAAAGTCCACTCAGGCCAAGCTTCTGGCCAATTCTCTCCGCGACCAAGGCCACCGCGTGGTGCTCTCGCGCGAGCCTACTGATGGAGCCTTCGGCCGCCGCCTTCGCGAATCGGCCACCACCGGCCGGCTTTCCCCAGAGGAAGAGTTGCAACTCTTCCACCAGGATCGGCGGGAACACGTCGAGACTCTCATCAAACCGTCCTTGCAGGGCGGCGAGATCGTCATTCTCGACCGCTACTACTTCTCAACCATGGCCTACCAAGGAGTGCGGGGCTTCGACCCACAGGAGATCCGGCGCGTGAACGAAGAGTTTGCGCCCCAACCGGATTTGCTCCTCCTCCTCGACCTCTCTCTCGATACCGCCCTGCAACGCATCGGTGTTCGCGATGGAAAGGCCAATGAATTTGAACAACTCGAGTCCTTGCAACTCTGCCGCGATATTTTCCGCTCGGTGCAGGACGACTTCGTGACTGTGATCGATGCTGATCAATCGATCGAAGATATCCAGGACGCGATCTTCGCAGTCGTGACCGATCTCGTCGGAAACTCTCCTGCGTAGCCCCACCTCCTCGTTCCTCTCGAGGCCCGGCCCTCGTTCTTCAATCGGGTTGTATGAGTGTCCGCCGAGCCGTGCGCGTTCCCCTACTCCACCCCGACTGGCTCCCCCTTCATGAAGACCTCCCGGGCCTTCGCTCCGTCAGCGGGTCCAACAATTCCTCGCTGCTCGAGAATGTCGACCATCCGTGCCGCCCGGGTGTAGCCGAGACGCAATCGGCGCTGCAGGAGAGAAGTGCTCGCCTTCTGCTCCTGCACGATGACCTCGATGCACTTCTGTAAAATCTCTTCATCTGCGTCGGAAACATCGTCCCCATCATCACCGCCTCCGCTCCCCCCGAAATCAATGCTGGCCTGCACACTCTCTTCGAAGCGTTGTTCACTTTGATTCGAGCAGAAGTTCACCAGGTCTTCGACCTCTTCATCAGAAATCCAGGCCCCTTGGGCGCGATCCAGCTTTGCGGAGCCCGGAGCAAGGAAGAGCATGTCGCCTTGGCCCACCAGCTTCTCGGCACCTTTTCCATCCAGAATGACCCGGCTGTCGAGGGCCGATGAAACCTGAAAGGCAATCCGGCTCGGTATGTTGGCTTTGATGATCCCGGTGACCACATCCGCACGCGGAGTCTGAGTCGCCACGATCAGGTGAATACCCGCGGCGCGGGCTTTCTGTGCGATCCGCGCAATGCACATCTCGACATCCGCGGGAGAGGTCTGCATGAGGTCCGCAAGCTCATCGATGATCACCACAATATAGGGGAATCGATCCGGAGTTTCGTCCTCCTCGTCCTCCTCCTCATCGCTTTCCATCGGCCCGAGCTCACCATCTTCCAGGGCGGTGGCAATCGACTCGATGTGCTCCTCCTCGACGATTTCCTCCTCTGCTTCCTCGCCCTCTGCTTCCTCCCCCTCCTCTTCCTCGAACTCGTATTCCTCTTCTTCCCGCACACGGAGATTGAAGGCATCGAAGTTCCGCACGCCCTCTTTGGCAAAAATCTTGTAGCGGCGCTCCATCTCATTCACACACCACTTGAGCGCACCCAACACCTTGCGCGGATCGGTCACGACCGGCACCACGAGGTGGGGCAGTTTGGAATACATCTGCATCTCAACCACCTTGGGATCGATCATGATGAAGCGCAGCTCGTCCGGACCAAACTTGAATAGAATACTGGAAATGATCGAGTTGATGCAGACCGACTTTCCGGAGCCCGTCGCCCCCGCCACCAGCAAGTGAGGCATGGCAGCCAAGTCCCCGATGACCGCCTTGCCATAAACGTCCTTGCCAAGCGCAAGCGGAATTTTGCGCTTCGCGCTGCGAAACTCATCGTCTTGAAGGAGCTCACTGAGGGCCACCGGCATCCGCGTATCATTGGCGATTTCGATGCCCACCGTGTCTTTGCCCGGGATCGGCGCGAGGATGTTCACCCTTTCCGCTTTGGTCGCACGGGCGATGTCCGGCTCGAGCTGGGCAATGCGGCTCACCCGCAGCCCGACACTCGGGTAGACTTCATAACGCGTAATGGTTGGTCCGCGGGTGATGTCTCCTGCCGTCACTTCCACCCCAAACGCCCTCAGCGTTTCCACAATGTTCGTCTGCTGCGCGATGAGAAAGTCCGTGTTGTCCTCCACCAGGGAGTCATCCTCATCGATGGCGAGCAAATTAAACCCGGGCAACTCGTAATCTTCGAATCCTTCTGAACTCAGCGCCGCGTGCTCCGGGCTCTTCTTCCGCTCAAAGGGTTTGGCTCCCACCGCCATCGTGGAGGTGATCCGCTGAGTGGCATCGATAATCTGAGGCTCAGGGAGTACTACGAGCGGCAATTGGGACTGTCCCTCCTCATCTTCTTCGTAATCGCTCTCGTCTTCCTCGTCTTCCTCAACCTCAACAACCGGCTTTCGACGGGCACTATTCTTCTTGTCTGCGGTTCGCTTCGTCGCTGGGCGAGCCCGCTCGGAAGAACGCTCAACCCAAGCTTCGCGTAGCTCCCCAAACTTCTCCATCGCCCAAAAGTAGAGCTCCCTCGCAAACTTGATGGGATGCACCCCAAGAAGGGTGAAGAGGCTCATGAGGTAAATGGTCCCAAGTAAAACCACTGATCCAAGGGTGTTGAGAAGCCCCTTGAAGACGACCATGCCCAACCCTTTGCCAAGAATCCCACCCGGTCCCACGATGACGTAGCTCGCTGGCCAAGTCGTAAAGAAGGACGATTGCACTCCCAGGAGACAGGCCCCACTTACCAGAAAGACCGCAAATCCGATCCAAGTCCGCAGGGTAAACTGCGCGTCCATCAAGACTTTGGCCATGCCCATCCAAATCAAGCCCAAGGGCAAGAGATAGGCCGCCGCCCCGAAAAGCTGAATTTGACCGAATCCCAAGACCGTTCCCACCGGTCCGATCCAATTCTGCCGTGGAACGTTGGCTTCCATCCCGAGGGCGAAACTCCCCAGCAATTCCCAGTCCGTAAACGGAAACTTGATGGGAAGATCCCCCGGGGTGTACGAGACTAGCGAGAGAAGGAACAAGACCCCTATTCCAATGAACGAAATCCCAATAACCTCATTCGGCCATCGGGAATCGCTAGCGCCTTTACGCTTCGACTTATTCTTGGATCTCGGCATAAATTTTTACCCGGAGCTACAAGGTAGGCTCTGCCACCCCCATAGAATCCCCCAAGACACCGGGAAAAACAAGGTTGAATGCTAATATTTTTTAGTTTTCAAGGGGTCTTAAGTAAAATTCCGGTCTTCTTCCCGCTTCATCTTCCCTTTCCCCAATTTTACCCAGTCCCGTTCCGTCCTTTCCAGCCCCCACCATCATGCGCCTCCTTCTCGTCTTTCTCAAAGAACCCCTCCCCGGTCAGGTAAAAACGCGCCTCGCCACCGAGGTCGGCAGCGACAAGGCCGCGAGCATTTATCGCGCCATGGTCCGCATCCTTCTCCAGCAACTTGGGGGTCTCGAAGACTGTCGGCTGCGCTTCTGCTACGCGCCAGACGACGCCCACGAGGCAATCAAGTTTTGGATTCTCCCCGAGATCATGGAGTCCAAGGACATCCTGCTCGATCCCGAGGAGATCGATTTCCATGCCCAGGGCGAAGGGGACCTTGGCCAACGACTCACCGGAGCGATGCGATGTGCCTTCGAGGAAGGATTCCAAAAAGTCGCCGTGATCGGCAGCGACTGCATCGAGATCTCGAGTCGCTGGATACACGCGGCCTTCGCTCAGCTCAGCCACCGGCACGATGCCGTGATCGGTCCTACTCCCGATGGTGGCTATCACCTGCTCGCCACCAAGCGCTTCCTCCCTGCCCTCTTCGAAGGCATTCCGTGGAGTTCTCCCGCCACCTACGAGGTGACCATGGAACGTGCAGCGGAACACGGGATCGCAACCTATGCTCTCCCTCCCCTCGCCGACATCGACCACCTGCCTGACTACGAAGCGGCGCTTGTCGGTCCCCTGGGACGACGACTTGAAAAACTGGTCAAGAGATACGAGAGCTGACTCTTCTCCTGCGCTTACCTGTGAATGATCACACCCTCCGAGATCCCAACTGTGCCAAACTCCAGGAGAGTCTTTGAGGTGAAGAGGACTTTGTACTGGGCACCTTCGCGAGCCATGAAGCGCGCTAGGGCGTTTACCCTCCGGCTCGGATCGGAGCGACGGTCCTTACGGCCCGGTCGGGAATAAAGAGCTCTTTCCTTCTCGAACAATTCATAGTTCGGAGGGGCCTGCACCTTCAGAAACAGAGCATCGTCCAACACGAGATAGGCGCTGGTTCGGTTTGTATCCACACGAATATCGGTCACGAAAAACGCAAGGGTCTTGTTTTCCAAGGCCGCCACCGCCTTCGGACTGACACCCACCACCACCGCCTTGAAGATCGTGGTCGTCCCGACCTCGCCGCCCTTGATTTCCTCGATCACTGACTGGCGGTGCTGCACGAGCATCGCATTGCTTTCGTCGGAGAGTTTATCCCGCTTCAGAGTGTAACGCTTGCCGCCTTTTTTCATCTGCAGGGTGGCTTCCTTCTGCTCGAGCTTCGTCAAGCGCGCGACGATTTTCTTACCCTCCTTGCTCGTCCACGTCTCATACGGAAAGCTGTCTGCCTGACCGGCTGCGAAAGCGGCCAAGAGGAGCCACGAAAGCCACGACATGAAAAGCGTCTTCACTACCGGTAATTATCAGCTCCAATGTTGGGGAGATCAAGGGGATTTACGATCGCACGGGCACGGGTTCCCCAACCGCCAATCCGAGGGTTCACATCTTCTCATCCAGGAAAAGTATTCAGGGTGGTCGCAGAAGCTCGATCTGTTTCCGCAGAGGCCTCTCTTGCTTCCTCTTGGGGAACAGGCCGGGTTCCGGGAGAACTTGGCGCCAAGAAATTGGCGAGCGTCACGAGAGTCCGAGTGAGCCCCTTCAACATTCTGGCGAGATCCTTCCGCTCCATGCTCATCCCTCTTCCTTGAATGATGCCCATCTCAGAACGGTCGGCAGCGATGCTGGACTTGTTTTGAGCTCCACCCTTCCGCACCCCCACAAAGCTCCTCCCCAACCTCGCCATTCGAATAGAAAATGTTCTCGTACGAACTACCGACATCTTCATCCCCTCGGCAATAGGTAAGCACGGTCTCGACGAGTTCACCATGCCCATGCCGGCAAGCAGCGTGGATCCCCAACTCACCACTCTGGACCCCACGCTCTCACCTACCTTTCAATAATCCTACTCCGTTATTTCCGGCGATCCATGGGAGATCCCTGTTTCCAAGCAACTATTCACAACGATTTCCATTCACGCGCCGACATTAACTCACAAAAGCCGGTTGTGCCTTGGCAACCTGAACAACCCGTGCTCAATACTATCACGTGGAACCTATTACCTTCGAACCACTTTACATGACCCGGGTGTGGGGCGGGCGCACTCTGCATGAAGTCTACGGACGCGAGCTTCCCGATTCCCAACCCTACGGCGAGTCCTGGGAAGTGACGGACCGCCCCAACGAACAGTCCCTCATCAGCGAGGGCCCCTTGGCCGGCACGACCTTGCACGATCTCTGGACCCAACAACGCGAGGAAATTTTCGGGCCTGGCTTGAGAGGCGAGCGCTTTCCCCTCCTCATCAAAATCCTCGATGCGCGTGATGACCTCTCCATCCAGGTGCATCCCCCCGCAAAAATCGCTCCCACCCTGGGCGGCGAACCCAAGTCTGAGATGTGGTACATCGCAGACGCGGCTCCTGGAGCCAAGCTCTACATTGGTCTCAGCGCCGGGGTGACCAAGGAGCAATTCGAAGCCGCGATTGCGGACGGCACCGTCGACCAACTTGTGCACGCCGTGGAACCCGAAGTGGGCCAGTCGATCTTCATTCCTTCCGGGCGACTCCATGCCATCGGCGCCGGTCTTCTCATCTACGAGATTCAGCAGAACTCCGACACCACATTTCGCGTCTTCGACTGGAACCGCGTCGGTCTCGACGGAACTCCGCGCGACCTGCACGTCAGCGAGTCGATGGCGTGCATCGACTTCAGCGACTGCGAACCCGGCATGGACGAACCCGACGGCCACACTCTCGCCATCTGCGAATACTTTGCCGTCGATCAATTGGATCTCCCCGAGGGAACCGCCCTCGGCAATCCCGACGATGATCGCTTCTCCATTGTCACGGTGGTTGATGGCGAACTCCGCGGTAGCAACGGGCGCACCTTCGTGCCGGGCGACTTCATTCTTCTTCCCCGCGGTGGGGATCAATTGGAATCCCTTACCCCCACTGCGGTGCTCCAAATCACCATTCCAGAATGAGTCCTTCTCTGGTCATGAAATCAGCTACGCTTGGTGAGGCTCCGCACCCGCTTCTTTGCTTTATTGAGGAACTCTTTGGCAATCGGTTTGAGCGGGCCGTGGTGGATGGCCCCCACCACGAGTGGAGGAAACCCCTGCAATCTGATTTCCCGCAAACCCGCTTGTAGCTCCTTCCCGGGGATCCCAACTCCAAGCCCAGCTCCAAAGCCTCGCACGGCGTACTCTCCGATCAAATCCAGGGAGTCGACTTCCATACTTGGAGTCCAGTTGATGTCCCGCTCGTCCAGCGCGTCGAGGAACATCTTTCCAAGAATTTGCTGAGGAGGAAGCCCGATCAGGGGATACTTCGCGATTTTTCCTCTCGAGTAAGGATCATCGATCAATATATCGGACAACTTGCGCACCTTCCACTCTACCGGAACAAGAAGCACCAGCGGCAACTTGATCAGTTCCACCGCCTGCAGTCCTTCGGTGAGGCGTCCGTATATGATGCTGATCGCAATATCGACCTTCTGGTTCATGAGAAGCCCGTGGATGTCAGCCGGCTCCACTTCGCGCAGCGTGAATCGCAAGTCGGGTTCCTCCACTCGCATTTCCACCAGGAGATCCGGCATGTGGTTTCGTAAGACCGAGGCCGAAGCCGCAATCCGCAGATGCCGACTCTCTTCCCCCTTCAATTTCGCCTCCACATCATCGAGCCGCGAGAAAAAGGGATAGAGAAAATCATAGAGTTCCTCCCCGGCAGGGGTGAGCACAAAGGGGCGCCGATTGAAGAGTTTCACGCTCAATTCGCGCTCCAACTGCAAGATCTGGCCACTCACCGCGGGCTGCTGGATTCCATACGGCATTTTCCGGACCGCCGACGTAATCCCTTCAAATTTGGCGACATAGTAGAACAGCTCAAGATGGTGAATGTTCATTTCCCGTAGAGGTACGGATTTTCATCATCAGTTCAATCAATACTTCAAACCATTGATTCGATTACCTCAGGTCGAATCGACTGCTAGACTGGCTCCATGACCTCTAGCGCAATTGAGATCCGATTCAGCCATCCTGCTCTCTCTCGCCCTGATCCTGAGCCAAGACATCCTCGTGGTCGACGTGTGGAAACTCGACACCATCCTTCGCATCCTCAGCTTCCTCACTCTCGGGCTGGTGCTTCTGGCCCTCGGCTTCAATTACAACCGGTGGCACGAAGCTCTGCGAAAATTGCTGTAGGATCCTGTATCCCCTGCCAAAACTCCCGTGTGCGCACAGTGATCCAACGAGTCTCCGAAGCATCCGTCACCGTCCAAGGCAAGGTCGTCTCCGAAATCAACTCCGGCCTTCTCATCCTCCTCGGCATCGAGGAGGACGACGAGATCGTCGATGCCGAGTGGCTCACGGGCAAGATCGCCAACATGCGCATCTTTGAAGACGAGGAAGGACGCATGAATCATTCCCTTCTCGCGTCGGCTGGCGACGCCCTCGTCGTCAGCCAGTTCACTCTCCACGCCAGCACCAAAAAGGGAAATCGTCCCTCCTTCATTCGCGCCGCCAACCCTGGCCACTCCGAACCGCTCTACGAAAAGTTCTGTGAATTCCTCTCCGTGCACCTTGCCAAATCGGTCGCTCAAGGACGCTTTGGAGCCATGATGGACGTCGCCCTCATCAACGATGGCCCGGTGACGATCGTCATCGATAGCAAATCCCGCGAGTAAACTGCATCCCGACCATCAGTCTGGACCTCCGGGAAGTGGCCGCCGCGATCCCTTCCAACTCACCCTTCTCGCCACCACGTCCCGCGCTAGTCTCTCAGCCGCGTCTTGGTCCCGCACAGCATGCAGCAATAGTGGCCAAACAGCAGAGCATTGCGAGCCACTGCAAAGGTATGACCAAAGATCGATCGGGAGGCTCTATCATGCTTGCGACAACGCTTCGGCACAAAAAGTTTTTGCCCGCACAACCGGCAACGCGCCTTCGCTCCCTGCGAGAGATACATCATCAAGCAAAACGGAAAGATCAGGAGGAGGAGAGCCAGGGTCCAGTGAAACTCCCAGCCATAGAAGCGCACCATGAAGAGGGCCGAGACCAGAGCCAGCGCGTTGAGCACGGCAATGAGAGGGGCCATCACAGTCACCGTTGCAGCCCAACGGACTCGACCTGCCTCCGGATGGGACATGCCACGATTGCGGCGCTGCCCTTGGTTCTTCGAGTTTTTGACGACATCCAATTGCTTGAACCGAATATTGGGAGCAGGAGAACGCTTCGCTTGCTCAACGGGCTCCTTGGGCTTCGGCTTCGATTTGAGAGCTCTCTGGAGCGGAGATTCTTGCCTCGACGGGGCTGCGGACTGCCGAGCGGTGGGCCTTGCAATCGTGGACTCGACGGGAGCGACCTCCTTGCCCTTCCTTCGGGTCTTGGGGGAGGGTGGCGGAGGATCCACCACCTTCGCCAGTGGAACCGAGCTCACATCGATGCCCGCGGCCCGCATATTTTCCTCGGGCACAATCTTGGCCGCAGGAGCCTGCCCTTCAGCATGCTTTCGCAGAATGGCGCGCCCGACATTCTGCCAAGCGCCCACCAACTCTTCCGAGGGACGACGGACCGCAACGCTGGAGCGGGCATTCGCGGCATCGAACGCGACAAGAACTTCCTGCGCACTGAGCGAGACCAACGATTCCACCCGATCCAACCCCGCCTCTCGAAAGAGCTCGAGAGTCGATCCGGTGATACCTGAAACTACAGAAATTTCCGTCATGGAGTGCTGACCTCCGTTCACGCTGCCCCAGCCACCAATCTTAGCAAGAGCAAAGAACTGGCGGCAACAAATGCAACAAATTTCGGACGCCGCATTTTTGAACAGTCTCTTTGTTTAAGAGAGTGCGCCCCTCAACTCCTCCAATTGAGTTAACTTCTCGCGCCACTCTTCCAATCGCTCACGTTCCTTTTGAACAACTTCCGGCTTTGCGTTCTCCACAAACTTCGGGTTGCCAAGCATGCCCTCGGAGCGGGAAAGCTCCTTCTGCACCTTGGAGATTTCGCCATCAATGCGCTTCTTCTCTGCCTCCAGGTCGACCAATCCTTCCAACGGAAGATGGACTTCTGCCATCGCGGTCACCGCGACCGGAGTGCCCTTGGGCGCCTCATAACTCGCTGAGAACTCGATCTCTTTTGCTCCGCAAAGGAGCAAAATGGTGGCTCTTTCGGCCTCCACCCACGGGCCCACTGGTTTCATGATGAGTCGCACGTTGCGATTGGCCGCAAGGTTGTACTCCGCCTTCAAGTTACGCACCTGTGAAACCGACTCATAGATCGCGACCACTCGTTCCCGTGCCTCCGCCTTGGCCAAGTCAGATATCCCGAAACCCACGGAGGCTCCCTCGGTCGGAAGGGCCCGTTGCATGAGCAACTCGCCCTCATCCCCGCAGGCCAGTTTCTCCCAGATTTCCTCCGTGAGGTGCGGCATGTAAGGATGCATCAACTGCAGGTAGCGCTCAAAGACGCGGTCCATCACTTGCAGGGTGGACGCCCGACGACCCGGATCGGCATCGTCGCGGAAGTCCCCCTTGACCGCTTCGAGATACCAGTCGCAAAACTCCGACCAGAAAAATTGGTAGAGCTGCTGGGCCGCATCATTGAAGGCATAGTTCGTGAGCGCCCGCGCCAATCTCTGCTCCAGCGATTCCAGTTTGCTGAGAATATCGATCGCAAAAATGTTTGGTTCACCAGGCTCCCCTTCGACCGCACCCTGCATCTGTCGGTAGCGACAGGCATTCCAAATCTTATTGGCAAAATTGCGTCCTTCCTCGATTTGCTTCTCGTCGAATTTGACATCCAGTCCAGTGGGGGCGATCCGCATGAGCCCATAGCGCAAAGCATCCGCACCGTAGTTCGCAATCAGGTCGAGCGGATCGGGCGAGTTGCCCAAGGACTTCGACATCTTGCGCCCCTCAATGTCGCGCACGATGCTGTGAAAGTAGACGTTCTCAAAGGGGATCTCATTCTTAAACTCCAACCCCGCCATGATCATGCGGGCCACCCAGAAGAAAATGATATCCGGACCCGTCGAGAGGTCGGAGGTGGGATAGAATTT
The DNA here is from genome assembly GCA_028821775.1 of Roseibacillus sp. GTDB lineage: Bacteria > Verrucomicrobiota > Verrucomicrobiia > Verrucomicrobiales > Akkermansiaceae > Roseibacillus_B. Next base: position 18,080 of record JAPKFB010000077.1, read on the forward strand.
TTCCTGCGTGGCATCGTCCATAGTGGCGTAGGGCCAGAGCCAGGAACTGAACCAGGTGTCCATCACATCCCCATCCTGCTCCCACTCTTCAGGATTTTCGGGAGCTTCACTGCCGACATGAATGTCGCCCTGTTCAAGATGCGAGACGTCGAGATTCTCCGCCTCCCGCAGCTCGGCCGCTTTCTCTTTGCGATACCAAACCGGAATGCGATGTCCCCACCAAAGCTGACGACTGATGCACCAGTCCTGGATGTTCTCCAACCAGTGCAGGTAGGTTTTCTTCCAGCGCTCCGGTCGAAAGACAATCTCTCCCTTCGCGACCACTTCCGTGGCTCGCTCCACTTGGGGATACTTCAGAAACCACTGCATCGAAATGCGGGGCTCAATCGGAACGCCGGCCCGCTCACTGAAGCCCACCTTGTTCTCGTAGTCCTCAACCTTTTCCAGCAGTCCCATCGCGTCGAGCTTCGCAGCGGCCAGCTTTCGAACCTCGAAGCGATCCTTGCCATCCAGGTCCGGACACGCAGGGCAATTGATGGTTCCGTCCGGATGAAGGACATCGATGATCTCCAGATCGTGCCTCACGCCAATCTCGAAGTCGGCCTTGTCGTGCGCTGGCGTCACCTTGAGCACCCCGGTTCCAAACTCCGGATCGATGTGCTCGTCTGCCACGATCGGAATGTCCGCCTCGGGGAAAGGCCGGCGGGCGTGCTTGCCGATCAGGTGCCCGTAACGTGGATCCTTCGGGTTGACTGCCACCCCGGTGTCGCCCATGAGGGTCTCCGGTCGCGTGGTGGCAATCTGCAAAAATGTTCCCGGCTCTTCCACGAGCTCGTACTTCATATAATAGAGCTTCGAGGCTTGAGGGGTCATCAAGACCTCCTCATCGGATAACGCGGTGAGCGAAGCCGGACACCAGTTCACCATCCGCTTGCCGCGATAGACGTGACCCTTCTTGAAGAGCTCGGTGAAGACTCGCAGCACTTCCCGCGAGTAGTCTGCATCCATCGTGAAACGCTCCCGTTCCCAGTCGCAGGAACACCCAAGGCGCTTGAGCTGCTCGATGATGATGCCCCCATGATGGTCCTTCCACTCCCACACCTTCTCCAGAAATTTCTCACGGCCGACCTCGCGGCGGGTCGTGCCCTCCTCGCGCAGCTTTTGCTCGACCTTGGTCTGGGTCGCGATGCCGGCATGATCCGTCCCGGGAAGCCAGAGCACCTCTTTCCCTTCCTGCCGCGCTCGCCGGCAGAGAATATCCTGCAGGGTGTTGTTGAGCACATGGCCCATGTGTAGAATGCCCGTCACATTCGGCGGCGGGATCACAATCGAGTAGGCCGGCTTGTCCGACCTCTCGTCTCCCCGAAAGCAGCCCGCCTCGACCCATCGCCGATACCAGCTCTCTTCCACTTCGCCCGGTTCGTATGCCTTGCTGAGTTCCGCCATCCCGCGCGGAGAGAAACCCACCGGGCCACGTATTTCAAGCGCCATGCCACCGTCTTCTCATTTTGCGTCCCTTGGCGCTGCGCAACCCAGGCGGCACTCGCACCTATGTTCGGTCCCCGGAGAGCCGCACCCCATCTGCATCCGCTATGCTTAGCAAGCAGTCCGCCCCTTCCACCTTGAGCTCCGCATTCTCGCCGAAGCCTCGAATGCGCCCGCGCATCCCCTGGGCCGTTTCGATCTCACAGTTCCGCCAGGCAAGGAGCTCCCAAGCCCTCTCCGCGATGACGGGTGGCTCCAGCGAAAGGAGCTCCAGCAAAATCGACCAGACCCCAAGCATCACGGTCTCGCGACCAATCTCCTTCTCCAAAACCTGGGCCAGCGAAATCGCCTCGAGTTCCTCGGGAAAGCTTCTCTCATTGACGTTGAGGCCGATCCCGATCACCGCCCTATCCCCCACCGTCTCAATCAGGATTCCACACAGCTTTCGTCCCTCCAGCAACACGTCGTTGGGCCACTTGATCTCTGGCGCCAACTCGTAGCCTTCCAGCCATTCACACACCGCCAGTCCCGCCGCCAGGCTGAGCCATCCCCACTGCTCACGCCGCCAGGACGGAGTGACAATCACCGAGAAGGTCAACCCTTCCCCCGGTTCGCTGAACCATCGAGCCCCCTTCCGTCCACGCCCCGCGGTTTGCGCATCGGCACCCACCACAAAGCCATGCCTGCAGCCCTCTCCTGCCGAGGCCAGCTCGCGGGCTCGGTCATTGGTCGAATCCAACGAATCGTGCCACTCAATCCGATCCCCCAGCGCCGCCAAGATCCGCAAATCAATCATCACGCCCCTCCAGAATTCTACTCCCCTTCGAACGCAACAAACTCCAATGAAATGTCGAGAGCTGCCGCCGAGTGAGTCAGGGCCCCGACCGAGATATACTCCACCCCGGTCTGCGCGATCCCGCGCACGGTGTCGAGATTCACGCCCCCGCTGGCTTCAAAGAGCGGACGATCCCTGGTCCCGCGCATCTCCACCGCCCTCTTCATCTGCTCGTTCTCCATGTTGTCTAGCAAGAGGTAGTCCAGTCCCTCCAGTCCCAGAAAGGCCTCCACTTGTTCCAGCGTTTCGGCCTCCACTTCGACGTCGACCCCGGGATGCGCCTCCTTGAGTCGGAGCATGGCGTCACGCAAGGTCTCCACTCCTCCTTCCACCACGAGGTGATTGTCCTTCACCATGGCCCGGTCATAGAGCCCCATCCGGTGATTCTGCGCCCCACCCCCCACGACCGCGGCCTTTTCCAACTTACGCCACCCCGGGGTGGTCTTTCGAGTGTCGATAATGGTTGCTCCCGTGCCCTTCACCAACTCCACAAATTCATGAGCCTTGGTCGCCACTCCGGAAAGACGTTGCAGGAAATTGATCGCCGTGCGTTCGGCAGTCAGAAGAGAGCGCGCCATTCCCACCACCTCCATCACATAGGCACCCGGCGCAATGTCGGCGCCGTCCTGCAACATGAAATTCACGTCGATTCCGGCATCAACCCGCTTGAAAACTTCGGCCGCCACTTTCACGCCGAAGACGACGCCATCCGACTTCGCAACCACAAAGGCTCGCGCTTTGCGCTCCTCGGGCACGAAAAACTCCGCCGTAACGTCACCCGTTCCTATGTCCTCCTCAAGCGCCAGATCAATCAACTGCGAGACTTTTTCGTCCACGCCAGACGTTACGACTGTTGCCACGCAACAGGCAACTCACAACTTTCACCATTCCACCTAGTCCTGACTGATCATTAGTTTCCCACCACGCTGACCACAATGCCTCGCGTATGAGGGGCGCGCCGATGCTCAAAGAGGAAAATCCCCTGCCAGGTTCCCAAAGCCATCCGCCCATCCGTGACTGGAATCACTTCGCTCGTCCGGGTGAGGGCCATGCGAATGTGCGAAGGCATGTCATCGGGACCCTCCATGGTGTGAATGAAATAGGGCGTATCTTCCGGCACCAAGCGCTCAAAATATTCTTCCAGATCCCGCCTCGCGCTGGGATCTGCATTCTCCATGATCACCAAACTCGCACTGGTGTGCCTCACAAAAACCGTCACCGTCCCATTGGTGACTCCTGACTTGCGGACGATGGCCACAACCTCCTCGGTAATTTCGTAAGTCCCCTTACCCTGCGATCCGACCTTGAACTGACTCGTTTCTGCAATCACCTGGACAAGATGAAATCGGAGACTCCGCATTGCAAGCGTCATGCCATGTTCCCCTTGCAGGCCGCGAACCTCCCCAACCCCAGGGTCCGCATCCGGTCATCCTGGACGAACGAACCCTTGTGCCTCCTCCGCCAACGCTCCCACTCAGTCTTCTCAGCTTCTGTTAGATAGGGTTTGGAACTGCGCTCGCCACTGAGAAAGGTCTTCGCCACCGAGTAGTATTCCTTCTGCCTGATCGGGTCGAACTTGTGATCGTGACACCGCGCACAGTCCATCAAGAGTTCCAGGCAGGCCTGAAAGGTGGTCGCCACGATGTCATCGGTTTCGATGTAGCGCGCC
>JAPKFB010000078.1 GCA_028821775.1 Roseibacillus sp.
CGAGGGCTGGACGGTCCATGTTGATCCAGCTCTTCTCGAAGGAGAGCACGCGGAGACCGGAAGCAAGGCCTTGCGCATGTTGGCGGATCATCTCAATCGCGTCTCCCTCCTCGTGCAGGGAGAGCCCCTTGCCAAATTGAAGAAGTGCGAAATCTGGATCGAGCATCAGCATCCCTCGCTGGGAGCGATGCAGTACCATCCGGGAGAGCGTTGGCTGCGTGATCACGGGCACGACCCTCGCCTGGTCAAGAAGGTGCACATTCCCCGCGCGGCCGCCCTGATCTCACGAGGACAACTCATCAAACACCCGGCGGTGGTGCTGCACGAGCTGTCCCATGCCTATCACGACCAGGTGCTCGGCTTCGAGTACAAGCCGGTGGTTGACTCCTATCGGAAGGCGATGAAGGACAGGTCCTACGAAAAGGTTCTCCTCTACACCGGCCGGACCGTGAAGCACTACGGGGCCACCAACCACAAGGAGTACTTTGCGGAAGGCACGGAGGCCTACTTTTATCACAATGATTTCTATCCCTTCGTGCGCGCGGAGCTCAAGCAGCACGACCCGACTCTCCACGATGCCCTGGAGAAAATCTGGGGACCCGTGCGGTAGGACCGCCGCTTTCTTCCTAGGCAAGGTGCGAATCCAAGCTTAGCGTCTCGTGCTATGTTCCGAAGGCTCATCTTCGCGCTGGCCCTCTTTTCGGCCGCGCTCACACCTGTACCTGCTCGCGCGGGATTGCTGGAAGACTACGTTGAGAAGGAGGACAAGGCCTTCGGCTACGAGGTCAAGAAAGTCACCACCGAATTCGGGGTGCGCGCCCTCTCGGTGCGGCTTACTTCGCAGGAGTGGCGGGGCACTGAGTGGAAACACTGGCTCACGGTCTTTGTGCCCTCGGTGGTCGACTCGCACAAGCGGGGCGTGCTTCTGATCGAGGGCGGTTCGAACCGTGACGGTCTGCCGAATGCCAAATCACAGGCGGGCAGGATGATTGCGGCGACCGCTCTGAGCCTGCGCGCTCCGGTGGCATTGCTCCTCCAGGTTCCGAGCCAACCGCTCTACGACAATCTCTACGAAGACGATCTCATCGCGCACACCTTCGACCAATATCTCAAGGGAGGTGATGATGATTGGCCGCTGCTTCTACCGATGGTGAAGAGCGCGACCGCTGCGATGGATGCGCTGCAAGCGTTGGCGAAAGAGGGGCAGATCAAGACCACGGCGGGCGTTGCTTGTGGTCTGGAGAATTTCGTGGTGGGCGGGGCCTCCAAGCGAGGATGGACGACCTGGTTGACGGCGGCGATCGACAAACGGGTCTGCGCCCTCGCGCCCTCCGTGATCGATGTCCTCAACATGAAGGACCAGATGCGTCACCAGAAAAAGTCGTATGGGAAACTCAGCGAGAAGATCACGCCTTACACGAGCCGCAATATCATGGAGCGCCTGGAAACGCCGCGGGGTGAGTTGCTTCGCAAAGTGATCGATCCCTACGCGTATCTCGACAAGCTCCTCCAACCCAAACTCCTCCTTCTTGGAACCAATGATCCCTATTGGACCGCAGACGCCGCGCAGCTCTACTTTCCGAAATTGAAGGGACAGAAGTCGCTCTACTATCTTCCCAATGCCGGTCACGGGTTGGGGCTGGGCATCTTGCCCACCCTGAACACCTTTCTCCTTTGTTCTCTCAACGGCAAAGCCTTTCCTGAACTGGGGACCGAGGAGATCGAGGGGAAACTCAAGGTGAGTTGGAAGGGGAAGGGCAAGGCTGTCCTCTGGACTGCCCACTCTCCGACCCGTGATTTCCGGCAGTCGACGTGGACCTCCACCACCTTGGAGGGAGAGGAACGCGTTCTTGTGAGTCCGAAGGTTCCCAAGAGCGGCTGGAGTGCATCCTACGTGACGGTGACCTTTCCCGCCCTGCGCACGGGCGATGCCGACTTCAAGGTGAGCACTCCCATCACGGTCCTGCCCACCAAGTTTGCGGAGGAGTAGCTTGCGTAGACTCGTCCCGGCCCATGGGACTGAAGGAAGGGATCGCGGAGCTCAGAGCGAGGTCCCGGTCCCGTGCAACTGCAGCATGCGCTTTCCTTCCTTCACGATGAACTCGGGATCCATGAACGGATCGGCACTGATGTCTTGCCAGAGGACATGACCGCCGGGACCGATGATGAAGGTTCCGTGCAGAGGATCCCTCTCGAAGTCGTCGTAAGCGTTCCACTCGCGGAAGACGTGGAGAGAAGGGTCAGACACCAGAGGGAAGGGGAAGGTGGCGCCATCCTCGGCGTATTTCTCCTTTGACTTCTTCAGGTCCTCCACACTGTCCGTGCTGATCGCGAGCACCTCGAAGCCGGACTTCTCAAAGAGGCTCGCGTTCTGGGCGAACTTGTCGAGTTGCTCGGCGCAGTGCAGGCAGCCGTAGCCGAGGTAGAAGATGAGAACGAGAGGGCGTCCACTGTAGTCTTCGAAGGCAACGGTGTCTCCGCTCTCGTTGGGGAGGGCAAAGTCGTGTCCCGCAGGCGGGGTCCAGGCCACGGGGCCGAGGCTGTCGAGCTGGGGGCGCTTGCCCACGTCATCGCGGGTCACGGGCTTGGCTTGCCAGTCGCCGAGGTCGAGAGACCTCGCGATCTCAAAGACGCGGGCGACCGGCGGGGCCTGCAGGTCGAGGTAGGCAGAGATTGGCTTGAGCAGTTCGAAGGCTTCGATGGTTTCCTCCTTCTTGTCGAGGGCGTGCAGGATCTCGATGCGGGCGAGGAGGGGCAGGACTTGTTTCTCTGCGTTGTCGACCGCCTCCTTGCTCATCGTGAGGGCCTTTTCGTGATCACCCAGTTGCAGGTGGAGGCGGGACAGGTAGTAATTATCGCCCTGCACCGCACCGATGTGCACCTTGGCTTCTTCCTTGTTGTCTTCGAGGAGGGCGAGGAAGCACGACATGGCGTTGCGCGCTTTCTGGAGATTGTTCACCCACTCGCCGGGACTTTTCCCGGCTCCCTTGACGGCCTTTTCGGTGTCCTTCTCGTTTTTCTTTTCCTTCGCGGCCTTTTTTCGGGCTTCGTTCTCGACCTTTTCCTTCTCCTTGGTGGCGAGATCCATCATTCCGGCGATTTCCTGATCGATTGACTGGACCCCGTTCACGGATTTCTTTCCGAAGTGGGCAGAGCCGAGGAGGCGCAGGCGTTTCAGTTGCTCCTCCTTCTTGCTGGTGGGCTCCAGGAAGGGGGTGCTCGCAAGGCGCAAGGTTTCCTCCCAAAGCTCGAAGCGTCGAAGCGCCTCGAAGATGCGGGCGCGCCCGTACTTGGCACTCCGTCCACCTCGTTGGGGGGTGTTGAGTTTGGGGTGGCGTGGATTGGCGATGAGGCTCTTGGCCATTTCCAGAGCGTCATGGCCCCGACCGAGATTCATCCAGTTGCGAGCGAGCCACTCGTTGTTGTGGGCGTAGTTGTGAATCTGGTCCGGCAAGACCCGGCGTGAGATCATGTATTTGTGATCGGTGCGCGCGGAGGCTTCCTGTGCGAAGGCCGAATCGTCCCAGCGTTTGAGCTTCGAGTAGATGTGGCCGGGCATGTGCCACATGTGCGCAATTCCGGGAGCGGTGTGCCCAAGCTTGGCCGCGGAATCGAGAGCGATCCTGGCCTTCTTGCCATCCCAGAGGTGGATGCGGAAGTGATGGGCGGGATGCATCGGGTTCGCGGCCAAGATCTGCTGGAGCATGGCATCGACCGACTGGTAGCTGTGGATGGGCAATCCGCCGCGCGAAAACTGCCAGAGACGTAGACAGAGAAAGGTGCGGGCCTCGATGTCATCGGGATATTCCTGGATGATGTTTTCCAGTTGATTGATGAGCTCCTGCTTCCGCTTCTTGGAATCCTTGGGATCACCATCGAGGTAGTTGGCCTGCGCCTCGATGAAGAGGCGGTTGTGCTCGGAAGCACTGTCCTTCAGCTCAACGGCCTTCTTGATGAACACTTTGGCACGCTTCTCGTTTTCCCAATTCGCCAAGGCCATGCCCCAATAGGCCATGGCGCATTTGGGATCGTGGGCTGCGATTTCACGGAAGGTGCGTTCAGCCTCGTAGTACCAAAAGCCATGCAGTTGCCCGACTCCCTGGTTGAAGAATTCCTGGCCCTGGTCCCATCCGGTCTGGATGGGGATGGATACCTTTCCGGTCCCTGCGATTCGCACCGCCGCTTGGCGAGGCCCTTCATTGAAGGCTTCCCCCTGGTGCGAATGGCCGGCCTTGAGCGTGCTCTCCTGGGCAGGTTTTTTTTCTTCCGCCCAGAGGGCGGGCGCCCCGGCAAGGGCGAAGGCGAGAATGAGTAAATGGCGTGTCACTGCGAGGCCAATACGATCATGGATGATCAATTTCTACCAACATGATTCCCGAATTGAAAATTTGTCGCGGAATCACAAGTAAATCATTGCGTAAACCGGGAATCCCCACCGATTTCGATGCCAAAGGAGCGGGAGGCATTCCGGTTGGCGCAAGTGCCCTGAGGTGAGGAACTTGGGGCAGTTCAGCTCAGTTTGCGGGAGAGCATGATTTGGTTGCCCTCGGGATCGACGCACATCGCGAGATGGGGTGGGTCGTCTGGGGCATCGGAGGTCGGCTCACGGGAGAGCTCACCGCCTGCGGCCACGATTTCCTTCGCCCCGGCCACCACATCGGCGACTTGGAAGCTGAGCCCCGTCCAGGTCTTCTTGCCTTCTCCGCCGCCGTGAATTCCGATCACTGCTCCCGCCAGTTCGACCTCGCTGATGACTTCGGACTCTTTGGTCACCGTCGCGCCGAGGACGTCGCGGTAAAATGCGAGCGCCCGGTTCATGTCCGCGGCCCAGATGATGTATTTCGTGCGTTCGACGTGCATGGAGGCAATCTCTCCCTTCACGAGCGGGGAGACAATCGCAAAGCAGCCTCCCTTCCTTGACGACTGCAGGCTGGAGTTCTAAGCACGCACCCATGTCCGCGCTACCCCTCTCCATGATGAGCCTCCTGCTCGCAATCCCCCTCGTGGCCGCGGAACAAGGGGGCTGGAGTGGATCGGGGAATTTCGGAGTGACCTTGGCAAGGGGGAACTCGGAATCGCTGCGAACCACTGCTGGGTTGGAAGTCATGGGCGTCCATGGAGAGTGGGAGACCCTGGGCAAGGCCTCGCTAATCTACGGGGAAGATGATGGCCTGCACTCCCACGAGCGCGTGGACGCGTCCCTGCAACTCAACCGTGATCTCACCAAACGGTTCTACCTTGGGCTCACCAATGAGGTTCTCTACGATCCCCTGGCAGGGATTGATTGGCGATTCGGGGTGACGCCCTTGCTCGGCCTGCGGGTGCTCGACGAGGAGCGGCTCCAACTCCGGGTGGAGGCTGGTCCCGGGTACATCTGGGAAGAGCGGAACGGAAGCGAGCGCGGCTATAGTTCGCTGCGTTTTCATGAGGAGTTCAGCTTTCAAATGACCGCCGATACCAAGCTCTTCCAAGCGGTCACCGCGGTTCTGGAGGCCGGGGAGCTAGACAACTTCATCCTGACGGCCGAGGCGGGGGTGGAGTCCAAGGTGGTGGGGCGGTGGTCCCTGCGCTTGGGCGGGAAGGCGATTCACTACGGCGAGGATCAAGGAATGAAAAGCGACGACCTGATCGTGACCGCTGGATTTGGCTACAATGATCTCCCGGGTGACAACGAGGAAAAATCGTTGGCGAGTGCCCACGGTGGGAGGGTGGCCACGGACGGAGAGTGGGTGTTCACGGCCCTGCTGGGTGGGAGTTATTCCGAAGGCAACAGCGAGGCCCGCTCGATCAATGTGGGCTTGGAAGCAAAGCTGGAGAGGGAGGATGACGAACTGGCGGCAGGTGTGTTTGGAAGCTATGGGGAGACTGATGGACTCGTGAGTACTGAAACCCTGGCGACTGACGCGCACTATCAGCGTAATTTGCTGAAGCAATGGTTTGCCGGGTTGCGGATCGATGGAGATCGCGATGCCCTGGCCGATCTCGAGTGGCGCTTTGCCCTCGCGCCCTACCTCGGGCGGAAGTTGGTCGCGTCAGAGCACAGCAAACTCAGCATCGAGGCGGGTCCTTCAGGAGTGGTTGAACTGCAGGGTGGTTCGCAGAATTCTTTTCTGGGGGCCTACGCGGCGGTGAAGGGTGAGCGCAAGATCGGTCCCAGGACACGGCTCTTTGGAGTGGTATCGTGGCTGGCGGAGTCGACCGAAGGGTCGAGCTTTCTGTTCACCTGCGAGGCCGGGATCGACCAGTCGATTACCGAGAAAATCAGTCTCAAGGTGCTAGGCCGCAGCAACTACGACAGCACTCCTGCGATGGGAAGGCAGCGCCATGACCTGCAATTCGTCAGTGCCTTGGAGATTACTTTTTGATGACCGGGTGAACCGCCGTAGGTGAAGTCGTCGACGAACTCGACCGCGAGTTCCCATTGAATCGCGACCCCTGACTGGGCCCACACGTGCGCGATCTCACCTTTGACGTAGGCCTCGGTCGACGCGTTGCCCATGAAGGTCGCGGAAGGGCCATTTTCCTTCTTCCCAATGATGGGTTGGACCCGGACCTGGCGGGTGATGGGGAGGGGCTCATTGACGATCGCACCGCCTTCGAGAGGTGAGAAACCTGTAATCAGGAGGGTCGTGAAGGTGGGTGGGATTCTGCAAAACAAGCCGCCGGCGTCTTTTTCTCAGGGGAAAGTATTGCGGATAGAGGCAATGATTTTAAATAAACAAACTGAATTTTCAACCAGATTGTAGGAAGAGGTTGAGCGGTAGATTGTTTGAGATTTCAGATGAGGGGAGTAGGCCTCGTGACGGAAGAGGGCAAATGCGGGGAGCGCTGGAGGGCCGGATTGAGGCACTCTGCTGCAGGTGGATGAGGGCGAAAAAACGTGCGAGATCCCGAAGCTGGGGGAGTTTTCAGGGCGCCTCGGGTTGAATGCTCGAGCGGGGTGCTCCAAGCGGGGGAGCAATTCGGGGAGGAAGGGATGACGCACGGTGGGGAGCGGAGTTGGTTCTGGGAAGTGCTTCCGGCGGCCGGAAGTTATTCGCAATGATTCGCAGAGGCGCTCGCGGTTTGCGGGCTAGAGAGACCAGGGGCAGTCGGCGAGGCTCGATTGATAAAAATATTTTTTGGGGTTCAAGCGGCGAAAAGCTTGACTGAAACCCCTTAAATTCATGCCTTTTTCTTGGCGAAAGCTTTTCAAACACACAATCAACAGAACCTATATTCATGGCCGATAATAAACCAGCAACCAAGACAGAGATCCTCAACAACATCGCAGAAGGTACTGGCCTCGCCCGCAAGGACGTTGGCGCTGTGCTCGAGGCGCTGAGTGGTGAGATCAGGAATGGAGTGAGCAAGAACGGACCGGGTCAATTCACGATCCCGGGACTTTGCAAGATCGTCGTTCAGCGTAAACCGGCCACCAAGGCCGCCACTCGCCCGAACCCGTTTAAGCCGGGTGAGATGATGGATGTGGCAGCCAAGCCTGCGCGCAACGTCGTGAAAGTGCGTCCGCTGAAAAACCTCAAGGACATGGTCGTCTAAGCGACGGCTAGCAAACCAATCCTTTTGCGGGCCGCGTCCTTTAATGGACGCGGCCCCTTTTTCTGTCGGGGATTCGGGCGCGGCTCGGCGTGCCATGGTTTCTTTCCCTTGCTTCCCGGGAATGATCAAGGAGCCTTGCACTATGGCCGATCAAAGCAACGTCGTCAGTATTCATCCCTACTTCAAGATTCACGAAGGCAAGCTCGATGAAGTCAAAGCCCTCCTTCCCGCCTTTGTGGCCAAAGTGGAGAACGAGGATGCCTGTCTCTATTACAATTTCACCTTGCGGAGTGATGAACTGTTCTGTCGGGAAGGCTATCTTGGGGCCGCCGGTGCACTTGCACACGTGGAGAATGTCGGTCCGGAACTTGATCAGCTTTTTGGACTCGTGGAAATCATTCGCATCGAAGTGCATGGCCCGGGTGAAGAGCTGGCAATGCTCAAGGAACCATTTGCGGAGCTGAACCCAACCTGGTGGGAATACCAGACTGGAATCGCGGGTTAATCCTTCACCACTCTCACCATGAAATATGTTCCCTCTCTTCTTCTGGCCTTCTGGGTCGTCATTGGCTGCGCGCCCGTTTGGGCACAAGACAAGGCCGAGCAAGCACCGGCAGAGGCTCTCGCCTTTGAGATTCCGGAAAACGACGAGGGGCTTCCCGGCGCGGGTCCCCTCCGGCGCTACGAATGGTTCAAGGAGCTCTGGAGCAGGAAACGCAGCGCTTGGGCCAAGCGTCTTCAGGAAGATCAGAAGGCGATCGTGTTTCTGGGCGATTCCATCACCCAGGGATGGGGCGACATCATGGGCGGGAGCTTTCCCGGGATGAAGGTCGCCAACCGCGGGATCAGCGGAGACACCACGCGCGGGATGCTGATCCGGCTGCAGGATGACGTGCTTGCGCTCAATCCTACCGCAGTGGTTCTCCTGATGGGGACCAACGACCTTGAAGAGGGAGCCGCCCCCGAGGTGATCGCCGGAAACGTCAAGCTGATCGTGGCTGCCTTGAAGGCCCATAGCCCGCAAATGCCCATCGTGCTCTGCAAGGTCTTTCCAAGCGCCGCCAGCAAGAAGCGCCCGGCGGACCAGATCCAGAAGATCAACGAGCGTTGTGTCGCGGCGGTGCAGGGAGATCCCCAGATTACCGTGATGGAGACCTGGGTCCTCTTCGCCGATGAGCAGGGCAACGCCAAGAAGGCCGAGTTTCCCGATCTCCTCCATCCCAACAAGGCGGCCTACGCAAAATGGGCTGCCACCCTCCGACCGATCTTCGCGACCCTAGGCTACCTCGAAACCGAACCCGACGAGTTCAAACTGGAAGAGGGCTTCGAGAGTCTCTTCAACGGGAAGGATCTCAGCGGATGGATGTTTCAGAAGACCGGAAACACCAAGAGGAAGGCCTCACCCTCTCGTCCGATCTGGAAGGAGGACCTCTCCTTCGACGGCAAGAGCGAAAGCATTGATGGTCGCTTCGCAGTCGTGAACGGGCGTCTCGTTGTCACGACCCCTCCGGCCGGTCGCCGATTCCAGCAGATGTGGACGAAACGCCGGTTCGCCAATGACTTTGTCCTGAAGTTGGAATTCCGGGCCACCGCCTTTGCCGACAGCGGGGTTTTCATCCGCAAACCGCAGCTCCAGTGCCGGGATTTTGTCCTCGCCGGTCCTTGGAAGGATCTCAAAAACTACAAGCCTCAGGACTGGAACGAGTTGGTGGTCACCGTAAGAGGAACTGTCGCCCACTGCACCTGCAACGGGGAGGTCCTTGAGGCCGCCATGAAGGTGCCTGCTTCCGGGCCGATCGGACTGGAAGGCGATCGTGGCCAGGTGGAGTACCGGCGGATTCGGATCAAGGAATCTCCGTAACCTTGTTCCGATCCCCCCTCGCTGTCATCGTCGGGGCAATGAAAGCCGCGACCCTTTTCCTTCTCCTTCTCACCACCGCGAGCCTCCACGCGCAGGAACCAGCGAAGCGTTACGCCATTGCTGTTCACGGGGGGGCGGGCTCCTCTCCGTCCACCACTGATGCCGCGGGCAACCTCGCCAAGCACGAAGGCCTGAAGGAGGCCCTCGAGGCGGGTCAGAAAATCCTGGTAGCCGGGGGAAGCGGCCTCGATGCCGTGGAAGCGGCCATCCGGGTGATGGAAGACAACCCGGTCTTCAATGCCGGGCGCGGTGCGGTCCTGAATGCCGAGGGGCAGGTCGAGCTCGATGCCTCCATTATGGACGGGTCCACAAAACAGTGTGGGGCGGTGGCCAGCGCGACCCGGACTCGGCACCCCATTACAGTCTCGCGCCTGGTGATGGAAAAAACGCGTCACGTGCTCCTCGGAGCAGAGGGCGTGGATGCTTTTGCCCAAAAGATGGGCGCTCAGCGGGAAGAGCGCTCCTGGTTTGTCACTGACCGGCAGCGCGCGCGCTTGGAGAGAGTGCAGAAAAAGTCCGGCGCGCTCACGCCGACGGAGGCGCTTTCCGCCCGAATTGGCACGGTGGGATGCGTGGCCCTCGATGCGAAGGGAAACCTCGCGGCCGGGACCTCGACGGGCGGACTCGCCAACAAGCTTTTTGGTCGCATCGGGGACTCGCCCATCATCGGAGCGGGAACCTACGCCGATAATGCCACCTGTGCGGTTTCAGGCACCGGCATCGGTGAGGAATTCATTCGCCACGCGGTGGCCCATGATCTCTCCGCGCGCATGAAATACGCCGGGCAAACCGTCCAACAGGCGGCGGACAAGATCCTGCGCGAAACGCTCCAGCCCAATCAAGCCGGCCTCATTGCTGTCGATCGGATGGGGACGATCGTGATGGACTACAACACCAGGGGAATGGCCTGCGCGGCGGCAGATTCGAGCGGTCGCTGGGAAATCCGCTGGCCACGAGGCCTGCCAAAGTGATGAGGTAGCCCCGTCATGAATGTCATCGCATTGCAGTACGAATTGGCTTGGGAAGATCGCGAGACGAACTTTGACACCGTCCGGCGGCTTTTGACCAAGAGTGGGGTCGAGCCCGGTTCTCTCCTCGTGCTGCCCGAGATGTTCTCCACCGGGTTCAGTATGAATGTCTCGGCGGTCGCGGAAACCAAGAAGAGTGGGACCGAGAAGTTTCTCGCCTCGATCGCCTGGCAATATCAGAGCCACGTGATTGGCGGGATTGTGAGCAAGGATCCGTCCTCGGGGATGGGGCGGAACGAACTGGCGGTCTACGATCCCTCCGGTCGGCCGGTCGCGCTTTACCAGAAGAACTATACCTTCTCCTACACCGACGAATCGAGCCACTACCAGGCTGGCGAAGGCCTCGCGCTGTTCAAGTGGCACGACTTCACGGTCTGTCCCCTCATCTGCTACGACCTGCGCTTCCCCGAGCTATTCCGCAGCGCCGTGCGCAATGGCGCGGACCTCTTCACAGTGAGTGCAAACTGGCCGGATGCCCGCTTGCGACACTGGAAGACTCTCATCGATGCGCGTGCGATTGAGAACCTCGCCTGTGTCGTTGGGGTGAATCGGGTGGGAAGCGACCCGAGGTTTCGTTATCCGGGTTGCTCGCGCATCGTCGACCATCACGGAAAGCTGCTCGCCGAGGCCGGGGATTCCGAGTCGGTGCTCTCCTGCGAGTTGGATCACGGTGATCTCGTGTCCTGGCGACGGGAATTTCCAGCCTTGGACGACATCAAGGTGTAACTCTGCAGGGGTCGCGGAACGGACTTGTCGCGGAGGACGCGAATCTCCTCCTCATGCGCTCCGCCTCTTGCTGCGGTTTTGTCAGGGAAAATACTTTCCGATCTCGACGCAAGGATGCGTGACATGCCGCCGGGGGGCTTGTTTAGTTCAGGCACGCTGAGCACTTACGACGTCATCGTGGTCGGCATCGGGTCCATGGGCTCGGCCGCTTGCTATCACCTCGCCAAGCGCGGATTGCGTGTGCTGGGCCTGGAGCAATTTGATGTGCCCCATGAGCGAGGCTCGCATCACGGGCACTCGCGCATGATCCGGCGGTCCTACTTCGAGCACCCCGACTATGTCCCGCTCCTCCGGCGGGCCTATCAACTTTGGGATGAGCTCGAAGAGGTGGAGGGATCATCGCAGAGCGAGGCGAAACGCCTGTTTCATCGGACCGGGGGGCTCTATCTCGGGCCGCCTGACGGGGCCGTCGTGCCGGGAGCACTGCAGGCCGCAAGAGAGCACGGCCTCTCTCACGAGCTCTTGGATCGCGCCGAACTTGCCCGGCGCTTTCCTGCCTTTCGGGCTCCGGTTGGATTCAGCGCCTTCTATGAAGTGGAGGCGGGATTTCTTGTTCCGGAGTTGGCAGTGGCCGCCCATGCCAGGCAGGCAATCGCGTGCGGAGCTGAGATCCGAACCAGGGAGGAGATCTTGGATTGGGAGACCAAGGCCCTTGGAGTATCCGTCCGCACTGGCATGGGTCGCTATGAAGCCGCTCACCTCGTTGTGACCGCGGGGGCTTGGAGTGGTCCCTTGCTGCGCGATCTCGAGGTCGAACTGACCGTGACCCGCCAAGTCCTCGCTTGGTTCGATGCGCAGGGCGACCGCGAGAGCCTCGCGCTCGGAAATTTCCCGTGTTGGTTCATCGAGAGCGATCCTCCTTACGGGCACTACGGCTTTCCCATGCTCGACTCCGGTCAGCGCGGTCTGAAGATCGGGCTCCACAAGCCCGGGGCGCGGATTGCCCCCGATGCCCTTGGTTCATCGGGAGCGGAAGCCACCAACGAGGAGACCGACTCCTTGCGCGAGATCCTGGGCACCTGCATTCCGGATGGCGTCGGCCCCCTTCTCGCCACCCAGACCTGTCTCTACACCAATAGCGCGGACGATCACTTCATCATTGGCCCGCATCCGAGCCAGGAAAATCTCACCTTTGCGGCCGGATTCAGCGGACACGGCTTCAAATTCTCGAGCGTGATGGGCGAGGTGCTGGCCGACTTGGCGAGTGAAGGAACAACGCGGCACCCGATCGAGTTTCTCAGCCCAAGGCGGTTTGGGTAGGCGGCCCTGGTGTTTCCCTGCATCAGCAGGTGGTGGGCGCGGGCGAGCCATCGAATTCCGCCCTCATGACCCACTCCAATCCGTCCATTTCGTCCATGTGTTCGCCGACCTTTCGAAAGTTCATCGCTACCGCGCTTTCGGTCGCATAGCCCTTTTGGCGGGAGGGCTCGTCAGTGGTGTAACCAAGCTCGGCTCCGCAGGCCACATCCTTCAGGAGGTAGGGGTCAGGTGCCTTGTGGTGAAAGTCGTAGGAGCCGACAAGATCGGGATTGCTAAGCCCTGAAATCTCTTTCGCATTGTAGTCGCTCACATAGGTCGCGTGATTGGGATCCCACTTCTGCACGTTGGCAATGTCGCGGTTTCGCAGGGAGGTGCACAGTTTCTCGGCACCAGCGGGACTTTTGTAGAGGTGGTGATCGCTCGCGAGAAGTCCGCAAGCGAGTTGAGAAATAGAGTAAGGAGAGGAGGCATGGCGATCTCCAATCTGAGTATTGATCGACAAGGGAACAAGAAATGCGGCTCAAATTCGGGGGGGGGAGGCTTTTGCGTATTGCTCCCTGCGGGGTCATTGCCTTCAATCGTTGCCACCGCGTGATGACCTATCGCATCGTAACCGCCATCCTTGCAGTGCTCAGCACGGCTTTTTGCGCTGCGCAGGAGGTTCCCCTCGCCGCCGGGGGCTTTGGTCATCCCTATCACAAGACCAAAGCCTACGCGCAGGCGATTGGCTGGAAACCCGATGTGGTTGTCATCAGACTGGGCACCAACGACAACAAGCATCCCAGTCCAGAAGGAGGAAAGGGATCCAACTACTGGAGGCGCAAGGCGGAATTTGGTTTTGACGCCCATCAACTGGTGGATGAGTTTGACGCTGCCAATCCGAAGGTGGAAGTCTTCGTCGGTCTGCCTGTTCCGGCCTTTCCTGGAGGTTGGAACATCGACGGAAAGGCCGTCAAGGAGGAGATCATCCCCATTCTCAAAGAAGTCGACAAGACTTCCCGGTGCCTGCTGATCGATCTCTACTCAGCCTTGGAATCTCACAAGAAATTGTTTCCTGACACGGTGCACCCAAATGCGAGCGGTGCGACCGTGATTGTCCGCACGGCCTTCTAATCCTTCACCGGGAAGAAGTCCTCGCTCAGAATTCCCGCCGTAAAGTAAAACCGCATTCCCTTCTCCCCCATGATCGCCCCCTCACGAATTTCTCTTGCGCTCTCCGTTTTGCAACTAGGTGTTGTGTTCGCTGCGCCTACTCTGACCCTGGATCTCGCCTCGCCTCCACCGGGGGCAAAGATCACGCGCATCCTAGGTCACGGCTCGAACAATGATGGCGTCTTTGGCGTGCCTGTTTGTGGAGGAACCGACTGTGATGGTGATGGCTTCGTGGACTTCGCTTTTGCGCAATTTCGGGCCGACCCGCTGGGGAGGACCGGGGCTGGTGAGGTGACGGTGGTTTTTGGAGACGGTACCATCGGAGGCACCGCCGACTCTGACATCGCTCAGGCCGGGATTCTTCTCATCGCCGGATTTCAGCCTCACGAAACGGCGGGCGACGAAGCGTGGATGGAGGACGTGACTGGTGATGGCAAAGGCGATCTCTTGATCGGTCGCCAGAACTACTCTTTGGAATTTCCCCCTCCTGCCGCACCGCGGGTCGGTTGTGGAGGGTTGACCATCCTGGTGGGCGATCCCGCTTGGAAAACCCACGCCGCGACCCTTTCTCATCTGGATCTCGGAGCCCCGCCCCCAGCGCTCAAGTTGATCACCTTCGTTGGTCCGGACCACTACGATCGTCTCGGCATTTGGTTCCGAACCGGCGACATCACCGGTGATGGCATCGCGGATATTCTTGTGGGGGCCGACGAAGTCGATGCTACCGGTCAATCGATCAATCAGAATCAAGGCGCCGTTTTCGTCATCCGCGGAGGCCCGCATCTGCTGGACGCTCCCGCCACGATTGATCTCTCGGACTTTGGACAACCCTCCTTTCCTGAAAGTCTCAAGGGGCACGTGGCCTGGATCGATCCCCCTTCGGGTTCCAACGATTATCACTTTGGGGGCACCGTGCAGGTGGGCGACCTCGATGGAAACGGACGGGCGGAAATCATGGTGGCGGCGACCCTCAATCGAGCGGGTGCTGGCGTCAGGCTGCCGGGCGCTCCCTCGGGAACAGGCGAGGCTTCGGGAGGGTCTTCTGATGGCACCGTCTACATCGTCTGGGACGAGAATTTCCCGCCCGGACCATGGCCTGAGAATCATCGCTTTGTGGTCACCAGCCCACCCTTCGGTGATTTCAGCGCAATCGATGGGGAGGCTTCCGCGCGCTCCTTTGGGGAAGAGATGCTGGGAGGGCTGGATTACAGCGGGGACGGTTTTGCCGACCTCATGATTGGGGACCTGGTGGCGGATCCGCTGGGCCGAAACAATGCTGGTCGGGGCTACATCTTTTACAGTGCAGGCAACCTGCGGGGCTTGGACTTTGATCTCGATAGTCCGCCTCCCGGGATCGTCTTCAGCGTGATCGATGGACCGGTCGCGGGCGCGATCAGTTCGGACACTGCCTTGCATGGCGACTTTGATGGAGATGGGATTGGGGACATGGGCATTGGGAATCCACACGACGATCCCGCGGGCCGCCGTGATGCGGGAACTCTCCACGTGCTCTACGGTCAACCCGGCGGGTGGCCGCTGTCCATCGATCTCAATCCAGCCGGCTTGCCGGGTTCGGATGTCATGCGAATCGCCCTGGTGCAGGGCGCGAATGGTGCCGCCTCATCGGATAGTGGGGACACCCTTTGTTATAGCGCCGCGTCCGGGGATATCGATGGCGACGGACGGCTGGATCTCATCGTGAACGAAATGGCGGGCAATGGCTCGGGGGGATCACCGGAGGACGTTGGCAACATGCTCGTGATTGATGCCAAGGCTCTCCTCGATCCCTATCAGCCTTCGCTTGTGGTTTCGCCTGCTGGGCCGGTGGATTTTGGATCGGTCCAGCGCGTGGGAGGAACTGCGATGCGCACCATCACCATTACCAATACCAGTGGCGGGCTCGTTGAGATCGTGTCTCTTGGTCTCACGGGCCCCGCAGTTGCGGACTTTACGATCACTTCTGACAGTGGCGAGAGCACCTTGGGTGTGAATGACCTGCGCACGGTGATCGTGACCTACAATCCTTCCCTTGTGGGGCGGTCTGGTGCCGCGTTCATGCTGACGACCGACGTCGATCTTCATCCCTCTGGGGTTGGCTTGGGCGGACGCGGAGTGGACACCGCTTTTGTCTCTCCCGGCCGGGTGTTCACCCTGATTGGCAATCACGGCGTGATGGAGGTGCCGAGCCAGTTTGGCACGAACTACAGCCTGGCGCGGACAACCGATGTGACGAACCAGACCCCGCCGGTGCTGTTCACGGTCCCGGGAAATGGGCAGACGCTCTATCTCACCGATCCCGATGTGCTCCCTGCCTTCACGCGGGCTTTCTATCGGGTGCGAGCGAAGCGAAATTGAGGTTTCAGGGGATGGGTTGAGGAAGGCGACGGCCCTGCGATCGATCGTGGGGGTTCCGGCGAGCCATGCAAAACCATCTGTCGGACCTACGGCGGGTCGGTGTAGGCGTGCTTCTTTTCGTTCGCGGAGTGGCGGAAACTGGTCCACCATGCGATGGAGTATCTGCACCAGTCCTTCTCGAATGCGTTCCTTCTTCGCAGCGTTGTCTGCCCTCAGCATTGTATCCCTGGCGCTACCTCTCGCGGCGGAGCCCAAGTTGAAGGAATCGTTTGTCCCGCCCCTGAAGGCGATTCCCGACCTCACCCAGACCGACCCCAAGGGGAAGTTTGCCGATGGAGGAAAGAATTTCTGTGGTCCGGTGGCGGTGTCCAACTCATTGATGGCTCTCTTCCGGGACGACCTGAAGTGGAACGACGTTTCGCACTACGACCTGGTGAACCAGCTGGCGTCCCAGTCCCGCATGAACACCGATCTCACCAAGGGGACAGGGGTCCGCCAACTCATACACGGAGTGGAACTCTTCCTCGATGAGCGTGGGGAAAAGGGCTACTTCCTGAAATTCCAGGGCTGGCGGCGTCACGACAATCTGCATCGCACGGGGGTGACCGAACCCCAGCTCACCTGGATCAAACACATCGTCGCCAACAAACGGGGTGCGGTCTGGCTCAACGTCGGTTGGTACCGCGAGACCTCCCCCGATGAACCACTCGTGCGGATCAGTGGTCATTGGGTGACTGCGGTCGGCTACGGCATGGACTCCTCGGGCAAGCTCGACCCCGACTATCTCCTCATTCACGACCCTTCACCGCGGGCGAGCACCGCTGGGCCGGAGTATGTGATGATGACCAAGATCAAAAGTGGCGTGTTGACCGGAGCGGTGCGCAATCTTCCGCGTCCAGCGCGCAACCTGTATCAGATGGAAGATGGCATGCGGCTGAAAAAAGGAGCGCAGTTTGCCATTCTCGACGGAGCGGTCGGCCTGATCCTCAAACCCAAAGCGCCTGCCAAGCCTTGACCACTCGCCCCTGCCATCATAGATCTGAAACCTCCCCCAGTTGCCTCATGATGACCAAATCGATCTTCGCCCTCGTGGGACTTGTTCTCTCCCTCTCGCATGCCAGCGCGACCATCATGATCGGGAGCATCAACGATTTTCAGGATGGGACTCCGCAGGATTGGAGCCATGGAGGACCCTCCCAAGTGCCGCCCATCAACGTGGCCGATGCGGGCCCGACCGGGACAGGGGATCACGTCCTTCACATCCGCACAACGGGTGTTGGCTTTGGCCCGGGCAGTCGTTACATCGCCTTCAATACTGCGGACGCCTGGCTTGGTGACTATGGAGCGGCCGGGGTGACTGGAGTGCGGGCCGATGTGCGCAACATCGGCGACAATGCACTCGACCTGCGCTTTGCGGTCAATGGCCCGGGTGGATGGTTCACCACTCCAGCCATTCAAATCGCCGCCGGAACGGCATGGCAACACCACATCTTCTCCCTGCGGCCTCTGGACCTCGACTACATCGACGGCGGAACCAACGATGTCGATGCCACCCTCGCCGCCGTCAACTTTGTGCAGATTTATTCGACAATCACTCCAGTGTTGGGTGGCGGCAATATCCCGATCGGTGACGTTCTCGAAGGTGGGTCGGCCCACTTCGATAATTTCCGGACCGTGCCGGAACCCTCGGGTCTGCTTCTTGCCTCCCTTGCCCTTCTCTGGATGGGCGCGAAAAGAACGCGTCGCGGGTAGGCATTCTATTCCCAGTCGTCGTCCACGATCTTGCGAAAGGCCGCGATGTCCTTGTCCCCGTAGTAGGCGATCAGGATCGCACCCTCGGCGGCCACCGCGTCGAAGAGATCGTGCATGAGTTCCTGCTCGCCGGGCCACGGGTAGACATAGAACAGGTCAATCTCATCAATATCGCAGTCCATGCCCTCGTAGGGAGGAACGACCACGGTGGCTTCCTCCCAGTGCGAGTCGGGCTCAGGGACCATGAGCTCCGCCCCCCCCTGCGCGGGATACGATCCGTAGCCTTCCGGGAAGTAGCTGGCGCAGAGGTTTTCGACCTTGATTTCAAGATCGCTCGCGAGTTCCTTGGCGAGCTCGACAAGATCCTTCTCGATTTCGAGCCCATACGATTTGTATCCGAGGAGAGACGCCAGACAGGCGCCCACTCCGAATCCACTACCCCATTCGCAGAAGGTTTTTCCCGGTGGAAGATCGTTTTTGGTCAGGTGCTCGAGGACCCGGTAAAGCAAGATCGGATCGCTGGGCAGAAAGCGCGGGACGCGGCGATTGCGATTGGTTTCGAAGAGATTGTCCAGCCGCTGATCCGCATCTTGGATCAGGGTAACGACCTGCGAAGGTAGTTCCCCTTCGTCCAGTTTCAGTGCAATTTCTTTGAGCGCCATCGGTGCGCAGCCATCATCTACTTGTCGCCCCGTCGCGCAAACACTTCTACGTTCAGGCACTCATAAGCGGCCACCTGCATCGCTCCGCTGGTGGGAAGAATGCGAATGGGATACCCCGGAATCGGCACGCAGGCGTCGCCAAAGGCGAATCCCAGGTCGATCTTGGCTGCCCAGTCGTCGCGATAGGCTTGATTCTCCGGGTAGGGGTTTTCGCTGGTGATGGAAATGACCCGCTGTTTTTT
This sequence comes from Roseibacillus sp., assembly GCA_028821775.1. Classification (GTDB taxonomy): domain Bacteria; phylum Verrucomicrobiota; class Verrucomicrobiia; order Verrucomicrobiales; family Akkermansiaceae; genus Roseibacillus_B. Next base: position 18,698 of record JAPKFB010000078.1, read on the forward strand.
GCTTTGAAAGAGGGCGGCTAGCTTGCGATCGAAGCCGCTCTCTCCCAGTTGCACGACCAGTGCTCCCGGTGCGGTCTTTTCCTCAAAACTCTTCATCTGAGAATCGAGAAAGGCATGAACCTCCTGGTTCCTCGCCCAGACCGAGTCGTCGTAGCGCGCGATGTAGTACATCGCCATGTGCCCGGTCGAGGCGATGACAGTCTTGCGCCCGGCCCGCATCTCACCAGCGATCAAGTTCGCAGCTTGGGCAATTTGTTCCAGTTCCTTGCGTTCAAAGCGGTGGAGCAGGTAGCGAATCCGGGAGAGGTATGCGCGGGCGACTTTACCCTTTGGGAGGGGCGGAATCTTGTAGTTGTCGTGGTACTGCTTCTTGCGGAAAAGGGCCTCGCTCCAGGCGCGGCCATCCTTGTAGGCCCACGATTTCCACATCGTGGGCATTTTTCCCTGGCGGGTCAGAGCTGCCACGGTCTCCCCGGTGAGAGCCCAGGCGTAGATGACATTGATGAAGTGGTTGATCTTCCCCGCCCGGGTCCCATCGGGATAGCTCACCACGCGGTCATCGGCCGCTCGTCCGGTGTCGAACCAGAGGTCGACCAGTTTGGTGTGTTCCCGGAGTTCCGGCATCGCCTTCGATCCGAATCCGATCACATAGGAACCGCGTTCCTTCTCCTTTTGGACCACTGCCAAATCGCGTTCCTCGGGAGGGGAGTCCCATCCAAAGATGGAGACATCGTGCTTCTTCTCCGCCGCCGTGCGCTCTTTTTTCCAGGGCCGATCGAAGCCGGCATGCATCACTCCACCGCTCCGTCCATACAACTCCATGCCGAGCGTTTGCCTGAGGTAGGGAAAGCCCATCAAGCCGCCCTTGAGGTAGCGCTGGGCGAGATCTTCTCCGGCCTTGGTGAGGCGAGGGAGATCCGCCTCGATGCGATCACAGGCTTCCAATGCTGCCCGAAGATACTGTTGCGCTGGGGTCGCCTTGGTGCTGGGCTTCATGAAAGCGTCAATCTTGAGGAGAGTGAACGGATACAGGATGGTCGCGTAGAGAGTGCCGTCCTGACCCGCGATCAGGGCCATGTGGTGGTGCAGGGGCGTCAGGGTTCCATCCGGCAGAGTGTGGTAGCCGTGAGTCCACTTCTTGCCGGGTGCAAAGTCGAAAAATTCCGGGTTCTCCACCGCCAGCACACCGAGGTCGGTGGTTTTCTTGGTGGTGGGATCGAAGCGGAGGAGGTGATGCAATTGCCCGGATCCAAAGCCGGTCTTGTTCTTGACCCGGACGAGGGAATAGACCCGCCCATCTGGAGCGATCGTCAGGGCGGAGCGGGAATCCGGACCCTCGCCGGCAATCATCTTCCCGTGGCTGATCGCCGCCACGGTGGCCCCTTCGCTCAAGAGATCGATCGCGAGCAAGGTCGGGTCATTCATCAGGATCAGGTAGGCCGTACGGCCGTCGGCGGCCAGTTGCCAGGTCGGGATCGAGCCTCCGCCTCCGCGAGTCCAGGCCTTGCCGTTCAGGATGACCGGCCGGGTGTGGATCTTGCCGGTCGCGGGATCGTACTGCGCGAGCTGAAAGTCCTTGGTCAGAACATTGGCGCGCCCCTGGGAGTCGATCAAGGTGGTGGCGTAGGGTGTGAGCATCGGTCCGAGTTCGCGGTAATTCTTCGTCGCAAGGTCGTAGTGCATCCAATGCTGGTTCTCGCAAGTGACCACATAGATGAGGCCACGTTGTTCATCCGCCACCACGTCGATGACGCCCTCTTTCTCGTAAGGCATCCCGAGGTTTTCGATCGTCCCGGTGCGCGGATCGTAGGTCAGGACGTAACCACCGGCATACTGCGCCTTGTTTTTCTTGTCCTCTGCGGAGGGATATCCCTGCTTGGTGCCGACGTACACTTTCCCGGAGGAACCCACGAAATTACGGGTGTGGAACTTCGCTTGCGCCGCGTAGCCGGTGTCGCTGAGCCCGAGGTCGCGGTGGGCATCGATGACGATGCGCTGCCTCTCTGTTCGCGGATCGAATTCAACGAGGTAGGCATTGTGGCCGTATTTGGCGGTGCCGATATGCACTCGTCCGTCGTGCGCTTCCGAGAGAGAAAAGTAGCCCGACTGTTCGCTATGCGTGCCGGTAAGGACGTGCCAGGCCCTGGCCTGCACATAGGGAAAAGGTGCCGTGGCCTTGCCCGGTTTTTCGGCAGCCAGAATTCCTCCTGGCCCGGCGAGGAGGAATGCGCACGCTCCGAGGATGCAGTCCTGCTTTGATTTCATGATGCCAGTAGAGGTTCCCAGGTATGGTTGGGAAAGCAGGAAATCCTTCCTTCGGGGTCGGAGGCATTTGACTCGACAGGAGTTTGGGATCACCGACCATCCGCAACATTGAAGGAGGTCGAGATATTTACCGATGGGGCTTGTCGCGGAAATCCCGGACCAGGTGGTTACGGAGTGATCCTGAGGGCTGGCACGCATCGGAAGGAATTGAGTGCCGGGTTTGAAAAAACGACCAACAATCGCATGGAGCTTCTCGGGGCCATCGCGAGCCTAGAGCATCTCAAGCAACCCTGTCGGGTCACCCTTGCTTCGGATTCAAAGTACCTCATCAACGCCATGACCGAAGGGTGGTTGCGAAAGTGGAAGGGCTTCGGGTGGATGCGCGGCCCTGGGAAACGGCTCCGCAACGAGGATCTCTGGAAACGACTCGATGCCGCCCAGGCAGTCCACGAGATCACCTGGAAGTGGGTCAAAGGCCACGCCGGACACGACGAGAACGAGCGCTGTGATGCCCTTGCGGTGCAGGGCGCGGAGGGTTCGGGGCGCGTTGTCGATGAAGGCTATCTCCGGGAAGATGCGATGGATGCCGGCGAAGCGGAATTGTTGTAATCTGGACGAATAGGAATGGGTCGCCGAAACGTACACTTCGCGACCAATGACGGTCCGGTCCAAGTTGCCTTGGAACCGGACGCCCGGTTCTTGGCCGACGGCTGGCCTGCCGACTGGAAAGCGCTGGCTCAACGCGCTGGTGGACATGATAATAGATGAGCTCCGTTTGCCCTCCTTGCTGTATCGCGAACTCGCCAGGACGGGTATCCAGGGGGTCGTAGGGGTGCTTTCTCGAAGTCGACTGGGCAGGGTGTTTTTTGCTTAGCGAGCCGACATCTGCGGTGCTTTCCTTTCCACTCAGATATAGTCTCAGCGGCGTGCTCGGGATGGTATCGAAGCTGTCGGCATAGTTCCATGCCTCCGCGCCGATCACAGAGTAGGCAATGTTCTTTTTGAGAAAGGCCGCCCCCTCGGTTATCAACCGCTGCGAGGAGGTAACCT